>NC_012483.1:3439463-4127356 GCF_000022565.1 Acidobacterium capsulatum ATCC 51196
GAAGTGAGCCGCAACTTCGAGCGCAAGATCGGTCTGCAGTTGCCTCAGACCGCGACGGTGAACCTGCAGGCATCGACGTCGAGCAGCAGTTCCAGTTCGTCTTCGAGCAGCAGTTCCAGCTCAAGTTCCAGTTCGACTTCGAGCAGCCTGACGCTCAACAATCTTGCTCACCTGAACTCGAATAACTTTGCCGTCACCATCGGTCAGGCGGAGGCCGATCTGCTGCTGACCAATACCGATACGCAGATCATCCAGGAGCCGCGCATTCGCGCCTCGGACGGTCAGGACGCGCAGTTGAAGATCGGCGAGAAGCTGCCCGTCGCCACTGGCTCTTACCAGACCGGCGCGGCCACGGCCATCGTCAGCTCGCTTGTCAACACGCAGTTCCAGTACCTTGACGTGGGCGTGAACATTGACGTGAAACCCACCGTGCTCTCTGACCGCGATGTGTCGATGAAGGTGAAGATTGACGTCTCCTCGACCAACGGCACCGAGAATCTGGGAGGCGTCGATGAGCCGATCATCACGCAGCGCGTGGCCGACGAAACGATTCGCCTCAAGAACGGCGAAGCCAATCTGATTGGCGGCATCCGGCAGGTACAGACCAGCAATTCGCTGAGCGGCACGCCGGGGCTGTCAGAACTGCCGCTGCTCAAATACATCTTTGGCGTGCATGATCATACCGTCTCGAAAGATGACCTGGTCATTCTGCTGATTCCGCATGTGGTGAGCGCGCCGACGACGAATCCCAATGATCTGCAGCCGATTGATACCGGCACCAGTGACGCCTTCCAGGTGCGCACAGTCAGCCAGGGGGAACCCGCTCCACAGCCTGCCCCCGCGGCGCAGACCCCGGCCGCGGGAACACAAGCTGCACAGGCGCAATCTTCCGTGACCCAGCCTGCACAGCCACAGACGTCGCCCCAGGCCGTTGCGCATCAGGCGATGCAGCAGATGACCCAGGAGGCGAGCAGCGGTCCGCCGGCCTTGTTGCAGCTCATGCCGAGCCAGACGACGGTGAAGCCGGGCAGCACCTTTCAGCTTGCGGTGCATATGGAAGGCGGCCGGGATGTGTACTCCGTGCCGATGAAGCTCAAGTACGACGCCTCACGTCTAAGCCTGGTCAACGTCAATCTGCAAGGGGCCGGGCGAGCGCAGATGAGCTTCCTCGGCAAAGACGGGCAGGCGGTCGCGCTGGTGCATCGCGATGACGGCGGCGGCAATGTGGAGATCTCCGCCTCGCGGCCACCCGGTGTCAAGGGCGTGAGCGGCAGCGGCAATCTCTGCGTCCTTACTTTCAAGGCAAAGGCTCCGGGCGCGGCGACCGTGCAGATTACGCGGCCCGTGATTCGCAACAGCCAGCAGCAGACCATGCCCGCCGTGGGCTCGCTCGCTGTGGTGCAGGTGCAGTAACAGGTGGTTTCTCCGTTCCAGTCCGGACAAGAGCGCAAGCCAGCAGGCTGCGGGAGCGCGGCTAGCCGCGGCGAGACCGGGCTGACGCTGGTTGAGCTGATCGTGACCGTCACGATCATCTCGATTCTGGCTGCGGCGGCGCTGCCGATGATGCGCTTTCAGGCCAAGCGGCAAAAAGAGCAGATGCTGCGCCACGATCTATGGGAGATGCGCGCGGCCATTGATGCGTATCATGACGCCGCCGACAAGGGCGCCTTTCAGACCAAGGTGGATAGCATGAACTATCCGCCCAGCCTGCATAAGCTGGTGGATGGAGTGGACATTCAGGGCAAGACGGTGCGGTTCCTGCGCAAGATTCCTGTCGACCCGATGACAGGTCACGCCAAGTGGGGCATGCGCTCGATGCAGGACGACCCGGACAGTACCTCTTGGGGTGGCCAGAATGTCTTTGATGTGTACTCATTGTCAGACGGAACAGCGCTGGACGGGACAAAATACTCGACGTGGTAAATGTGCAGAAACATCTTCGCAGGCGGGAGCAGGGCTTCACGCTGATTGAGCTGATTGTCGTGATGATGATCATCGCGATTCTGACGGCGATTGCCGTGCCGCGCTTTACGGCGGCGATTCAGAATGCCCGCGAGGCCGCGCTCAAAGAGGACCTGCACGTCATGCGCGATGCTATCGATGCCTACACCATGGACAAGGGCAAGGCGCCGCAGTCGCTCGACGACCTGGTGCAGGCGGGTTATCTGCGCGCGATTCCGACGGACCCGATGACTCACTCCAGCCAGACGTGGGTGACAGACTCGAGCGACACTTTGATGGATGTAAACGAAGAGCAGAGCGGTATTGATGACGTCCACAGCGGCTCGGATGCTACGGGGTCCAATGGGAAGCCGTACTCCAGTTGGTAGCCGAAGACTGTCCAGTTGTGTCTCGCATCCCCTAAAATCAAGGCGATGAATCTCGCCTGTCCCCTGGATATTGCCCTGCCTGCCGTTGCGGAGGCTTACGATGCCTGCGCGGACGTGATGCGTGTCTCACAATCGCAATGGAAGGGTCAGGCAGGCGGACGCCTGATGGCCGTCTTTGGCCTCGATCCGCAAGGCATCGCCAGCGTGGTGGCCGGATGTGTGGCCGGAGCAGCGGTGCTGGCTGTCGATGCGGATCGCGAGCGCGCCAAGCAGATGCTGCGCTTCGGCATCTGCGATTTCGTGGTGAATGATCTCGATGAGGCGCTGCGCATTCTGAAAAATGAAGTGCGCAAGAAGCAGCCGGTCTCCGTCTGCATGGCGGCTGACCTTGAGGCTTGCGCGCAGCAGATGGTGGAGCGAGGCCTGCAGCCCGATTTGCTGGCGGGCGCCATGGAGGGAGCGGCCGCAGTCCTTCAGGAGCGCGGCGCGGCGGTGCTGGGTGCGGATCAGGATGCACCGGCTGGGCAGCGCGTCCTGTGGCGTTTTCGCAGCGCCGGAGCCTTTGTGCCGCTGCACGTTCTCACACAGGTGGATCATCTGGCGGCGGATGCGCTCGATCCGCGCATGGCAGAGACGCCCATGCGCCGCTTGTGGCTGGAGCGCGCCCCGCGCTACCTGGGACGCAAGCTGGCGGCAGAGCGCAGTGTGCGCATGCATCCGGAAGAGCTTGAGCGCTTTCAGGCCGCGCTGGCTGAGGATGTGGCGCTGGCCGCGCAGATCGAAGTGCGGGCGGAAGCTTAGGCCGACGGCGGGCGCTGGTTCTGCTTCATGGCCTCGGTTGCTTCGGCGGCCACGCGATGAATTTCACCCCAGAGTTCTTTCATTCCCAGGCCGGTCTTCGCCGAGCACAGCAGCAGATTTTCTGCTTCGAGCGCGCGGCTCAGGGTTTGTTTGGCCTTGGTGCGTCCATTGCCTGAGAGGCGGTCGGCCTTGGTGGCCACGACGAGATAGGGCCGTCCGATGCTGCGCAGGAACTCCGTCAGTTGCGCGTCGCTGGGCTGCGGCGGAATGTTGCTGTCCACCAGGCACAGGCACAGCGCAAGGCTGGGCCGTTCGGCGAGGTAAGGCTCGATGAACTTGGGCCACTCGGCGGAGATGGATTTCGAAATCTTGGCGTAACCGTAGCCCGGCAGATCGGCAAAGAGGAAGTTCGGCTGCTGCCGCTCCGGCGAGGTGGTGAGGCTGAAGAAGTTGATGGCGCGCGTGCGCCCCGGCGTGGACGAGACCTTGGCCTGTTTTGAGCCGAGCAGCGCGTTGATGAGGCTCGATTTGCCCACGTTGGAGCGGCCCAGGAAGGCGAACTCCGGCGCGGTGACTGGCGGGAAATGCTCGGTAGCCATCGCCGAGCGCATAAATTTGGGATAAACCTGCATGTGTCCTATCAGTATAGAGTTCGCGGCTTCACGATACCCTGAAGCGGTGAAACGCAAACGAGTCTGGTTGAGCTGGAGCAGCGGAAAAGACAGCGCGTGGGCTCTGCATATGCTGCGGCAACAGGGCGATGTAGAGGTGGTGGGACTGCTCACCACGTTGAACGGCCACTTTGATCGCGTGGCCATGCACAGCACGCGCCGGGCGCTGGTGGAGGCGCAGGCCGCCTCCGCGGGACTGCCTCTGGTGACGGTTCCGCTGCCATGGCCTTGCAGCAATGAGCAATACGAGGCGGCCATGGCCGGGGCCTGTGCGCAGGCGCGTGACGAGGGCGTGGAGGCGATGGCCTTCGGCGACCTTTTTCTCGAGGACGTGCGCCAATACCGCATCGATAAGCTGGCTGGAACAGGGCTGGAGCCGGTCTTTCCGCTGTGGGGACTGGATACGCGCGCGCTGGCTGAAGAGATGATCGCGGCGGGTGTGAAGACTCGGCTGGTCTGCGTCGATCCGCGCAAGCTGGGCAAGGAATTTGCCGGGCGCGATCTGGATGCGGCGCTGCTCGCCGAGTTGCCGCCGGAGGTGGACCCATGCGGCGAGCGCGGCGAATTTCACAGCTTTGTGTATGCCGGGCCGATGTTTCGCGAGGAGATTCTGATAGAGAGCGGGGAAGTGGTGGAGCGCGACGGCTTTGTGTTTGCGGATGTGAAACTGCGCGGCGCTTGAGGGTGGCCTCGCGCACCTGGCTCCCTCACTGATACACTCACCTGTTTTGACGAGTCTGAACCGGGCCGTCTGAGAACATTTGCGACAAGGAGCAATCGCGTGAGCGAAGTGAAACGGGTGGGGGTGCTGGGCGCCGGTACCATGGGCAATGGCATTGCGCATGTCTTTGCCAGAAGCGGATTTGACGTGCGGCTGTGCGAGGTGGAGCAGCGCTTTCTGGATCGCGGGACCGAGACCATCCGCAAGAACCTCGGCCGCGAAGTGAGCAAGGGCAAGCTCTCGCAGCAGGATGCCGACGCGGCGCTGGCGCGCATTGCCGGGACGCTCGACCGGGGAGCGCTTGCCGACTGCGATCTGATTGTGGAAGCCGCGACGGAGCGTCTGGAGGTGAAGCGGCAGATCTTTGAAGATCTTGACCGCATCGCGCCGGCCGGGGTGATTCTGGCGAGCAATACCTCGTCCATCTCGATCACGAAGCTCGCTGCCTTCACCGGCCGGCCGGAGCAGGTGATCGGGATGCACTTCTTCAATCCCGTGCCGGTGATGAAGCTGGTGGAGGTGATTCGCGGACTGGCAACCTCTCAGGCGACGTTCGATACGGTGAAGGCTCTCTCGGAAAAGCTCGGCAAGACGCCGGTCGAGGTGAATGATGCCGCGGGCTTCGTCTCCAACCGGGTGCTGATGCCGCTACTCAACGAGGCCATGTATGCCGTGATGGAGGGCGTCGCTACACCCGAGGCCGTGGACCAGGTATTTCAGCTTGGCATGGCGCATCCGATGGGGCCGCTGACGCTGGCGGATTTCATCGGGCTCGATGTGTGTCTCGACATCATGCGCGTGCTGCTCGAAGGGCTCGGCGACCCGAAATACCGCCCATGCCCGCTGCTGATTCGCATGGTGGATGCCGGATGGATGGGGCGCAAGAGCGGGCGCGGATTCTTCCGCTACGAGTGAGGTGGCCGCCGGGATGCGGGGCCGGAATTCGGCGGCTGGATTCACACCGAACAGGCGTATCCTCAAAGCTATGGTTCGGATGACAGTACTCGCCAGCGGTTCCAAGGGCAACAGCACCCTGGTGGCGAGCAGCCGCACCCGTCTGCTGGTGGATGCAGGGCTGTCGTGCCGCGAGATTTTCAAGCGCATGCGGGCGATGGGCGAGAGCATTGAAGATCTCGACGCCATCCTCATCACGCATGAGCATCAGGATCACGTGCAGGGCCTCGCCGTCACGGCGCGCAAGCTGGGCATCCCTGTTTATTTCACTGAGGCCACGCATCGCGCCTGGATGCGCTGGATGACTCCCCGGAAACGGCTCACCTATGCCGAGTGGCTGGAGCAGCAGAAGGCAATGACCGCTGCCGGCAAGGAGCCGGCCAGCGACGGCGACGAGGCGCAAGACGCGGCGCAGGAAGAGCGCGAGGAACTGACCCTCGACCTGGCAGCAGCAGCCCAGAGCAAGGCCGAGCTGGAAGCCCCCGAGCCTAGCAAGCCGGAGAAAGACCCCTGCGAGCTGCCGGGCGTCGAGTACTTTCGGGCGGGCGCGGACTTCTG
Source organism: Acidobacterium capsulatum ATCC 51196 (assembly GCF_000022565.1). Taxonomy (NCBI): domain Bacteria; kingdom Pseudomonadati; phylum Acidobacteriota; class Terriglobia; order Terriglobales; family Acidobacteriaceae; genus Acidobacterium; species Acidobacterium capsulatum. Next base: position 3,445,499 of record NC_012483.1, read on the forward strand.
CATCGGCGATATTGCGGTTCGGCCTTTTACCATTCCGCACGATGCGGTCGATCCGGTGGGGTTCGTTTTTGAGGTTGAGGGAGTGCGATTAGGTTTCGCGACCGACCTTGGGTACATCCCGCCCAACGTGCATGCTCATCTCAAAAAGTGTGATGTGCTGCTGCTCGAAGCCAATCATGACGTGGATATGCTGCGTGACGGCCCCTATCCATGGTCGGTGAAGCAGCGTGTCATGTCCCGGGTGGGGCATCTCTCGAATGCCGCTGCGGCGGACTTTCTGGAGAACTCCTATGACGGCCAGGCGGCTTATGTGGTGCTGGCGCATTTGTCAGAGAGCAACAACATGCCGGAACTGGCCAGGGTGGCGGCGGAACAGGCCCTTCGAAACCACATGAGCCTGTTGGCAAACAAGTTACTTCTGGCGGAGCAGCATGCGCCGCTGGACCCTATTGTTTTGTGATCAAAAATGGTAGTCTTATCCATGCCCCTCCTGAAACTTCCCGGCGTTTTTTCACGCCGTGCAGAGCAGGTTGAGCTTGCAAGGAGGGTGATATGGCAATGAAGACTTGTAACGATCCCGTAGTTGGCGACATTCTTTCCAGTTGGCGCTATGACATCTCCGGAATTGTGCCCGAGATGCGGACCGATTACGAAGAGCATCTTGCCACCTGCCAATTTTGCCGGTCGCGGCAACGCCTGCATCGCGCCATTGACGTGGTGCTGATTGGCGTCACCACGCTGTCGAGTGTGTTGTTTGTGCTGGCTTTGGCGATCATCCACAAGGTCGAGCCGCTCAGGACCTTTGCCCTCTTCATCTTTCACATTCAGCACATAGCTGTGGTGCTCACGCTGCAGGTGGTGGCGTTGGCAGGGCTGCTGGTTTCGCTGCTGGCATGGCTGCTGGTGGCCGTGGCAACGCCGGCCCCCATGTACCTGACCGGAGTGGCGCTGGCGCAGGCCCGGGTGCTGCAGGCACGCCTGCCGGAAGAGTGGCGCAGCCGCTTTCAGCGCGGCGCTTTCTAAGTCAAGATTTCGATGAAATGAAAAGGGCCGGGACTGATCCCGGACTTTTTGCGCTTTTGCGCTTGTCTCACTGCTCACTTTGTGGGCAGTTCCATCGCTCCGGTCAACTCTGAGACCCGGGCAATGTGCCGCCGGGCGCACCAGTGCGCGAGCGAGTGGCTGATATTCTCAATCGCGCGTGGATCGGCATAGCTGGCCGTGCCGACCTGCACGGCGGTGGCCCCGGCCAGCAGGAATTCGACGGCATCTTCTGCCGTGGCGATGCCGCCCATGCCGATGACCGGAATTTTGACGGCCTGCGCCGCCTCCCAGACCATGCGAACGGCAATGGGCTTGATGGCCGGGCCGGAGAGCCCTCCAGTGATGTTGCGGATGCGGGGCTGGCGGGTCTCGACGTCGATCGCGAGTGAGACGAAGGTGTTTACCAGCGAAATGGCGTCTGCGCCCGAGGATTCCGCACAGCGCGCCATGGCCGCGATGGAAGTGACGTTGGGCGAGAGCTTCACAATGACCGGCCGCCGGGAGTAGTGGCGGCAATGTGCGACCAGTTCGGCCAGCGCGCCGTGGTCCGCGCCAAATGCCATGCCGCCGTGCTTTGTGTTGGGGCAGGAGGCATTGATCTCGTAGGCCGCAATGCCCTCGGCCTCGTTCAGCTTGCGGATGACAGCGACATAATCCTCGACCTGATAGCCGAAGACGTTCACGATGACGGCGCATTTATAGCGGGCGAGCGGAGGCAGTTTGTCGCGCAGAAAGGCCTCGACACCGATATTTTGCAGGCCGATGGCATTGATCATTCCGGCGGAGGTCTCAATGAGCCGGGGCGCGGCGTTGCCGGCCATGGGTTCGCGCGAGATGCCTTTGGTGACGAAGCCGCCGATGCGATCCAGCGAAACAATGTCTTCAAACTCGATGCCGTAGGCAAAGGTTCCGCTGGCGGCGATGACCGGATTGGCGAACTCAATGCCGGCGACCGTCACACGCATGTCCACTGTGTGGGAATGAGCGTGTGTGCCGGGTTGCGAGCTTTTTTCGGCGGTCATGCGCGAGCTTCCTGTGAGGGCGGTTTCGGTGGACCGGCTACGGCGTGAATCGATGCGCGAAAATGGGTGGGAGACAAATTCATTGCTAATTGAGTGTAAATCCGCGGGAGTTTTTGCCCGCCTGAGGGGAATGGTTGCCTCATTTATTGCATCCAAGTAAAGAAATGACGACAAAATTGAGTTGCCACACCTTGCCTGCCGGCTGGGAAGGAGCCCCCGCGCAGGCGAAATTCTGGGAAATGCTGCAACAGAGCCGCCGTTGGCTGTTGCTGCTGGATTATGACGGCACGCTGGCTCCCTTTCATCAGGACCGTATGCAGGCCGTGCCGTATGCGGGAGTTTCCGAGCGGCTGGAGGCGCTGGCCGATCGCTCCCAGGGACGGGTGGTGATCATCAGCGGCCGACAGATTGAAGACCTCAAGCAACTGCTGCCGCTGCGGCAGCCGGTGGAAATGTGGGGATCGCATGGCCGCGAGCACCTGGATCACGACGGCAGTTATCGCGTGGTGGATCTGAATCCTGCGGAGCGGCAGGTGGTGGATGGACTCGCGAAGGAGATGGCGGCGCGCGGCTGGGGACACCAGTTGGAGCATAAGCCGACGGCGCTGGCAGTTCACTGGCGCGGTCTGCCGGAAGAGGCGCAGCGGTCGATCCGGAACGCCGCCGAGGCCTATTTTGCGAGCGTGCAGGCCCCGGCCACGCTCGAGATGATGCCCTTTGAGTCCGGCATTGAGCTGCGGTCGCGCTCGCGCACCAAGGGGCAGGTGGTGGCGGAGATTCTGGCCGAGGAGCCGGACGACGCACCGGCTGCGTTTCTGGGCGATGACTGGACCGATGAAGACGGGTTTGCCGTGCTCGGGGAGCGCGGACTGGGCATCCTGGTGCGGCCGGAAGCACGCGAGAGTTGCGCGAAGTTTCATCTGACGCCGCCCGGCGAGCTGATTCGCTTCCTTGACCGCTGGCTGGAACATACGAAAGAGAGCATCGCATGAAAGAACGCGAAGTGGTGATTGTTTCGAATCGCCTGCCGCTGTCGATCAAGCACGATCAGGGCGTGGCGAAGGCCCGGCGCAGCAGCGGCGGGCTGGTGACGGCGTTGCTGCCGATTCTCAGGGACAAGGGCGGCGTGTGGATCGGCAATGCCGGCACGCATGAAGACGAGCACGCGACGGAACTGCTCCAGCAGGAAGCGCGCAATGAGGGATTCGCCTGCGTGCCGATCTATGTGACCGAGCAGGAAGACCGCAACTTCTACGAGGGTTTTTCCAACCAGGTGCTCTGGCCGCTCTTCCATGATTTCATTGGCGAGTGCCGCTTTGAGCCGGCCTACTGGGAGTTTTACCGCAAGGTCAACGCCAAGTTTGCCGATGCGGTGATGAGCGTCTATCGCGGCGATCAGACGCTATGGGTGCATGATTACCAGTTGATGCACGTGGCCGCTGCGCTGCGTGAGCGCGGCTGCAAGGGCCGGGTCGCCTTCTTTCTGCATACGCCGTTTCCTTCCTATGACGTATTTGCCAAGCTGCCGTGGCGGCGCGATCTGCTGCTTTCGCTGTTGCAGTATGACCTGATCGGCTTGCAGACCGAGCGGGACACGCGCAACCTGGTAAGCTGCCTTCGTCGGCTGGTTCCCGAGGCCGTGATGACCTCGACGCACACGGCGCATCACGTGATGTTTCAGGGGCGCCGGATTGTCATTCAGGACTTTCCCATCTCGATCGACTTTGAGGAGTTTGCGCAGGCCGCCCGGGAGCCGGAGGTGGAAGAGCGCACGCGGTCGATCATTGCGCGCATGGGCATGGGGCAGATGATCTTTGGCGTGGACCGGCAGGATTACACCAAGGGCATTCCGCACCGGCTGCGCGCTTATGGGGCACTGCTGCGCCGGCGGCCGGATCTGGTGGGCCGCGTGCGGCTGGTGCAGATCGTGGTGCCGAGCCGGCAGAATATTCCCGGCTATGAGGCGCTCAAGGCGCGCATTGAGCACCTGGTGGCGAGCATCAACGGCGAATTCACGCAGCCGGGCTGGGTGCCGATTCACTACATTCACCGCTCCATTCCCCGCGAGGAGCTGCTGGCGCTCTATCGCGCTGCCAATGTGGCGCTGGTGACGCCTCTCAAAGACGGCATGAACCTTGTGGCGAAAGAATTCTGCGCCACGCGCATCGATGACCATGGCGTGCTGGTGCTGAGCGAGTTTGCCGGGGCCGCGGCCGAGATGTATCGCGGAGCGCTGCTGGTGAATCCGTTTGACCTGGAAGGCGTGGCCGGGGCGCTTGAACAGGCGCTGGAGATGCCCCTGAATCAGCAGCAGGAGCGCATGCGCAAGTTGCGGCGTTTTCTCAAGCATGCCAACGTGCATCGCTGGGTGAATGAATTCATGCAGGTCATTGAGCACGTGAACCATCACGGCTCGACGCGCTCGAATCACGGCTCTGCACGCTCGAAGTAAAAGCGCCTGGAAAGAGCGAAAGGCTGCCGGTTGCGGCAGCCCTTCGCTGGAAACAGGAATCAGTGAAGACTAGCGGGCGAAAGAGGCGATGGCGCTGGCTTCGTCGTCCTTGATGTCGAAGACGGTGTAGAGCTTGGTGATCTGCAGCAGGTCGTGGACCTTCTTGGTCAGATTCAGCAGCTTCAGGTCGCCGCCCTGGTTGTGCACGGTGGTAAAGGCGCTCACCAACTCGCCAATGCCCGAGCTATCGATGTAGTTCACATCGCCCAGGTTCAACAGAATCTGCTTCTGTCCCTTGGCCAGCAGATCGCGAACGGCATCGCGAAGCTGCACACTGCCTTCCCCCAGGGTGATGCGGCCGCTAAGGTCGAGAATCGTAACTCCATCCACCTGACGGGTGGTCACTTTCATGCTCACAGAAAAAATCCTCCGTTAAAGAGTTGGTTTGGCAGTCCCCAGATGCTTGATGAGGGTGAGCTCAGTTCCCGGATGCAATTGCCTGAAGTGTACTTCATCCATGAACGAGCGGATCAGAAAGATGCCTCGACCGGAGCCGCGCAGCAGATTCTCAGGCGCGAGGGGGTCGGGTAAGGTTGCCGGATCGAGTCCGACGCCCTGATCTGTGATGCGGATGATCAGATCTGCGCCGGTGTTCTCAAAGCTTGCGGTGATGCGTTTGTCCGGATCGTATGCATTGCCGTGCAGCACGGCATTGACGGCAGCCTCCCGCACGGCCATGGAGATGCGGAAGGTTTCGTCGTCATCGATGCCGGCCTGACGCGCCATCTGTTCGGCGGTCTGTTCTACCTTGTCGACACTGTCGAGCGAGGATGCGAGCGTGTAGGTGATACGCGTTTCCTCTTTTCCCTTCAAGTAGCTTTCCTCGCCTTTTTGCGAACAGCCTGCCTGTGAGGGCAGTTTGCTTGCTCAGCCACGGGATGTCAAGCGGAACGGTTTTCAGCCCTGGACCCGGGATGCGTCGAACGGTAAATTCCCGCAGGAAAACGGCATCAACCGGCCGCAACTTTCTATAGAGGGGATGGGTTCAAAGAGGCATGCAGTTGGCAGTAGGCAGTACCTGGGAGAAAGCAAATGAAGCCGCGTAACTGGAAACTATTTGGTATAGCCCTATTCGCTTTGAGCACCAGCATGGCCCTTGCGCAGGAGTCGGGCCGGACCGCTCAGAACCGTAAGTATGAGCAGCAGCATCGCATTGCGCAGGGCGTGCGCAGCGGTCAGCTCACTGGGCGCGAAACGCGGCATTTGGAAGGCCGTGAAGTGCGCATCAACCATGAAGAGCGCCACATGCGTGCAAACCATGACGGGCATCTCACGCCGGCCAATCGCGCTCGCATTCAACGGCAGCAGAACCGCACCTCGCGAGCTATCTACAACAAGAAGCACAACGCCGCGCACCGCCCCTACTAGAGGCGTTTGCCCTTCCTCAGGTCGCCCCGTCTGGAGGGGAGAAAAACTCCTCCTGACGAGGCGCGATTTCCCTCTGGCTGGCCTGTTACCATCGACCCGATGGCCGCCCCGCACAGCCGTACGACCCTGACTATGTTGCTTGGCACTCCGGTGGCCGAGGCGAGCGGGCACCTGTGCGGCAAGGTGAAAGATGTGGCCGTGGCGACTGGCGCCGAGGCCGGCAAGGTGGTCGGCCTAGTAGTCAAGGGCCGCGATGGGCTGCAGGTGGTCTCCGCCATAGACTTGCGGCGCACGCCCAGCGGCGCGCTCGAACTGCGCCCGGCAGCCATGCTGCGGCCCCTGACGCAGGAAGAAAGCTTCATCTTATTGCGGCAGGATCTGCTCGACCGGCAGATCATCGATGTGCATGGCCGCAAGGTGGTGCGCGTCAACGACGTGGATCTGCAGTGGGCGAGCCATGAGCACCTGCACGCGCATCCTGATCATCAACTGGAGCAACTGCGTGTCACCGAAGTGGAGATTGGCCTGCGCGGCGCCGCGCGTCGGCTGCTGCTGGGGCTGATGCCGGCCGAGACACTGGACCGCCTGGTGCGGCGCATCCCGACCAGCGCGATTCCGTGGGACTTCGTGGACATGATCGAAGTGGACCCGGCGCGGCGCGTGAAGCTGAAGATTGAGCACGACCGGCTGGCGCAACTGCATCCCTCCGACATTGCAGACATTCTGGAAGAACTGGCTCCGGCCGAGCGCGAGGCGCTGCTGACCAGCCTCGACGAGGAGGTAGCGGCCGAGGCCCTCGAAGAGGTCGATCCCAAGCTGCAGAAGTCGCTGATGCAGTCGCTTGATACCGAGACAGCCGCAGCCATTGTGGAGGAGATGGACCCCTCGGCGGCGGCCGACCTGCTCGCCGACCTGAGCGAAGAGCAATCCGAAGCCATTCTGGAGGAGATGGACCCGGAAGAGCGGCAGGAAGTGGAAGAGCTGCTGGAATTCCGGGAGGATTCCGCCGCGGGCCGCATGACGACGGAGTATGTCTCGGCGTCTCACGAAGCAACGGTGGCCGATTGCATCGAGGCGCTGCGCGAGTTTGAGGGCGATCTTGAGACGATCACCGAGATTTACCTGCTCGACGAGGAGCGCGTATTGCAGGCCGTGGTGCCGCTGGCCCGGCTGATGCTTGCCCGGCCCGAGACCCGGGTGCGCGTGCTGAGCGAGCCGCGCCTGATTACCTGCGATCTCGACGCGCACCAGAATCACGTGGCGGAACTCTTCGACAAGTACAATCTGCGGGCTCTGCCCGTGCTGGACAAGGAGCGGCGGCTGGCCGGGGTGGTGGAGGCCGATCACGTGATCGCATTTTTGCGCGAAAGGCTTTGATTCGCCTTCCGGCATCCGCGTTCTTCCTCATGCGCGCGTGATATGTTCGCCAAGGAAGCTGATGCTTTCCTAACCCATGTAGACCGAGAGCACAACGCGCCGCGATGCTGAAACGCTGGAGAACCCGGATCCTGTTGTTCCTGATGGTCCTCGGACCGGGATTTATTACTGCGAATATCGACAATGACCCGAACGGGATTTTTGTTTATTCGCAGGCAGGCGCGCAATACGGCTACTCGCTGCTCTGGACCATTCTGCCCGTTACGCTGGCCCTGATTGTGGTGCAGGAGATGTGCGCCCGCATGGGGGTGGTCACCGGCAAGGGGCTGAGCGACCTCATCCGCGAAGAATTTGGCCTGCGCATCACCTTCATCATGATGGTGCTGCTGGTGATTGTGAACTACAGCAACGTCATCGGCGAGTTTGCGGGCATCGCGGGCAGCCTGGAGCTTTTTCATCTCACCAAATATGTCTCCGTGCCGGTGTGTGCGCTGCTGGTGTGGCTGCTCGCCGTCCGGGGCGATTACAAGAGCGTCGAGAAGATTCTGCTGACCGGCTCGCTCTTCTACCTGGCCTACATCGCGACCGGTATTCTAGCCGAGCCAAACTGGCACCTTTCCTGGATGAAGACTGTCCAGTTGCCGCACAAGACCGAATGGAAGCAGAACGGCTACCTGCTGATGGTGGTGAGCATCATCGGCACGACCATCGCACCGTGGATGCAGTTTTACCTGCAGTCCTCGATTGTGGAGAAGGGCATTCGCGTGCAGGACTACGCGGCCTCGCGGGCGGACGTGATTGTGGGATCGATCTTCACGGATGTGGTGGCCTGGTTCATCATCGTGGCCTGCGCCGGCACGCTGTGGGTGCATGGGCTGGGACAGATCAATGTGCCCTCGGACGCGGCCATTGCCATGAAGCCCCTGGCCGGCAATTATGCGTTTTTGCTCTTCGCCTTCGGACTCTTCAACGCAAGCTTTTTCGCCGCCTCGGTGCTGCCCATTTCCACGGCCTACACCGTTTGCGAGGGGCTGGGCTTTGAGTCGGGCGTGGATAAGAAGTTCAAGGAAGCGCCGCTCTTCTACTGGCTCTACACGATTCTGATCGTGGGCGGCGCGGCGGTGGTGCTGATTCCGCACTTCCCGATTGTGCAGTTCTCGATCTTTTCGCAAGCGCTGAACGGATTGCTGCTGCCTGTGGTAGTGATCTTCATGCTGATGCTCATCAACCGGAAAGACCTGATGGGAGAGCATACAAACTCGCACTGGTTCAACGTGGTGGCATGGGTCACGGCGATTGTGGTGATCGCGCTGTCGCTGGTGCTGGTGGTGCAGACGCTTTAGCTACAGCAGCTTGCCCGCCGCGAGGTCGCGCACCAGGTCGCGGTCGGCGGCTAGAAAGTCGAAGCTGGGCAGCGTATGCAGGGGCGTCCAGCGCAGATCGTGGAAGATCCGGTTGGTCAGCTCGCCCTCGAACTGGTGCACGGCGAAGAACTGCAGATCGACCGCGCCGCCGTTGCGGTAGGTGTGGCGCGTGTGCGCCACCTGCTGGCCGATAGTGGCCTCGATGCCCAGCTCTTCATTCAGCTCGCGGCGCAGAGCCTCTTCGGGGGTTTCGCCCGGCTCGATCTTGCCGCCGGGGAACTCCCATTTGAGTCCCATGGGCTGGTCCGGGCGCCGCTGGCACACAAGCACTTCCTCTCCGCGCAGAATGAGCGCGGCCACCACGTAGCGAACCGTGCGATGGGGAGCGGGTTGTGTGTCCTGAGCGGTCAACGCTTCTCCGGAATGAAATCTCTCAATGTCTTTTTACAGGAATTTGATGCGCCGTAAGTCTCCAGGAGGCAAAAGGGAATCAAATTGCTCAGGGTGCAGGACCTGCGCGATGGCCGCGAGCCCACGCAAAAGAGTGGGCGCGGGCGTGTTGAGCCATTCGTCACGAATGCAGTAGACGCGGCCTTCACGCACGGCGCGCAGACGTTGCCAGCCGCGCTGCTCCACGATGCGCTCCAGCGGCACGCGATCTCCGGCACCGCACCAAGCCGCCAGAATTACGTCCGGATCGGCGGCAGCGACGGCTTCTGCCGTGGTGTGCGAGCCGGGCTCGCCGAGGAATTCTGCTCCGGCGGCTTCTACCAGCTCTTTGACCCAGCCCTGGGAGTGAATGAGCGGCTTGCCCCACTCCTCGCAATAGACGCGCAGGCGCGGCAGGCTGGCGCTCTCGTGGCGCACGGACTCGATCTGTGCCTGCATTCTGGCGATGAGCGCTTCGGCCTCAGACGCGGCGGCGGAGACGGAGCCGATCAGCCGGATGTCCTGATAAATATCTGCGAGCGAGTGAGGGGCCAGCAATAGCACCGGCACGCCGGCCTTGAGAATGGCGGTGAGTGATTCCTGGCGGTAGGGGACTGAGGCCAGCACGAGATCGGGCCGCAGGGGCAGCAGCTCTTCGGTGCGGGCCGACCAGGAATCCTGCACGACCGGAAGGCCGCGCCCGGCGAGCGCGGGCACGACCACAAGGCAATATTTGGTGCAGGCGGCAAGATGGTCGAGGCGGCCCAGCGCGTCGAGCGTGACGCTGATGCTGGGCTGCAGCGAGAGCAGGCGCACCGGTCCTCTGGCCCTTCAGCCCTTGTGGTCCGTCATGACGGCTTCCGGGTAGTAGACCGTCCAGCCGCGCTCGCAAGAGAGGTCGCGCAGCGCCGGGGTAGGGTTGACCGGAAAAGCCCGCCTGGCGATGGCCAGCATGGCGGCATCGTGCACGGAGTTGCCAAAGACCGCATCGGGCTCGGGAAGGCCCGTGCGGCGCAGGGCGACCGCCTTGCCTTCATCCGTGGGTACGTCGATGATCTGGCTGGTGATGATGCCGTCCTCGACCTCGACACAGGCCGCCAGTACGCGGCTGGCCGGAATATTGAAGCGGCGCACGCCCTCTTCAATGACCCAGTTGTTGGTGGAGCTGACAGCCCATATCTCGGTGCCGCGCGCCTGCAGCAGCGCGACGAGCGAGCGCAGTTCAGGAAAGATCTGCGGCTCAATGTGATGCTGGAAATATTCGGCGGCGGCGCGGCGCAGCTCGTCCTCATGCAGGCCTGCGTAAACCTGCACCATTTCGCCGCAAATCTGCAGCTCAGAGACCTCGCCATGGCGATAGAGCCGATGGCGGGAGTCGATCCAGTCGCTGGCGTTGCGCGAGAGCAGGCCCACGTCCATGGACCATGTCATGAAGCCGTAGCCGGCATCTCCGCTCCAGAGGGTGCCGTCGCAGTCAAAAACGGCCACGCGCGGAGCGAGATTCAGGACTTCGTGCTCAAACTCCTGCAGCGTGTAGCGTGAGGCGGTCGTTGAAGTCGTCAAAGTGCAAACTCCTCAAAGATTATTGTGCGGGATGGGCGTGGAAAATGCACCTGAGCAGGGACGTGCAGGGAAGAGCTGGTGACGGAAGTGATTCTCATGTTGGTTCCCTTATGCATCGCGTGTGGCGAGCGGCTCGGCATCTCCCGAATAATGAAGTGGTGACTGCGACCCGCACGACCGACCTGCTACGCGACTACCAGAGCTACCTGCGCGTCGAAAAAGGTCTGCGGCCCCTGAGCTGCCAGGCTTACCAGAGCGATCTGCTGCTGTTCGCAGAGTATCTGGAGAGCATGAATACAGCTTTACTGGATGCACGCAGCGAGCATGTGGCCGGTTTTCTGGAGCATTTGAATACGCATGGGGTGGTTTCGCGCTCGGTGGCGCGCAAGCTGTCGTGCCTGCGGGGCTTCTATAAGTGGCTGATTCTGGACAAGCGTATCCATCGGGACCCGACAATCAACATGGATTCGCCCTCGGCGTGGAAGATTCTGCCGAAATCTCTAGCCCAGGAGGACATGACGGCCATGCTTGACCGGGCCCGGCTGCTGGCCGAGCACCCCGAAGCGGACGGAATCGCGCTGCGGAATTACGCCATTCTGGAGCTGCTCTATGCCGGAGGATTGCGCGTCTCCGAGCTGACCGGGCTGCGCGTGGCCGATCTCTCGCTCGATGCCGGGCGCGTGCTGGTACGCGGCAAAGGCGACAAGGAGCGGCTGGTTCCGCTGGGACAGCCGGCTGTGGCGGCGCTGCGGCAATATCTTGACCGGGGGCGCGCCGAACTGGCCCGTAAGGCGCGCGGGGCGCAAGGCGCACTGTTTCTTTCGGCCCGAGGCAAGCCGCTTACCCGCGAATATGTGTGGAAGCTGGTGCGCCAGTATGGGGCCAGCCCGCACATGCTGCGGCACAGCGCGGCCACGCACATGGTAGAGCACGGCGCGGACCTGAGAACGGTGCAGACTTTTCTGGGGCATGCCGATATTGCCACCACGCAGGTCTACACGCATGTGGCGCTGGGGCACCTGAAGGCCGTGGTGCGGCAGCATCATCCGCGAGGGAAGCGCTCATGAGCGAGCCCGACGGCGTGATGAACCAGCGCGTGGAGGCCTATCTGGCCGCCCTGCGGAACGAGCGTGGCTCGTCCCCGCACACGCTGCGCGCTTACACGCGCGAGCTGCGGGATTTCGCCGCCTATGCCGAGCGGCTGCTGGGCAAGGATGTCGGGGTCAAAGCGATGGAGCACACGCACATTCGTGCCTATCTCGGCGAGCTGTATGAGCGCGGCTTGTCGAAGGCCTCGGCGGCGCGGGCGTTGGCGGCGATTCGCTCATGGTGCAAGTGGCTGGCGCGTCACGGTGAACTGGAGCAGAGCCCGGCCGCGCTGGTGGCAACGCCCAAGCTGCCCAAGCATCTGCCGCGCGTGCCCACCATTGAGGATATGAACCGGCTGGTGGATGCTTCGAGCGAGGAAGTGGCGGCCTGGCCGGCGCGGGACCGCCTGATTCTGGAATTGCTGTATGGCTGCGGCATCCGGAATGCGGAGCTGGTGGGCATCAACCTGGAAGACATTCAATGGACGAACGAAGCCATCCTGGTGCGCGGCAAGGGCCGCAAGGAGCGTTACGTGCCGATTGGCGACGCCGCGGCGCAGGCGCTGCGGGCTTATCTGCCGGAGCGCAACCAAAAATTGGCCACCGCCGGGAAGGATTCTGCTGCGCTGCTGCTGAACGCGCGCCTGCGCGGTCAGGGAAGGCTCACGACGCGCAGTGTGGGGCGCATTGTGAAGCAGATGGCGCTTGCCCAGGGATTGCCGGCCGACGTGCATCCGCACACGCTGCGGCATGCCTTTGGCACGCATCTGTTGGAGGAAGGCGCCGATCTGCGGGCCATTCAGGAGCTGCTGGGCCACGAGCGCCTCTCGACGACGCAGCGCTACACGCAGCTCACCGTTGGGCAGGTGGAGGCTGTGTACGACCGCACCCATCCTCGGGCGAAGTAACGGGGCGAAGCAGCGGCCATTCATGTGAAATCAAGGGGAATCTCTCTCACCGTTTACACTAGTGGGTGAGGGAAATTCATCTTGATCGGTAGTGTTCTAACCAAAGTTTTCGGAACCAGCAATGAGCGCGTGGTGAAGCGCCTGTTGCCCATCGTGGAACAGATTGGCGCCCTGGAGCCGGAGATCGAAAAGCTCTCTGATGAGCAGTTGCGTGCCAAGACGGCGGAGTTTCGCGCCTATATCGCCAAGGCAGTTGAAGGCGTGGACGATGAGGATGAGCAGCATAAGGCCATACAGCGCGCTCTGGACGATCTGATGCCCGAGGCCTTTGCCGTGGTTCGCGAGGCCGGCCGGCGCGTGCTGCATATGCGGCATTTTGACGTTCAGTTGATTGGCGGCATGGTGCTGCACCAGGGCAAGATCGCCGAAATGAAGACCGGCGAAGGTAAAACGCTGGTCGCGACGCTGCCGTGCTATCTGAATGCCCTGGCCGGACGCGGCGTTCACGTGGTGACCGTCAATGATTATCTGGCCAAGCGCGATGCCGAGTGGATGGGCAAGATCTATGAGTTCCTGGGTCTGACCGTCGGCGTGATCGTGCACGACCTGGACGACGAACAGCGCCGCCAGGCATACGCCGCCGATATCACCTACGGTACCAACAACGAGTTCGGCTTCGATTATCTGCGCGACAACATGAAGTTTGACCTCAAGGACTGCGTGCAGAGGAAGCACTTCTACTGCATCGTGGACGAAGTCGATTCAATTCTGATCGACGAGGCGCGTACGCCTCTCATCATCTCCGGCCCCACCGATCAGACCACGGACAAGTATGTGCGTGTGAATCGCATCATTCCGGCACTCGAACAGGGCGAGGAGATTGAAAAGGGTGAGGAGAAGATTCTCACCGGCGATTTTGTCGTCGATGAGAAGCACAAGACCATCTCGGTTACGGACGAAGGCTGGGAGAAGATCGAGCAGTTGCTCGGCATCGGCAACATTGCCGACCCGGAGAACTGGGACCTCAAGCATCACGTGGAGACGGCCATCAAGGCCCACTCGCTTTACAAGCGCGATGTGCAGTACGTGGTGAAGGATGGCGAAGTCATCATCGTGGATGAGTTCACAGGGCGCCTGATGCCGGGCCGCCGCTGGTCCGATGGCCTGCATCAGTCGGTCGAGGCCAAGGAGGGCGTGAACATCCGCCGCGAAGACCAGACGCTGGCGACCATCACCTTCCAGAACTATTTCCGCCTGTATAAGAAGCTTTCCGGCATGACCGGTACGGCGGAGACCGAAGCTGCGGAATTCGACAAGATCTACAAGCTGGAAATAGTTGTGATTCCGACGAACCGCCCGCTGCTGCGCGTGGAAAATCCTGACGTCGTCTTTCGCACCACGCAAGAGAAGTACTTCGCCGTGGCCGATCAGATTGCCGAGCTGAACAAGAACAATCAGCCTGTGCTGGTGGGTACCACTTCGATTGAGAAGTCGGAGCTGCTGTCGCAAATTCTGGTGCGCAAGGGCGTCAAGCACGTCGTGCTGAACGCGAAATACCACGAGCGCGAGGCCGAGATTGTGGCCCAGGCCGGACGTCTCGGCATGGTGACTATTGCCACCAACATGGCGGGCCGCGGTACCGACATTCTGCTGGGTGGCAATGCCGATTTCATGGCCAAGCAGGAGCTGCTCAAGAAGGGCATGGCCCGCTCGATCAGCCCCGCGGAGGGCGCGATCAATCCGATGGCGGCGCAGGGCATGCTGCGCTTCTACTATCAAGGCCAGGAATTTGAAACGACCCAGGAGAACTGGGATCGCGTCTTTGCGCAGCACAGCGCGAGCGTCGCCCAGGAGCGCGAACAGGTGCTGGCCGCCGGCGGCCTGTACATCATCGGCACCGAGCGCCACGAATCACGGCGCGTGGACAATCAGTTGCGCGGCCGCGCGGGACGCCAGGGCGATCCGGGCGCTTCGCGCTTCTATCTATCGCTCGAAGATGACCTGATGCGCATCTTTGCGCGCGAGTGGGTCTCCACGCTGCTGCAGCGGCTGGGTATGGAAGAGGGCGTGCCGATTGAGTCACGCATGATCTCCAACCGGATTGAGAAAGCCCAGATGGCCGTGGAAGGGCAGAACTTTGAAGCCCGCAAGCATCTGCTGGAATACGACGACGTCATGAACAAGCAGCGCGAGGCTGTGTATGGCCTGCGCAACCAGTTGCTGGCAGGGCTGGATCAGAAAGAGCTCATCGTCGAGGATTACGTTCCAAATATCCTGAGCGGCATCTTTGACGAATACGCGCCGGAGAAGCAGCATGCCGACCAGTGGAACTGGGAAGAGATCCGCAAGAAGCTGATCGATCACTTCGGCTTTGATTATCAGGTGGACGGACTCGACGTTGCAGACCTGACGCGGCATGAGCTGGGTGAGGAAGTCTTCTCGCGGCTCAAGGAGCGCTATCTCGCCAAGGAGCAGTTCATTGGCGAGGAGCCGATGCGCTACCACGAGCGCATGATCATGCTGAGCGTGCTCGACGGCCTCTGGAAAGACCACCTGCTCAACATGGACCACCTCAAGGAGGGCATCGGCCTGCGCGGCTATGGCCAGCAGGATCCTCTGATTGAGTACAAACGCGAGTCCTTCGATATGTTTGAGGCGATGATGAACCGCTTCCAGGAAGACACGGTTCGTTATCTGTACCTGATGCAGATTGTGGGGCCCGACGGCCAGCCGATGCAGGTGCCCACGCGGCTGCGCCCCGCGGATGCTTCGCCGAACGGCGTCGTGCATGCGGAGCCGGCACCGTTGAACGGCAGCGCGCCGATTCCCGAACAGGCCGCTCCTCCTCCGCCGCCTGCGATTCCAACCCGGCAGCCTTCGACGACCATTGATGCCATTGAGCGCGAGTTCGAGAAGAAGAAGCAGCAGGAATTGAGCCACGCGCGCATGGCCGGTGGGGGCGACGGCAGCGATGCGGTCAATACGCGGCGCGTCGGTGAAAAGGTAGGGCGCAACGATCCTTGCCCCTGCGGTTCGGGCAAGAAGTACAAGAAGTGCCACGGCGCGGAAGCGTAGTCCGGCCTTCGCCTGTGAAATAACAAAGGCAGAGCGCGAGCGCTCTGCCTTTTGGTTCCCGGGGGATAGAACCCCATGGGGTTGGCAACGCCCCGCAACAAGGGGATGCGAGGCGGCACCTCAGAGTTTATCGGAGACCTGCGCGAAGGCTTGAGTCCATTTGTAACCTGGCAGGTTACGAGCGGATTTCAGCAAAGGTAAGATTCTGTGCTTCACTGCCGGTCTGCTGTCTCCATTCATCAAAGAGCCGCCCATAGCTCAGCGTCATGAGATTGTCCTGTGTGAGGCCTAACGCTCCGGCGGTGGTATCGATCCATTCGCTGGGGCCTTCGAGCTCGGCAAAGAGTCCAATAGGTGTTTCATCAATCACGCAATGGCCCGTGTGGTCGGCATATTCGGTGCGCCACTTTTCATAGGTAAAGGCGGGAGCATATCCCAGGGCAGTGAAGATGGCTCCCATGGCATCGCCATCCGCAACCTCCGTCTCTGTCTCGATGCGGTGCTTGTGGCGGTCCTCGGCCGATGCGCCGGGCGGCACCGCTTTATGAGTGACCACCCACCGGTCTCCGTAACGGCGCACACGCAGAATGGATTGCCGCGCGCGCAGTGAGCGATCCGGAGTGTCAAAGAGCAAGTTGTGCTCAAAGGTGCGGGGCGTTACCTGGTGAAATCCGGCAGCAGCTAACTGCTGCTCCAGGTGGGCCAGATCGTGCACCCGGAACTTGACCTCAGTCTCAACAGCCATCATGCAGTGAAGTATATGCGCGGCAAGGCGGATAGAGAACTGTCTTACATCACCGGTTCAAGTTCAAGCCGCATGATAACTTTGATGTGAACCAGGCATGAAGCTCACCTTACGTTTACCTGTGGATCTCATGGCGCCGGAGAGTGCGAACTTTCACGCCTCGATTGCGCGCGCGGCTGAGATTCTGCGCGCCGGGGGAACGGTGGCCTTCCCGACCGAGACTGTCTACGGGCTGGGAGCCAATGCACTCGATGCCGCGGCAGTGGCGGGCATTTTTGAGGCAAAGCAGCGCCCAGCCTGGGACCCGCTGATTGTGCACGTCTCGAGTCTTGAAATGCTGAGCCAGGTAGCTGACGAACTCTGCGATAACGCAAAGCGGCTGGCAGAGGTTTTCTGGCCCGGTCCCCTGACGATGCTGTTGCCTCGCAGCGCCAACGTTCCTGACGCGGTGACCGCGGGCAGGCCACTGGTGGGCGTGCGCATGCCTTCACACCCTATCGCGCAGGCGCTGATCGAAGCAGCCGGAGTTCCGGTGGCCGCGCCAAGCGCCAACTCCTTTGGCCGCATCAGTCCTACGACTGCGCAGCATGTGGCCGAGGACCTGGAAGGGCGCATCGACGCAATTCTGGATGGCGGCGAGACCATCCATGGGCTGGAGTCTACAGTCATTGAGCCCCGCGCTGATCATTCGATCATCTATCGGCCGGGAGTGGTGACAGCACAGCAGCTGCGCGCGGTTTGCGCCGGCAGTGTCGAGTATTATGAGCCAGCGCATGAGAAGAGCGCGCCGGAGTCTCTGCCTTCGCCAGGTGTCGGGTTGCGCCACTATGCGCCGCGTGCACGGCTGCAATTGGTAGAAGGTGCGGGCGAAGCGCAGATGACTGCCTTGCGTGAGACAGTTCTGGATGCCGAACGGATCGGCGAGCGAGTAGGCGTGATGCTGCCTGAAAGCTTTCAGACCGCGCTCATTGGCTGTGCCGCGCATGTGTACCGGTGGGGCCGCTGGGAAGACAAGGAAGAACTGGCCCAGCGCCTGTTTGCCGGGCTGCGTCAACTGGATGCCGAAGGTCTGACGCTGATCGTATGTCCTTTGCCTGAGGCAAAAGGAATTGGGCGGGCAATCTGCGACCGCCTGGGCAAGGCCGCCCGCACGCACGACTGAGGAGCCAGCTTCATCGGTCAGAGGCCGGCGGCGGTCTCTGCTGCCTTGTAGATGTATTTGATCGATGATTTGTAGATCAATACACGCCGCCGCGCATGACGCACCTTGACGGCATAGCGGTCATACCATTCGATGCAGCCCTCAATCTTTTCTCCGCTATCGAGCATAAACACCATGGGTGTCTGGCTCTGCATCTGCTTCTGAAAGTAAAACGCCTCGGCATGAGAACCCTCTGAGGAGGCATTCTGCATGACGCTCCATTCCTGATGCGACAGGATGGGTGGTTGAGCGCGTTCCAACCGGCTTCGGGGTGCCTTTGCTCCCGCAGGCGCCACAGGGCGGATGAGTTTGCGCGGCCCCGAGTGGTTCGCATCAATATCTTCGACTTTGCGGGTCTTGGGCGCAGCGGATGTTGGCGGGTTTACGCGCGCCGGAGTTTGAGCCTGGGTGGAAAGTGTCGCAGGTTTATCTGGGCTGGATTTAGCCGTGCGCTCCGGGCTTGATGAGCCGGAAGAAGCGCCGAGTGGACGCGCAAGAGTATGAGGCAAGTTCGCCATAGTATCGCAGATATGCACGGTGGTGCTTTCCGATTGTGATGCTGCCGACGTTCATAAAGCCGTACCGCAACGGCTTTTATTTCGTTTGCTGCGGATAGAGAAACCGTATTGGGAAGAGTGTTGCCAAAAAGGGAAGCGAGAGGGATAAATCCCGGCTGGAACGAGCCTAGTGCTGTATGGAAGCAGCCAGATCTGTGGCAAAGGCATCGAGTGAAATCGAACGCAACAGATTGCGGCGCATTCCCGATTCCACGGACTGCAATCCGCGCGCGGCCCGCTCAATCCACTCCACATCAATTTGCTGCGCCATGGCGGACAGCTCTCGCTGCAGATCGATATTGCGCACCAGCCCGCTGGCGCCGGAGAGATGCAGCAGAAGATCTTCGAGCAGAGACCGCAAGGTGCGAATCAGCCCCACTGTCTTTTCCTGCCCCTCAGCCCCTGCACGGTAGCCCTCTGTCATGCGGAAGAGCGTGCTGTGGTCATTCTGTTGCAGCGTGAAGCGCAGCATTTGCAGTGCTTCATTGCGATAGGTTAGATAAGCCGGCAGGTCAAAGCTCAGCGCCCGCCCCACCGCGCCCTCGGCCAGCCGCGCCACCAGCGCCCGCTCCGCGGGTTTGAGGTCGCCGCGCCTTGAGGCCAGCAGCGGCTCAATCTGTTCGGTAGCAATCGCTCCCAGACGAATCAGGCTGGTGCGCGAGCGAATGGTCGGCAGCAGCTCTCCCGGATTCTCTGCCAGCAAAATAATCAGGGCATGGCTGGGAGGCTCTTCGAGCACCTTCAGTAGAGAGTTCGCCGCCTCTTTCATGAACGACGCGCTGGTGAAGATGTAAACCGAGCGGCGCGCTTCCGAGGGCGTGCGGTAGACCTCACGGATCAGGGTACGCACCTGGCCTAGTTTGATGAGCAGTTGCGGAGGGTCCGGCGGAATCACCAGCACGCTGGGGTGAGTCTGGACGAGAATGCGTGTTTCTTTTTTGTCGGTCTCGCGCAGGTCCTCGCGGGCCGCAATGGCCTCGTCGACGCGGGCCGTCAGATCCATTGCCTGGCCGATGCGTTCGCAATTGGCGCATTCGCCGCAGAAGTCAGGAAGTCCATCGGTGACCGGCTGCCGCAGGCAATTGATGGCCTGTGCCAGCATGAGTGCGAGCGTATATTTGCCTGCCCCGCGCGGACCAGCCATGAGCAACGAGTGCGGCACGCGTCCTGCCGCGACCGCCTCCCGCAAGTGCCGTACCGCCGATTCATTGCCGATGAAGTCGCTGAAACCCACGGCTACAGGGTAGCATCCATGCGCGACGGCTTTACACGGCCGGAGCGCCGCTCACCTTAACTCAAGGAGCATGCGAATCTCCGGCTTGGGCCGGAGGGTGATCTTGGGCTGCAACTCGACCTGCTGGCCGGGAATCAGCCGCAGACGCCACTTCTGCGCGATGGTGGCCAGCACCAGCACGCCTTCCATCCACGCAAAGGACTCGCCGATGCACTGCCGGCTGCCCGCGCCAAAGGGGAAGTAGATAAAGCGCGAGCGCGCTGCTTTCTGATCGACGGAGAAACGCTCGGGGCGGAATTCCAGTGGATCGGGCCAGTACTCCGGATTGCGCTGAATGATGTATTGGCTGAAGAAGACATAGCTGCCGGCGGGCAGGCGATAGGGGCCCAGTTCAACGTCTGCCGTTGCCTGGCGGCCCATGGCCCAGGCCGGCGGATACAGCCGCATCGACTCGGCGAAGACCATCTCAACATACTTGAGCTGGGGCAGGTCTTCGAGTGTGGGTGTGCGGCCCTGCAGCACGGTGTCGATCTCCTCATGCATGCGCGCTTCGGCTTCAGGGTTCTGTGCCAGCAGATACCACGTCCACGTGAGCGCCGTGGCCACGGTTTCATATCCGGCGAGGAAGATGGTTAGAATCTCATCGCGCACCTGCTCGTCGGTCATGCCGGAGTGATCGGCCTCATCATCGCGTGAGCGCAGCAGCATCGAGAGCAAGTCGCCGCCGTCGGTCTTCTCCTGCCGGTGCTCCGCAATGATGCGGTAGACAACCGCATCGAGCCGCTTGCGTGCGCGGCGAAAGCGCATCAGCCCCGGAATGGGCCAGTGCAGATAAGCCTCGGCGCGCGGCAGGGCCACCAGGAAGTTGTAGAGATCCATGATGGCGTTCACTTCGTCATTGATCTGCTGCACTTCGGCTGTCACGTCAGTGTTGAGCAGCGTGCGCGCCACAATCTGCAGTGTCACCCGCATCATCTCGGCGAGCGCGCCAATCTCCTTGCCGGGCTGCCATTCTTCGCGCATGGCCAGCGCACGATCTGTCATGACGGCACCGTAGGCCTGAATGCGCTGACGGTGAAAGGCCGGCGCGGCAATGCGGCGCTGGCGCTTGTGAAACTCGCCATCGCTGGTGATGAGCCCGTTGCCCAGCAGAATCTTCATGCGCTTCTGTGTGCGCTCTTTGATGAACTTGTCGGCCTGGTTGACGAGAATTTCGCGAATGAACTCCGGCTCATGCACCACGAAGACATCGCTGTTCGCGATGCGATAGTGGGACATGGAGCCGTATGTCTCTTGCAGATACTCGAAGAGCTTGATGGGATCGCCCGGTTTGAAAAACTTCCGGGTGAGGTAAAAGGGCAGGTTGAGCTTGAGCCCCGGCGGCAGGCGATACTCGCCCCGGCGGACGATGGGGAATTCTTTGCGGGTTTGAACTGCTGTGGCCATGCAGACTCCTGGGGCACGGCCCGAGGGTTCACCCCCGACGCGCCAAACGCTCTTCTACTATGTGTACGATGTGCTGGTGGATGCTCTCAATGCCCTCGTCGCTCTCGATTGCGACCACACGCAAAGGCTCCCGGCGCGCAATTTCACCGTATTGATCAAAGACGCGGCGGTAGAAGATTTCATTCTCCTGCTCAAAGCGGCCTTCGTCCTTGCCTTCGCGAGCGGCCACGCGGCCGTTGCGGCGGCGCGCCCGCTCCAGGGAGCGCGCGAAGTCCGGCAGCAGCAGCAGCGTGAGGTCAGGATCAAGCCCGCCGCACATCACCTGATGCAGGTTGCGCACCAACTCGCTGCCGAGCTGGCGTCCGCCGCCCTGATAGGCCTCAGTCGAGTCAGTGTAGCGGTCACACAGCACGATCTTGCCTGCGTCGAGCGCGGGGCGAATCACCTCGGCGATCGACTGCGCACGGTCAGAAAACATGAAGCCCAACTCGGCCATGGGGGAGATACTTTCTGTGCGCGAATCAAGCAGCAACGCACGGATGCCGTCACCAATGCGCGTGCCTCCCGGCTGGCGCGTGACGACAACGGATTCCCCGCGCGCCTCAAGCCATTGCGCGAGCCTGCGAAGCTGGGTTGATTTGCCTGATCCATCCAGGCCCTCAAAGGTAAGAAAAAAGCCCTGCCGCATGGCCGGAGTGTAGCAGACCGCAAGCGGGAAGCGCTGCGGTCTGCTCGCAAAGAAGAGTTGTCAGCCAGCAATGCGCACGAGGTGCTCGGCTTCCATGCGCGGGCCAAGGATCGAGACGCGAGGCACGTCGCCGCGTGCCATCGCGACCTCATCGCAGCGATAGAGGCGCGGGCAATTCTGGCAGTCCTTGAATATCTTGTCGGGCAGCGCGGCCCGGTTCTCGACGGTGCGAAAGCCATAGCGGTAGAAAAAGTCAGGAATGCGTGTGAAGAGGCACACGCAGCCGACGCCGTGCTGCTCGGCCTCATCGATGAGTGAGAACAGCAGGCGGCCGCCCACGCCCTGGCCTTTGGCCTCGGGCTGCACAACAATGGAGCGCACCTCTGCCAGATGCGGGCCATAGAGATGCAGTGCGCCGCAGCCGAGAAAGATGCCTGCATCGCTCTCCGCTACCGTAAAGTCGCGGATGTTTTCGCAAATCTCAGCGAAGGCGCGCCGCAGCAGCGTGCCGTCTCCCGAGAGGCTGTTCACAATCTCATAGATGTTGGTGGCGTCCTGCAGGCGCGCTTTACGAATCTGCATGGCTGACCTCCGCAACGGTGGAGAGTCCCAGGTCGATGCGGCCGCGTGCGTTCACCAGGTCCCCGGTGCGGCGCTGCATGGCTTCGAGCGAAGCCTGCACCTGCGCGCGCGCTGTTCCACCCAGCACATCATGGCAATCCAGCGTGGACTCCAGCGTGACGGCGTCGTAGAAGTCCGCGCCAAACTCAGGACTGAGGCTGCGCAACTCATCGAGCGAAAGCCCCGCAAGCTCGCAGCCCTTATCGAGGCCCAGGCGCACGGCGTGACCGACAATCTCATGCGCCTTGCGGAAGGGAATGCCCTTGTGAACCAGATAGGTGGCCGCGGCCATGGCGTTCAGGAATCCGGACTCGCATGCAGCCTGCATGTGGTCTGTGCGGAACTGCAGCGCATGCGTGAACTTCGCCAGCAGGTGCAGCATCTGGTGCGTGGCAATCGTCGCTTGAAAGAGCGGCTCCTGGGTTTCCTGCATGTCCTTGTTGTAGGCCAGCGGCAAGCCCTTGAGCAGCAGCGTCACGGCCTGCGCCGCGCCGTTGATGCGGCCTACCTTGGCGCGCACCAGCTCCGTCAGGTCGGGATTCTTCTTCTGCGGCATGGCGCTTGAGCCCGTGGAGTAGGCCTCAGGCAAATCCACGAAGCCGAACTCGGCCGTGGCATACAGCGTGATCTCTTCCGCAAAGCGGCTCGCGTGCAGCGCGATGCCGGTGAGCGCCTGCAGAAACTCCAGCACAAAGTCACGGTCGCTGGTGGCGTCCATGCTGTTAGCTGTGGGCGCTGCAAAGTTCAAGGCCTGCGACGCGATGCCGCGGTCGAGCGCCAGCGTCGCTCCGGCCACGGCGCCGGAGCCGAGCGGGCAATAGTTGAGGCGGCGCACGCAGTCTTCCAGACGCGAGGCGTCGCGCAGCAGCATCTCGGCATAGGCCAGCAGCCAGTGCGCTACCAGCACAGGCTCGGCACGTTGCAGATGCGTGTAGGCCGGCATGGCCGCGTTGCCCATCTGTTGAGCGCGGGCCACCAGAATCTCAGCCCATGTGCCGAGATAGGCTTGCAGCATCTGCGCGCGCGAGCGCACGAAAAGGCGCAGATCCGTCGCAATCTGCTCGTTGCGGCTGCGGCCGGTGTGCAGCTTGAGGCCCAGGTCGCCCACCGTGGCCACAAGCTGCAGTTCCACAAAGTGATGAATATCCTCCGCTTCCTGATTGGACATCACCCACGATGGGCCGGAGCCGTCCGGCGCGTGGAAACGGCTCGTGACCAGATCAAGCGCATTGTGCAGCGCCTCGCGCTCGCCGGCAGTGAGTACGCCGGCGGCTTCCAGAGCCAGCGCATGTGCCTTGCTGGCCGCGACCTCTTCGGGCAGAAGCTGCCAGTCAAACTGCAGCGAGCGCTGCCAGTGATCAAACGCGGGATCGAGTGGCTCGCGAAAGCGGCCAGACCACATCTTCACTTCAAAACCTCTTTCTCTTCTTCCTGCTTTCAGCGGGCGGCAGTGCCGGTGGCTGACTTTTTATTCTGGTTCGAAAGACCGCCGAGCAACAGCAGCATCAACGCCTTCTGCGCATGCATGCGATTCTCTGCCTGGTCAAACACCACAGATTGCGGACCATCGAAGACCGCATCCGTAACCTCAGCATTGCGATGCGCGGGCAGGCAATGCATAAAGATCGCGTGCGGCGCGGCTTGCGACATGAGCGTCTCGTTCACCTGGTAGGGCTTGAAGATCGGCGCACGCTTGGTCGCCTCATGCTCAAATCCCATACTGGTGCATACGTCGGTGTAAACGGCGTCGGTGCCGGTCACGGCGGCTATCGGATCGTTGATGACCGAGATATTCGCGCCCGTCACATTGCCGATGCTGCGCGCCAGCGCTACCAGGTCGGCCTTGGGCGCATAGTTGCGCGGCGTGGCCACGGTGAAGTGCATGCCCGTTTGCGCGGCCATCAGCATGAGCGAGTGGCACACGTTGTTGCCATCGCCCACATACGTGAGATGGCGTCCATTCAGCGGCCCGAGGCGCTCCTGCAGTGTCATGAAGTCGGCCAGCGCCTGACAGGGATGCTCGAGATCGCTGAGTGCATTGATCACTGGCACCGAGGCGTACTGCGCCATCTCCGTGATGGTTTCATGCGCATAGGTGCGCAATACCAGCACTGAGGCCCACCGCTCCAGGTTGCGCGCCATGTCAAAGAGCGACTCGCGCTCGCCGAGCGGCGACTGTGTCTGGTCCACAAAAATAGCCGAGCCGCCGAGCGTATTGATCGCGGTCTCAAAGGTGAGACGCGTGCGCAGCGAGGCCTTCTCAAAAAACATCACAAGCTGTTTGGCGTCGAGCGCCCAGCGGTAATCCTGCGGGCGCGCTTTCACGGCATGCGCCAGATCAAGCACCGCGGCAATTTCAGCGGCCGTGAAGTCTGCAGTGGAGCACAGGTCGCGGCCGGCCAATGATTCAATCGCGGACGACGGCACGGGGGCAACGAATTCGTCCTGGTAGATGGCAGCTTTGCTAGCCAACATGACCTCCTGTATGAGCGCGCACGTGCTCTGCCGCCTGCTCGGTAAAAATCTCGTCAAGTGCCTGAACCGCCGTATCGATTTCGGCCTGGTTCAGAAGGAATGGGGGCAAAAACCGCAGCACGGTCTCATGCGTGCGGTTGATGAGAATGCGCCGCTGCAGCATGGCGCTCAGCGCATCCTTGGCCTGCTCGGCGGATGCCAGTTCAATGGCCAGCATCAGGCCCAGACCGCGCACATCCACAATGCATTCATGCTTTGCGGCCAGCGCGCTCAACTGCTCGCGGAAATACGTACCAGTTTCAGTTACATGAGCCAGCAGGTGTTCGCTGTCAATGGTTTCCATCACGGCATTGGCCACGGCGCAGGCCAGCGGACCTCCGCCAAAGGTAGTGCCGTGCATGCCGGGGTGAATGGCGCTGGCCGCGGCTTCGGTGCAGAGCATTGCGCCCAGAGGCAGGCCCCCCGCGAGTGGCTTGGCCACGGTCGTCACATCCGGCTGCACGCCGTAGTGCTGATAGGCAAACCACTTACCGGTGCGTCCCAGGCCGGCCTGAATCTCATCCACCACCAGCAACGCGCCGGTGGAACGGGTGAGCTCCCGTGCCGCATTCATAAACTCCTGCGAGACGGGGCGAATGCCGCCCTCGCCCTGCACGGCCTCGATCAGAATGGCGCAGACCTCGGTGGAGAATTTCGCTTTGAGGTCCTCGACATCGTTGAAGCGCACAAACTCCACCCCCGGCATGACCGGAGCGAAGGGCTCGCGATACTTCGCCTTGTGTGTAGTGGCCACAGAGCCGATGGTGCGGCCGTGAAAGCTGTTTTCGAGCGCCAGGAACCTGGTTCCGAGCGGCTTACCGCCTTCGCGTTGCGCGCCAGCATAAGCGCGCGAGAGCTTCAGCGCGGCCTCCCATGCTTCGGTGCCGCTGTTGCAGAAGAAGGCGCGATCCATGCCGCTGGCCTTTGTCAGGCGCAGCGCCAACTCGGCCTGCCCCTCATGAAAGAACAGGTTCGAGATGTGCAGCAGTTTGCGGCTCTGCTCGGCAATCGCCTTCTCAATGGCGGGGTGCGCATATCCGAGCGCGCTCACTCCGATACCGCTCAGCAGATCGAGGTAGCGTTCGCCGTTTTCGTCGATCAGATAGACGCCTTCGCCGCTCACAAAGTGAATGGGATAGCGCTCATATGTGGGCAACAGCAGCCGGGCTTCGGCTGCCTTGATTTCCTGTAGGTTCATTTCAAAAATTCTCCTTCAGCTCGCCATGACTTCAGTGCCATCGGTGACACGGGCACTGCACAGGTCGGGCAGCACATGAGCTGCCTCGGCAGGAAGAATACGCACGCGCTTGACGCCATTCAGCAGAGCCTCGCGGCAGGCGCCGAGCTTGGGCAGCATGCCTCCGCTGATCACTTCTGTCTGGCTCAGCACCGGAATTTGATCGACCGTGAGCCAGCGCATGATCGTGCCATCGGCACCGCGCACGCCCGGCACATCGGTCAAAAAGACCAGCGCGTCGGCACGGCAGGCCGCGGCGCAGGCTGCAGCCATCTCATCGGCGTTCACGTTGTAGTACTCGCCATCGAAGCCGAGCGCAATGCTTGAAATCACAGGCACGGCGTTCATCTTCCAGATGGCTTCCAGCCAGCGCGGGTCCGAGGCCACTATTTCTCCTACAAATCCGAGATCCGGGACGGTGCGCTTTTTGCGTGCGCGAAAGATGAGTCCATCGCCGCCAGAGAGTCCCATCGCTGCTTGCCCCAGCGAGCCCAGCGCCGCTACCAGCGATTTATTCACGCGGCCGCTCAGCACCATCAGCGCGGCGTCGCGCGTTTCGGCATCGGTCACGCGCAGGCCCGCGATGAACTCGCTCTGCTTGCCCAGCTGCTTGAGCGTGCGCGTGAGCTGCACGCCGCCGCCATGCACCAGCGCGACCTGATGACCGTCTTTGACAAGATCGGCCACGGCACGCGCACACGCCATGAAAATCTCAGGATTTTCAAGCGCCGCTCCACCGAGTTTGACGACGTATTTCATTTGAGTCCCTCCGCTTCCTTCCAGCCGCACATCAGATTCAGGTTCTGCACCGCCTGGCTGGCGGCGCCTTTCAGCAGGTTGTCCAGGCAAGAAACGATGATGCATCGTCGTCCTCCCTGGTCCAGCTGGAACCCGATGTCGCAGTAGCTGGTGCGGACCGAGTATTGAATCTGCGGCAGTTGCCCGGCGCCATAAATGCGCACCATGGGACTGGCGGCGAAGAATGCGCGATAGCAGCTCTCCACTTCTTCAGCCTCTCTGGGCTCTGTGAAGTGAACGTAGATCGTCGACAAGATGCCGCGTGGAATGGGCAGCAGATGCGGAGTGAACACGATCTGCTCCCGCGTGAGTTGCAACTGCTCCAGCAGCTCGCCCGTGTGCCGGTGGCCAAAAAGGCCATAGGCAGAGAGGTTGTCGGCCGCATACATGAAGTGCGTTTTGGCCGTGGGTGCTTTGCCCGCACCCGAGACGCCCGACTTTGAATCGCTGACAATGCCGCGATTCAAGTCCAGCCAACCAGCTTGCGCCAGCGGTTTGAGCGCCAGAATCACCGACGTCGCATAGCAGCCGGGATTGGCGACAATCTCAGCGCTGGGGATTTCTTCGCGATGCAGTTCCGGCATGCCGTAGACGGCTTTGGCTTGTACGGCCTGTGCCGTGGCGCTGCCCTCATCTTCAAAGGCATAGACGGCGCGATTTTCCACCGCCTGCAGCCGCCACGCGCCGCTCAGGTCCACCACGCGAATGCCGCGCGCGAGCGCTTCCGGCACCATGGCCCGCGACTGCTCATGCGGCGTGGCAAGCAGCAGCACCTGTACGCCTTCGTCCTGAAGGCGCCGCCAATCGAGCGGCTCAACACGCAGGTTGCGCGAGCCATTGTTGTCGAGCAGGTGCGGATGCAGATTCACCAGCGGCTCGGGCGTGCTGCCGGCGCGGCCCAGAAACAGGGGCGCATGCTCTCTGAATGCAGGGTGGTGCAACAGCAGGCGCGCCAGCTCCATGCCGGCGTAGCCGCTGACTCCCATCACCGCAACTTTAGCTGTCTGACTCAATTTCTCTCTGCCTTCTACGTGGATGGCATCAGCCGATAATCTTTTCCAGCCGTTCGGCCAGAACGGTGGCGCGCTTCTGGTCAGGACAAATAATCAATACCGTGTCGTCGCCGGCCAGCGTGCCGACCACTTCCGGCCAGTCTTCGTGATCAATGGCCAGCGCCACGGGCTGCGCGCTGCCGGCCGTGGTCACCAGTACGAGCTGGTTCTGCGCCTGCTTTACCTTCAGGCCAAAGCTGCTCATGACTTCATCCACGTCGGGCAGATCGTCCTGCTCGTCGTGGCCGTTGCCGTTGGGCAGCGCATAACCGCCGGGGCCCTTGTAAATGCGCAGCTCGTGGATATCGCGCGAGAGCGTTGCCTGCGTTACGTCAAAGCCGCGGCGCACCAGCTTGCGACGAAGCTCGTCCTGGCTGGCAATGGGCCGCTGCGCGATCAATTCTCGAATTGCGTTGTGCCGCTCGTGTTTACTCAAGCAAAGAAATCGCGGCCTTATTTCGCAAGGCCGCGCCTCTCGAATGCATAAAAATACATTTCCATGTATAAATATGCATGAGGGGCTTGTCAAGTTGCCCAGCCGGCTTTGTTTTCTCTGGCCGGCGTCCACGGGAAACGGCCAGCCATCGGTGAACTCCAGACGAAAGAAAGCGCTTCGCCCCAAAGGCGAACGCCGTTATAGTGGATTATGGAACAGCGCAGCTCCACCGCTCCGGCCTCGTTGTCCGGAGGGTCCCATTTCTCTCTTCTAGACGCCCGGTTCGACCATGAATCCTGCGGCGTTGGTTTCATCGCGGCGCTTCGGAACACCCCGACCCACGATGTTTTGGCTATGGCCCTGACCGCGCTCTCGCGCCTGGCCCATCGTGGCGCAGTGGCCGCGGATGGTCTTTCAAGCGACGGCATTGGCATTACTACGGGCATTCCCCGCGATTTTCTGCTGACGGAAACCGGCCTCACGCTGGCAGCGGGGCGTCCGCTGGGCGTCGGCATGCTCTTTCTGCCCGCGGATTTTGCTGAGGCCGAGCGCGAGCTGGTGGCCGCTCTGGCCGAGCAACAACTGGAAGTGCTGGGCTGGCGCGATGTTCCCACGCGTCCCGAGGTGCTGGGCCGCATTGCGTTGTCGAGCATGCCGGTGATCCGCCAGGTGCTGATTACCCCGAAGTATGCGTCCACGCCCCTCGATGAGCTGGACCGCCGCGCCTACCTGGCGCGCAAGCAGTTCGAGCGCAGCCATGCGAAGGGATATGTCTGCTCGCTCGGCTTTTCCACGCTGATTTATAAATCCATGTGCGCGGGCCGCCTGCTGCCGGAGTTCTTTCCCGATCTCGCAGACGAGCGCTACACCACGGCCTTCGCGGTCTTTCATCAGCGCTTTGCCACCAACGTTGCGCCCTCGTGGGATCGCGCGCAGCCTTTCCGAATGATTGGCCACAATGGCGAAATCAACACCATCTGGGGCAATCGCGCCCGTATGGATGCGCGTGCCGCGACGCTGCCCGATGAATTGAAGCCAATTTATACCGCCGATGGCTCTGACTCGACGAGTCTGGATGAGACCATCGAGCTGCTGACGCGCAATGGCCGCACGGTTGCGGAGTCAGTGCGCATGGTGCTGCCGCCCGCGGTGACGCCCAAGGACTCGGCCTTTCTGCAATACAACGGCGACTGCATGGAGCCGTGGGATGGTCCGGCCGCGGTGGTGTTTACGGATGGGCGCCTGGTGGGCGCCGCGCTAGATCGCAATGGCCTGCGCCCCTGCCGATTCTTTTTGACTGATGACGAATTGGTGATCGTCGGCTCTGAGGCGGGACTGGTCGATCTTGATCCCGAGCACGTCGTGCATAGCGGCCGTCTTGGCCCTGGCCAGATGCTGCTGGCCGACCTGGTGCGCCACGCTCTCTATGAGGATGAGCAGGTGCAGGCGCTGTTTGACGGCGTGGCTCCTTTGTATGAGGAACTGCTTGAAGACGCGACGCTCGAAGACGATGTTCCTGTGACGCATCTTGAGGCCTCAGAGGTCAGCCGCCTGCAGCTCGGCTTTGGCTACACGCGCGAAGACGTCAACATGGTGCTCAAGCCCATGGTGGTGGACGCCAAGGATGCCGTTTGGTCGATGGGCGACGACACGCCGCTGGCTCCGCTGGCCCGCGCGCCGCGACCGGTATATGCATTCTTCCGGCAGCGGTTTGCGCAGGTGACGAATCCGCCGATTGATTCGCTGCGCGAGTCCTGCGTGATTCGTCTGCATACGCGTCTGGGTCCGTGGCCTCACATTCTGGACAAGACCGAGCCGTTGCCCGGCTTGTCGCTGGCATCGCCGATCCTGTCACTGGGCCAGATGGAAGCGCTGCGCCAGCGCCGCCATGTGCTGGCCGATGAGATGCCGCTGGCGGTGCTCGACTGTGTCTTTCATCCGGAGTGCAACCTGGTGACGGCGCTCGACGACCTGTGTGCCAAGGCGCATGAGCTGGTGCGGGGCGGAGCTGCGATTCTGTTGCTAAGCGACCGGAGCTGCGGCGTGAACGCAATGCCGCTGCCCATGGCCATGGCGCTGGGCGCGGTGCACCATTCGCTGATTCGCAGCGGACTGCGCACCAACGTGGGCCTGGCGGTGGAAGCGGGCGATTGCCGCGATCTGCATCATGTGGCCGTCCTGCTGGGCATGGGCGCGGGCGCGGTGTGCCCGTGGCTGGCGCTGGAGTCGGCGCGGCAACTGCAGCCGGAGAGCGGTGAAGCGAACCTGCTGCACGCGATGGATGCGGGTCTGGCGAAGGTGATGTCGAAGATGGGCATTTCGGTGGTGGACAGCTACCGCAGCGCGCATCTCTTTGATTGTCTTGGCCTGAGCCACGACGTGGTGGAGAAGTGCTTCGCCGGGACGCCGGCTCCGATTGGCGGCGTGGGCTTCCAGCAGATTGAGAGCAACTTGCGCGAGCTGTGGCTGGGCGGTTATCACGATGGCGGGCAGGCGGAGGAAGGGAAGAAGACCGATCTGCCGGATTATGGCTGGGTCCGCTTCCGCAAGGCCGAGCGCGCGGAGCCGCACTCCTGGCAGCCGCAGACGGTGCGTCTGCTGCAGTCGGTGGTGGGCACGGCGAAGTCCTCGACCGTGGCCGTGCTGGAGCCGGAGGCGCGCGCGCAGGCGTGGGCGGCCTTCCGCACGCAGACGGTGGAGCAGACGCCGACGGTGTTGCGCGAGCTGCTGCAGATTCGCGCTGCCGCGTCGCCGCTGCCGATGGAGCAGATTGAGCCGGTGCCGCAGATTACGCATCGCTTCATTGCGAGCGCCATGTCGCTGGGTTCGCTGAGCCCTGAGGCGCACCAGACCATTACGGCAGCCATGAACATGCTGGGCGCGCGCTCGAACACGGGCGAGGGCGGCGAAGACCCTGAGGTCTACCAGCCGAAGGCCGAGCTGCCGCTGCTGAATGAGAAGGTTCCGGCAACGCTGCTGAACAACCGCATCAAGCAGGTGGCTTCGGCCCGCTTTGGCGTGACGGCGGAGTATCTGGCGCATGCCGAAGAGATCGAGATCAAGATTGCGCAGGGCGCCAAGCCCGGCGAGGGCGGCCAGTTGCCCGGCCACAAGGTGACCGAGCTGATTGCGCGCCTGCGTCATGCGCAGCCGGGCGTTCAGCTGATCAGCCCGCCGCCGCATCATGACATCTACTCGATTGAAGACCTGGCGCAGCTTATTTTTGACCTGCGGCGGGTGAGCCCGAAGGCTTCGATTGGCGTGAAGCTGGTGGCCGAGTGCGGCGTGGGCACGGTCGCGGCCGGTGTGGCGAAGGCGTATGCCGACTACATTGTGATTGCGGGCCATGCGGGCGGCACGGGCGCATCGCCGCTGACGAGCATCAAGTATGCCGGCGATCCGTGGGAGCTGGGCCTGGCCGAGACGCAGCAGGTGCTGCTGGCGACAGGGCTGCGCGGCCGCGTGCGGCTGCGCGCGGACGGCGGACTGCGCACGGCGCGGGATGTGGTTATTGCGGCGATGCTGGGCGCGGACGAGTTTGCCTTTGGCACAGCAGTGCTGGTGGCCCTGGGCTGCGATATGGCGCGGCAGTGCCACCTGAACACCTGCCCCACGGGCATTGCCACGCAGCGGCCTGAGTTGCGAGCGAAGTTCCGCGGACGGCCCGAGCACCTGGTGCGGCTGTTTGAGGAGCTGGCGCGGGATATTCAGCAGTTGCTGGCCGAGCTGGGCCTGCCCTCACTCGATGCGGCGATTGGCCGCACCGACCTGCTGGAGCAGGTACACTTTGACGGCTGCCTCGATCTGCGGGCGATGCTGGCGGCGAAGCCGGAAGGCGAGATTCGCTGGCAGGGCAAGGGCAATGCGCGGCCCGAGGAGCATGCCGCGCTGGACGATGCCTGGCTTGAACCGGGGCTGGCCGCATACCGTGCGGGCGAAGGGCTGCGTATCGACACGCGCGTGAGCAACGAAGACCGCACGCTCGGCGCGCGCCTCGCGGGCCAGATTGCGGCGTTGCGCACGGCGGGCGTCGAGTCCGATGGCCTGCTCGACTTCCGGCTGAAGGGCATTGCGGGCCAGTCGTTCGGCGCGTTTGCTGTTGCTCCCATGCAGCTCACGCTCGAAGGCATGGCCAATGATTTTGTGGGCAAGGGGCTTTCGGGCGGCGAGATCATTTTGCGCGGGCAGGGCCGGGCGGCGCTGCACAGCGAGCTGCACACGATTCTTGGCAACGTGGCGCTCTATGGCGCGACCAGCGGCGCACTCTTTGCCGCGGGCTGCGCGGGCGAGCGCTTTGGGGTGCGCAACTCGGGCGCGCTGGCGGTGGTGGAAGGCGTGGGTGACCACGGCTGCGAGTACATGACGGGCGGCCTGGTGGTGGTGCTGGGGTCTACCGGCACCAACTTTGGCGCGGGCATGACGGGCGGCCTCGCATGGATCTATGACGAAGACGGTGCTTTCGTCGAGAAGCAGCGCTTCCATACGAGCTTCCTGCATCCGGAGCCGTTTGCCACGCTGGACGCCGAGGCACAGGCGAGCATTCACAACCTGGTCTCACTGCATGCGGAGAAGACCGGCAGCACGCGGGCCTATCGCCTGCTGGCGAGCTGGGACGAGCTGGCTCCGCGCTTTGTGCGGATGACGCCGAAGCCGCAGTAGGGCGCACCTTCGGTGCGTCTTCAGCGGCCAGTCCCCAGTTGTCAGAGTCCGGCGGCTTCTTTTCTGCCGGTGCCGACTGGGAAAAGGACGATCCCACGCAAGCCAGGCTCTGGTTTGCGTGGGTGCGTGGCTTCCGCCGGGATGCGATGAGCGCGGGTAACGTTACTCGGAAGGCAAAAAAAACATCTATTAACGTCCTGCAAGCTGTTGATATTGCTGGACTTGCGGGACATTAGGCTGGCAAGTCCTTTAGAATCAACGCGAATTACCCCCCCTTGAAGACCTGCAGGAAAAGGGAAAAGCTCAGAAAGAGACCGGCTTGGCGGTCTTTTTCTGAGCTTCTATTTCCATGATAGCGGATAGAGGGGAAATTACCGGCAGGGGCTGGCCGGGACTGGCCGTCCAGCCGGGCGCGCCTTTGGCGCATGCGTACTTGGGGGGAATTGCAGAGTCGCGGCTTCGGATTGGTCGTTATAAGCCGACATATGAGAAGCGATCACAGCCCTCTTGCTAGGGAGGTAGACGCTTGCTAGACGAAGTGTATTTTCAGCTTGAAATGCGGAGAGTCGAGGTCGACTGCCTTTTGCCAACGCGCAATCAGCATTGCATCGAAAGCAATCATTCTAGATGTTTTCTCGCTCAAGAAGGCCATATGTCCCGCGGCTCGCATTAAATCCATCAACTCACTTGGATCGAGTATGTGTAAGTACGCTCCGTGCTGCCTCAAGAACTCCTTCAAAAGGTCTCCCCCAAGCGCATCCTCAGACGTCAAAAGCGATAGCTCTGGCACGAGCACAATACAATGCGGCGGCATCTCTTTATTTATGGTGACGGCTTCCCCAGAGGCACTAGTCACCTTCAACCCAACTCGGATGTTGCGGCTCGCGCCCGGTAGTTGCGCAAGGGCTTTCTTTATATTCTTAAGGACGTTCTTTCGAAGTCTAGACCTAGGCGGAAGCTCATCGCGCTCCAATACAGCTAGGGTCTTTGACTCGATGAGGAAGCAACCGCCTGGATAGTTGATCAAAACGTCTGTGAGTTCACGATCCTGCTTTTCTTCCTTGACCACTGGCCCTCTATAGGCACCAGAAGGAGACAAATTATCAAGAAGCCATGTGCATAGCTCTTCCTGTTGATCTCCTTCATTCTCAGTCAATATCCCAATAGGGCTAGCCACAAGTTGATTTGTGATGTAGTGGCTCGTTATCGCATTCCATTTGAGTGGCTCTTTCGTGCGCAGAGCGATTGAGAAGGTAGATCCTGATAATGCTGCATCTATGGCGGCCTCTGCCAGTCTCGAGTCTTCTTGGGTCTTAACGCGTGAAGAGAAAACAATAGGCGCTCGGATGATCGAATCCAGCGGAGAGAGAAGTTCAAAATGGACATTCGCCCAGCAGACATTTACGGCCGCTTCATTAAAGAGAAATAACGGGAACGATCGAATCTTGGCTAAATCGATCAACGCAGAGAACTCATCCTCCGTTTCGACTAGCGACCAAATAGCCGCGGGCTTGTTGTCGTATTCATCGATCAACACCGCATACAAGAGTTCACCGGACGAGAGTTGTTCGATCAGAATGCTTAGATGTGCCCGTCTGATCAGATACTTGAGGGTTAGAGTCGCACCTTTGAAGATGAGAGTCGTTTCTGAGCCGCTGCTGCCGACCGACTTCACGAAACGCGCAAACGCCGGGGCTGACAAAAGCTCTTGGCGAAGCTCTGCGGACGGTAGATGCATTTGCTCGATTCTAACGAAAGTAAAATGCCAACGCTCTTTCGCAGTGAAACAGTGACGGAACTGATCTCGCGGTCCTGGTAAACGCCGTTATCGCCTGCGATCTCCTGATGGTAGGTCTTGGGCTATTTATCGTCGATTCGCTCCTTATGAGGCAGCCTTTGCCGATGCGTCGTGCTAGGGCGGGAGCTGTGCCCTGACATGAGGCTTCTTTGGGTATGGCGGGGGCTTCGAGTGCGTTGGTTGTGGATGGTGGGAGAAAAATGGGGCGGCGTCTGGGCGCGGGGCGTTGCCGGGATTCTTCGGCCTATGGCCTCAGAATGACGATTTTTGCGATGTTGTTGGAACTGCTCCACTCAGACTTCGGGCTTGTATGGGGAATCGAGGTCTTTCCCTCAGGGGCTGAAGCCCAATCTTTTGCGCGCGGCGAAATGGCATGGCTAAAGCCATGCCCTGATACAAGTGTGCGCGGTGGTGACCTGGGGAATGCGTGTCCCTCCACTCACTTCGTTCGGCCGGGATGACAAATCAAGTGGAAAGACCCGGCTCAAGCAAAAGATGTTTGCGTCGGGGTACTGGTTGACCTGTCCGATGATGATCGAGAACCCACATCTCTTCGAGATGTGGGGCACCCGTCGACACAGGGCTTGCATGGAACACCGGTTGGGTGGCCTAGAGAGAGACGATGCCGAGTTCGCGGAGGAGGAAGGCGTAGTCGAAGGCGATTTCCTTGAGGTAGTCGTAGCGGCCGGAGGCTCCGCCGTGGCCGGCGCTCATGTTGGTGTGGAGCAGGAGCAGGTGGTTGTCCTGCTTGAGGGTGCGGAGTTTTGCGACGTACTTGGCGGGCTCCCAGTACATGACCTGGCTGTCATTGAGCGAGGTTTTGACGAGGATGGCCGGGTAGCTGGCGGCCTTGAGGTTGTCATAAGGCGAGTAGCTGAGCATGTACTCGAAGGCCTCGGGCTCGTTGGGATTGCCCCACTCCTCGTACTCGGGCACGGTGAGCGGCAGGGAGGCGTCGAGCATGGTGTTCATGACGTCGACGAAGGGAACGTGGGAGACGATGGCGCGGTAGAGATCGGGGCGCAGATTGACGATGGCGCCCATGAGGAGTCCGCCGGCGCTGCCACCCTCGGCGGCGATGCGGGCCGGGTCGCCGTAACCGTGGGCGGCGAGGTGTTCGGTGACGGCGATGAAATCAGTGAAGGTGTTGCGCTTGTGTATGAGGCGGCCGGCATCGTGCCAGGGCTTGCCCATGTCTCCGCCGCCGCGAATGTGGGCGTAGGCGAGCACGAAGCCGCGGTCAAGCAGGCTGAGGCGGTTGCTGTTGAAGCCCATGGGCAGCGGGTATCCATAGGAACCGTAGCCGTAGACCCAGAGGGGATTTTTGCCGCGCTCGAAGGAGTCTTTGCGGTAGACGAGGGAGATGGGCACCTCGACGCCGTCGGAGGCCTGGGCGAAGATGCGCTCGGAGGTGTAGAGGGTGCGGTCGAATCCGCCGGGGACTTCAAGCTGCTTGAGCAGGGTGGTCTGGCCGGTGGCCGTGTCGTACTCGTAGACGGAGCTGGGTGTGACGAGCGACTGATAGGCGTAGCGGTAGCGCGTGGTGTCAAAGACGCGATTGATGTGCGGGTGCGTGGTGTAGGCGGGCTCAGGGAAGGCGATTTCATTGCTTTGGCCGAAGGCCGGGCCTTCGCCGGGGAAGTGGATGACGCGCAGGTGTTCGAGCCCCTGGCGGCGCTCAAAGGCGACGCAGAAGCCGGCGAAGAGATCGACTTCTTCGAGCATGACGTCGTCGCGGTGCGGGATGATCTCGGTCCAGTGCTGGCGCGAGGGTGTGGCCTCTGGCGCGGAGACGAGGCGGAAATTGCGCCCGGTGTCATTGGCGCGGATGTACCAGTGGCCGTGGCGGTGGTTGACGTAGTACTCGATGTTGTCGCGGCGCGGCTCGATGAGCGTCCAGGCGGCGGTGGGCGAGCCGGCGCGCAGGAACTGCTCTTCGCTGGTGGTGTGGCTGGAGCTTTGCAGGATGAGGAATTCGCCGTCGCGGGTGCGTCCGGCGCCGATGTTGAAGCGCTCGTCCTTCTCTTCAAAGACCAGCTCGTCTTCAGTGTGCGGAGTGCCGAGCACATGGCGGAAGAACTGGAACTGGCGCTTTTGCTCGGGGTCTTCGACGGTGTAGAAGAGGGTGCGATTGTCGGCGGCCCAGACGACGGAGCCGACGCGCTCGGCGCGCTCGGAGAGGATTTCGCCGGTGCGGAGGTCTTTGACGTGGAGGGTGTACTGGCGGAAGCCGGTCGTGTCCGTGGAGAAGGCGAGCAGGTGGCCATCGTCAGAGATGGTCATGGCACCAATGGCGAAGTAGCTTTCCTTTTCGGCGAGGGCGTTGATGTCGAGCAGGATTTCTTCGGTGGCGGTGTCGTCGAAGACAGGGCCGTGGGCGGGCTTGCGGCAGTAGATGGGGTACTGGCGGCCCTGCTCGGTACGGGAGTAGTACCAGAACGCGCCGTCAAGAAAGGGAACGGAGACATCGGTCTCTTTGATGTGGCTGACCATCTCGTCGTAGAGCTGCTTCTGCAACTCGGCGGTGGGAGCCATGACGGCCTCGGTGTAGGCGTTTTCGGCCTGCAGCCAGGCGATGGTTTCGGGGGAATCCTTCTGGCGCAGCCAGGCGTAGTCATCGGCCAGCACGTGGCCGTGGATGCGGTGTTCGGTGCGTTCGGCGCGGGCGTGGGGCGGGGTCAGGGCGGCTGCGGGGGTAGCGGGTTCCGTGCTCATGATTTCAAGGGTAGCTGATGCGGGGGCAGGCGTGATTGTTCCAAGGGGGAGCATCGGTCCCCTAAAACTAAAAACCCCACTCAAGCCAACTGCAGGCTTGCATCCACCCCACGGACGTGGACCTGTCCGTGGGGTGGATGGGGCACCTATTATTCGGAATTTGCTTTGCGGCTAGCGGCCCTTGTTGCCGACTTCAGCTTCGGCCTGGTCGAGCATGGTGTAGAGGTCGTTGAAGTTGGTGACCTGTACGTAGTTTTTGCCGTGGCTGTAGTTGTTGGTGACAATCCAGAGGGTCGGCGTGTATTGCACGCCCATGCGGTCGCCGAGCGCCACGTCTGTCTTGACCCGGGCTGCGTATATGCCCTGGGGATCAATCACAAAGGGCAGCGCGATATTGTGCATCCTGGCGAACTTTTCGGTCCAGTTGCGGAGGTCGCTCTTGGTCTCGATCTGCATCTGGTTCGCATAGATGAAGTTGCGATACTGATTGCCGAGATCATAGGACTTGGCCTGGAACCACTGTGCGTAGACGGCTCCGTCAAAGCTCCAGTTGTGCTGCGGGAGCGGGAAGTCATAGTGAATCCACGGGACGTGGTATTTGGCCACGGCGTCTTTGATGATGGGATTGTCGTGACCGCAGACGGGGCATTCGAGGTCCATGAACTCGATGAGAGCGATCTTTGCTCCCGGCGGTGGCTTCAGGACGGAAGCGTCGCGTACCTGAATCGGAGTTTCTTGCCCAAAGGCCATGGCGGCCACTAAAAAGACAGGAAGCAGAAGCGCCCAGCGAAAGCGGATGTTCACCATGCTGTTTATCGTAACCCGGAGTGCTGGCAAACTGGAATGCGGGGAAGATTTTCGGGGGGATTGGCAGCCCGGGAGCAAAACCCCTGAGAGGGAAAGATATGCGATATGTGCTCATGGTTCTGGCGCTGGCCGGAATCGTTGTTTCATCGCTGGCGCTGCATGCTCATTACTCCACCCGTTATCTGGAGCTGCCGTGCGACATTAACTCGGTATGGAGCTGCGGGCTGGTGAACCATAGCCGCTATGCGGTGGTGTTCGGGATTCCGGTGGCGCTGATCGGGATTCTGGGCTATGTGGTGCTGGCGGCGGTGGCGTGGCTGCGGCAGCGGCAGATGCTGCTGGGGCTGGCGCTGATTGCGCTGGGGTTTGCGCTTTATCTCACGAACATTGAGTGGCATGTACTGCAGGAGTGGTGCATTTACTGCGTTTCTTCGCAGATCATCATTCTGATCTTTACGATTCTGGCGGCGGTGTGGTGGTTTACGTGCCGGTGCCCGAAGCCAGCGAAGGCGCGCTAGAACGATTGGCGGTTCAGGCTCGCAGGGTCAGTTGATCCTGCGGGCTGAAGACGCGGCGCAGAACGAGGCGGCTGGTGACCAGGCAGGTGAGGGCCGAGGCCGAAAAGATGGTGGAGATGACCACGAACTGGTAGAGCGCGGCGTAGAGAGGCGAAGCGCCGGAGAGCACCATGCCGGCCATGATGCCGGGGATCCAGACAATGCCGAGCGAGCGGATGTTGTTGAGGGCCGGAATGAGGCTGGCGCGAAAGGCCGCGGCGCGGAAGGCGGCGAAGGCGGCTTCGGCGGAGGCTCCTAACGCGAGGGCGGCTTCGATTTCGCCGGTGTGAGCGCTGATTTCACCGTGCAGGCGGTCGAGGAAGAGGGCCTGCGTGTTCATGGTATTGGCGATGATCATGCTGCCGACGGGAATGAGAATGGCGATCTGGACGGGAATGACGCCGGTGAGCGCCATGAGGCAGAGGATGGTGCCTGCTCCGGCGGCGATGCCGGTGAGCGCGAGCGAAAAGGGCCGGGGAAATTTGCGGGCGCGCTGACGCACGATGCTGGCGGCGGCGAGCAACATGCCGCCGAGCACGAGCAGGCTGGTCCAGCGGGGGCCGTGCAGCAGCACGGCGAGAATCAGTCCGACGATGACAATCTGAAGGAGGCCGCGCAGCTCGGCCCAGGGAATTTCGCGGAGCAGGCCGGGGGCCTGTTTGCGCGCGAGGAACATTACGGTGAGCGCGGCGAGTACGGCCACGGCGCATTGCAGCAGGCCTTTTTGAAGCTCGGGCGAAAACGTGAGAGCGGGGAGCGTCATGGCTGGAGCTCCCCGAGGACTTGAGCTGGTGTGCCGAGGGCAGTGAGCTGGCCGGCCTCAAGGCGCAGGACACGGTTGGCGAGGCGCGCCTGTTCGAGGCTGTGCGTGACCCACAGGCAGGTAAGCTGGCGCTCTTGAATGAGGCGTGCGATGAGCTCTTCGACGGAGCGGCGGTTTTCCTCATCGAGGGCAGCGGTGGGCTCGTCGAGCAGCAGGACTTCGGGCTGGTTGGCGAGCGCGCGCAGCAGGGCCACGCGCTGGGCCTCGCCGCCGGAGAGGGTTTGGGCGTCGCGCTCGCCGTAGCCGGGCAGGCCGACGTCGCTGAGCCAGGCGTCGATTTCGGCGTCGGAGATTTGCTGATTCTGCTGCGCGGGGCCGTAGGCGATGTTTTGCCGAACTGAGCCGGAGAAGAGGTAAGCCCTCTGCATCATGAGGCCAATGCGGCGGCGCAGGGCTTGCGGCGGAAGAGCGCGGGTGTCTTCGCCGTCGAGCAGGATGGCGCCGGAGGTGGGCTCGTCGAGGCGGTTGATGAGGCGCAGCAGGGTGCTCTTGCCGGCTCCGCTGGGGCCGACGATGGCGATGCGCTCGCCGGAGTAGAGCGCGAAGCTGATGTTGCGCAGCAGAAAGCGGCCCGGGTCGCCGGGCAGCGCGCGGGAGAGGTTGCGGCATTCGAGAATGGGCCGGGGGATGGGCGGGTTAGCGTGCATCGGCTGCCGTTCCAGTGTAGGGCAAATGGCTGAGGCGGGCGTGAAGGCAGACGAGGCCGGGAAGTTCGAGAACATTTGGGAACCGGGCGGCCGCGTTTTGCGTTCGATAGAATGGAGGGCAGATGATCCGGTATAGCTTTTGGCGCGGATGGTGGCTGGTTCTGGCAATGTGTTGCCTTACCGGGGGATTGTTTGCCCATGCGCAGGCGGTGAAAGACCTGCCGAAGCCGACCGATTATGTGAGCGATTTTGCGCATGTGATGTCTCCGGCGACCGTTGAGAAGCTCGACAAGGTGTGCGGCGAGGTGGACCACGAGGCGCATGCCCAGATTGCGGTGGTGACCATCAACACCACAAACGGCATACCCATTCAGCAGTATGCGGTCGAGCTGGAAGATGCATGGAAGGTTGGGCCCAAGGCGACCGACCGGGGCCTGATCATTCTGATTGCCGTGCAGGACCGCAAGCGCTGGATTGAGACCGGCTACGGACTCGAAGCGGTGCTGCCGGATGCGCTGGTCGGGCAGATTGGGCGGCAGATGGTGCCGTATCTGCGCGAGAACGACTTTGACAGCGCGCTGACCCTGGCCGTGGATGAGACCTCGCAGGTGATTGCGAAGGATGCCGGCGTGAAGCTGAAGCCGCTGACCCGCCAGGGCGCGGAGATGGCGCAGCCGCCACGGCACCTGAGCTTTTTGCAGGTGGTGGGCGTCTTTCTCTTTATTCTGATGGTCATTGCCCTGCTGATCTGGGCCGGTTCGTCGGGAATCCTGGGCTTTCTGCTGGGCATGTTTTTCAGCGGATGGTGGGGCGGCGGTGGTGGCGGCTTCGGCGGCGGTGGTGGTTTTGGCGGCGGCGGCGGAGGCGGTAACAGTGATGGATTTGGCGGTTTCGGCGGCGGTAGCACGGGCGGCGGCGGAGCCGGTGGCAGTTGGTGATTCAGCAGCGGTTTTGAGGAGAGTACGCGCATGATGCGTCGTGGTTTGTGGATTGCAATGGGAGTCATCGTCGTCATAGTGATGGCGGGACTGCTGGTGTTTGGCAGCTACGTCTCGGCCAAGAACCAGATGGTGGCCTTGCAGGAGAATGTGCATGAGCACTGGTCGCAGGTGGATGTGGTGCTCGAGCGGCGCGCCGATCTGATTCCGAACCTGGTGGCCACGGTGAAGGGCTATGCCCAGCACGAAGAGAAGATCTTTGACGATGTGGCTAATGCACGCGCGGCGCTCTTGAATGCGCACACGCCAGCGGGCAAGATTCAGGCCAACCAACAACTGGATGGCGCGTTGGGGCGGCTGCTGGCCATCAGCGAAAGCTACCCGAATCTGAAGGCGAATCAGAATTTTCTGGCGCTGCAGGACCAGTTGGAGGGCACGGAGAACCGCATCGCCGTGGAGCGGCATCGATACAACGAGTCAGTGCGCGCCTATAACACCTATATCCG
Source organism: Acidobacterium capsulatum ATCC 51196 (assembly GCF_000022565.1). Classification (NCBI taxonomy): domain Bacteria; kingdom Pseudomonadati; phylum Acidobacteriota; class Terriglobia; order Terriglobales; family Acidobacteriaceae; genus Acidobacterium; species Acidobacterium capsulatum. The sequence continues at coordinate 3,487,228 of NC_012483.1, forward strand.
GCAGTTCCCGAACAGCATCTGGGCCGGAGTTGCGGGCTTCCAGCCGGATGAGAACTACTTTGCGGCCAGCGCGGCGGCGCGGCAGGTGCCGCAGGTGAAGTTCTAAGGGGGATCTCCCCGCGCGGGCCAAGTTCTTTCCGCTTCCTGAGGATCCCACGTCCGAACGGACGGACGTGGGGCACCTGTGATGTTTCAAGAGGTTGTCCATTCGAAATTTCGCGGAGAAGCTGTTTGTGGCGAACAAGCAGAGTCTTCGGAGAGATCGAATGGACATTCACCAGAATGCTCGTCTAACGCCTTACAGTCGAGAGCAGTTGGCGAGAAAAGTTATTTGTACCGGGTGCACGTTGAAGCTGGCCGCGGCCAGCTTCAACGTGAGCGCAAAGACGGCCGGCAAATGGGTGCGCCGGTATCGCGCCGAGGGTTCGGATGGCTTGCGGGACCGCAGCTCGCGTCCGCATCGCAGCCCGCGGCGCTTGCCGGAGGCGTTGCGGCTGAGTGTGATTGAGCTACGGCGGGGTTACATGCCGGGGTATCAGATCGCCCGGCGCAGCGCTGTGAGCGTGTCTTCGGTGAGCCGTATTTTGCGGCGCGCGCGGCTGAGCCGATGGCGCGATCTGAACCCGCCTCCGCCGGTGGTTCGCTATGAGCATGCCGCTCCAGGCGACTTGCTGCATCTGGACATCAAAGGCATGACGCGCTTCGGCGAGGTCTCGCTGCGCGGCGACGGCAGGCTGCGGGGCAAGAAGGAACACCCGGGCTTTTTGGCTCTGCATGTGGCCGTCGACGATCACTCGCGCATGGTCTTCGCCCAGATGCTGGCCGATCAGAAGGCGGAAACCACGATCGGTTTTCTGCACGCGGCGGTTGAGTTTTTCGCCAGCCATGGTATCGGCATCCGCGCGCTGCTGACCGACAACGGCAGCAGCTACCGCTCTCGCCAGTTCCGTCAGGCTTGCCAGCAGATGGCCATCAAACACAGCCGCACTCGGCCCTATACCCCCAGAACCAACGGCAAGGCCGAGCGCTTCATCCAGACAGCCATGCGCGAATGGGCTTACGCCAAACACTGGACCGACTCCAGCCAGAGAGATCAACACTTGCAGTCCTGGATCCACTACTACAACCACGAAAGACCTCATGGTAGCCTCAACTACAAACCGCCAAGCAGCCGATCCCAAGAAGGAACAACCTCTTGACCTTCTACAGGCACCCGGTTTGTTTCGTTTGCGGAGATCCCACGTCTGGACTGACGGACGTGTGGCACCCGACTGATCTGACAGGGGACGCGGCCACACCGTGTCCCCGGTTGCTCTAGTAAGCTAATGACATGCTCGATTTAGCATTTGTCCGCGCCAATCTTGAACTGGTGGAAGCCAGACTGCGCGCGCGCGGCCAGAACCCCGCCGAACTGCTGGGCGACTTTGCCGCCGTTGACCAGCACCGCCGTGAACGCATCACCGAGGCCGAACAGCTCAAGGCCACCCGCAACAAGCTGAGCGAAGAAGTGGCCCGCCTGCGCAAGGCGAAGGAAGATGCTTCGGCCGTGATGGAAGAGACGCGGCAGCTCAAGACAAAGATTGAAGATCTGGAACGCGCGGCTACCGAGGCCGAGGAGCAGCTTCGCGAGCGGATGGCGCGCATCCCGAACCTGCCGTATGAAGACGTGCCCACGGGCGCGAGCGCCGAAGACAATGTAGAGGTGAAGCGCTGGGGCACTCCGCGGGAGTTTGACTTTGCGCCGAAGCCGCACTGGGAGCTGGGCGAGCAGCTTGGCATTCTGGACTTTGAGCGCGCGGCCAAGCTCTCAGGCGCGCGATTTGCCGTTTACTGGGCTGAGGGTGCGAGGCTGGAGCGCGCGCTGGCGGCCTTTATGCTCGACCTGCACACGCGCGAGCACGGTTACACCGAAGTGCTGCCGCCGTTGATGGTGAACAGCCGCTCGCTCTTTGGCACGGGGCAGTTGCCCAAGTTTGCCGAAGACCTCTTTCGCTGCGAGGACGGCGAGCCGTACCAGGCGGGCAAGTACCGGGAGAATGACCACTGGCTGATTCCTACCGCGGAAGTGCCGCTGACGAATCTGTTTCGCGATGAGACGCTGGACGATAGCCAACTGAGCACCTCTCTGGTGGCGCATACCTCATGCTTCCGTTCCGAGGCCGGGTCTTATGGCAAGGATGTTCGGGGTATTATCCGGCAGCATCAATTTCAGAAGGTGGAATTGGTGAAGTTCACGCGGCCCGAGGACAGTGCCGCCGAGCACGAGGCGCTGACACGCCATGCCGAGACGGTGCTGGAGCGGCTGGGGCTGCCGTACCGCCGCATGCTGCTGTGCACGGGAGATATGGGCTTCAGCTCGGCCAAGACCTATGACCTTGAGGTGTGGCTGCCGGGGCAGCAGGTGTACCGGGAGATTTCTTCCTGCTCGAACTTTGACGCGTTTCAGGCGCGGCGGGCGGGCATTCGCTACCGGCCGCGCGGGCAGGGCAAGTCGGCCCATGTGCATACGCTGAATGGCAGCGGTCTTGCGATTGGGCGCACGTGGCTGGCGATTCTGGAGAACTATCAGCAGGCCGACGGCTCGGTTCGTATTCCCGAAGCGTTGATTCCTTACATGGGGACGGAAGTGATCGAGTCCCGCAACGTAGCGCAAGGAGCGAAGTAACGTGAGCGCAGGACGCACGCTGAAGGGCTACCTTTTCTGGACGTATGAACGCGGCAGCTTTCACTATGACGTGATGGTGACGCTGATTCTGGCGTTTATCTTTGTTACGCCTCATCTGTGGAACTACGGAGATCATCCGCAGCTCGCCAAGGAGGTGCGGCAGCGCATTCTGGTGCAGACCGAGCCCCAGGGGATGCTGATTTATGACATTCCCGCATCTCAAGTAACGCCGGGAGCAGAGACGACGCTGCAAACACGGCTGGTGAGCGCGGTGGCGCCCATCTCGGGCACCGTGGTGGCCGATCACTTTGTGGTGGTGAAGGATTCGGCCGGGCACGTGGCCGCCTACCGGCTGTGGGCGCATCGCTGAGGGCGCGGCGCGCGTCCAATGACTGAGGGAAAAGGCAGATGAAACGAAACTGGATGGGTTACGTATTGGCGGCCAGCATGCTGGCTCCTGCGCCGCTGGTGGCACAGGCCCCCGCGCAGAACCAGGCGCAGTTGAAGCAGATTTTGTCTGAGATGGATGCCGCGTCGGCGCATTTTCGCAGCGCCTCGGCGAGCTTCAATGCTGATCTCTACACGGCGATTGTGCAGCAGCATGAGCCGCAGACGGGCACGATTGCCTTTCGCCGCGAGCATGGCGGCACGGAGATGATGGTGCACATCACCAGCGAAGGCGGACAGCCGGCGAACCGCCAACTGGTTTTCAAGCACGGCCAACTGGACTACTACGAGCCGAACCTGAAGCAGGAGACCATTTACTCGGCCGGAAATAATTACGAGAGCTTTTTGACGATCGGCTTTGGCGGCAGCGGGCGGGACTTAGCCGCGCACTGGCAGATCACGCTCGAAGGCACCGGGATGATGAACGGCGTGAAGGTGGCGAAGCTTGACCTGGTATCGAAGGATGCGAAGGTCAGAAACAACTTCAGCCACATCACGATCTGGATCGATCCGCAGAAGTCACTCGCCTATAAGCAGGAGCTTTTTATGCCCTCGGGCGACACGCGTACGGTGAACTACACGGATGTGCGCTATAACAAGCCGCTGCCGTCTTCGATGTTCACGATTCATGCCGCGCCGGGGACGAAGAAGATCGTGAAGTAGGGCAGCGCGCGAAGGCCATGCCGGCGAGCGCGAGCAGCAGGGGAAAACACTCGAGCGTGTAGCGAGGCTCGGGCGTTTCCAGCGTGAGGAGCAGCGCGCAGCGTGCGGCGATAAAGGCCACGATAATCCAGAAATAAGGTGGCTTTTTGACGAGACCGACGATTGCGGCGATGAGCAGCGCGAGATTGAGCCCGGCGTAGGCCCAGTCGAAGATGGTCTCCTGCGGATGGTCGCTGTAGCGCCACCAGCGGTTGGAGACGGGCAGCATTTCTGTCCTCGGGCGCAACCACATATCGGCGAGACGCAGCAGCGGGAGTTCGACACGGTACCGCCAGGGGTGGTCGTGGAAGCGCTGAGCTGCAAGCTGGCCGAAGCGGGCATCGAGCGCAGGGGAGAGGAATTCGGTGCGGTTGTAGTCCTCAAAGAGCTGCCGGGTGGCCTGCTTTTGCGCGGGCGAATCGAAGGCGCGGGCCGGGAGCTGGTCAAAGTCGAGCGGCGTGCCGTTCAGATTCCAATAGATGTCATAGGTGCAGGTGAAGTCGGCGCAGACGGTGGAGATCCAGCGCTGCCAGCCGGGGTCAGAGCTTTGCCAGGGTTCATTGGCGTAGCGCGGCGCGAGCGGCTGGAAGACGTGGAAGGTGCGCCAGTTGCGGATTGTCCAGAGTGAAAAGGGGATGGCCGTGATGACCAGGCAGACGGCGAGCAGCCGGATGGATTGGCCACGATGGAGGCCGGTAGAAGGGGGCCGGTTCCGCAGACCGTAGAGCAGCAGGGCCGGGTAGAGCACGACGCCGGCCAGCGGACCATCGGGCCGCAGCAGAGCGGCGTAGGTTGCGCTGAGGGCGAGCAGCAGCGTCCAGCCCCACATGCGGGCGGAGATGCCGGGATCAGCGGGAGGTTTTTCTTCGACCAGGCGCATGAAGGCATAAAAAGAGAGCGCGATGGTGAGGAGTTCGAGGGTCTCGGTGAGTCCTGCGGCGGCATAGCTGGCCGTGAACGGGCAGAGAATGGCGAGCCACAAGGCCCAGCGCGCGGCTCGCGCACCGCAGAGACGCCGTGCAAGGGCGGCGATGAGCAGGCAGGTGCCAAGATCGGCGAGCACCTGCACCAGCAGGGCCCCGGTGTATTTCCCCTTACCAAAGAGGATGAAACAGAGTCCAAGGAAGAAGGGATAGCCGGGCAGCCGAATCAAGGTGGCGTGGGTGTGACCATTGGCGGTGATGCCGTATATGCCGTGGAAGAACCAGTTGCGGGCAATGCTACCGTAGATTTGCGGGTCGCCATCCAGGTCAGGGAATGCGGCGACCATCCACAGGCGCAGCGCCAGACCGGTGGCGAGCGCCAGCCAGGTGTGGAGTGTGTTTGTCCCGGGCCGTGAGATGACAGCACGCATGGCTTGCATCATACCGCGTGGCTCGTAAGATAGACGGGGAACGATACGCAGGGCGACCGGGGCCATACCAAGACGATGAAACAGATTTTTTACGATCCGCAGCGCAAACGATGGAAGCGTCTCAGGCGATTTCTGGACGTGAGCGCTTTGCTGCTGACGGTGATTCTGATCATTTTTGTGATCAGTGCCGTGAATAGCGCGTCTCTGCCCGGCTTGCTGCTGCCCACGCTCAAACGGAATTACCGGGCGTTGCCCACCGCTGAGCGGCAGGCGGATCTGCGCCGCGCATTGCAGAAAACTGCGCATCAGCGACGCCGGCACCTGAAGCGGAGACCGTCGGACGTGGTGCTGAACCAGGACCAGAGCGTGCGGGCCGCTTTCTATGAGAATGACCAGGAGAGCTATTCCTCACTGAAGGCGCACATTCATCAGATCGACCTGCTGTTTCCTGACTGGCTGCATGTGACGGGGGCGAATGGGAATCTGCGCGGGGCGACCAGTGAATATCCGGTGCAGTTTTTCAGGGTAGTTGACTCTTCGGGGGTGCATCCGGTCGATCCGCAGCAGAAGGTGCAGCACGTCATTGCGGCGGCGAAGGAGAATACCGAGATCTTCCCCATGCTGAACGACTATGACGGCCAGCATCAGGCATGGGATGGGGAAGATGCCGCAAAGATGCTGCAAAGCCCCTCGGCGCGGCACCGGCTGCAGGTACAGCTGGACAAGTTCCTTGCGGCGAATCCGAATTATCACGGACTGTGTCTGGATCTGGAGGCTCTGCCGGATCAGGATCAAAAGCTTTACGCCGACTGGATAGCCGACATCTATCACGATCTGCATGCAAAGAATCTGCGCGTTTATGTGACGGTGGCAGTGGGCATGCCCTCTGCGCTCTTGAGGCAGATTTCCCGCAACAGCGACGGCGTGATTCTCATGAACTATGACGAGCATGAGACAGAGAGCGGGCCGGGACCGATTGCGGGGCAGAACTGGTTTGAGAACAACCTTGCACGGATGGTCCGGATTGTTCCGTTGCAGAAGATCATCTGCGCAATCGGCAATTATGGATATGACTGGTCGTTGCCGCTTTCTCAGAATGGCAAGAAGGCTTCGAACAAGGTACTGAACGTCGAAGATTTGTCAGTGCAGGATGCCTGGCAGCGAGCCGATGATGCGGGGGCAGATGTACATCTGCAGGGCGATGAGCTGAATCCGCATTTTGCATATGACGATGAAGATGCGAATGTGCGGCATGAGGTGTGGTTTCTGGATGGTGTGACGGCGCTGAATGAAATGCGCGCGGCGCGCGATCTTGGCATTCGCACTTTTGCCCTGTGGCGGCTCGGCATCGAAGATCCTTCGCTGTGGGCGGTCTGGGATAATCCCTTTGCCGCGAATGCTCCGCAAAAGCTGGAGACGGTGCAGCCGGGTGCGGATGTGGACACCGAAGGCGAAGGCGACATCATGCGGATTACGCAGACGCCGCGCGCCGGACAGCGCAGCATTATGCTGTCGGCGGACCACTCCACCATCATTGACGAGCACATGACGACGCTGCCGCGCTCTTATGTGGTGGAGTATTACGGTTATCACCCGAAGGAAGTAGCGCTCAGCTTTGACGATGGGCCTGATCCGACGTGGACTCCGAAGATTCTTCACGTATTGAACCAGTATCACGTGAAGGCAACCTTCATGGTGATCGGCGAAGAGGCCGTCAATAATGTCGGGGTGCTCAAGCGTGAGTGGCGTGACGGCATGGAGATTGGCAACCATACCTACACGCATCCGGATATCAGCCTGATCTCGCGGCGGCAGGTGGCGCTGCAACTGAATTTAACCGAGCGTCTATTTGCCGCCGAGTTGGGCGTGGATCCGCTGTACTTCCGGCCGCCGTACTCGATTGATCAGAATCCTGACACGAACGATGAAGCCGCGCCTGCGTATTTTGTGCAGAAGATGGGCTACATCATCGTTGGGGACCAGATTGATACCAATGACTGGAATGAGCACCCGCGCAAGACTCCGCAGGAGATTGCGGACAGCGTTCTAAGCCAACTGCAGCAGATGAAGACCACGCCCTGGATGCGGGGCAGCATCATTCTGATGCACGATGGCGGCGGCAACCGCTCAGCCACGGTGGCGGCGCTGCCGCTGCTGATCAACACACTGCGTGCGCGGGGCTACAAGTTTGTGCAGGTCTCTGACCTGATGGGCAAGACGCGCGCGGAGGTGATGCCGCCCATCAAGTCCTCGCAGCGCTGGCAGGCGCGCATTGATGCGGTTGCATTCTTCTTCATCGCATTCTTTTACCGCTTCCTGATCTTTGTCTTCTTTGTGGGCGACGTGCTGATGAGCGGACGTCTGCTCATCATCGGCCTCTTTGCGCTGATCGAGCGTTTCCGCACGCGCAGAATTCCTCCGGGAGTTTATGAGCCGGCGGTGGCGATTCTGATTCCGGCCTACAACGAAGAGAAGGTGATTGTGCGCACGATTCGCTCGGCGCTCAATTCGGACTATCCGCATCTGCATGTGGTGGTGATCGATGATGGATCGACCGATCGCACGCTGGAAGTGGCTCGCGAGGCTTATGCGCAGGAGATTGCGGACGGCAAATTAACGGTGCTCACCAAACCGAACGCAGGCAAGGCTGAGGCGCTGAATTTTGGGCTGAGGCAGATTCGCGAAGAGGTCTATGTCGGCATCGATGCCGATACGGTGATCGCCGTGGATGCTGTGTCCAAGCTCGTGCGGCACTTTGCTGATCCTAAGGTTGGCGCGGTGGCAGGCAATGCCAAGGTGGGCAACAAGGTCAATCTGTGGACGCGCTGGCAGGCTCTGGAATACATCACGGGGCAAAATTTTGAGCGGCGCGCTCTCGATCTTTTCAACGTAGTGACGGTGGTGCCGGGTGCGATTGGAGCCTGGCGCACGGCGGCGGTGCTTGCGGGCGGATGCTATCCCCTGAACACGGTGGCCGAAGACGCTGATCTCACGATGAACCTGGTGGAGCAGGGCTACAAGGTCATCTATGAAGATCACGCGCTGGCCTTTACCGAAGCGCCCATCAATGCGAATGGGCTCATGCGGCAGCGCTTCCGCTGGTCTTTTGGTACGCTGCAGGCGGTCTTCAAGCACCGGCAGGCGTTCCGGACGAACCGCGCGATGGGCTTCTTTGCGTTGCCGAATATTGTTGTCTTCCAGATTCTGCTTCCGCTGGCATCGCCTTTTATTGATCTGCTGTTTGCCGTTAGCTTGATTCAGTTTCTGATCAACAAGCACTATCATCCGGAGACGGCTAGTGCGGCCAGCTTTGACAAGCTGCTGATCTACTTTCTGGCCTTTATCGTGATCGACTTCTTCACGTCGCTGCTGGCCTTCAGCCTGGAGCCGAGGCATCCGGCCAACAAGGGGGATGGTTGGCTGCTGTTTCATATCTGGCTGCAACGCTTCAGTTACCGGCAGATTTTCTCGATTGTGCTCTTTCGCACGCTCAAGCGCGCGATTGATGGCCGCCCGTTCAACTGGGACAAATTGGAGCGCACGGCCAAAATGTCACGTCAAACGGAGAAAATTGCCGCCGGAGAATAGTTTGTTTTCTTCTGCCGGTAATTTCATGCAAATTCAGTAATCTGGATATAGAGGTAAGAACGAACGAAGGGCGCAGCCATGCCGGTTGCGCCCTTTTTCTTTTTTTCTGCCTTGTGTCTGGACACCTGAAAGAAGGAAACCATGTCGAACGTGTTTGCAAAAATTGGAATTGGTCTGGCCGATGCGGCCAAGTGGGTCGCCACCGCGGTGAAGGACATCGTAGGCCTTGCAGCGAAAGTGGAGAAGGTACTGAGCGCGGCCAAGCCGCTGGAGAAGCCTTTCATTGCCGGGCTCTCGACGGTGGTGGCTGATGTGGAAGCGCTGCTGACCGATGCCAGCAATGCCGTGACCGCGGAGGGCTTGAACATTGCCGCAGACAGCAAAACATATCAGGACCTGATCAAGCTGATCGATGACTTCAAGGTGCTGGCTCCGGTGGTGGAAGAGGCTCTGGCCATTCTTGAAGGCAAGCCTGCGACTACCGCTACTGCTACGGCCGCAAGCTAGTAATCCAGCTCCCGGTGAATTCCTCCTCTCACCGGGAGCAGCTTTCGTCCCATACAGCGAATTGCTCCTCTCGCGCATCCATCTATACGGATACCTCAAAACATCTTTTGTTTTCAGCGGTTCATGGGAGGAGATCACATGCGTCTGGAGGGGAAAGTCGCGATTGTTACAGGTGGCGGCTCTGGCATCGGCCAGGTCATCGCCGAGCAGTTGGCGAGTGAAGGGGCCAGTGTTGTCATTGACTATGTAGGCAGCGCGGATGGCGCCGAAAAGACGGCGGAAACGATTAACAAGCAGCATGGCAAGGGCGAGATTTATCTTGCTGATGTAACCAGCGTGGAGCAGACGAAGCGGCTGGTAGAAGAGGCCTGGAGCCGGTATGGTTCGGCCGACATATTGGTGAACAACGCCGGCATTGAGATTCGCGCCGACTTTTGGGACACGACCGAAGAAGACTATGACAAGGTGCTGGGCGTGAATCTGCGCGGGCCGTTTTTCCTGACGCAGGCTTTCGTGCGCCGCCTGCGCGCGGAGAAGAAGCCGGGCCGCATTATTAACATCAGCTCAGTGCATGAGGACATGGCGTTTCCTGGATTCAGCACCTATTGCTGCAGCAAGGGCGGCATGCGCATGCTGATGCGCGATCTTGCGGTGGAGTTGGGACCTCTCGGCATTACGTGCAACAACGTAGCTCCGGGTGCGATCATTACGCCCATCAATAAGTCATTGCTTGAGAACAAGCCCAAGTTGAATGCATTGCTCCAGAATATTCCGCTGAATAGACTGGGCGAGCCCAAGGATGTGGCCTCGCTGGTCGCATTTCTGGCTTCAGATGAGGCCGGCTACATTAACGGCGCCACCCTCACTGTGGATGGCGGACTTATGCGGAATTATCACGAGCAATAAATTATGGGATTAAAGATAGAAGACTACGCACTGATTGGTGACTGCGAGACGGCTGCCCTGGTTGGTAATAACGGTTCCATTGACTGGCTCTGCTGGCCCGACTTTTCGTCCAACGCATGCTTTGCCGCGCTGCTGGGCGATAAAAGCAACGGCTACTGGTGCATTCAGCCAGAAGGTAAGTGGAAGAGCAAGCGGCAGTATCGCGATCACACCTTGATTCTGGAAACCACGTTTGAGTGCAAAGAGGGCGCCGTGAAGCTGATCGACTTCATGCCCACCCGCGATGACAACTCCGACGTAGTGCGCATTGTGGAAGGCTTGCGCGGCAATGTGCGCATGAGGATGGAGTTATCTCTGCGCTTTGATTACGGGCATACGGTTCCGTGGGTCACGTCCACGAAGGACGGCGTGCGCGCAGTGGGCGGCCCGAGCCTGACCGTTCTGCGCAGCTCAGAGGAGACCCACGGCGAGAAGCTGATGACGGTGAGCGAGTTCACGGTCAGCAAGGGAGAACGCAAATGGTTCACGCTGACCTATGGAAAATCGCATAAGGGCGACCCTCCTTCTCCCAAGCCGGAAGCGGCGTTGCGAAGCACAGAGAAATTCTGGCTGGACTGGACATCACGTAACCGTCGCGATGGCAAATATGCGGACATGATTGAGCGCTCTCTCATTACGCTCAAGGCGCTCACCTATCAGCCAACAGGCGGTGTCGTGGCGGCTCCGACGACTTCGCTGCCGGAGTCGCTCGGAGGCGCGCGCAATTGGGATTATCGCTATTGCTGGCTGCGGGACACGACCTTTACGCTGGTGGCGCTGATGAGCGCCGGCTACTTTGAAGAAGCGCAAGCCTGGCAGGACTGGCTGCTGCGCGCACTGGCTGGCTCGCCAGATCAGGTGCAGATCATGTACGGCATTGGTGGCGAGCGCTCTCTCGTGGAGTGGGAGGTGGACTGGCTTCCCGGTTATGAGAAGTCAAAGCCGGTTCGCATTGGCAATGCCGCGGCAAAGCAAATGCAGCTAGATATTTATGGCGAGGTGATGGACTCGTTCTATCACGCCGAGATGGGCCTGAACACGCTGCGCGAAGAGGACTTTCATATTTGGAAAGCGCTGGTGGAGCATCTGCGTAAGGTGTGGATGCTGCCGGACCAGGGGATATGGGAGATGCGCGGAGGGCCGCAGCACTTTACTTACTCCAAGGTGATGGCGTGGGTGGCCTTTGACCGCGCGATTCAACTGGCAGAGCATCATGATCTGGACGTAGCTCTGGACGCGTGGAAGCGCACGCGCGACGAGATTCATGCGGAAGTGTGCGAGAAGGCGTGGGACAAGCGGAAGAACAGCTTTGTGCAGTCGTACGAGTCCAGAGTTATGGATGCGTCTCTGCTGCTGATTCCTCTGGTGGGCTTTCTTCCGGTGGATGATCCCCGGGTGATCGGCACCGTCGAAGCCGTACAAAAAGAGCTGATGCAGGACGGATTTTTGCTGCGCTATAAGACCAAGGGCGGCAAGGATGGGCTCTCTGGAAGCGAGGGCGCATTTCTTGCCTGTAGCTTCTGGCTGGTGAGTGCGCTGAATGCCATTGGCCGCAAGAGCGAGGCGAAGCGCTTCTTTGAGCGATTGCTCAAGCTTTCCAACGACGTGGGGTTGCTTGCGGAAGAGTATGACACCAAGCACAAGCGGCAGGTCGGGAACTTTCCGCAGGCGTTCTCGCACATTACGCTGCTGGTGGCCGCTCTGCACCTGGAGGGGAACGGCATGTCCGACTCCATGCAGGGATGGAACTCAAAGAAGGGCAAGAAGCCGCTCAAGGAGCGAGCCGTCAAGCGCGGCAGCAAATCAAAGAAGACGAAAGCGCCGGGCCGCAAGAAAGCGGTCTATTGAGGCATCGCGCTCAACGAGACGCCCGCAGAGTTGCCGGCTGAGGATGTTCCATCATCTTCAGCCGGTTTTGGCGCTTTGAGATGTGATTGCCCGTCCAGGGTGCATATCGGGTAGGATTACAGGTTGCTCTCATACCGGAGAGCATGAATGGGGCGGATGCATCTGCTATTTGACAGCTTGAGGTTGCAAAAGCACGCCGGGCATCATACACATAGAGACGATGGGCACAATCGCGCTTTCTGGATGGCTGTTGTTGAGTTCCCTGCTGGCGGGAATGCTGGGAGCATTGACAGGATTGGGCGGCGGGGTTGTGATCGTCCCGGTGCTGACGCTGATTTTTCACGTGGATATTCATTACGCCATTGGGGCATCGCTGATTTCAGTGATCGCGACCTCTTCCGGTGCGGCCGCTTCTTATGTGCGAGATGGCTTCTCCAATGTGCGCATCGGCATGTTTCTTGAGGTAGCGACTACGCTGGGCGCGCTGTTTGGCGCATATCTGACGACGCGGGTGCCGTCTTCGGCCATCGGCGTTGTTTTTGGCGTGGTACTGCTTTATTCGGCGTGGTCGTCCTTCCGCACCAAGCATGACGTTCATACCGACGCGCATGATCCGCTGGCGACAAAGCTCAAGCTGCAGGGCAGTTTTCCGGGTCCGGAGGGTGCGGAGGCTTACACGGCGCAACGCGTACCTGCGGGCTTCGGGCTGATGTATCTGGCTGGAACGCTTTCAGGACTGCTGGGCATCGGGTCGGGTGCCGTGAAGGTGCTGGCAATGGATCAGGCCATGCGCCTGCCCTTCAAAGTTTCAACGACCACCAGCAACTTCATGATTGGCGTTACGGCGGCGGCCAGCGCTGGAATTTATCTCAGTCGCGGTTACATTTCTCCGGAGCTGGCCATGCCCGTGATGCTGGGTGTGCTGGCGGGTTCCATGATCGGGGCGCGCATGCTGGTACACGCGCCGGTGCGGACGCTGCGCACGGTGTTTGCGTTTGTGATTGTCGCGCTCGGGTTTGAGATGATCTACAACAGCCTGGCGGGGAGGCTCTGATGCGCTGGACCGATCAGCAGATGGACAACATCATTGCCAACATGCTGCGCGCCGGGGTCATGACGGCGGCGGCCATTGTGCTGCTGGGCGGCGTGATGTATCTCTTTCAGCATCCGGGCGCTGCGCCGGACTATGGGGTGTTTCACGGGGAAGTAGCGCAACTGCGCGACCCTGTGGGCATTGTGAAGACGGCACTGCAGGGGCATGCCCGCAGCATTATCCAGTTTGGCCTGCTGCTGCTGATCGCCACGCCGATTGTGCGTGTCTTTCTGTGCGTGGTGGGCTTCTTTTCGCAGCGCGACCGGCTCTACGTGGCTGTGAGCTTGATGGTGCTGTGCGTGCTGCTCTACAGCGTCATCTTTGGCCATTGAGAGCAGCGGGCTGGTCTTCAATAGCAGGACGCGCGGCGAAAGCTAATTTGCGCGAAGGGCAGTGCTCTGAGCCGCAGACCTCGCGATGGGCCAGGGTGTGCAGCAGCCGCTTGCGGTCATCTCCGGCGGGATAGAGTTGCAGCACTTCGCGCCGTAACTGGCCCAGATCTTTGAGCCACGGGCCGAGATCGAGGGGCAGCAAGGCGTCGATTTCGCGGCGCAACCGCTGCGCCAGCGCGGGACTTTCTCCGTTCGTGGAAATCACCACCTGCAGGTCGCCGCGGCGCACGATGGACCCGAAATAGAAATCACAATTTGGCGGATCGTCGACCGCATTGCAGAGAATATTGCGCTCTTCGGCGTCGCGATACACAGAGGCATTCACTGCCATCTCGTCGGTAGCTGCAATGACGAGGAAGTTTCCCGCCACATCGTCGGGACGATATGCGCGCAGTTCGAGGTGAATGCGGCCCTGTGCGGCGAGCACATGGACTTCGTCACGCGCTTCCGTTGCGATGACATGCACAGCGGCCTCGGCGTCGAGCAGGGAGGTGATCTTTGACCATGCGATTTCGCCGGCGCCGACCACGAGGCAGCGCCGCTTTTTGAGCTTGAGAAAAGCAGGGAAGAGGCTCATCCCGCCACCCCTTGAGGAACGCGGCCGGTGGGCAGATCGCGCTCGACGGGAGCGACTGTTTCGCCAGCCAGCAGCGCGCGCAGCGTGGAGTCCTCATGACGGCTGAACCACGCGCGCAGATTCTCTTGCGGCTCGCGGTGCTGCACGTAGTGGCTCAGCAGGCGTTCGAGCGCGGCCGGTACTTCGGTCGCGGGGGCGCGATAGCCTACGGGGCGCGAGACTCCAGCATATTTGCCGACTGAGCCGCCGACGCAAAAGTAATAGGCGTCCACCAGTTGGCCGTTGTGCTTGATCTTTTTGCCTTCGAGCCCGATGTCGGCGATCCAATGCTGCCCGCAACTGTTGGGGCAGCCGGTCACATGCAGCTTGAGCTGCTGGTCAAAGGCCGGCAGACGCTCTTCGAGTTCATCGACCAGCCAGCGCAGAAAGCCCTTGGTCTCGGTGATGGCGAGCTTGCAGAACTCGGTGCCGGTGCAGGCAACGCCTCCGCGCCAGAATTGGCTGCCCTCCACACGCATGCCGATGCGTTCGATTTCACGGGCGAGCTCGGCGGCGCGCCCGGTGGGCACATTGACGAAGATGAGGTTCTGCATGGTGGTCGCGCGCAGTTCGCCATTGCCGAAGCGGTCAGCAAGATCGGCGGCCTGATGAAGCTGGAGTCCGGTGAGGCGGCCACGAAGCACCGATGCGCCTACGTAAGAAAGGCCCGGCTGTTTTTGTGCGTGAATGCCGACGTGGTCGCGATGCACTTCGTCCGGTACTTGTTCTTCGACACCGGCCGCGAGCTGGTATCCGAGGCGCGCATGCAGTTCGGCGAGAAAGCTCTCGGCGGTCCATCCTTCTTTGAGGAAGAGGTACTTGATGCGGGCGCGGTCGCGGCTCTCGCGCAGCGCCTGCTGGTCGCGGAAGATCTCGGTGATGACTCGCGCGACGTCGAGCACCTGGCCTGGCTCAACCCATGCGTCCAGTTTCACGGCGAGGTGAGGTTCGTTCGAGAGTCCTCCGCCGACACGCACGCTGTAGCCGATTTGATCGCCGCGGCGCGTTGCGGTGAAAGCAATGTCGTTGATCTCGGGATAGCAGCACCACGAGGAGCAGCCGGTGGCGCAGATTTTGAACTTGCGCGGCAGGTTATAGAACTCCGAGTTGCCGATGAGCGCAGTGGCCAGATCAATGGCGAGCGGGGAAGCGTCGGTGAGTTCATCCGCCGCGAGGCCGGCGAGCGGGCAGCCGGTGACGTTGCGCACGACGTCGCCGCAGGCGCCTCGCGGAGAGAGTCCCACGCGCTCGAGAGCATCGACTACCTCGGGCAGCGACTCAATGGTGAGCCAATGCAACTGAATATTCTGGCGAACGGTGATGTCGGCCAGGTCGCGGGCATAGCGCTGGGTGAGATCGGCAATCACGCGCAACTGGTCAGAGCGAAGAATGCCGTTGGGCAGCCCGATGCGCATCATGAAGTATTGCGTGGCAAGCCCTTCGCCGCCTTTGCCGCCGGTGACGCCCACACCGTCGCCCTGCGTATAGACTCCCCACCATTTGAAATAGGCCGAGGCCCACTCGGGCACCACGCTGTCGCGGCCTTCGCGAGCAAACTGCCGTACTTCGTCGAAATAATCCCACGGATTTTTCTCGCGCTTGAGGCGTTCCATTTTCTGCGCTTTGGTTTCTTTGACTACGGCAGTCTCTGCCATGAGGCTCCTATGTCTCGATGCTGTTTGTGGGTAGAAAGAGAAATCCCGCACTTGCGTGAGCTGAGTGCGGGATTCGGAAGGGGATGAACTCTGGGTAGTGCTATGCCATCGCCTTCGCGGTCCGCGAACAGCAACAACACATACAGACCGGCATGAAGGCAAAGTTCATGCTTTCAGCGTACCGGCGATGGCCTGTCACGTCAACGTTTGTTTTGCGGCAGGCACGCGCCTGAAGCGCATCCGGCTTAAAAGTTCACATGCGCTTCGAGGAAGATGGTGCGGTTGCCGGCGCTGGCGTGGTTGAAGAATCCACCCGCCAGGCTTTGCGATTTCAGAAAGAACTGCTGGGCGCAATAACCATTTGACGTGGTGTAGGCGCTGTTCGAGCAGGCCGTGGGATCACTCGTCGTGGGCGCGGTGAGGTTGATGGAGCCATTGGGCGATGCCAGGTTGGTGTGATTGAAGATGTTGGTGGCAAAGGCATCGAGCGTGAGCGAGTATTTGCGGGCGACCGAGGCGTTGAACTTGCCGATGGGGCCCGAATTGCCGCTCAAGCCTCGTCCGCCGAGGCCGCGGCCATGCGGGCCGCCATGCGGACCACCGAAGCCGCCGCCTTTCACCTTGGGGCCAAAGCCGATGACTTTGCTGACGCGCATATTCATCTGCCAGGTCGTGGGGCCGGTTCCGAGGTTATAGGGAGCGATTTTTTCATTGAATGCGCCGTTGGCAATGGGGTTGGCGTCGAGGCACCCATAGGGTGTCTGCACCGTATAGGCCTCAGCACAGTTGGCGGCAAAGGTCGGCCGCGCGCTGTAACTGTTGTTGCCGGTGAGGTCATTGCCGGTGGTGATGTTGAAGGGGCTGCCCGAGGTCGCGTTGAACATCGGCGCGAAGGTCAGCTTCCAGGGGGCCTGGATGGTCATGAGCGCGAAGAAACGGTTGTGAACGTCGAAGCTGGCGCGGCCATAATCGAGCGCTGGATCACTGGCGACCGAGGGCACATGGCCGGTTCCGCTGGTGTCTGATTTCGCGTTGCTGTAGGTGTAGAAGGTGCTCAGCATTACGTTTTTGTAGAAGGCATGCACGGTGGCGATGATCTGGCTCTCTTTGTAGATGCCTTCGGACTGGTACTGCATGATGTTCTGCGAGGTTTTTGCAGTGTTGCCCGTGTAGGTATTGGTGCTGGCATCCACGTTGTTCAGGTCGAGCGCGCCAATGTTGTTGGTCAGATACTGGTGGTTGCCCTGCGTATACAGGTAGGTGACGTTGCCCGTCATCCGCTTGTTGATCTGGCGATCGATGCCGACGGCCAACTCCATGTCATTGGCGGCTTTGAAGTGCGGGTCTATGTTGTAGTAAGTGGGCGCGATGCCGCTGACATTTGGCGTGTTCTGATCGATGGGCGTGACTGCGTCAGGGTTATAGAAGCCGGGATTGGTGGCGACAAACTGCTCTTCATTCGGCACGCCATTCACGCCGAAGTTCTGGTGAATGGTCTGAATGACATTGGAGAGATCAAAGCGGTTGTAGAACCATCCATAGCCGGCGCGCAGCACGGTCTTGGCCGGTTTTTTGCCGTTGCCATCGAGTGCGTAAGCCAGTGAGACACGCGGCGCCCAGTCAAACTTGTCGTGAATGCGGTTCTGCGTCTCCCAGCGCAGGCCATAGCTGAAGGTCAGGCGGGGGCTGACCTTCCAGTCGTCCTGATAGAAGAGCGAAGCCTCAAACAGAATAGCCTTGGCGGTGCCGTTGTTGATCTTGGTATAGCTGTACTGCGCCGGCGCTTTGCGGTTGTATTCGTCGAGCGTCGTGAAGATATAAGAGCCGTTCGAGCCTGCATCGGTGAAGTTATTCTGCGCGTCAGAACGCAGCCGCGATCCAAAGGTCAGCGCATGTGCGCCGATGGAGGTGGTGAAGTAATTCTGCAGTTCCATGGCGTCGTCGGTGGAGGTGCTGGTCTGCGCGCTGTTGCCGCCCGTGGTGAACTGCGAGGAGAGCGTGACGCTGGGCAGAAGGCTGTCCGGAGTCTGCGTGCTGGTGACGTGGCGATAGCGGAAGCGGATGTCATCGACAATGTTGGGCGTGACGATGAGGCTGTCGCTCGCCTGAATGCTATTGTCGGTATTCACTGACTTATAGGCTTGCGAGGGCAGCGTGGTTCCGCCGACATTGCTGGCCTTGTCTGTTCCGCGAAAGTAGACGTAGCGAAGCGTGATGGTGTTTTTGGGGCCGGCCTGAAAATCCACGCGCGGGCTGATGAAGAGCCGCGAGCTGGGATTGGCAAAGGCTTCGTTGAGTGTCGCGCTGGTGTTGTTGGGGTCCGTCGCATCGATGATGTTCTGGTTCTGCACGTTGCGGCCGAAGATATCGAGGTTGAAGCTGGAGTGTTTGGTCAGCGGCCCGCTGAGATTGCCGAACATGTCATAGGAGTAGTAGCTCGGCTCCTGCAGCAGAGTGGTCTGGCCGGGCTGCAGGTTGGCGTTGATGATCGGGTTCTGCCCGTTGAAGGCCGAGTAATTGCCGCGCACGTTGTAGCCGCCGTGCCAGTGATCGGTGCCCGGCTTGGTGAAGATCTCAATGCGGCCGTAGCCCAGGCGGTCGTATTCGGCAGAGAACGGATTCTGGTTGATGCGGATTTCGCGAATGTCGGACTTGGGCGGCATCTGGCCGCCGGTGAAGCCGTCAATGTAAATCTGTCCGCCATTGGGGCCGGCCGAGGGTCCGGCGAGCGCCTGAAGCTCATCCTGCAACTGGTCAGGGTCGTCGGAGAGCGCATCGAGCGCCTTGCCCTTCAGGATGATGGCGTTGGCGTTGTTCTCGGGGCTCGTGTCCACGTGCTCCTGCTCGGCGTGGACCTCGACCTTCTGCTGATCGACCGCGATCGAGAGAGCTGCGTCAATCGTCTTGGCAGCGCCCCTGGATACGATCACATCCTGCGCGTGATACGAGGCAAAGCCCTGCATGGTGACGTCGACGTCATAGCGGCCGGGGGCGAGACCGTGGACGGCGTAGGTTCCACCGGCAGAGGTGGTCGCTGAGCCTGCAACTTTGCCCGAGGGCGTGCTCACCGTGACGGCCGCGCCGGGAATGACCGCGCCGGAAGGGTCAGTCACCTGACCATGAATGCTCGATGAGCCCGATTGCGCGCTGCCGGGTACGGCTCCCACAACAAGCACAACAAGAAAAGCAAAGGCAAAAATTGAGAAAAAACGACTCCTGCGATTCATAGCTCTCCTGCGGATCAATCAGTGGTTCCAGTGAAAAGGTCAATGTCTAGTGCTGCTGCGGGGTGGAATCTCCAGCACCGCCCCCAGCGCCGCCGCTGGCCTGGCCGCCACCGAGGCTCCAGGAAGAAGAGAACATGCTGCTGCTGGCCTTGGCAGAGGCGCGCAGCATCGGCTCGACGCCCGCCAGAAGGGTGACTGCGGTTCCGGGCTGGCTGCCGCTGCCGGGGGTTGCGACTACGAGCACGGCATCGCCCTTGTGCAGATCAGTCAGAGGAATGACGGAGGCGCGCTCAAGCACACGGTTGAAGCGGCCGCCTGCGCGGGCGCCGTTGCCGGCCGCACCGCCGGGCTGGTGGCCGTGTGCGCCGTGGGGTTCATGCTTCATGGCCTGCATGCGCATGCCCACCATTTTTGCGACCTGCTCGGGTAGCTTGCGAAGCTGTGTCCAGTTCTGGATGGTGAGCGTTACGGGCTTCTTCGTGGCGAGGTCTTTGACGGTCAGCGTCTGGGCTGAGGGGTTCACGTCCATGACCATGCCGGCGATGTTCTGAAAGTCGCCAAAGATGATGGCATTGGCGGTCAGAGTGCCATCGGCCGGCGGCTGATCGCCCTTGGCGCGCAATTGCGCACCGGGCTTGATGGCCGCCAGGGTTGAAGGCTGCGCATCGCGAAAGGCCACGGAGTTGCTCGCATATTGGCGAATCTTTGTGGACGGGGTGGTCTTGATGGTCACGCTTTGCGCGGCCTCGGCCAGCACAATGGTTCCGTTGGAGGGATCGACGGACTTGACGATGCCGCCCACGCCATCCTGCTGCCATGCCTGTTCTTCTGCCTGTTGCCGCTGGGCGATGTCAGACTTCTTCATGGCGACGACGAGACGGGCGTCGATGCCGCTTCCGGAGGCCGCGGTGCCCGAGGCCAGCACGCGATCGCCCACGGAGATTTCATTCATGGGAATGGGTGTGGCCGCAGAGAGTGTCTTCTGGCCGGGCTCCAGCCGCAGGACGCGCGCTCCGTCAGGCACGGAGACCGTGACAGCGCTGCCGTGAGCGGGTTGAACCGTGAGGGAGTTGCCCGAGGCCGCGGTGACGGTGCCCATGACACGGGTGGTCGCGGAGGCCTGGTCTTGCCACGCGGCAGGAAGCAGAGAGGCCGGAGCCGCCAGCAGAGAAGCGGGTGTCATGCACAGAAGCGTGCATATTGCTGCTGCCATTGCCGTCTTTGAGATACTCTGCATTCCTGTCTTCCTCCGCAAATGTGGTTCGACCGCTGTATGAATTTTTGTGCCGTTGTAAAAAGGACGGAATCTCCAGATAGAAGTTGCAGAATTGTCGCGAATTTGACGTGAGTGAGTCTCGCGTACCGGAATTCAAACAGGAGGCGCGGAGCCCCGGGATACTCGCGGGCCAGGCGTGTAGGGGGCCGGCCACAGAGGCCGGGTAGCGGCGGCATCGGCCCTCCGAAGGGGCTCAGCATCGAATTTGCGGGGAAAATGAGCTATTTTGCCGCGTGAGCCGTTATGATCGGCAAAGTGAGGAGCCAATCCCTCCGGCCGCGCCCCGCACGGGCGCAGGCCAGGCACAAGCCACAAAAATCAGAGGATACGCGCAGGAACCATGGCATTTTCCGGCTCGACCAGCACGGTCAACTTCCGATCCAGCTCCGGCAGCAGCAACGCGGCGGCGCTGTCGATTGTCACGACGCTGTTTTTTATCTGGGGCTTCATCACGTCGCTCAATGACATTCTGATTCCCCATTTGCGGTCTATTTTTTCGCTGAATTACGCCGAAGCCATGCTGGTGCAGTTCGCCTTTTTCTCGGCGTATGCGGTGTTTGGTCTGCCGGCGGGTTCGCTGGTGGAGCGGATCGGCTACAAGCGCTCGATGGTGGCCGGCCTGTTGGCGATGTGCCTCGGCGCGATTCTGTTTGTTCCGGCCGCCGCCGCCCCCTCGTTTCCGTTGTTTCTTGTGGCGCTGATCGTGCTGGCGGCGGGCATCACGACGCTGCAGGTGGCGGCGAATCCCTATGTGGCCATTCTCGGGCCGCCTCACACGGCGTCGAGCCGGCTGAACCTGACGCAGGCCTTCAATTCGCTGGGCACGGTGCTGGCGCCGCTCTTTGGCGCGTGGCTCATTCTGGGGGATGCGCCCAAGGTGATCAAGGACCTGAAGGCGCTCACTCCGGCGGCTCTGCACCGGTACCATGTGGCGCAGGCGGCGACGGTGAAGATTCCTTACGTCGGCATCGCTCTGGTGCTGCTGCTGCTGGGTCTGCTGATTGCGTTCTACAAGTTCCCAAGGCTCGACATTACGCGCGACTTCCGGCCCGTGAATCCGGGGCAGGCGGACAGCATCTGGAATTACCGGCACCTCGTGCTGGGGGCCATCGGGATTTTTGTTTACGTAGGCGCCGAGGTTTCGATCGGCAGCTTTCTGACCAACTACTTCAATCAGCCCAATATCGGCGGATATTCGATTGAGGCCGCAGCCAAGCTGGTTCCTTACTACTGGGGCGGCGCGATGATTGGCCGCTTCATTGGCGCGGGCGCGCTGCAGCGTCTCAAGACCGGGCCGGTGGTGGGCATCTGCGCCATTGTGGCCGCGGTGCTTGTGATCTCCTCCATGCTGAGCTTCGGCCTGGTGGCGGTCTGGACGATTCTGCTGGTCGGCCTCTTCAATTCAATCCTGTTCCCGAGCATCTTCACGCTGGCTATCGCCGAGCTGGGGCCGCTCACGGGCAAGGCCTCGGGTCTGCTGTGCGTGGCGATTGTGGGCGGCGCCATTGTTCCGGAGATTCAGGGCGTTCTGGCCGATCACATCGGCATTCATCACGCCTTTATTCTGCCGGTGCTTTGCTACGCCTTCATCGCGTACTACGGCTTCCGTGGTTCGAGAATCGTCATTCCCGGCTGACCTTTCGGGCTAAATAGTGGCAAAGGGACGGCTTGCGGGCCGTCCCTCTGCTTTTCCGGCTGCTTTTCGCACAGGTGGCCGGTGGGGTACGATCAGGGGTTATGTCTGAAGCGCTTGTGTTGACGGGCCAGCCGCTCACGCTGGAAGAGATTGGGGACGTGGCGCTGCGCCAGCGTCCGGTGGTGCTGGGCGAAGAGGCCCGTGCCCGTGTGCTGGCCTCGCGCCGCCTGGTGGATGCGCTGGTGGAGCGCAATGAGACGGCCTACGGCATCAACACCGGCTTCGGCAAGCTCTCGGACGTGCGCATTCCGCCGGATCAGCTTCAAGCCTTGCAGCGCAACCTGGTGCGCAGCCATGCCTGCGGCATCGGCGAACCGCTGCCTGAGGCCACCGTGCGGGCCATGCTGCTGCTGCGTGCCAATGTGCTGGCCAAGGGCCATAGCGGTGTGCGTCCGGTGGTGATTGAGATGCTGCTCGGGATGCTCGCGCACGGTCTGCACCCGGTGGTGCCGTCGCGCGGATCGGTGGGCGCGAGCGGTGATCTGGCTCCTTTGGCGCATCTGGCGCTGGGGTTGATCGGGGAAGGCTTTGTCTTTGCAAAGGGCCAGCGGATGGCTGCGCGTGAGGCGCTGACGCAGGCCGGTCTGGAGCCGCTCGCGCTCGAGGCCAAGGAGGGGTTGGCTCTGCTCAACGGCACGCAGGCCATGACGGCGGTGGGCGCGCTGGCGCTGGAACGCGCTCTCAGGGTGACTCAGCTCTTTGACCTGGCCGGAGGCATGTCTCTGGATGCGCTGCGCGGCACGCCCGCCGCGTTTGATGAGCGCATTCATCTGGCCCGGCCTCATCCGGGGCAACTGGCGGCGGCGCGGCATCTGCGCGCACTGCTCGAAGACAGCGAAATTCGTGAGTCGCACCGCACCGGCGACCCGCGCGTGCAGGATGCCTATTGCCTGCGCTGCATGCCGCAGGTGCATGGCGCGGCGCGCGGCGCACTGGCGCACGTGCGCGAAGTGATCGAGATTGAGAGCGGATCGGCGACGGACAATCCGCTGGTTTTTTCTGCAGACAGCAGGTCTGCCGACAGCGTGGCAGCCGGCAGCGGGCACGAGGCGGCCGAGATTCTCTCTGGCGGCAACTTTCATGGCGCGCCGCTGGCGATGGCCTTTGATTATGCAGCGATTGCGCTGACCGACCTGATGAGCATCAGCGAGCGCCGCGTGGACCGGCTCGTAAATCCTGACATCAACGAGGGGCTGCCGCCGTTTCTTTCCACCTCGCCCGGTGTTTCGTCCGGGCTGATGATCGCGCATGTCGCGGCAGCCGCTTTGCTCAATGAATCCAAGGTGTTATCGCACCCGGCCAGCGTGGACAGCGTGCCGACCTCGGGCGGTAAGGAAGATCATGTTTCGATGGGCATGACGGCGGCCCTGAAGCTGGAACAAATCGTTGGAAACGCCGAGCACCTGCTGGCCATCGAATTGATGTCGGCTGCGCAGGGGCTCGATTATCGTCAACCGCTGCGTCCGGCCCGGGCGCTCGAAGCCGCGCAGGCAGTGGTGCGGGAGTTTGTCGCTCCGCTCACGTCTGACCGGGAGCTTTCGAGTGACATTGCCGCGCTGGCCGCAGCCATTCGTGCCGGCAGTTTTGACCGCTGGCGCTCCTGAGCCCTGATAAAAGGCTCCGGGCAGTACGGCAGATTTGAGGAAAGAGTGAAATCAGCAGTGGAAGCAGGCGGTCACGGCGAGGAAGCCATCAGCCGGACAGACCTTAACCCCCACGAACGCACGCTCGACCCCGAGGACTGGGAGGCGTTTCGCGCCCTGGCTCATCGCATGGTCGATGACATGATCGAGCAGACCCGCGCCCTGCGCACGCAGCCGGCGTGGCAATCTCCACCGGCGGACGTGAAAAGGGCGATTCTCGAAGAGCCTCTGCCTCGTGAAGGGCAGTCTGCCGGGCAGGCTTATGCCGATTATCTACACCTGGTGCAGCCCTACACCAACGGCAACCGGCACCCGCGCGCGTGGGGATGGGTGCGTGGCAATGGCACACCGATAGGCGCGATGGCCGAGATGCTGGCCGCCGCGATCAATCCTCACCTGGGCGGCGGCGACCAGTCGCCCACTTATGTAGAAGAACGCTGCCTGCAGTGGCTGGCGCAGGTGATGGGCATGCCGGCAACGGCCACCGGCATTTTGACCAGTGGCGGCACCATGGCCAATCTGCTGGGGCTCGCCGTGGCGCGCCATGCCAAGGCCGGCTTTGATGTGCGCGCCGAAGGGCTGGCAGCTCATACGCCGCTCACGGTGTATGCGTCGAGCGAGGCGCATATGTGGGCCGGCAACGCCATGGACCTGCTGGGTCTCGGCTCAAGCCGGTTGCGCAGCATTCCGGTGGATGAGAACTTTCGCATCGATCTGGCCGCGCTGCGCCTCAAGATTCGCGAAGATCGCGCAGCCGGGTTGCAGCCCATTGCGGTGATTGGCAACGCGGGCACGGTCAACACCGGCGCGGTGGATGATCTGGAAGCGCTGGCCGCGCTTTGCCGCGAAGAGGAGCTGTGGTTTCACGTGGATGGCGCCTTTGGCGCGCTGCTTAAGCTCTCGCCTCGGCATGCCTCGCTGGTACGCGGCCTCGAGCAGGCGGATTCGCTGGCCTTTGACCTGCACAAGTGGATGTACCTGCCCTTTGAGATTGGCTGCGTGCTGGTCGCGAACGGCGAGGAGCATCGCGCGGCCTTTGCTTCGTCGGCCAGTTATCTGGAGGGCGCGAAGCGGGGCATTCTGGCCACAGGGCTGATCTTTGCCGATCGCGGCCTCGAGCTGACGCGCGGCTTCAAGGCGCTCAAGCTCTGGATGGCGCTGAAGGCGCATGGGCTCAATGCCTTCAGCGAGATGATTGAGCAGAATATGGCGCAGGCGCGGTATCTGGAGCGCCGCGTTCTGGAAGAGCCGGAACTGGAGCTGCTCGCGCCGCGCAGCATGAACATTGTCTGCTTCCGCTATCGCGGTAGGGGGGCGGCGGGTGACGAGTTACTGAATGCGCTCAATCGCGAGCTGGTGTTGCGCCTGCAGGAGTCAGGGGAGTTTGTGGTCTCGGGCACCATGCTCAAAGGCCGCTACGCCCTGCGCATTGCCAACACCAACCATCGCAGCCGCTTGCAGGACTTTGAGGATCTGGTGCAGTGGAGTTTGAAGCTGGGGTGCGAGATTGAGGCAGAGAGTCAGGCTGCCCGCACTTAGTGAGCGAGCAGCGCGACTCCGATACAGACGAAGACCGCGGCCAGCCAGCGCCGCCGGTCCACATTTTCGCCAAGGAAGAACTTTGCGGCGACCGCATTGGTCACAAAGGTGAGCGAGGCTGCGGCGGGCCCGATCAGCGTGAGGTCGCCGTGGCTCAGCGCAAAGAGCAGCGAAAAGAAGCTCAGCGCCATGCAGACCACTCCGAACGCAAAGCGCGGGCTGCCCAGCACGGCCATTGCTGCGCCGGGTATGCCGCTGACGGCCCGAATGCGGTCGAGATCGCCGATTTTGCGCAGGGCGGAGGCGATCAGTACGTCGCCGGCCGTTGCCCACAGCACAATTGCGCCGATCATGAGGGTGTCCCACAGCAGGGAATGAGTATGGCTCATGCCTGCGGCACCTCTTCCACTTCTTCGGCGGGGCTGGCGGTCTCGGTGTAAGAGGGGCCGCGCGCCACAAAGCCGACTCCCGCGGTGATGAACACGATGCCGAGCCAGCGCCACGTCGAGACGTACTCATGCAGCCAGAAGTGCCCGAGCAGCGCCATGATGACATAGCCGATGGAGGTGGCCGGGAGGACGTAGGTGAGGTCGGCCCAGGAGAGCGCCGTGAGGTAGGAGGCGAAGAAGCCGATCAGCACCACGATGCCCGCACCCACCCAGGGCGTGAGAATGGCATGCAGCAGCTCGCCCAGATGGTGAATCGAGACCGGCCCCAGAGACTTCATGCCGCGCGCCAGCAGGGTATCGCCCAGCGATGCCGTCACCGTGACGACCGCAAGATTGAGCAATTGGCTTGCGGTCAATTTGGAATGGCTCACAACTACTCCTGAAGGGGCCGGAAAGCAGAAGCGGCCAGCACGAGGCTGGCCGCTTGCAGCAGAGAGGGTTAGACTTCGGCGTTGGCGGGCTTGGTGCCTTCGTGCGACTTCTTGGCCTTGGTGGCCTGCACGATTTTGTTCCGCTCAGAACGCAGTTTCATGAACGACTTGGCCTCGCCATACAGGCGCTTCAGGTCGCGGTTCACGATGGCCTTGCTGACCACGCGCCATGCCGCCTTGGGCCGGAAGTAGTACTCGTCATAGAAGCGGTGCACCATCTCCAGCACGTACTCGGTCGGCAGACCGGGGTACTCAATGTGCGCGAGCTGGTGGCCCTGGTCATCGACCATCTGGCCGTTGTTGATGATGAAGCCGTGCTGCTTGGCAAAGTCGTAAAACTCGGTGCCGGGGTAAGCGTGTGCGATGGAGACCTGAATGGTTTCCACGTCGAGGCTCTTGGCGAAGTTGATCGTGTTGCGAATCGATTCCTTCGTCTCGCCGGGCAGGCCGAGGATAAAGTCGCCATGAATGGTCAGCCCGAGGTCATGGCAGTCGCGCGTGAAGTCACGTGCGCGCTCGACCGTGGCGCCCTTCTTGATGTTCTTGAGAATCTGCGGGTCGCCGGACTCGTAGCCGACGATCAGCAGGCGGCAGCCGGCTTCGCGCATGGCCTTGAGCGTTTCGCGGTCAGTGGTCACGCGCGAGGTGCAGGACCATGTGAGGCCAAGCGGCTTCAGCTTGGCGCAAAGCTCGATGGTGCGCGCCTTCTGAATGTTGAAGGTGTCGTCGTCGAAGAAGAACTCCTTCACGTGCGGGAAGAGCTCCTTCGCATGGGCCATTTCAGCCGCCACGTCGTCGGTGGAGCGCTTGCGCCATGCATGGCCGCTGAGCGTCTGGGGCCAGAGGCAGAAGGTGCACTGCGCCGGGCATCCGCGCGTGGAGTAGAGCGAGACATAGGGATGCAGCAGGAAGGGCACGTTGTAGCGCGTCACATCCATGTCGCGCTTGTAGATGTCCGTGACCCACGGCAGCGCATCGAGGTCCTCGACCTGCGGGCGGTCGGGATTGTGAACGATCTGGCCGTTCTTGCGATAGCTGATGCCAAGAATCTCGTCGAGCGGCTTGCCGTTGGCAAACTCAACCACTGAGAAATCAAACTCGCGGCGGCACACGAAATCGATGACCGGGCACTCGGTGAGAGCGCGGTCGGGCGAAGTGGTGACCGGCGGGCCAACAAAGGCGATCCGCAGCTTCGGATTGACGGCCTTGATGGCTTCGGCCAGCTTCTGGTCGCCGGTCCAGCCGGGCGTGCTGGTGAAGAGCACGAGGAACTCGTAGTCCTTCGCGATTTCGATGGTCTCTTCGGCGCTGACGTGGTGCGGTGGCGCATCGAGCAACCGCGAACCCTCGAGCATGCCGGCAGGGTATGCCAGCCACACGGGGTACCAGTAGGATTCGATTTCGCGCGTGGCCGGCCAGCGCGAGCTCGCGCCGCCGTCAAAGTTCTCGAACGAGGGGGGATTCAGAAATAGTGTCTTGAGAGGCATCGGTTTAGTCTGCTTCAGTTTACCATTCGGAGTGGCCGGAAGGTGTCCGGCGGCCAGGTCGGGCGCCTCGTGACGGGGAGGCGCAGGAACTCAATGCTGTGTCGCGGAGTGAATCCAGCCGTCAATGCTGCCCGTCAACTGCATCAGGCTGAGCTGGGCCCG
The DNA here is from genome assembly GCF_000022565.1 of Acidobacterium capsulatum ATCC 51196. Taxonomy (NCBI): domain Bacteria; kingdom Pseudomonadati; phylum Acidobacteriota; class Terriglobia; order Terriglobales; family Acidobacteriaceae; genus Acidobacterium; species Acidobacterium capsulatum. Next base: position 3,514,950 of record NC_012483.1, read on the forward strand.
CACCAGTTTCAGGCTCGCATCCAGTTGATCGATATAGCGGGCGCGCTCCTGAATATGGGCCTGCTCGCCCTGTTGCGGCGTGATGGGCTGGCCTCCCGGCTGGCCTGAGCCGTTCTGCAGCTCCTGCTCGACGGTCTGCAACTGCGCCTGTGTTATTTCCGATTGTAGCCGCGCCACGCGCTGCTCGGCATTCAGCTCCAGCACGCTGCCGCGCAACTGAGACATATTCTCTTCCATCAGTTGCTGGGTCTGCTCGGCGAGGGCTTTGGCGTGCATGGCCTCGGCCGCGGACTCACGGGCCTGCGCGCGCGCCGTGGCATCAAAGAGGGGAATCGTAATACCGACGCCGATGTCGAAGTTATTCGACTGAAAGTGCTGATAATACTCGGCGTAATTGTTGAACCGCGCATAGCGGCTGTACTGCGCGCCAAAACTCAGCAGCGGGCGCAGGTTCTTCCGATGGTCCCCAAGCGACTTGTAGAGCTTCGATTGCGCATCGGCTCTGGCTGCATCGACGTCGGCATTGGCGGCGCTCAGTTGCGCGTCCATGGCGGTGCTGCTGGAGAACTCGGGCATGGGCGGAATGCTGCTGGAAACGGTCTGAAAATTGACCGCGGGCAGCCCGGTCAGGTTGGCCAGTTGCGTGCGCATCTGGGCTGCGTCCTGCTCGGTGTGAATGCGATTGAGGTCAATCTGTGCCGAGGTCAGCTCAGCCTGCAGCAGGTTGAGGCGCGGGTCCACGCCGGCCTTCACTCGGTCCTGCTCAATGCCGACCAGGGCCTGCGTGTAGGATTTTTCTTCCTGCAGCGCGGCAATCTTCTCGGTGTCGATGTTTAGTTCCACGTAGTCTGTGGCGGCTTCATTCAGCACCTTGTCGCGCTTGGACTTCAATGCCTCTTCGGCGCTGAGCAGCCCCTGGTGGGCCGAACGAATATAGTCCCGCTGGGAAAACGAGAGCACAAGCGACTGCGTGCTGACGCTGTAAATCGAGGGTTGGCCCACCGGAAACCCGTAGGAGTATCCAAGGTTGGAGCCAAACACAAAGCTGGGGATGTAGGCGTCTTTGCTCTCGCTGACCGAGGCGGCGGCGCGTTGCACATCTGCCACGCCGATGCGGACCTCGGGGCTGTTGCGCAGCGCAAGATCGGTTGCGGTGTAGAGCGAGATCTGGGCATGAGCGGCCGCGCCTGCGGCGAGCAGCGGCAGAGCCGCCAGGGCCATCCAGGGAATCCGTTTTGCCTTACGCTTTGGCGACTGAAGCATCAACACTGATTCTATCTTTCGAGTCCTGCGATTCTGGGTACGTGGTTCCTTCTCAGGAACGGGGTTTGTAACCGGGAGCGAGCGATTCCGCCATGGCCATTTGCTCCTGAGCCTCGGCCGTCTGCCCCATACGGTTGAGCAGGGCCGCGAGCTGGGTGTGTATGGCAAAGGCCGGGGCATCTTCTGACTTGTGGCTCGAGGCCAGATATTCGCGCAGCCACTGCGCCGCTTCGGGCAGATTGCGACCGGTCTGGATGAGCAGGTGCGCAGCATCGACGCGTGCGATGGTGTGTTGCTTGTCGATGGCCACTCCAGTTTCGACGGCGCGCACCATGGCGTCGATGTCTCCGCGCCGGTGGTAAAAACCGGCCAGATCCATCCAGGCTTCCGCAGGGTCCTGTGAAGTGGCGATCTCTGCCTTCCACTCCTGCTCCGCGAGGGAGTAGTTTTTCTCGCTTTCAGCGATTCCGGCGGCCAGGGCGTGCGCGGCGGCTGGGCTCAGAGGCCGTAGCTTGTTGACGATCGCGCGGGCCTTGCCGAGGCCTCCACCGGCAATGGCAGGAGCCTGCAGATCAAATTGGCCGAGGGCTTCGTAAGCCGCCAAATTAGAGGGATCGAGCGCGACGGCCTGCTGAAATTCGGCGTCCAGCTTGCGGGCCAGAAGGAACGCGGTGATGCGCGGGGCGCGCTGTGCCTCTTCGCCATAGGCGCGGCCCAGCCAGTAATGGGCTTCGCTGCTCTGCGGCGCCTTTGCTACTGCTGCCTGGCAGGAGCTGACAGCCGCGCTCCACTGCCGCTCCTGTAAGAGCACGCGGCAGCGCAGCTCCAGCGCGACGGCATCCTGGGGGTTCTGCGATAGCACGGAGGTGATGCGATTCAGCGCATCCTGGGCGTGCCCGGTGACCAGATCCTGCTGGATCGAGTCCGCCGAAGTTGCGGACAATCCCTGGGCCAAAAAGCCAGCGGTGGTGATGAGCAGCAGACTCAGCAGTGCTGCCGTCCTGGAAAAGGAAAAGCTCACTGTTGCTCCACATCCACCGGCAGTCCGTTGCTCAACGGCTGGCCATTGGTTGCTTCTGAGCCCAGGGCTACCACGTCTCCGTCTTTGAGTCCGCTCACAATCTGCATGTCAGTCAGGTTCAGGTCACCCACCTTCACGGGGGTCTGACGCAGCTTGCCGCGAACCACACGATACACGTAAGACTTGCCTTGCTCTGCATGCAGAGCGTCGCGGGGCACAATGAGCACGTGCTTCAGGTCAGAAACAGTCACCGTCACTGTGACGTTGGTGTTGGGGATCAGCGCGCCATCCACATCATCAATGCTGACCAGCACTTCGCCGACATTGCGGGTGCCATAGGTGATGATGGACGAGGGCAGGCGCGCTACGTGGCCGTGCCATAGCTCGTTGGGCTTGGCATCCCAGCGGATGGTAATGGGCTGCCCGACCGCGAGACGGCCGATTTCCGGCTCGTCAAAGTAGGCGCGCACCTGCAGATGCTCAAGGTTGGCGACCTCAAGCAGCAGAGAGCCGCCATCGACGTATTCGGTCGCTGAGACGGGAAGCGAATATACCGTGCCATCAAAGGGCGCGCGCACATTGCTCTCGCTGACAAGAGACTGCGCGGCGGCATAGGCCTGTTCGGCCTCCTGCACCCCGGCGCGGGCATGCGCAACGTCCATGGAGTTCACGCTGGCGCTGCGCTGCTGCTCAAGCACCTGCAGAGAAGACTCGTCCGCCTGCACGCGCTCCTGCGCTGAAGCGATCTCGCCCGGCGAGGCTGCCCCGGTCAGCTCCAGCTTTTTGAGAGCCGCGAGGTCATGCTTCGCCTGGTTCAGGTCGATCTGTGCTTTGGCGATCTGCCCCTGAAGCTGGAGGCGGTTCTGCGAGGTGCCGCCGGCTTTGGCCACTTCATAGTTCGCCTGCGCGCCTTTGATGCCGGCATAGGCGGTGGCCAGCTTGGCCTGGGCGTTGCTGTCATCCATGGTGAGCAGCAGTTCGCCCTTGGTCACGTGGTCGCCCGCGTGTACATACACGGCTTTGACTACGCCGGGGAACGGCGCGTGAGCCTCAAAGTTGGCCTGGGGCTCGACCTTGCCATTGGTGGAGACCGTGCTGACGAGGTCGCCATAATGCACTGTTGCCACGCGGATGGGCGGTTGCTCGCGCAGTAAGTAACGCGCGACCAGAAAAATGATAATCAGAGCAACCACAAAACCTACAACCAGGGCTGCCGTATTGGACCTTCGTACCGTAGTAGTCGCCATGCGAATCGTGAGTCAGTATATAGGACTCACTTCAGAGGCCCGGAGGATCAAAAAAGTGCAGAGCAGGTGCATCTTTTTGAAACAGGCCCTGCAATGGCCGCCTGCCATACAATAGCGGTATGTCCACCGGCTACACTGACGACCACGCCAAAGCGGGTCTTGATTTCTCATTTCCTGCCATTGATACCTGGCGGAATCAGTTTCCCGCGTACGAGATTCTGATCGACGATCCTGAGTTCACCTCGGTGTGCCCGAAGACCGGCCTGCCCGACTTCGGCGCGATCACACTGCGGTACATGCCGCGCGAGCGCTGCCTTGAGTTGAAGTCGTGGAAGGAATATCTGTTCACGTACCGCAACCTGGGTATCTTTCAGGAAAACATCGTCAACCAGGTGCTGGAAGACGTGGTGAAGGCCTGCGATCCGGTCTGGGCCGTAGTGCGCGGCGAGTTCCGGCCGCGCGGCGGCATCTCCACCACCGTGGAAGCACGCTGGCCTCGCCCCTCCACCGGGCAGAGCCGCTAGGGTTAAAGGCAGGCCACGGCTTGTCTGGCACGAGCAAGACATCTTCGATGCGTGGCACGGGAGCACGCAGCATGGGCTGGCTGGCGCTGGCTCTGCTGACGGGGCTGAACCTTTTCAATTTCATTGACCGTTACGTGCTGCCGGGCGCGCAGCCGCTCATTCAGAAGCAGTTTCATGCGAATGACGCGCAGATGGGGCTGCTGACCAACGCCTTCTTCTTTGTCTACATGCTGGCTGCGCCGCTGACGGGCTGGCTGGGCGACCGGCTGCCCCGCAAACCGCTGATTGTGGCGGGGGCGGTGCTCTGGTCGGTGGCCACGCTGCTGACCGGAGTGGTGCACAGCTACACGGCGCTGCTGATTCGCCACGCGATTGTGGGCGTGGGCGAGGCGACCTTCAGCGTCTTTGCGCCCGCGCTGCTGGCCGATTATTTTCCAGAGTCCGCGCGCAACCGCGTCTACAGCCTCTTTTACCTCACCATTCCGGTGGGTGGAGCGATCGGCTACATCCTTGGCGGCGTGCTTGGCCAGCATTATGGCTGGCGTGCGCCGTTTTATGTCTCGGCGGCTCCGGGGCTGCTGATTGCGCTGCTGCTCTGGTGGCTCGTGGAGGAGGCTCCTCGCGGGCAGGCGGACCGCTACGCCGCCACGTGGGAGCGCAATACGCTGCGCGGTCTCTTCCGCAATAAGCTCTTCTGGAGCGCGACCCTGGGGCTGGCCACCTGGACGTTTGCCGTGGGCGGTCTCTCGGCCTTTCTGCCGACTTTTTTTGTACGCTTTGGCGGCGATTCGGTCGCCCGCGCGGGCCTGCTGGCCGGGGCCATCACGGTGGTGGCGGGCATCGGCGGCACGGCGCTGGGGGGATGGCTGGGGCAGCTCTGGCTGCGGCGTAATGCGGGCGGGCTCTACCTGATCTCGGCCTGGGGATCGTTGCTGGCGATTCCGGCCGGCATGCTCGTATTTTTCGGCCCGCGCGGGCTGCTTTTTCCGGCGGCGCTGGTGGCTGAGCTGCTGTTGTTTCTCGGCACCGGGCCGTTGAATGCTTCCATCGTCAACTCGGTGGCTGCGCCGGTGCGCTCCACCGCGATTGCTTTGAATCTGCTGACGATTCACCTGCTGGGCGACGCCTTTTCTCCGGCGTTGATCGGCCTGGTGTCTGACCATAGTTCGTTGCGCATTGGCATGTCGATGACTTTGTTTGCCCTGGTACTCTCGGGCGGGTTGCTGTTTCTGGGCGGCCGCCTCATGAACTTGGCCGCGAGGGCGGCCGCATGAAGCTTTTCTGGCTCGCTGTCTCCATCGGCAACTGGATGCTCGCGCTCGGCTGGACATGGCGCGTGTTGACGGCGCTCTACCATCTGCCGCGCGTGCCCGATTTGCGCGAAGACCGCTACGCCGCGCCGCCGCAGCAGGATCGCACGCCACGGCTGACGGTGGTGGTTCCGGCCCGAAACGAAGCCGCCGCCGTGGAAGGCACGCTGCGCTCGCTGCTGGCGCAGGAGATGCCGCTCGACATCATTGCCGTCGATGATCGCTCGGAGGACGCAACGGGTTCTATCATGGACCGGGTGGCCGCCGAGGCTCTGCCCGAAGGCAAGACGCTCAGGGTGATTCACGTCACGGAGCTGCCCGAGGGCTGGCTCGGCAAGAATCATGCGCTCGCCCTGGCCGCGCGGCAGGCCACCACGCCGTGGATGCTGTTCACGGACGGGGACATCTTTTTTTCGCCCGACGCGCTGCCGCGTGCGCTGCACCATGCGGAAAGCGTGCGTGCGGACCACTTCGTACTGCTGCCGACGCCCATTCTGCTCACGAATGGCGAGCGCATGATGATGTCGTTCATTCAGGTGGCCGCGGCTGCGGGAGGACGCTTGTGGCGTGTCTCCGATCCGGCGGCAAAGAGCGAGAGTATCGGGGTGGGCGCTTTCAACATGGTGCGCCGCGAGGCCTATGACGGCATCGGGGGCTTCGAGGCCATGCGCATGGAGGTGCTCGAGGATCTGCGCTTCGGCTACCTGGTGAAGAGCAGCGGTTATCAGCAGGGAGTGGCCTTTGGTCCGGGCATGGTGCGGGTGCACTGGGCGCCGGGCATGGTGGGCATTCTGCACAACCTCACCAAGAACGCCTTTGCGGTGTTTCGCTTTCAACTGCCGCTCATTCTGGCGGCGTGCTTTGGCATGATGCTGGCCTTTCTGCTGCCGGTGGTGGGCTGGTTTGGGCCGCTCGAGTGCCGCGTTGCGAGCGCCATGGTCGCGATCACAATTTTCCTGATCTACCGCTTTCATCGCGGCTTCAACGACTTTCGCTGGTGGGGCTTTCTTACGTTTCCGGTGGCCGGCAGCCTGTTCATCTATGCGGTGCTGCGCTCTACCTTGCTCACGCTCTGGCGCGGAGGCGTGGTGTGGCGGGGCACGTTTTATCCGCTGCGGGAGCTGCGGCAGCAGTTGGGACGCCTGCGTTAGAGACGTTTGCGGTGCTCAGTAGCTGTAGCCGCCGTGGAAGGCGGGGTCGCTGACGGGCGCGCGGTTTTGCTCCGCATTGAAGCTCTTCAGCAGTGTGGGATTGGCGCGGAAGCGGTCCTGCTTGACCCGCCTCTCTCGCGGCCGTGCCGCTGCGACTTCGCGGGCATCGCGGCTGCGCACCTGGCCTGCCTTGCGCAGCAGAATCTCGGCGCGGCCCCGGATGGGCTCCACGGTGCCGAGCACTTCAATGTCGGTGCCCACGAATTGCTTCAGGCTGCCGACGCTCTTGCGGTTGCGGTCCAGACTCACGAGGGCGAACTCACAGTCAGCAGCATCGGGGCCGCAGAGGTCGAGAATGCGCGTGCCATCGTCGAGATTGATTTCGCGATAGACATGAGCCCGGATGCAGGCCTTGTGATGCAGGTGATGCAGCGCCTGCGCCGAGGCGTAGCAACGCCGCGCGGCCTGCGCCGTGATTCCGGAACAGGCGAGAACTCCCGCCAGCAAAAAGCCGCCCATTCGGCCCGCGGTGCGGGCGGAAAAGGCGGCGCTGATGGCGGAGGTTCTTCTCAGGCCCATAAATCCTCTTGGGGGAGGGGTATGTGGGCAGCTTAGGAGCAGGGGCCGCAATCGCGATAGATTACGGCCGTACTCGCGAAGAAGAGGGGAAAACTCAGTGGACCTCGACCAGCTCGGCCTCGGATTGCGAGGAGCCGTAGCGGTTCTTCACATAGTCGTCGAGAATCTTCTGGAAGTCGGAAACGATGGTGTCGCCGCGCAGGGTCGTGAGCAGGCGGCCATCCACATAGACCGGCGCTTTGGGCTCTTCAAAGGTGCCCGGCAGCGAGATGCCGATGTTGGCGTGCTTTGACTCGCCGGGGCCGTTGACGACGCAGCCCATGACGGCGAGCTTGAGTTCTTCGACGCCGGGGTACTGCGCGCGCCACACGGGCATGCTCTCGCGCAGGTAGTCCTGAATCTGCTGGGCGAGCTCCTGGAAGAAGGTGCTGGTGGTGCGTCCGCAGCCGGGGCAGGCCGTGACCTGCGGGGTGAAGCTGCGAATGCCCAGCGACTGCAGAATCTGCTGCGCGGTGAGCACCTCTTCAGTGCGGTCGCCGCCCGGCTTGGGCGTGAGCGAGACGCGGATGGTGTCGCCAATGCCCTGGAGCAGCAGCGGCGCGAGGCCGGCCGTGGAGGCCACGATGCCCTTCATGCCCATGCCGGCTTCGGTGAGGCCGAGGTGCAGCGGATATTCGCAGCGCGCGGCCAGCATCTGGTAGACGTCGATGAGGTCGAGCACGCCGCTGACTTTGCCGCTGATGATGATCTGGTCGCTGCGCAAACCGTACTGCTCGGCGGCGGCGGCGGAATCAAGCGCGCTGCGGCACATGGCTTCCATCATGACGTCGCGGGCCGGCAGGGGATTGGAGAGCTTCGAGTTCTCGTCCATCATGCGCGTGAGCAACGCCTGGTCGAGCGAACCCCAGTTGACGCCAATGCGCACGGGCTTCTGATTCTCAACCGCGCACTCGATCATGGTGCGGAAGTTGTCATCGTCTTTGCGGCCGATGGAGACGTTGCCGGGATTGATGCGGTACTTGGCGAGCGCGCGGGCGCACTCCGGATATTTCTTGAGCAACTGGTGGCCGTTGTAGTGGAAGTCGCCGACGATCGGCACGTCGATGCCGAGCTTGTCGAGGCCCTCCACAATGGCCGGAACGGCTTTGGCGGCTTCGTCGTTGTTGACGGTGACGCGCACCAGTTCAGAACCAGCCGTGGCCAGCGCGGCCACCTGCTGAATGGTCGAGGCCACGTCGGCGGTATCGGTGTTGGTCATCGACTGCACGACGACAGGCGCATCAGAGCCGACGCGCACCTTGCCAATTTTGACCGTATGGGTCTTTCTACGCTGCATCTGCGGCATGGGAATCCTCAGGCTTTAGTTTATCGCGAAGGCCGAAGTTCGAGAGGGTTGGACGGGAGGTGGGGAATTTCTATTGGACAGCTCTCAACGGCTTCATTTACCTATGTAAATGCATTTACTGGGCCGTGCGGGAGCCTTTCTGCCCGGCGCGCCGTGTTCCGATTCCGCTTGCCTTGAGGAGACTCTCATCATGCCTGTGACCCGCCGCGAATTTGTTCGCCATGCTGCCGCGACCGCCGCTGTCGCCGCCAGTGCCCCACGCCTTCTGGCGCAGTCTGTGAATGTTGCAAGCGGCGCGCTGGTCGATGCCGGTATGGAGCACCAGGTGATGGACGGCTTCGGCTTCTCCGAGGCCTTTCACCAGGCGCGCAACCTGCAGGATATGCCGGAGCCGGCGCGCACCCAGTTGCTCGACCTGCTCTATGACCAGAAGAAGGGCCTGGGCTTCTCGATTTTGCGCAACATTATCGGCGACGGCGGAGCGGGGCAGAAGTCGCGCAACGGCTCCTCGGGCACGATCGAGCCCGCGCCCGGCGAGTGGAACTGGAAGGGCGATGAAGACCAGCTTTGGTTAATGGGCGAGGCGAAGAAGCGCGGCTGCGGACGGTTTTTCAGCACGGCGTGGTCGCCGCCGGCGTGGATGAAGACCACGCATCAGGTGAATCGCGGCGGCCAGCTTGCGCCGGATAAGTATCAGGCCTTTGCCGACTATCTGGCCGAGTATGTGCTGGGCTACAAGAAGCACTTCGGCATCGACATTTATGCGCTCTCGCCGGCCAATGAGCCGGACTTTCTGGCGCCGTGGCCCTCGTGCATCTGGAGCGGGGAGCAGATGGCGGTCTTTCTGCGAACGGCGCTGATTCCAACTTTTCAGAAGAAGGGCGTCACCGCGCAGATTGTGGTGAATGAAGATGCCCGCTGGATGGATCTGGCGATCAACACGATTCTGGCCGATCCGGTCTGCGAGAAGGGCGTGAGCATTGTGGCCGCGCATGCTTATGCCGACGACGTGACGCCCTACGTGCCGCTGGCCGAGCGCACCGGCGTCTTTCACCAGGCGCTCAAGGATGGCAAGCGCGTCTGGCAGACCGAGGTAAGCGCCGACGGCAAGAACATCACCAACATCACCGACGGCATCTACTGGGCGCGGCTCGTGCACCGGCACCTGGTGGAAGACCAGGTGAGCGGATGGCTGTGGTGGTGGGGCGCATCGCTCGCGGGCAACTATCGCGGCTCACTTGTCGGGTTGGACCTCAAGACAGGGACCTATCAGCTCACCAAGCGGCTTTACACCATCGGGCAGTATGCCCGGTTCATTCGGCCCGGCGCGCATCGCATTGAGGCGACCCAGACTCCGGCTACGGATGTGGATTTCTCCGCCTATCGCGATGAGGCGAGCGGCAAGACCATTCTGGTGGCCATCAACAAGGGCTATGCGGAGCAGGCTTTTCCGGTGCAGTTGAGCGGCGCGACGGCCACTCGCTGCCAGGCGGTGCGGACCTCGGCGAGCGAAAACCATGCCGCGCTGCCGCCGGTGGAGGTGAAGAATAACCGCATCGTGGCCGTGGCTGCTCCCGAAAGCGTGACCACCTGGGTGCTGGCCTAAGGCCAGCGCCCGGTGGGGCGATGTGATCTGCGTTACGCCAGCGAGTGCGCCGAATCTGCGAAGATAGAAGGAGCATGGCGCACCTGCAGGATCAGCTCGACCTCATTACCGAAAACACCCGTAACCTGGTGCAGCCGGAGCGGCTCGCCATCAGCGACCGCGCGGTCGAGGAGCTGTTCACGACCGGCATTGAGCAGCACATTTTGCCTGTGGGTGCGAAGGCCCCGGAGTTTGAGTTGCCGGATGCGACCGGGCGCACCGTTCGCTCACAGGACTTGCTGGCGCTCGGGCCGCTGGTGATCAACTTCTTTCGCGGGCGCTGGTGCCCCTACTGCGTGACAGAGCTGGAGGCATGGCGTGACCTGTATCCGGTAGTGCGCGAGCAGGGTGGGCTGGTGGTGGCTATTTCGCCGCAGACGCAGCGCCAGAGCGACTTCACGGCGGGGCACCACAAGCTGCCGTTTCCGCTGCTGACCGATTTTGAGTGTCAGTTGGCCAGCCAGTTCGGCCTGATGTACTCCGTGCCCGATTATCAGCGGAATTACTACCGCAGCATTCTGGTCAACATTCCTTTTGTGAATGGGGAAGAGAGCTGGCGGCTGCCGCTGCCGGCCACCTACGTGGTGGGGCAGGATGGCACGGTGGTGTTTGCCGAGGCGTATGCCGATTTTCGCGTGCGGCCCGAGCCGGAAGAGGTGCTGGCACCGTTGCTGGCCCGGCAACGATAGTCCCGGCAACGATAGTCTTCGAGCTCCCGGCCAGTCTTTGCATCCTCGGCGGGCGGGAAGCATCTATTGGGTATATGAGACAGGCGGCCGGACGTTGCCCGGGCGGATTTGTCTCGTTCCAGAACGATAATTACTATTAAACAAGAGAAGATGTTGATGCATGCCGCGGAGCAATTTCGGGCAATTTGTGAAGAAGCCGGCCTGGCGGTGACCCACCAGCGGCTGGTGATCTGGGAGAAGCTGGCCACGATGCCTGGCCATCCCAGCCCGGAAGAGGTGTATGCGCAGGTGAAGGAGGAGATTCCCTCCATTTCGCTGGCGACGGTCTACAAGACGATTCATCTGTTTGTGGATACGGGCATCTTTCGCGAAGCGAGCCCGCACCATGGCTCCATGCGGGTGGAAACCAACCACGAGCCGCATCATCATCTGGTTTGCCGCGTCTGCAAATCAATTACCGACATTCCCTCGGAGCAACTCGGGTTTGGCGGACCGCTGGGGGATGTGCCCGGCGGATTTCTGGTGGAGAGGTACGCCGTCGATGTCCTGGGGATATGCGCCGGGTGCCGAAAACCAGCCTGATACGCAAGTTTTCTCTGTAGTCTTCAAGATCAAAATTTAACCAACCCCAACTCTTCAGGAGAGCACTACCCATGCTTACCGTAGGCGAAAAGTTTCCTTCATTCAGCGTGACGGCGACCGTCAGCACCGACAAGAACAAGGCGTTTGAGACCATCACGGATGAGTCGTATGCCGGCAAGTGGAAGATCTACTTCTTCTGGCCGAAGGACTTCACCTTTGTGTGCCCGACCGAGATTGCCGCGTTCGGCAAGCTGAACGGCGAGTTCCAGGACCGCGACGCGCAGGTGCTGGGCGGCAGCATCGACTCAGAGTTTGTTCACCTGGCGTGGCGCAACAACCACGAAGACCTGAAGGACCTGCCTTTCCCGATGCTGGCCGACGTGAAGCGCGACCTGTGCGGGCAGCTCGGCATTCTGGACGTGAATGCCGGTGTGGCGCAGCGGGCAACCTTCATCGTCGATCCGGAGAACATCATTCGCTTTGTGTACGTGACCGATCTGTCAGTGGGCCGCAATCCGCAGGAAGTGCTGCGCGTGCTGGACGCCCTGCAGACCGACGAGCTTTGCCCCTGCAACTGGCAGAAGGGCGAAGAGACGCTCACCGTCTAAGCCAAAGCAAGCCAACCGCGCGCGGCGTCTGGAGCAGCTCCGGCGCCGCGTGCCTGTCTCACAGAACAGAAGGGATCAGGAAATGCCGATCGATACCGTGATGGAAACACTGCCGGGCTATGCAAAGGACATCAAGCTGAACTACTCCACGCTGGTGCGGCAGAACACTGAACTGACTCCGCAGCAGTTGTGGGGCACGGTGGTGGCGAGCGCGATTGCCACCCGCAATGACACGCTGACAGCGGCGGCGCTGGAAGATGGTGCGCAGCACCTCTCAGAGCAGGCGCTCGAAGCGGCGCGTATTGCGGCGGCGCTGATGAGCATGAACAACATCTTTTACCGATTCCAGCACCTGAGCAGCAATGAGAAGTACGCGACCATGCCGGCGCGGCTGCGCATGAACGGCATGCGGACGCATGGCGTGGAGCCTGTGGACTTTGAGCTGTGGTCGCTGGCCGTTTCGGCCATCAACGGCTGCGGCAAGTGCGTGGACAGCCACGAGAAGGTGCTGCGCGAAAAGGGCGCAGGCGAGGATCTGGTGCTGGCGGCCGTGCGGGTGGCCTCGGTGATTCATGCCATTGGCGCGGTGCTCGATGCCGAGAAGGTACACCAGCCGGAAGCGGCGATGGCGTAAGAGCCGACCCCGAGGGACGGAAGCCTTGTCTGAGGGGAGCCGGATGACCAAAGTACCGGAGGAATGCCGGGAGGCGCGGAGGAATCCGCGCCTTTTGCTTTTGGCGCGCAAAAGAGGGTAAATGTGAATGCGGAATCACATTTCAGCGCGTTTTGGGGTGCAATTGTGGAATGAAGTTGTTGAAAATAAGCTATTTACGGGTAAATGTGAATGCGGATTCACGTTTTTAGCGAATTTTACGGACTTTGGCCGTCTAACTCTTTTGGATTGAGATGCTTGCGTGAATGTGAATGGAGATTCACATTGCGCAGTATTTTTTTTTGCCGGCTTTGCAGGGGCGGCGAGCCGATGGGGAAAACCGGGCGCGACCTAGGGATTCCCCTATCTCCAGCTTACCGGAAAGAGGAGGAATCTCCGGCAGGGCAATTTAGCGTGTGCATGGACGGGACGGCGGTGGCGCGAGCCAGAAGGCCGCTTAAAAGGCGCGAAAATCCCCTCGAACTTGTCGTCTGTAATGCTGCGATGGCCGAGGCTTAATGATGTTTCGCCGGCTTGTGAGGATGCCGGAAAAACGTCTGCCGGAAGCGTTCGCGAAAATCCGCGAAGTGGACCGGCATGCCCAGACCCATCCAGAAAATCACCAAAATCAGGCCGATGACATTGCCTGCAATGATGAGTGCGCCAATGACCTGGAGCGTCATGACACTGCTTGGACGGAGCGGTCGCGTGCCGGGTTGCCTTCGCGCTACGAATCTCCGTGTGGAGGGGAGGCGTGGCCTTGCTCTGGCTGTGAGAGGCAACCCCCGAGGTTGCAGAGGGCTTAACGCAGCGAGTGGGTGGAGCGGGCGCGGGCCGGGAACAGCGCGGCGCGGAAGCGCTGGCGGAAGAGAGTGAGGGTCTTCGGCTTGTTGAGTCCGAACCAGAGGACGATGAGGCCGACCGTCAGCACATGGCTGGTGGCGAGAATGACACCGATGATTTCAATGGCAGTCATAACTCATAGTAGATCGGTTGGCGGGATGAAAAGATGCAGAAAAAATGCGGGCCGGAAAGTCTGGAGAAGAATGACACGTGGAGGGTGACAGGGCGGCTTTTGCCTCCCACGGCTCTGATCGAGACGTGGGAGACTCTGGAGGCTGGAGTTAGAACTCCCAGCGGAGGAGGGCTGCGCCTACGGTGAAGCCGGCGCCGACGCTGGCGATGAGGATCAGATCGTTCTTTTTGAGGCGCCCTTCTTCAAGGGCCGTGCCCATGGCCAGCGGAATGGTGGCGGCGGTGGTGTTGCCGTAGCGGTCGATGTTGATGACGACCTTTTCCGCGGGCAGGCCGAGGCGTTCGGCGCTGGCGTCGATGATGCGGCGGTTGGCCTGGTGGGGGATGAAGCAGCCGAGGTCCGCGCCGGTGATGCCGTTGCGCTCAAGCACGCGGGTGGTGGCCTCGGTCATCTTGCGCACGGCGAACTTGTAGACGGCCTGGCCGTCCTGATGGACGTAGTGCATGCGCTTGTCGATGGTTTCATGGGTGGGCGGGTTGAGGCTGCCGCCGGCCGGCATGTAGAGGGAGCATCCGCCGGAGCCGTCAATTTCATGCACGAAGTCGATCATGCCGGTCTCGCCCTCTTCGGCGGGTTCGATGAGGACCGCGCCGGCTCCGTCACCGAAGAGCACGCAGGTGGTGCGGTCGGTGTAGTCGAGGATGGAAGACATGGTGTCAGCGCCGATGACGAGCACGCGGGAGTGTGCGCCGGACTCGACCAGCTTGCAGCCCATTTGCAGGGCATAGACGAAGCCGGAGCAGGCGGCCGAGAGGTCAAAGCCCCAGGCGCCTTTGGCACCGAGCTTGTCTTGCACGAGGCAGGCCGTGGCGGGGAAGAGCATGTCTGGCGTGACGGTGGCGACGATGATGACTTCCACATCGGTAGCGGCGAGGCCGCGCTTTTCGAGGCAGATGCGGGCGGCCTCGACGGCCATGTCACTGGTGCCCTTGCCTTTTTCGAGAATGTGGCGCTCGCGGATGCCAACGCGGGTGGTGATCCATTCGTCGGTGGTGTCGACCATCTTTTCCAGATCGGCATTGGTCAGCACGCGGGGCGGGACGTAGGTTCCGAGCGAGCTGATTTTGGCGCGGCGCGAGGCAGATGGGCGAACTTGCAGACTCAAGGGCACTTCTCCGATCAAAAACGGGAGTTACAGTCCAAAACTGTATTTTCGCTGACGGGGGAGACGGTGTACAGCCGTGTGCATCCGCTGGAGCACTGGCGGGGTTCTGTGGATGGAATCACAACCCGAATGTAACCAACATCCGTTTGGTGTGTCAGATGAGTAGACTCAATTGGGGAGGATTTGCCATGCCTTCAAAGAAGTATGAATTGCCGGAATCGGAGATTACGCCGAAGTCCGTTTTTCTGAACCGCCGCAAGTTCATGATGGGCGCAGCCGTTGCGGGCGTGGGTCTGGCCGCCGCAGCCGGAGTGGATCGCCTGGTGAGCCCCGGGACCAGGGTGCTGGCGGGGACGAAGCTGCCGGCGACGCCGAACCCGAATTATGGCAAGGGGCTGAAGCCGACCTCATACCAGGACGTGACGCACTACAACAACTTCTATGAGTTTGGGACGAGCAAGAGCGACCCCTCAGAGAACGCGTGGCGGCTCAAGACCGAGCCGTGGACGGTTGAGGTGGAAGGGCTGGTTCATAAGAAGAAGACCTTTGACATTGACCAGTTGATGAAGCTGCGTCCGCTGGAGGACCGGGTGTACCGCTTCCGGTGCGTGGAGGCGTGGAGCATGGTGATTCCGTGGGTGGGGTATTCGCTCTCGGAGCTGATCAAGGCGTGCGACCCGCTCTCGACGGCGAGGTATGTGCAGTTCATCTCAGTGGACCGGCCGAACCAGGAGCCGGGGATTATGAGCGTAAATATTCCGTGGCCTTATTCGGAGGGGCTGCGGATGGATGAGGCGATGCATCCGCTGACGCTGCTGACGCTGGGGCTGTATGGCGAGGCGCTGCCGAATCAGAGCGGCGCGCCGGTGCGCGTGATTGTGCCGTGGAAGTATGGCTTCAAGTCGGCGAAGTCGATTGTGAAGATTCGCTTTGTGAAGAACCAGCCGCCGACGACCTGGAACCTGATCGCTCCGAACGAGTATGGGTTTTACTCGAATGTGAATCCGAACGTGGACCACACGCCGTGGAGCCAGGCGCGGGAGCGGGTGATTGGCGCGCCGATCTGGAAGCAACTGCAGCCGACGCAGATGTTCAACGGCTATGCCGATGAGGTGGCGGGGCTGTATAAAGGCATGAATCTGAACACCTACTACTGAGAAAACAGACGGATTGATGCCGAAGAAGCTGATTATTTTTTTGAAGGTGCTGGTCCACCTGGCGTGCCTGCTGCCCATTGCATGGCTGGTGTATGCGGGCTTTGAGAACAACCTGGGCCCCGACCCGACGCACACAGTGACATTCTTTACCGGGCGCAGCACGCTGCGGCTGCTGGCGATTACCCTAGCGATTTCTCCGGTGCGGAAGCTGATTCCGAAGCTGGGCTGGCTGATCCGCTTCCGGCGGCTGGTGGGGCTGTATGCGTTCTTTTACGCATGCCTGCACCTGCTGACGTATGTGTGGCTGTATGCGGGCTTTAGCCTGGCGGCGATGGAGCAGGACATCAGCCAGCGGCGATTCATTGTGGCCGGGCTGGCGGCGTGGCTGCTGATGGTTCCGTTGGCGCTGACGTCGACGAACTGGTCGATTCGCAAGCTGGGCGGCAAGAACTGGAACCGCCTGCACAAGCTGACGTATGCGGCGGCGATTGCCGGGCTGGTGCATTACTGGTGGGGCGTGAAGCCTGGCGTGACGACGCCGATGTTTTTGACGCTGCTGATTGGCGGGCTGCTGCTGGCGCGTCCGGTGGTGAAGGCGATTCGGGAGGGGAAAAACGGGGATCGCAAGCCGCCGGTGGCGGTGGGCGCGGAGAAGATGTAGCGGGGATGGCTGCGTGGCCCCTTCAGGGGCTGCGAAAAAAAACACACACATTAATGTCCCAGAAGTTGTTGATTCTACGTGGCTTGCCGGACATTAGGCTGGTAAGTGCTTTAGAATCAACGCGAATTAACCCCCCGCGGACTGCTTAAAAAGAGAAAAAAGCTCAGAAGAAGGCCGGGCGTGGCGGTCTTTTTCTGAGCTTCTATTTTTATGTTAGCGGAATGAGGGGGAATTCCCGGCGCGGGTGTGGGGTACTTTGGGGATGGGTGAGTGAGTTGCTAATAATGCGCTGATTGAGCTCGGGAGAGTCAGTGGTCAGAGATGGCGACGATACGGCAGGGTGGATTGCGGGAGCATTCCCCGTTTGGTGGTATCTATGCGTGGTTTGGGCGCACAAGCCGAGCTGGATGAGTGATTTCGCGTTTTCGCTGGATGAGCCTTCTGTTCGCTCGTCGCAGGCCGACTGTAACGATCCCACTACGAGGACGGTCGCCCAGCGCGGTCGGCAGGGTTATTCCAGGGACGATCCCGCCGCCCGGGGATTCTTGTACCCCACACAAGCCAAAAGAAGGCTTGTATGGGCCACCCGCCTGCTAACCTGACATGCGCCGATGGTCGTCCGTTGTCGCGAGCAGTCCCATGCACTTATCCAAATAGATTCACGAGTTGCAGAGTGTTGCATCGGTTCTGCTGGGATGGGGTCTATGACTCTGCTCAAGCTAACTGCAGGCTTGCATGGGCACCTGTCTTTCGAGGGGATACTGGCTTCACTCATCTCTTGGGTCGGAAGGTTTGTCTCAGAGGCTAAAGCCCTCTTCTTTTTGTGGGCGGTGCGGCATGGCTGAAGCCATGCCCTGATACGTGGGTACGCCTGGGTGGGCGGAGTTCGGGATGGGAATGCAGGTCCCTCCGCTCACTTCGTTTGGCCGGGATGACAAAGGCGTGAGCTACCGCGAGACGCCAAGAACGCGAAGAAGGGCCGCGAGGGTTTGGCGGGAGAAACTTCGGGCGGCGCTTTGGGACCGCAGCATCGCCGGGATTCTTCGCTTCAGCACCCCAGCGCGCTGCGCACGCCGGGGACCCCGGTTCGCTCAGAATGACGCCTTCTCCATCGTGTGCTTTCCCTCATAGGCTGAAGCCCTCTTCTTTTTATGGATGGTGCGGCATGGCTGAAGCCATGCCCTGATACGGGGATGGTTGGTGGCGGTTTTGCTTGCTGCCTGCGCCTTATTTTGGCCTCCTTAACCCACATCTCTTTGAGATGTGGGGCACCCGGCTTGAATGGGGCACCAAAGATGGTGGGAGAAACCGGGGGCGGTGTTTGGAGGCTGAGGCATCGCCGGGATTCTTCGCTTCCCCACCCCAGCGCGCTGCGCACGCCGGGGACCCCGGTTCGCTCAGAATGACGCCTGCTCCATCGTGTGCTTTCCCTCAGGGGCTGAAGCCTTCTTCTTTTTTGCGGGCGGTGAGTGGCATGGCTGAAGCCATGCCCTGATACGGGGGTTGGGTGGCGGATTTGCTTGCTGCCTGCGCCTTATTTTGGCCTCCTTAACCCACATCTCTTTGAGATGTGGGGCACCCGGCTTGAATGGGGCACCAAAGATGGTGGGAGAAACCGGGGGCGGCGTTGGCTGCTGAGGCATCGCCGGGATTCTTCACTTCAGCACCCCAGCGTGCGGCGCACGCCGGGACCCCGGTTCGCTCAGAATGACGCCTTCTCCATCGTGTGCTTTCCCTCAGGGGCTCAAGCCTTCTTCTTTTTTGCGGGCGGTGAGTGGCATGGCTGAAGCCATGCCTTGATACGGGGATGGTTGGTGGCGGATTTGCTTGCTGCCCGCGTTTTGTTTTGGCCTGCTTAACCCACATCTTCGCCCAAAGGAAGCTCCGGAACGGCGGTGGGCAGCTATTCCGTCACCGTGACGGCGAGCGACGGGTCTGCCACGAACACCCTGACGATTCCGCTCACCGTGCAATGAAACATGAGGCAGAGATTTGCCAGCGGAGGCGATGTGCGCGGCAAGAACCGAAGTGAATGTGGAGGTTAAGGGCAGGAGTAAGAGAAAAGGGTGATGCTCGTCACATCTGCTCGATTCTTCGACTTACTATCCTTTGCACGATCTTGCGGTTCTCAAGGAGATCGGTCATGGACCTGCCCGTTCACAGCGCAGACCAGGGTTCGGTATATGAAGCCTGCCAGCGGCGCGGTATCTCGCGCAGACGCTTTCTGCAGTTCTGCTCAGCAATTACAGCAACCCTGGCACTGCCATCTGGCTACGCCAAGGTGGTTGCAGCCGCTCTTACGGAAAAGCGCAAGCCAACGGTTGTATGGCTTGAATATCAGGATTGCGCGGGCTGTACGGAGTCCATGCTGCGGTCGGCCCATCCGACGATTGAGGACATCGTTCTGGAAGCGATCAACCTGGAGTACCACGAGACGATCATGGCCGGCGCCGGAGCGGCGGCGGAGTCGGTGCTGCAGAAGGTCGTCAAGAATGAAAAAGGCAAGTACCTGGTGATTGTGGAGGGTGCGATTCCGACGGCGGATGGCGGCGTGTACTGCACGATTGGCGGGCGGACGGCGCTGGATCTGGCGCGCGAGGTATGCGGGAACGCGGCCGGCGTGATTGCAGTGGGCGCATGTGCGTGGGACGGCGGGCTGGTGCGTTCGCATCCGGACCCGACGGGTGCGCTGGGCGTGCAGGAGGCGCTGCCGGAGCTGAACGTAATCAACCTGGCAGGCTGCCCGCACAACGTAGCGAACACGACGGCCGTGCTGGTGCATTACCTGACGTTTGGGGAGATGCCGGCGCTGGATCAATACAACCGGCCACTGTTTGCCTATGGACAGATAGTGCATGACCAATGCCAGCGGCGTGCGCATTACGACGCGGGCCGGTTTGTAGAGGCGTGGGGCGATGAAGGGCATCGGCAGGGTTGGTGCCTGTACAAGATGGGCTGCAAGGGGCCGGAGGCGACATTCAACTGCCCGGTGGTGCAGTGGAACAGCGGAACGAGCTGGCCGGTGCGGGCCGGGCATGGGTGCATTGCGTGCGCTTCGCCGCGGTTCTGGGATACCGCATCGCCGTTCTATGAGCGGCTGCCGCATCCGCCAGGATTTGGCGTGGATGTGACAGCGGGCGACATTGGCTGGTCGATTGTGGGCGGGGTGGCAGCGCTGAGCGCCGCGCACGGAGTTGGCCGCGTGGTGCGCGATCATCTGCATCCGCACAAGGAAGAAACTCCGCCGTATGAGGTGAGGGGCTGCCAAGAGGAGGACAAGCAGTAATGGCACGCATTGTGGTGGATCCGGTTACGCGCATTGAAGGGCACCTGCGCATTGAGGCAGAGATGAAGGGCAACGCGGTGGGCGACGCGTGGAGCTCGGGCACGATGTTTCGCGGCATTGAGCTGATTCTTCGGGGGCGCGATCCGCGCGAGGCGTGGATATGGGCGCAGAGAATTTGCGGCGTGTGCACGACGGTCCATGCGCTGGCCTCGGTTCGCGCCGTGGAGGATGCACTGGGAGTAGAGATTCCAGATAATGCGAGGTTGGTGCGCAACATTATTGCCGGCGCGCAGAATGTGCAGGATCACATCATCCACTTCTATCACCTGCATGCTCTGGATTGGGTGGATGTAACGCTGGCGCTGAAGGCCGATCCAGCGAAGACCTCGCAGATTGCGCAGTCGATCTCAGAGTGGCCAAAGTCGAGCACCACCTATTTCAAAGCGGTGCAGGACCGCGTGAAGACGCTGGTAGGCAGCGGGCAACTGAGCCTGTTTGCGAGCGGGTACTGGGGGCATCCGGCGTACCGGCTGCCACCGGAGGTGAATCTGCTGGCGGTGGCGCATTACATTGAGGCGCTGGACTTGCAGCGGGAGTTCATTCGGATTCATGCGGTGCTGGGCGGGAAGAATCCGCACCCGCAGACCTTCCTGGTGGGCGGGATGGCGACGGCTATGGATGGGAACGAGCCGGATGCGGTGATCAATCCGGAGCGGATTACGCTGCTGAATCAATTGGTGGCGCAGGGCAAGACGTTTGTGGATCAGGTATATCTGCCGGACGTGATGGCGATTGCCGGGTACTACAAGGACTGGTTCGGGTATGGCGAAGGGCTGGGGAATTTTATGTCGTACGGCGACTTTACTTCGCGATACCAGAATGATCCGGCGCAGTTCCTGGTGCCGCGGGGGATTGTGCTGGGCCGGGATTTGAGCACGGTGCACAAGGTAGAGCCGGAGAAGATTACAGAGTCTGTGGCGCATTCGTGGTACCACTACAGCGGCGGCGACGAGACGGTGCGGAATCCGTACGAGGGCGAGACGAATCCGGCTTATACGGGACCGAAGCCTCCGTATGAGTATTTGAATGTGGACGAGAAGTACTCGTGGCTGAAGGCACCGCGGTACGACGGCAAAGCGGTGGAGGTTGGTCCGCTGGCGCGGGTGCTGGTGGCATATGCGGCAGGCCACCAGGGAACGCGGAAGGTGGTGGACGCGACGCTGCAGCACTTCAATGCTCCGCCTGCAGTGCTTTTCTCAACGCTGGGGCGGATTGCGGCGCGGGCGCTGGAGGCGCAGCTGCTGGTGAATCAATTGCCAGGATGGGTTGCGCAACTGGATGACAACATGGCGCACGGCAATGTGGCGATTCACAACGGGGAGAAATGGGATCCGGATTCGTGGCCGAAATCATGCCGGGGATTTGGTTTTCATGAGGCTCCGCGCGGGTCTCTTGGGCATTGGATCGAGATCGAAAACAAGCAGATTGTGAATTATCAGGCTGTTGTGCCATCCACATGGAATGCCGGTCCACGAGACGCCAGTGGGCAGCGAGGTGCATATGAAGCTGCTCTGGCGGGGACACCGATCGCGGATCCGGAGCGGCCGCTGGAGATTTTGCGGACGGTGCACTCGTTCGATCCGTGCCTGGCATGCGCGGTACACGTGGTGGGCGCGCAAGGACGCGCGACAACGTCGCCGCTTGGATGCGCGATTCCAGCACTGCAGGAGGTGTGAGCCATGGCGACGCGTGTGGATGCTGTGCCGGTCGAGACGCCGAAGCCGCCCGTGGATGATTTAGTGCGGGTGTATGTGTGGCAGTGGCCGGTGCGCATTGTGCATTGGACGATCTTCTTCTGCATTACCGCGCTGAGCATCACGGGGATGTACATGCACTTTCCGTACCTGGAGGCGCACAGCCCAAATGCGTGGACGATGGGCACGATGCGTTTTATTCACGAGGTGTTCGGATTTGTACTGCTGGCGGCGCTGATCCTGCGGATTTACTGGTTCTTTGCGGGGAACCGGTATTCGCGATGGTTGTCGTATCTTCCTCTGACGAAGCAGCAACATAAGAGGCTGGAGAGCACGATCAGCTACTACGGACTTATTAGAAGGATGCCGATGCCGGAGGTGGGCCACAATCCGCTGGCGGCGGTGTTTTACCTCGGGGTGTATTTTGCGATTGCAGTGGAGTGCGTGACGGGGCTGACGCTGTACGCCACGGTATCGCATGACCACTTTGCGAGCTTCCTGACGGGATGGTTGTCGCACAGCGTGAGTATCCAGTATGTGCGGTTTACGCACTACTTCATCATGTTTCTTCTGATCGGGTTCTTTGTGCACCACCTGTACAGCGCGCTGATCAACGCTTTTGACCTGAAGAATGGAATCATGGGAAGCATCTTCAGCGGATGGAAGTTTATGCAGCGGAGCGTGGTGGAAGAAGAAATGTGCGCAGAACGGGAAGCGCGTAAAGCCAAGCGCGAACGGCGCGAGCAGCGGAGGGCGCGAAGGACGAATGGAAGCGCGTAAACGGATTTGCGTTCTGGGGCTGGGGAACCTGATGCGCACGGACGATGCGGTGGGCATGATGGCTGTGAGTGCGCTGGCGGAAGATCCTGGATCGATGGATGAAGTTTTCTGCGTTGAGGGAAGCACTCTGGGGCTTGATCTCATGCATGCCCTGCATGGGGTTACTCACCTGCTGGCACTGGATGCCGTGGATGTGGGAACAGCGCCGGGAGAGATGGTTCGATTCGAGAAAGATGAGCTGGGAGATATTCCGTCTGGTAAGAGCGTGCATCTGCTCGGATTCGCGGATTTGATTGGGGTGCTCAGACTGATGGGAGATGAGCCCGAAGAGATTGTGCTTTTGGGGATACAGCCTAAGTTGATCGGGTGGGGTACAGAGTTGACGGATGAAGTTCATAAGACTCTGCCCGTGCTCATAGAGGAATCTAGAAAACAGGTCGAAAACTGGCTGGCTGTGAAACAAGTGCCTGCGGACGAGCGCGCGGATGTGATGGTTTGAGCTCATGCATGAAGTGGGAATTGCCAATGCAATACTTGAAGCCGCACAAACCGAGGTCGCCCGTCTTGCAGGGACACGATTGACTCGAGTTGGAGTGAGGATCGGCGTACTTTCAGGCGTGGATATTGATGCTTTGGAATTTGCCCTGGCAGCGTTGCGCAAGGGTACCGAGCTGGAAAAAATTGATGTCGAGCTGCAGAAGTGTCCTCGGCGGAATCGCTGTGCCAAGTGTGGTTGCGAATTTGAAACAGATTTATACAGTGAGCCTTGTCCCAGTTGTGCCAATGAGCAGGTGCAGTTGATTGGCGGAGAAGAATTGGAGCTTGCTTTTGTAGAGGTGGATGAAGCATGAATGTAGTGCCGCAGCAGAAGCTTGTGCTTAGTGAGAACCAGAGGATCGCTAATGAACTTCGTAGCCGGTTTGAGGCGCAGAGGACTTATTGCCTGAACATTGTGAGTTCGCCTGGGTCTGGTAAGACAACTTTGCTGGAGAAGACTCTGGAGCGATTTGACCGGGATGCCCGGATAGCTGTGCTTACCGGAGATCTGCAAACTGAAAACGATGCGAAGCGGCTGGCGCGTTATGGGTTCCCGGTGCAACAGATCACGACTGGAGGCGTATGCCATCTTGATGCGGGAATGATTCTCCGGGCGCTCGATGCCTGGCAGCATGATGAATTAGATCTGCTGCTGATTGAAAACGTGGGCAATCTGGTTTGTCCTGCAAG
Source organism: Acidobacterium capsulatum ATCC 51196 (assembly GCF_000022565.1). Lineage (NCBI taxonomy): Bacteria > Pseudomonadati > Acidobacteriota > Terriglobia > Terriglobales > Acidobacteriaceae > Acidobacterium > Acidobacterium capsulatum. Next base: position 3,538,572 of record NC_012483.1, read on the forward strand.
CTATGATCTGGGTGAAGACGCTCGCATCGTCCTGCTGAGCGTAACCGAGGGAGAGGATAAGCCATTGAAGTATCCCTCGATTTTTGCCAAATCGCATTTGATGATTCTTACTAAGTCTGACCTGCTGCCGTACGTCTCCTTTGATGTTGAGTCCGCGCAACGCAATGCAAAGATCGTTCACCCTGATATTGAAATGCTGACGGTTTCAAGTACTACAGCAGATGGGCTCGATGGATGGATTGGTTGGCTGGCGACTCGGCGCGAAGAATTTCGCCGCCGGCAAATACCGGCAGAGGCGTAACGTCAAAGAACGGTTTGCGGCTTGCGGCATTTAATTTGTTAGATCAGTGTTTCTAGCAAATGCGCGGCATCTGTTCGCCGAAGAGCACATCCACTACGCGCGTTCCACCAATGGATGTCTTCATGAGCACCATATCCCTGGGCTGCCCGGTAATTTCACCGATGATCTGACTTTCTGTTCCGAGTGGATGCTTGCGCATGCGCACTATAAGCTGGTCCGCTATTTGCGGTGCAACGACTGCGAGCAGCTTGCCTTCATTGGCTACATAAAGTGGGTCCAGACCTAGAACTTCACAGGCTCCTCGAACGGATTCGCGGACAGGGATAGAGGACTCATGGAGCCGCATGCCGACGTGTGATTTTCTGGCAATTTCGTTCAGAACGGTTGCGACACCTCCGCGAGTCGGGTCACGCATGCAGCGAATGCCTTTGATGTTGCCGTTCGCCTCAGCTTCATTCAGCATTGCTTCGACGAGGGAATGAAGCGGGGCGCAGTCGCTCTTGAGATCGCTTTCGAATTCAAGATGTTCGCGCTGGGAGAGTATGGTGATGCCGTGGTCGCCGATGAAACCGCTGAGGATGACTTTGTCGCCGGGCTGGGCGCGGTCGGCGGACATTTCTGTGGGGCGGTCGACGATTCCGATGCCTGTGGTGGTGATGAAAACCTTGTCTCCCTTGCCGCGATTCACAACTTTGGTGTCGCCGGTGACAAGTTGGATGTTTGCCGCATTAGCAGCGTCGCGCATGGATTCTACGACTCTGGCGAGGTCTTGAGTTGGGAGACCTTCTTCGAGGATGAACGCCGCGGAGAGATAGAGCGGCCGGGCGCCGCACATGGCGAGGTCATTTACAGTGCCGTTGACGGCGAGATGGCCAATGTCTCCACCTGGGAAGAAGAGCGGAGTGACGACGAAAGAATCGGTTGTGAAAGCGAGGCGCATCCCACCGATTTCAAGAACAGCTTGATCGTCCATACGGTCGAGAATGGGATTACGGAAGCGTTGAACGAAAATTTTGTCAATCAGTTCAGCAGAGAGCTTACCGCCGCTGCCGTGGCCCATGACGATATTCGGATGATCGAATATGGGCAGCGGGCACGAGCCGAAGGCTCCGGTAACGGAGGGGTTTTCATCGGAGGCTGTGGCGGTTGTAGATTGACTGGCTTTGGTGGTGCTCATCGCGATGTTTCTCCGATTGTGACGATGTCTGTGTCTTTCAGGTGGCGGCCGTATGCATAGTAGGCGGCACACGCGCCTTCAGCGGAAACCATGGTTGCGCCGAGCGGATGCTGCGGTGTGCAGGTAGTGCCGAACGCCGGGCAATCGTGGGGTCTCTTGATTCCCTGAAGAATCTGACCGGCGATGCATTGCTCTGGCTCCATTGTCGAGATATCGCTGACCTGGAAGCGGAGTTCGGCGTCGAGGTCGCGGAATTCATCGCGAAGGCGAAGGCCGCTTTGCGGAATGTTGCCGACACCGCGCCACTTGCGGTCACTGACTTCGAAAATCTTTGCGATCAAGGCCTGAGCAGGACGGTTACCGGTACGGTCGAGAACGCGTGAATATTGATTTTCGACGGCATAACGGCCGGTTTCAAGTTGCTCGACGGCCATGAGGACGCCTTCAAGGATGTCCAGCGGTTCAAAGCCGGTCACCACTATGGGCACACGGAAGTGCGCGCTGAGCGGCTCATATTCGGCATAGCCGACGACGGTGCAGACGTGACCCGGACCAAGAAAAGCCTGCACTCGATTCTGCGGCGAGCCAAGGATGGACTCAATGGCGGGAGGGACCAGAACCTGCGATATGAGCAGCGAGATGTTGTCCAGGCCTTGCTGCTTTGCACGCCAGGCGAGCATGGCATTTGCGGGAGCGGTGGTTTCAAAGCCGATGGCGAAGAAAACGACTTGCTTGTCTGGGTTTGCCTGCGCAATTTTGAGGCAATCGAGCGGAGAGTATACGACGCGGACATCCCCGCCCTGCGACTTGATGCTGAAAAGGTCGCCATGTGTTCCTGGGACGCGAAGCATGTCTCCAAAAGAGCAAAAGATAGTGTCTGGACGGCGGGCTATGGCGTGGGCCCGGTCGATCATTTCCAGCGGGGTAACACAGACGGGACAGCCGGGACCGTGAACGAGTTCGATGCCTGCCGGCAGAAGGTGGTCAATGCCATTCTTGACGATGGAGTGGGTTTGCCCTCCGCAGACTTCCATGATGACCCACGGCTTCGTTTGTACACTGCGAATTTTCTGGACAAGCTTTGCAGCAATATCTCCGTTGCGATATTCATCGACGAACTTCATTGTCCATCCTCACGGAGTTCGGGAATGTCGAGTTCGTCGAGTTGACCAAGTTCAGCGAGTGCCTCATAGGTTCGACGGGCTTCGTCCTCATCCACACGGCTAATGGCAAACCCGACGTGCACCAGTACATAGTCGCCGATGCGTGTTTCGGGAACGTATTCAAGGCAGGCATCGCGGGTTACCCCGCCAAAGGCGACACGCGCCATCCGCATGCCGCTCTGGCTGCGGATCTCAATAACTTTTCCTGGGATAGCAAGACACATAGTATTCAGGCTCCACTTATTGTTTGCGTGCGCAGAGTTTCGCAGGCAATCGCGGCTTGCCCGAGCGAGATGCCGCCGTCATTCGCCGGTACGGCACGCGGGAAATAAACTTCAAATCCAGAGGCGCGCAGCGTATTGCGGGATCCTCGGAGGAGCAGTTGGTTCTGGAAGCACCCGCCGCTGAGGCAGACCTGGTTGATGTGGGTCGTTTCGCGAATTTTCCGGCAGACGCGCACGATTGCACAAACAAGGGTGGCGTGAAAACGAGCGGCCATCAGTTGCTTTGGCTCGTTGCTCAATACTTCTTCTATCAGTGCGGCAATCATTGGACGGAAGTCGAGTTGCATAGAAGCATCGTCGATCAGGTTGAAGGGATAAGGCTCGGGCTCCGTAAGATTGGCATCTGCCGCGATGGCTTCGAGTGCAACTGCGGCCTGACCTTCATAGGAGACGGTGGCGTGAATGCCAATGAGCGCAGCGACTGCGTCGAAGAGACGTCCAGCAGAGGAGGTGGGAACGGTATGCAGATGCTGACGCAGCATTGTGTCTACGACGCGGGTTCGCTCCTGAGGAAGCTGGGCAAAGGAGGGAGGCGCAGGCGGCTGGTCGATGAAGGTATCAAGAAGGTAGCTGTATGCGACACGCCATGGTTCGCGCACTGCTGTGTCGCCGCCTGCAAGGTGTACGGTGCGTAGATGTGCTGCGCGTTGGAAGCTGCGGAGGTCTGCAATGAGAAATTCGCCGCCCCATATTGTGTTGTCCGTTCCCAGGCCAGTGCCGTCCCAAGCGACGCCGATGACAGGATTGCGGAGTTGGTGCTCGGCCATGCAGGCCGCGATATGTGCATGGTGATGCTGGACTGGAATATGGCGGATTCCGCTCTGACGCAATGCCCATTGCGTGCTGAGGTAGCCGGGGTGGAGGTCGTGCGCGATGACTTCCGGTTCGATGTGGAAGAGGCGGCACATGCGTTTGCGGGTTTGCTCAAAGAACTCCAACGTCTCGTAGTTTTCAAGATCGCCCATATGCTGGCTGGGGAACGCAAAGCCGGATTTGGTGAGGCAGAGCGTGTTCTTCTGTTGCGCACCGCAGGCGAGTACCTGAACTTCGCCCATGCCGAGCCATACAGGCTGTGGAGCAAACCCGCGTGCTCGCCTGATCGGGAGCACCTCGTCATCGATCACTCGAACGACCGAGTCGTCGACACGCGTGTGAATGCGGCGGTTGTGATGCACGAAGAGATCGGCAACATCTGCGAGTTTGGCTTCAGCCTCGTCGTTGTCGACGGCGATGGGCTCTTCGCTGAGGTTGCCGCTGGTCATGACGAGTGGAATGCTGGCGCCGGCCAGTTCGCGGAGTGCAAGAAAAAGCAGGTCATGCATAGGCGTTGACGGGAGCATGACACCTGTCGTGGGATTGCCCGGCGATACGCTGGCGGCGAGGTTTGCTGCAGTCTTTCGCCGCAGCAGAACAATGGGGCGCTGTGAACTGAGAAGCGCTGTGCGTTCGAGGGGAGAGACGACGCAGAGTTGCTCGGCGGCTGTAATGCCGGCAACCATGATGGCGAATGGCTTCTCGCTGCGGTGTTTGCGACGGCGAAGAGTGGAGACGGCATCTTCACGAGTTGCATCGCATGCGAGCTGATATCCGCCCAGACCTTTCCATGCAATGATTCGACCCGAGATGAGCTGACGAGCAATGTAAGTGAGGATAGCCCGTGAGTCACCGTCCGGGATTTCGGCAGTGGCCGGTGAGAGGCTTAGTTTAGGCCCGCAGACGGGGCAGGCATTGGGCTCCGCATGGAAGCGGCGGTTTGTTGGATCGTTGTATTCGCGGCGGCAGTCGGGACACATGGAGAACTCGGCCATGGTAGTAAACGGACGGTCGTAGGGAAGGTCAATCACGATGCTGTAGCGTGGGCCGCAGTTTGTGCAGTTGGTGAATGGATACCAATTCCGGCGATTGGTTGAATCGCGAGTATCGGCGAGGCAGGCATCGCATAAGCAGATGTCGGACGGAACCAGCGCGAAAGAGGATTGAGAGCGGTCACTTTCACGAATCACGAAATTGCGTTCGCCGATGACCTCGATGATGGCGAGTTGGAGATCGTCAATTCTGGCAAGAGGCGGAATCTGCGCAGGCAGGGTGTGAATGAAGGAGTGGAGAGAAGCCGCTGCTCCTTCGACTTCAATCGTGACTCCAGCGCCCGTGTTGAGAACGTATCCAGAGAGTTGATGCCGCTGTGCGAGGTTATAGATATAAGGGCGGAATCCCACGCCCTGCACGATACCCCGTAGGGTGAGACTGATGCGTGCAGGTTGTCGCGAATCGAGTGCGTGGAATAGATTCATCGCACATCGAGGCTCTTCCGCTGTGTATAGAAATGGCAGTGACGAGCATCACACAGCGTGTCTGATGGAGTCATTGAGGAATCTTCAAACAAAAAAGTAAGCGGCGAGCACAAAGGGCTGCGCAGTGGAAAATATCTTCTTTGTCTCTACTTTTAACCAGCGAGGTACAGCATCACACTCGCTTGTTCGGGATGGATGACACGGTGGATGGTTGGGCTTATTCGCGGTTGGGCGCGGCGGGGTCGGGTTTGGGTTGGCCGCTCAGGTTTATGCGGAAGCCAGCGGGCTGGTAGCCCTGGGGCAGGTAGTCGTCGGGGATGGCGATGCGGTTGCCGTCCCGGATGGTGGAGTAGTGCGGGGACATGATTTCGACGCCGGCCTGGTAGAACTTGTCCTGAATGTTCTGGTGGAGTTCAGAGTAGGTTTGCTGCATGCGGCTGGGCTGGCTGGTGTAGGCGTTGATCTGGTAATGGACGTAGAAGTCGTCGAGCGCGGTCTGGAGCACAAAGGGCACGGGCTGGGGCATGATGCCCGGAGTGGCGAGCGCGGCCTCGGTGAGCAACTGGTGAATCTGACGCCAGGGTGCGTCGTAGCCGATGGTGACGCTGGTGTGCAGGATGAGTCCGTCGCCGCCCTCTTGCACGGAGCCGCTGAAGTTGATGATGTGGCTGTTGAGGACCATGGAGTTGGCGATGGTGATCTCAACATTTTTGATGGTGCGGATGCGGGTGACGAGCAGGGAGGTCTCAATGACGTCGCCGACGGTGTCGGCAATCTGCACGCGGTCGCCGAGGCGGAAGGCGCGCATGTAGGTCAGGATGACTCCGGCAACGATGTTGGCCACGGCTGAGGTGGAGCCGAGGGAGAAGAGCACGCCGAGGAAGATGGAGATGCCGCGGAAGGCGGGCGACTTTGATCCGGGCAGATAGGGAAAGACGACAATGGCGGCTCCGATAAGGAGCAGGAAGCGGGCGATTTTGTAGGTCGGCTCGGCCCATTCGGGGTGAAAGCCGGAGAAGGTGATGTTGCCCTTGCCTATTTCAGTGAAGATGACGCGGGTGAAGCGAATGAGATAAAACGCCGCGACGAGGATGATGAGAATGACAAAGAGGTTGGGCAGGTAGCTGGCGATGGTGCTGAGGACGAGTCCGAGCGCGGAGAGGACGTAGCCGAGCAGGGCCTGGGCGTAGCCGCGCGTCCAGGGGAAGAAGCCGAGGACGAGCGAGGCATAGAAGTAGAGAATGACGAGGACCAGCGCGGTGGTGAAGACTTTGCCGGCCAGAATGATGAGGTTGGCGATGCGGGCGGCGGAGAGCAGCTCATACTGCTGGATGCGCAGTGAGGGCATGCTCTCGCGCCAGCCGTGAATCGTGGCGCGGAAGCGGCGAAAGAGAAAGCGGATGGCGCGCAGGACCAGCACCAGCACGGCGGTGGCCAGCAGCGAATAGAGAATGCCGAGCAATACGGTGCGGGGCAGATGACTCTGCTGCAGCTTGATCCACTCGGAGTGAAAGTCTTTCATTCCAAAGCCTCGTATCGATCGTAGAGAAAGAAAATCGTAACAGACAAGCGTTCGATGGGGCGGCGGGCCGGGTTTGCCGGTCAGGTTTGCGGGCTGGATTATGGGATGGCTTTGGTGGAGGTGCCGGGGGCGCGGAAGCCGGCCCATCCGATGCCGACGATGAGCAGCAGGACGGTGGAGGTGAGCGCGACGCAGGCCGGCCACTGGCCGAGGTTCCATGCGGCGCTGGGGAGGACGCCGCCGGCGGTTCCGCCGAGGTAGTAGCAGGAGAGATAGAGACCGGCGGCGGAGACGCGGGTGCCGTCAGGCGCGGCGAGCCGGACGAAGCTGGCGGCGGTGGATTGGGCCATGAAGACGCCGGTGCAGACCAGGCCGAGGCCGCCGAAGACGACGATCCAGAGATGGTGGCTGAGGGTGAGTCCCTCGCCGAGCAGGCATAGCAGGATGGCGAAGACGATGCCGCGCCGCATGCCGATGCGGGTGATGAGGTATCCCCCAGCAGGGGTGACCAGCAGGCCGATGAGGTAGATGGCGAAGAGATAGCTGAGCGCGGCGGTGGAGAGGGAAAAGGGCGGAGCCGCGAGATAAAAGGTGACGTAGGTGAAGGTGGAGACGAGGGCGAAGAGCATGCCGAAGCCGACGGTGTAGGTGGCGAGCAGGCGCGGGTTGGCGAAGTGGGCGAGGGTTCCGCGGATTTGTGCGGCGAAGCCGGGGTGGGGATGCTGCGGGAGCGGGCGCTTTTCGCGCGGGAGAATGAGGGCGATGAGTGCCGCGCCAGCCGCGGTGGCGAGGCCGAGGAGCAGGAAAGAGGCGCGCCAGTTGAGGTATTCGGCAGTGAGACCGGCGATGAGGCGGCCGAGGAAGCCGCCCATGGCGGTTCCGCTGACGTAGATGCTCATGACGAGGGCGATGGAGAGCGGCGACCACTCCTCACCGATGTAGGTGATGACGCTGGCGAAGATGGCGGGCATGACGAGGCCCTGCAGAAAGCGCCAGAGGATGAGCAGAGGGAGTCCGGGAGCGGTGGCGGCGAGCAGAGTGGGAATGGCGAGCAGGAGCAGGCCGAGGACGATGACGCGCTTGCGGCTCATGCGCTCGGCGATGGCACCCAGAAATGGCGCGGAAATGGCGACGCCCAGCGTGGAAGCGCTGACGGTGAGGCTGACCAGCGATTTTGATGCGTGGAAGACGTGCTCAAACATGGGCAGCATGGGCTGCGTAACGTAGAGATTGAGAAAGGCGAAGATGCCGCAGAGGCAGACGGCGGCGAGCGTCCAGGGGGAGCCGAGGCCCGGACGGGGCGGGGCCGGGGTGGTCTGGCGGGAATTTTTGCCCCTTGTGTGGTCTTGATGGCGGAGGGAGACGTCCACCTCTTAAGAGTACCGGAGCGGTGGAATGTTACCGGAAGGTGTTGAAATGGAAGTGATTCGGGGCTGACGGCTGGCAAAACAGCCGGGGACGATATAAACCTAAGGAGCGTATGCGAGGAGATCGGTCAGGCGGCACCAACGCGGGGAGTGGAGCGGGAGCCGCATTTTTGTCGCGCGACTTTCGGCGCTACCAGATGGCGCGAGTGTTTGTCATCATGGGCGCCGAGGCGCAGGCGCTGGCGGTGGCGTGGCAGATCTATGAGATCACGCACAAGGCGCTTTACCTCGGATACACGGGGCTGGCACTGTTTTTGCCGGGGCTGATTTTCATGCTGCCCGCCGGGCATGCCGCAGACCGCTTTGACCGTAGAAGAGTGATTCTGGTCTGTTACTCGCTACAGGTGCTATGCACGCTGGGGCTGTTTTCGTTTGCGTGGTTTGGGCTGCGCAACATTGCGCTGATCTACCTGGTGCTGTTTCTGGTTGGGACAGGACGGGCGTTCAGCGGGCCCGCGGCTTCGGCGCTGATTCCTCACCTGGTGCCGAAGGAAGTGTTTGTGAACGCGGTGACGTGGGGCGCGACGATTTTTCAGATTGCGAATATCGCGGGCCCGGCGCTGGGAGGTGTGCTCTACACGCTGCCGCTGCACACGCATCTGCACGGGTCGAGCCTGGTGTATTTGTGCACGCTGGCATCGCTGCTGTGGTTTCTGCTGCTGGTGAGCTCGCTGAGTGTGCGCCCGGGGCGCATGGAGCATCGCGCGGTCTCAAAGGATGTGCTGCTGGCCGGTTTTCGCTACGTGATGCAGAAGAAGATTCTGCTGGGATCGATTTCGCTCGATTTGTTTGCCGTGCTGCTGGGCGGCGCGGTGGCGCTGATGCCGATTTATGCGCAGGAGGTGCTGCATACGGGGGCGCGCGGGCTGGGCATGCTGCGGGCGGCTCCGGCATTGGGGGCGATGCTGATCTCGCTGACCTTGACGGTGCGGCCGATCCGGCGGCGCTCAGGCGTGCTGATGTTTGTGTGCGTGGCGATTTTTGGCGCGGCGACGATTGTGTTTGGGGTTTCGCACACGCTGGTGGTTTCGCTGATTGCACTGTTTTTTGTGGGCGCGTCGGACATGGTGAGCGTCGTGATTCGTTCAGCGATTTTGCAGTTGGCCACGCCGCAGGAGATGCGCGGGCGCGTGAGCGCGGTGAACTCGCTGTTTGTGGGCGCATCCAATGAACTCGGTGAATTTGAGAGCGGACTCACGGCTCACTGGTGGGGCGCGGTGCGCGCGGTGATTTATGGCGGCATCGGTTCGCTGATGGTGACCGGGATCTGGAGCGCGCTCTTTCCGAGCCTGCGCAAGGCCGATGAGCTGACGGCTGATGCGCTGCTACGAGTGGAGATGGAGCAGAGCGCGCAGGATGTGCGGCAGCTCTGAACGGCGTGGCGATTCGGTGCATCCAAAGAGGCAGCAAGGGAGAGACGCTGTGAAGACATGGCAGAAGCTGGGGCTGATGGTGGTTCCGGCGATTGTGATTGCGGCGATCGGGATATGGATGATTCACCGGCAGCGAAGCGCTCCCGCGCCGGCGCCGGCTCAGCCGCAGGAAGCGCCGATCTCGGCGGAAGAGGCGGTGTATCCGCGCAAGATGTACATCGACAGCGTGAAGGCGGCCAAGGCGCTCGATGGAAAAACGGTGTGGGTGCAGGCGGGATATGAGGTGAAGTACTTCCCCTATCGCAATCACCGCGTGGACTATGCGCACGCATTGGGCGTGCTGCCGAGCCTTCAAAAACTGCAGGTGCAGGATATTGTGACGGCGCGGCGTCCGGCGGATGTGGCGACGATGATTCCGGCGGGGAATCAACAGGTGCTGGCGGTGTTCACCATGCCGGGCAGCAGCCAGGGCGGCAGCTATGCGACGGCCATCGGGTACCTGAAAGGCCGCGATTCGCAGTTCTATTGCGACACGCTTTTTTACTACGACGACCCGCACCAGATGTATCACTTCTGGCCGGCGAAGGTGTGGAAGGCGATTGACGAGCATCGCGCCGAAGTGGGCATGGATGAGCTACAGACCGCGTTTGCGCTGGGCTTCATGCGGCAGACGAATTCGACAGACGAGGGCAATCGCATCGTGGATTACGACGTGGCCGGGAAGAAGTGGGTGGTGACGTTTGTGGACAACAAGGCGACAAGCGTCGAGGCGCCGAAGTAGCTTTTCAGTTGTCAGTTGCCAGTCCACAGTTTTCAGCGGGCAGTTTCGCGGGTGCCCGGTTTTGATGAGGTCGGAGAGGCTACCGGGTTCTCAGGAAGAGATCCTTTTCATTTTGTGGGAGTTCCTCAGGGGCTGAAGCTCCAAATCCACAAGGCTGGCTGGATGTACGGGCTGAAGCCCGTACCCTTCAACGAGGGTTAAGGCCCTGCCCTGATATAAGAGGCTTTGATTGATTGGGCTTTTCACCCACATCTCTTTGAGATGTGGGGCACCCGGTTCTCTTGGTTTGGCCGGGATGACAACGGGTGGGATGGTGGGTGAAACTTCGGGCAGCATTGGCGACCGAAAGATCCCCGGGATTCTTCGCTTCACCACCCCAGCGTGCTGCGCACGCCGGGACCCCGTTCGCTCAGAATGACGCATCGTTGGAGGGAAAAGATCAGGTCGCCCCGCGCGCGCCGGGAACGAAGGGCTGTTCCCGGGGGCCTGCGGAGCGCGATGCGGATGGCAGAGCGGGCGGGTGCGCCGTGCTATGCGTGGAAGATTTGCGTCTGGCAGTCGGTGCGTGATGGAAAGAAATATTGCTTGAGGCGGCCGAGCCAGTCGCGGCGTGGTTGCGCGGGCAACTGGCGGGCAGCCTGCATGCGCGTGACGAGCACTTCCTGCAGTTCATTGCGCAGCGATTCCACCTCAAGAGCGCACTGGCGCAGGTAGGCGTCAGCGGTGAGTCCGAGTTGCTGCGCGCGCGTGCGCAATGCGTTGCGTTCGGTGACGGAGAGATGCACGGTGACGGTGACGGCGGTGCCGGAGATCTCCTCGGCGTGCACGGTGGCGGGTTGAGCCACGACCTCGGTGACCGTGTCTGAAGTGGCGAGCGGGCCAGCCTTGATTTGCGCCGCGAGAATCTGCTGGAAGCTGGGCGAGGGCTGCAGGTCATACGCGGCCACCGGAGCGGCGACGCCCGGAGAGGCTGCGGAGCTTGCAGATGCTGCTGCTTGTGGCTTCTTTGCGGTTGAGCCGGTGGCCGGTGCTTTGGCTGCGGACTTTGTTTTTTTGCTGCTGCCTGGGGCCGTGGTCTTGCGATGTGTAGCGGCGGCGCTGGCTGCGTTTGGGTTGTTTTTGCGGGTCTGTTGCTGGCTGGGGTTTTGCGCGCGAGTGCGGGTGGCCGTGGATGCGGTGACGGTTTTCATGGTGGATTTCTCCGCAGCCGTTTTTGCGGGCTTTCGGGATTTGGACGAGGTGCTGGCTGCCGCCGCCTTTGCCTCGGGCTGCGCGGCTGGTGTTGGCGCGGCGTCGGGCTGGGGAGATGTGGCGGATGCCGTGGGTTCGGCGGCTTCGTCGTCTTCCCACGGGCGGCGTGTGCGGCTGCGCGCGCGCGACAGCGCTTCTTCATAGCTGAGCTCGCGCGCGATCTGGCGCGTGGAGGAGTAGGCCTGATGCGCGGAGCGTTGAAAGCCCGTAAAGGGCGCGTTGGGATCGTTGGCCGCCGCGGGGCGGCTCTGATCGCCCGTCCATTGCTGAAAGCGTTCCAGAATGGAGCCGATATCTTCCTGCGGAGTTGCCGAGTGTGTTGCCATGAGCGCAGCTTAGGCCAGTTTGGGGTGGAGTCTGAGAGTTTTCTGAGCAGGAAAAACGGCCATTCCCAGAGTGGAAATGGCCGTGTGGAGCTGAGTTCGGAATTGGGAATCAGCCGGTGTTGCGCAGACCGGCGGAGATGCCGTTGATGGTGCCGGCGATGGCGCGATGGATGGCGTCCAGCTCGGGGCTGGCTGCGCCATTGGAGCTGGCGACGAGCGCGCGCTTGCGGCGCAGCAGATCGACCTGGATGAGGCTCATGGGATCGACGTAGGGGTTGCGCAGGCGGATGGAGCGGGCCAGAACGGGATTGTTCTGGAGCAGATCGTCTTGCTGTGCGATGGTGAGCAGCGCTTCGCGGGTGCGCTCAAACTCGGCCTTGAGTTTGGTGAAGACGCGCTCGCGAAGACCGGCATCGGGCACCAGCGAGGAGTAGAGCGACGCGATGCCGAGATCGGCCTTGGCAAGCGCCATTTCCACGTTGCGCACGAGGTCGATGAAGAGCGGAAACTCGGTGAGCATCTCGCGGAGCAGCTCTGCGCCGCCGGGCTTCTGGAGGAATGCGGTGAAGGCGTGGCCGACGCCGAACCATGCGGGGATGAGGAGGCGGCTCTGCGTCCAGCCGAAGACCCAGGGGATGGCGCGGAGGCTGTCGAAGCTCATTTTGCCGCCACGGCGCGAGGGGCGCGAGCCGATCTTGGCGTGCTCCAGCTCAGAGACGGGCGTGGCCTGCTCGAAGTACTGCAAGACCTCGGGGTCGTGGAGAATCTGCTCGCGGTAGAAGTCGTAGGCGAGGCTGGAGAGCTCGTCGAAGGCTGACTCCCACGCGGGCTCAAGCACGCCGGTCTGGTGGCCGTCTGGCTGGCGCGCGTTGGGGCGTGCGAGGGCGTCGAGGGAGGCGGCAATCATGAGCTCAAGATTGCGCTCGGCGAGCACGACGTCGGAGTACTTGAAGTTGAGGACTTCGCCCTGCTCGGTGATGCGAATCTGGCCGTCAAAGGCATCGACGGGCTGGGCGTAGATGGAGCGGTGGGTGGGTCCGCCGCCGCGGCCAACGGTGCCGCCACGGCCATGAAAGAGGCGCAGCGTGATGCCGCACTCATGCGCGACCTGGTGCAGGGCGCGATGGGCGCGGAAGATCTCCCAGGTGCTGGTGAGCATGCCGCCGTCTTTGTTGGAGTCGGAGTAGCCGAGCATGATCTCCTGCGTGTTGCCCCAGGAGGCGAGCAGCTCGCGATAGGCGGGGTTGGTCCAGAGTTCGCGGCAGACCTCGGGCGCGTTGCGCAGATCTTCAATGGACTCGAAGAGGGGCACGGGCATGAGGCCGGGGTCGCCGTCGCGGCCGGCGGGATTGATGCCGGCGAGGCGCGCGAGCCACAGCACCGCCGTGACGTCAGACGCGGAGGCCGCGCCGCTGATGACGTACTGGCGAATGGCCTCGGGGCTGCAGCTTGCCTTGACCTCCTGGATGGCGCGCATGGTGTCGAGCACATCGAGAGTGGAGGGGCTGAGATGCTGCGGAATCTCGACGGCGTTCTCGTTGCTGCCGGCCTGCCATGCGGAGCACTCCTCGAGCGCCTTGCGATGAATGCGGGCGTGCTGGCGCACGTCGAGCGTGTGCAGGTGCAGACCGAAGGTGCGCACGAGGAGCAGGAAGGGATCGACGAGGGTTTCTGCGATGCGTTCGCCGCGATGGGCGGCGAGACTGCGGCGCAGCACGCTCAGGTCTTCCATAAGATCGTGCGCGGAGCAGTAGGGCGGCAGGGCGGCGAGGGAGGCTTCGAGCGAGTCCGCATTGGGCGCGGCGTGGCCGGCGGTGCGCAGCAGGCGCGCGCGCACGCAGGCCAGGTAGCGGCGGTAAAGCTCGAACTGGAAGCGCGGGCCGAAGAGCACGTCTTCACCGACGCGAATTTCTGCGAGGTAGTTGTCGAGCCGCGTGCGCAACTCATCGCTGACGGGCAACTGCTGGGCCGAGGTGGTGAGCAGGTCAATCAACTGCTGCACGCGCGTGAGATAGAAGTCGAGCAGGCGGGTGCGGGCCTCGTGAATGGCCTCGCGGGTGACCTGCGGGGTGACGAAGGGGTTGCCGTCGCGGTCGCCGCCGATCCAGGAGCCGAAGCCAAGCATAAGGGGCAGGCTGGCGGCGTCGAGCGTGAGGCCGTATTCGCTGGCGAGCGCGGCGGAGACCTCTTCATAGAGGCGGGGCAGCGTCTCGAAGATGGAGACTTCGTAGTAGTCGAGGCCCATCTTGATTTCGTCGGCCACCTCGGGGCGGCGGCTGCGCACTTCATCGGACTGCCAGAGCGCGGTGATCTCGGCGGTGACGGCGTTTTCGAGATCCTGCATTTCTTCGTCGGGCAGGGGGATGGAGTCGAGGTGGGCGAGGAACTCGCCGATGCGGCGGCGCTTGAAGAGCACGCTGCGGCGCGCCACCTCAGTGGGGTGCGCGGTGAAGACGGGCACGACGAAGATGCGGCTGAGATAAGCGAGCGCTTCCTCGGCGGTGATGCCGGCCTCGCGCATGGCGCGGAGGGTGCCGCGCAGGGAGCCGCGCTGCGCCTCGGAGTTGTGCAATTGCAGCGAACGGCGGCGGCGCTTGCGGTGGTTGGTCTCGGCAAGGTTGATGAGGTCAAAGTAGAAGGCGAAGGCGCGCGTGAGGTAGTAGGCCTCATCGACGGGCAGGGAATGCACGCCGGCGACGGTGGACTGCATGAGGGCGTCGGCCTGCTGCTGCTGGCCCTCGGCCTGGGTTTCGCGGCGGCGGATGGCGTTGAGGCGCAGATCTTCTACGCGTTGGAAGAAGGCGTCGCCGGCCTGCTCGCGGAGCACTTCGCCGAGCAGCATGCCCAGCGAACGCACGTCGCGACGGAGCGGCGCTTCTTTCAGATCGCCGGTGCGGGCTTCGAGCTCGGCGAGACGGTCAGACCAGTTGGCAGGTTTCCATAGCTGTGGCATCTTGTCTTCCATTATGCGGGATGAGGAGTTTGGGGGCGGGGATGTGTGGTGGGACGGGATGGCAGACTTGTCCATTGGCTGCGCTGTTCCGGCGGTTGGCATCCTAACCCATGTCTCTACGAGACATGGGGCACCCGCCTCATTGGGGGACGATGGTGTTTCTCATGCGGTTAGTATTTTCAGATCTGGGCCACCCGCCATGCGGGCGTTCTAATCCATGGGGCACCCGCGCGGGCAACCTGCAGCCTCACCGGAGGGACCTGAAATTGTAGGGACGCGGGTTGGTGGGGAGAAACTTTGTGCGGCGTCTATGGGCGAGATGCTGCCGGGATTCTTCGGCCACTGGCCTCAGAATGACGCATCGAGGGATGTTGGCCGGCTGAGAAATGAGTGAATGCAAGGTGTGATGGGAATCGGGTAATATGGCGGACGTGATTTTTGGAGGGGTGATGCGGGGATTTCGTTCGGGTTGCGTACTAATGGTGGCTGGCGCGATGGCGTTGGCGGGAGCCAGTGCCCTGGCGCAGAGCGGGCAGCCGGGTGCGCCGGTGCGGATGACGTCAGAGCAGATGCATGCGCGGATGATGCGGCTGTTGGGGATTGAGGCGATGCGGCCGGGGCCGAGCGGGAATCCTGCGGCTCCGAATCATGCGAATTATGACGAGGCGACGGCGAATCCTTACCCGAAGCTGCCTGATGCGTTGACCATGGACAACGGGCAGAAGGTGACCTCGGCGAAGATGTGGTGGACCGAGCGGCGGCCGCAGATTGTGGCCGATTATGCGAAGTATGTGTATGGCGAGGTGCCGAAGCATGTTCCGGCGGTGCATTGGCAGGTGCTGGTGGTGGATCACGAGCACGTGGGCTTTACACCGGTGGTGGCCAGGGAAGTGGTGGGGACGGTGGACAACTCCTCTGACCCGCAGATCAGCGTGAAGATTCGCATGATGGTGGTGACTCCGGCAAATGTGAAGGGGCCGGTGCCGGTGCTGATGATGTTTGGGCCGACGGATTTTCCTGCGCCGAACCAGCCGACGCGGCAGCAGTACCAGCAGATCAACGATGCGATGAAGGCGGCGATGGAGCATGAGAATCCCGCGCTGACGCAGGTATTTGCCGAGCATCCGGCGTGGGAGCCGATGGCTCCGCCGCCGTTCCGGTTTCCGCAACTGAACCAAGATGGCGGACTGCCGAATACCTGGGAACTGGTGCAGGCGGGATGGGGCTTTGCGATGTTGGACCCGCAGAGCGTGCAGGCGGATAACGCGGCAGGGTTGACGGAGGGGATTATCGGGCTGGTGAACCACGGCCAGCCGCGCTCGCCCGAGCAGTGGGGCGCGCTGCGTGCGTGGGCGTGGGGCGCGAGCCGGGGGCTCGACTACCTGAAGACCGATCCGGATGTGAATGGCAGTGAGGTGGGTATTGAGGGCGTGTCGCGCTATGGCAAGGCCGCGCTGCTGACGATGGCGATGGATCAGCGGTTTGCGATGGTGCTGGTCGGGTCCTCAGGCAAGGGCGGTGCGACGCCGCTCAGGCGCAACTTTGGCGAGGCGGTGGAGACGCTGGCCAGCTCAGAGGAGTACCACTGGATGGCGGGCGCGTTTCTGAAGTATGCGGCGGCGAAGGCGAAGTTTGCGCCGATGAATGCGAGCGATATTCCGGTGGACTCGAATGACCTGATCGCACTGTGCGCACCACGGCTGACGTTTATCAGCTACGGGATTCCGGAGCGCGGCGATGCGAAGTGGCTGGACCAGCGTGGAAGCTGGATGGCGACGGTGGCGGCGAGCAAGGTATGGACGCTGCTGGGGGCCAAGGGGTTGGTTCCGCCGGTGACGGAGAATTATCGCGTGGCGCCGATGCCGCCGGTGAATCATGGACTGCTGGGCGGCAAGCTGGCGTGGCGGCAGGATGATGGCGGGCATACGGATGCGCCGAACATGATCTTTTTCATTCACTGGGCGGCGAAGTGGTTTGGGTATCAGCCGCGGGGGTGAGTGGAATGACTCCCGGGTCCGAAACCACGGACCCGGGGCACCCCGGATTTTTTAGAGAACCCGTGTCGCGCTAGACGGAGGCTTCTTCGAGTTGGAGGACGAGTTCTTCCCACTCGGTGGTGAGTTGGGCGTGCTGTTCGCGCAGGGAGGCCATCTCGGCGGTGAGGCGCTTGGTTTCGTCGATGCTGACGAAGACGGCGAGCGCGTTTTCGGCTTCGGCGATGGAGGCCTCGAGCCGGGGCAGCTCTTCTTCGATGGTAATGACGCGGTCTTCCATCTGCTTGAGCTTGATGGGGTTCATGCGCTTTGCCGGTTTCTCGGGCGGGGGCGGGGCGGCTTGCGGTGTGGCGGCGGGCTCGGGTTCTGGCTGGGGCGCGGGAGCGGGTTTCGCCTTCGTCTCCAGATCATTGCTGATGGCGGTGGCCATGGCGCCGGGGCCGCCCTCTTTGCGCCAGAGGTATTCCTCATAGTTGCCGGGGTAGATGTGCGAGACGCCGTTCTCGACCTCAAAGACGCGCGTGGCGAGGCGGTCAATGAAGTAGCGGTCGTGGGAGACGAAGAGGACGGTGCCGGTGAAGCTCTGGATGGCCTCTAACAAAACATCTTTGGCGCGCAGGTCGAGGTGGTTAGTGGGCTCGTCGAGCAGCAGAAAGTTGGCCGGGCTGAC
Organism: Acidobacterium capsulatum ATCC 51196; assembly: GCF_000022565.1. Classification (NCBI taxonomy): domain Bacteria; kingdom Pseudomonadati; phylum Acidobacteriota; class Terriglobia; order Terriglobales; family Acidobacteriaceae; genus Acidobacterium; species Acidobacterium capsulatum. The sequence goes on from NC_012483.1 coordinate 3,556,085, forward strand.
GAGAATGCGGGCGAGCGCGTAACGGTTGCGTTCGCCGCCGGAGAGGACGCCGAGCGGCTTGAAGACGTCGTCGCCGGAGAAGAGGAAGCAGCCGAGCAGGCTGCGCAGCTCGGTCTCGGGGACCTTGGGCGCGGTGCGGGAGATGTCGTCGAGCATGCGTGCGGCGGGATCGAGCACCTTGTACTGGTCCTGGGCGAAGTATTCAACGAGGACGTTGTGGCCGAGCTTGAGGGAGCCGCCGGAGGGTGCGTCTTCGCCGGAGAGCAGGCGGACGAGCGTGGATTTGCCCGCTCCGTTGGCGCCGACGAGGGCGATGCGGTCGCCGCGTTCAATGGTGAAGTTGACGTCTGTGAGCACTTCTTTTTGACCGTAGCTCTTTTTGAGGTGAATGGCCTCGGTCACGGTGCGGCCGGAGGCGGGCGGCTGCGGGAAGGTGAAGTGGATGATGGGCTCTTCTTCAGGAATCTCGATGCGGACGATCTTGTCGAGCTCCTTGATGCGGCTCTGCACCTGCTTGGCCTTGGTGGCCTGATAGCGGAAGCGATTGATGAAGGCTTCGAGGTGCTCGATCTGGTCGCGCTGGTTGCGGTAAGCGGCTTCGAGCTGGGCGCGGCGCTCCTGCTTTTGCGTCAGGTATTTCTCATAGTTGCCGTGATAGGTGTGCAGGCCCTTGTTCCAGACCTCGATGATTTTGTTGACGGTGACATCGAGAAAATAACGGTCATGCGAGATGAGAATGAAGCCGTTGGGGTAGCTCTTGAGGTAGTTCTCAAGCCAGTTGCGGGTTTCAAGATCGAGGTGGTTGGTGGGCTCGTCGAGCAGCAGCAGATCAGGCCGGGCGAGCAGCAGCTTGGCGAGTGCGATGCGCATCTGCCAGCCGCCGGAGAACTCCTCAGTCTGGCGGGTCCAGTCAGTTTTGGAAAAGCCGAGGCCGGTGAGCACGGCGCCGACCTGTGCGTCGAGCGCGTAGCCGTCGAGTGCGCGCAGTCGGCCCTCGATGTGGGAGTAACGCTCGGCGGCGGCGGCGTATTCGGGGCCGGAGGGGTCAAGCTCGGCGAGAGAGTGGGCGAGCTGCTCGAACTCCTTCTCCATGGCGCGCAGTTCGTCGAAGACGGAGAGGCATTCCTCGAAGACGGAGCGGCCGGTGAGGGCGAGGCCATCCTGCGGCAGGTAGCCGATGGTCATGCCTTTGGTGCGCTGCACCGCGCCGTAGTCGAGCGAGTCGAGCCCGGCGAGAATCTTCATGAGCGTGGACTTGCCGGTGCCGTTGGCGCCGACGAGGGCGGTGCGCTCGTCGGGCGTGATGAGCCAGTTGGCGTGTTCAAAGAGAAGTTTGTGACCGAAACGTTTGCCGGCGTCGGCGAGCTGAAGCATAAGGGTATTTTATCGGGGCGGATGGGAGTGGAGGAGCCGTGCCATGTGACGAGTGATTTGAGTCACAGAGGAATGAGGTGGCGCGAGAGGTAAATGACAGTACAGAAATCGGCGCGGGTTTTCTGGCTCGCGGCATGGTCCTCGATGACCCGCAAAGGAAAGATGGTGGGGAAAAGCTGATTTCCGAGGAGAATCCCGTGAATCCGCTAACTTCAAGTTTGGCAAATTCCTTCGCGGCTTCCAGATGGAGAAAAGCTGCGGGCGTCGTGAGCGCTGGAGTGTTGGGTCTTCTGGTTGCATGCGGTGGAAGCGGAACAACCAGTAGCAGCAGCGGAGGAGGCGGAACGACGCCGCCACCCACGAGCAATACCATTCAGGTGAATATGGGAGATGCTCCGGCGGACTGGATGCTGGCCTTTTCGACCTCTGTCACTTCGATGTCGCTGAATGGCAGCAACGGAACGGTCACCGTCAGCAGCAGCCCTACCGCGATGGAGATGATGCAACGGATGGGGACAATGCAGCCTTTCGCCATGCTGTCCGCTCCTCAGGGAACATATAATTCGGCTTCGATTGCGTTTGGCAACTGCAGCGTGACGTACATCGATCCGGTAACAAAAACGCTGATGAACCAAACCATCCCAGGCCCCTTCCAGGCAACGGTGACATTCAGCTCGCCGGTGACACTTGGCCTGACTCCCATGGCTTTCAACTTCGATCTGGACCTGGCTCACTCTGTGACTGCGGACAACAGTGGCAACCTGAACTTTTCTCCGCAGTTTCATTTTTCGAGCGGAATGCAAAGCGCCGGAAGCGGGAACAACCCATTTGATGGCGGCATGCAGCAGATGATGGGCACGATCAGCAGCACTGCGTCAGGCTCGTTCATTATGACGCCCGCGCAGGCGGCGCAATCCTTTACGGTGATGACAAATTCCTCGACGCAGTTTGAGGGAATCGCCAATGGCATGGGCATGATGGGTTCAGGGATGGGAGTTCTGGTGACTGCCAGCCTGCAGCCGGATGGCAGCCTGCTGGCGACGCGGGTGCGATCGAGGATGCAATCCGGCGGCATTATGGGCGGCGGCATTGTCACGGAGGTTACAGGCACGCCAGCGACCCAGTTGAGTCTGGTGATGCAGAACGGCGCGGGCGCCAGCATGATGACCGCTTATCTGTCCCGAACCATCACGGTGAATATTGGTTCTGGCACTGCGTTTACGGTAGACGACGATCGAGTGGATTTGACCGGATTGCCTTTCACTCCGGCGTTTGACGCAAGTCATGTCTATGCCGGGCAATCGGTGATGCCGATCAATCCTTCTGGCGGCATGATGGCCGGAAGCGGGATGGGCGGCGGCATGATGGGGAATTCGGCCGGCACGATGACTGCCTCCCAGATTTATCTGGAAGAGCAAGGCTTTCGAGGGACGGCGAGCAGCGCCATTGTCCCAGGGAACTCCACCAGCTTTACGCTGATGCTGGATCCTCAGAGCGCGTTCACTGGATTGACCGGGGCGACGACGATTCTGGTTTATCAGCAAGCCAGTACCAACGTGGAATCCAGTGAGACCATCGCCAGCGGGGCAACGCTTCGTGTTCATGGACTGCTCTTTCAGAATGCAGGGCAATGGTCTCTTGTGGCATCCACGATTGCTTCGGAGTAAACCGGCCGGGAAGATAGCCCCAGGCCGCCGGATAGCGGCCGTGGGAGGCGTGGGCTCAGAAAATATTGATGAGGAATAAGCCGGCCACCACCATGACCGCGAAGGTCACGCCGTGGATGGAGAAGGCTGCGCGCCGGGAGCCGCCGGAGCCGAGCACGTTGCACATATCGCCGAAGGCGGTGAAGGATTCGGCGAGAAGCGCCACGCCCACGGTGCGCGGATTGGTAGTGAACATCAGGGACAGGACGACCAGGCCGGAGACGATATCGCGAATGCCTTTGAGGCGCAGCCATGCCCGGGTTTCGGGGTCCGGCGAGGGCAGCTTGAGCCCGAAGGACGGGGTCATTTTTTCTGGCGATGCGATGTAGAAGCTGCCAATGACGATGATTCCGGCAGCGAGGAGAGCGGCGATGGCGAGCGGGATGGTGGTGTGCATGATATATCTCCTTTAGAAAACCTAGCAACGCTATAAAAGATGTGAGGCGCCGGGGAAGGATTCAGGATAGCGCAATATTTTCTAGCGATGCTATGTTGGACTCATGGAGAACATGGCACCCACAAGCCGAATTGCGGAAAGAAAGCAGCGCGACCGGCAGGCCCGGCGGGAGCAGATCATCGGGGCGGCGCGGCGTATTGCAGAGACGGAGGGGTGGCCGAGTGTGACGGTTCGCCGTCTTTCCGACGAGATTGCCTATAGCCAGCCGGTCCTGTACTCCCACTTCGGGAGCCGCGAAGGGATTTTGGCCGCGGTTGCGATTGAGGGATTTCAGGAACTGAGCGTTGCGCTCGAAAGGGCGAAAAAGCGCGCGAAGGGGGATGCGGGGCTCGAAGCATTTGCGTCCGCATATCTGACGTTTGCGTCGTCTTCGCCCGCGCTGTATGAAGTGATGTTTTCGCTGAGCCTCAACGTCCCCTTTGCGGATTCGGCGACGCCAGACGCGTTGCAATCGGCCTTTGCGCAACTGATGGAACTATTCGAGAGCCATGGTTCCAAGGCGGAGGTGATCGCGGAATTGTTCTGGGCCGGGTTGCATGGGCTTGCCGAACTCAGCAGAACCAAGCGGCTCCCTCGCAGCCGCGAGAAAGAGCGGCTGAGGGCGTTTGTGAGGCTTTTTGACCGGCACGCCGCATAGTTTGAGCGGTTGTGGGGCTTTCATTTTCGGTGCTAAGCGCGAGAGCCGGGGCCAGGCTGGAGTGGAAGGAGCGAGGTGTTTCGGAATCGTCTGGATTTGTAGGGGCGCGCTTTCGTGTTTAAGGTTGTCTGGAGTGCCCGCGAGCCTGCGGCGTGTGTGCGAGAGACGGAGCGATGGTCTCTCTGTGAAAGAACTGCAGGGACGCGTGCTTGCCGCACGCATTGGACTGCGAGGTGTTTTCGGATGAATCGCCGTGATTTTGCTGTGCGTGGACTCGTGTCCATGATGGGTTTGAAGCTGGGTCTGTCGCCTCTGCGCGCGATGGGCGAGGTTCGCGCACTTGGGACGGGCGTGCCTGGCGGGGATGCCGGACAAGAGTCCGGGAAGAATCGCCTGATCGTGATGACCGATATCGGAGCGGACCCGGATGACACTGAGAGCACCTGCCGGTTGACGCTTTACTCGAATGAGATCGAGATTGAGGGGCTGATTGCGACGACTTCCGTGTGGAGGCCGGCGCCGGAGCCGGACCTGATTCTAGAGGTGCTGGAAGCGTACAGTAAGGTGCATGCCAATCTGCTGCTGCATGATCCGGGTTATCCCTCAGCCGAGCGGTTGCGGTCGATGGTCAAGCGTGGGCTGGCGAAGTATGGCATGAAGGGCGTTGGCGAGGGCATGGACTCGGAAGGCTCGGAGTGGATTATCCGGAGCCTGGAGCGAGAGGATGCGCGGCCGCTTTGGGTGACTGCATGGGGCGGCACGAACACGCTGGCCCAGGCGCTTTACCGTCTGAGGAAGACGAAATCGGCCAGCGAGTTTCAGCGCCTTATCAGCAAATTGCGCGTCTATGCGATCTCGGATCAGGATGACAGCGGACCCTGGATTCGCAAGAGCTTTCCTGAGTTGTTTTACATTGTCAGTCCGGGGGGCGATTACAGTACCGCGACATGGCAGGGCATCAATCGATTTGTGCCGGGAATCGACAATACCTCCATTAGCAATGCATGGCTGGCCAAGAATATTCAGCAGGGTCATGGGCCGCTGGGGGCGGCTTATCCGGATGTGGCGTATGGCATGGAGGGAGATACTCCTTCGTGGCTGGGGCTGATTCCGAACGGGCTGAATGATATGGAGCATCCTGACTGGGGCGGCTGGGGCGGGCGCTATGAGCTCTATCAGCCCGTGGTTCCGATTACGAATCCCAAGACCTTTCTGGGGGGAGTTCCTATTCCGCAGGAGACGCGTCCGATCTGGACGAATGCGGAGGATCGTTATACGCCGGCGGTTCATGGCGAATATGGCCGGGCCATCGAGCCGGGGAAGGCCACCTTCAGCGGCAATCAGGTTACGGTATGGCGATGGAGAGACGATTTCCAGAATGATTTTGCGGCCCGCATGGACTGGACCACGAAGAGCTACCGGGAGGCCAATCATCCGCCGGTGGTCATTCGGCAGCAGCCTTCGGTGATCCATGTACGCTCGGGCAGCCAGTTCAGCCTGGGAGTAGAGGCGACCGACCCGGATGGAGACAGCCTGACCTACTACTGGTTTCCCTATCCCGAGGCCGGTTCCTACCGCGGTGAGGTGGAGTTCAGCGCTCCTGATACGAGCAGCATTTTTGCCACGGCTCCGAAGGTGGAAAAACCGGAGACGCTGCATTTTATTATCAGGGTCACGGACAAGGGCACGCCGCCACTGTCGCGGTATCAGAGATTCATTGTCGCGGTTGCGCCTTGATGAGCGCAGAGTGATTTGTCAGGCGCCTGCAGCCGCAATGGCCTGCGCGTTGGCGGACAATGTAGCGGCGTCGAGGGGCGGAATGGCTCCGCGCTGGGAGGCGACCCATGCGCCCCAGCGGTTGCCGGCTTCGTTGAGGATGGGCAGGGGCGCTCCGTCGAGGTAGTAGTGGACAAGGGCGGCGGTGAAGGCGTCGCCTGCTCCCACGGTGTCGATGGCGCGGCTGTGCAGGCCCGGATGATGGTGCTGATCGCTGTGGGTGACCAGCAGGCTGCCTGCGCTGCCGAGCGTGATGCAGACCAGTTGCAGAGCCGGGAATGCGTCGAGCAGGTAATGCGCGGCGTGCTGGAGCGGCAGGCTGGCGAAGCGAGCGGGCGCCTGGAGCAGGGCGAGAAGCTGCGGAGCTTCCTTGTGATTCATTTTGAGCAACGTGGTGTGGGCGAGCGAGTCGCGCAGCATGGGTGCGTCAAAAAAGGGCGGCCGCAGGTTGACGTCAAAGACGCGGAGGCACTCCGGCTGTGTGGCGGTCAGAAACTGCTGGATGGTTTTGCGTGAGTGCGGATTGCGCTGGGCCAGGGTCCCGAAGCAGACGGCATGCGCCGCGCCGGCCAGCGAGCGCCAGGAGGGGCTGAAGTCGAGGAAGTCCCAGGCGGCGGGCTGGGGGATCTCATAGCTGGGATTGGCTGAGTTGAGAGCCTGGCCGTGCGCGTGGCGTTTATAAATGACGCGGGCGAGGCCGGTGGGGTGCTCGGTGTCTGTTTGCAAAAAGTTGAGATCGAGCGGCAGGCAGGCCAGCTCGTCGTGAGCATCCTTGCCCGCGTCATCGACGCCGAGGCGGCTGGCGAGGATGCCGTGGTCGCCGAGGCGCGCGGCCATGACGGCAAAGTTGGCGGGCGCTCCGCCGAGCTGGCGGCCTTCGGGGTGGCAGTCCCAGAGGATTTCGCCGAGGCCGATGACGCGCTTCTGCTCGTAGAGCAGCGAGGAGGGTTCGGATTGGGGGGCGCGTTGTGGCATCAGAATGGGAAGAGGCGGGATTTTCCTCGGACGTCTTGCTTCTATCGTATGCGCGGCAAACGGGAATAAGGAACGCCGGCGCGCGAGACGGGGACGGCGCGGCCGCCGGGAATTACCGCTCGGAGAGGCGCTCGGCGGCGGAGTGGCCCCACTTCCTGAGCAGGCGCATCAGCTCGCGGCGTTCCTGAGGGCTGAGGGCGGCGGCGGTCTCTTCCATGTCGAGACGGTGGCGGCGGAAGGCGCACTGGATGAGATCGCGGCCCTCGGAAGTGAGCTCGACGAGGCGGGCGCGATGGTCGGTGGGGTGGGGCATGCGGCGCACCAGGCCCCGGCTCTCAAGCCGGTCGACGGCGGTGGTGATGGAGCCGCTGGTGAGCAGAATCTTTTTGCCGATGGTGTTGACCGGCTGCGGGCCCTTGTGGAGCAGCAATTCAAGAGCGGCAAACTCGGAGAGGCCGAGGCCGAGCCCCGCAATGCTGCGATGGGCGTTCTGCCCGACAGCGCGCTGGGCCTTCCAGAGGATGAGCCAGGTGTGCAGGCCGCTGAGGTCTTCTTCCGGCGGGGTGGCGCGCTCGGGCGCGGGTGCTCGCACCGGTTCCGGCTTTGTGCGTGGCCGGGTGCTTGCGGGTTCGGCAAGAGCTGCGTGCGTGGGAGGTGGTTTCTTCATGCAGTCTGTCACTATTTTTTCACGGAATCGTTTTGGCGCAGGGTGCATCTATCTTGATATCAAGATATTTTTGAGGGGCGCTGAGCGTCCCCAACCAACCGAAGAGGAGAGCTATATGAAGACTGTTTATAAGATCGATCCGGCGCACTCGGGCGCGCAGTTCACGGTTCGCCACATGATGATCAGCAATGTGCGCGGCGGCTTCAGCAACGTGCAGGGCACGATTGAGTATGATCCGCAGAATGTGGCGGCGACCAGCATTGAGTCCGTGATTGACGTGAACACGATCAACACGCTCGATGCGCAGCGCGATGCGCACCTGAAGAGCCCGGATTTTCTGCATGCCGAGCAGCACCCGACGATCACCTTCAAGAGCAAGAAGTTTGAGAGCGCGGGCGACGGCGAGGCGAAGGTGACCGGCGACCTGACCATTCATGGCGTGACGAAGGAAGTCGTGCTGAACGTGGAGGGCCCGACGCCGGAAGCGAAGGACCCGTTTGGCAATGTGCGCATTGGCGCCTCGGCCACGACGAAGATCAAGCGCAGTGAGTTTGGCCTGACATGGAATGCCGCCATTGAAACCGGCGGCGTGCTGGTGGGCGATGACCTGAAGATTGAGCTGGAGATTTCGGCGATTCGCGCGTAAGTAGTGAGAGCAAGACAACCCACTCTCTGTGCGCTTTGGCGTACAGAGAGTGGCCGCAGGGCAAGGAGGTATCCTTATGTCTCTCAGAGCACCCCGGGAGATTCTTGAGACGAAGACGACGATGGAAGGCGCAGGAGTGAAGCTGGAGCGCGCCTTTGGCTTTGGCAAGACCAAGGACTTTGATCCGTTTCTGCTCTTCGACGATTTTCGTAACGATGACCCCAAAAATTATCTGGCGGGGTTTCCGTGGCATCCTCATCGCGGCATTGAAACGATTACCTATGTGCTGGCGGGCGAGGTGGAGCATGGCGACAGCCTGGGCAATCGCGGCAGCCTGACCGGCGGCGACCTGCAGTGGATGACGGCGGGCAGCGGCATTCTGCATCACGAGATGCCGAAGGGCGATGCGCAGGGGCGGATGCATGGCTTTCAGCTCTGGGCCAATCTGCCGGCCTCGCTCAAGATGACCGCGCCGCGCTACCAGGACATTCCTTCGGCTGCGATTCCTGAAGTGACGGAGGACGACGGCACGCATGTGCGCGTGCTGTGCGGCGAGTTCTGGGGCCAGCGCGGGCCGGTGGAAGGCGTGGCGGCGGATCCGCAGTACATTGATGTGTCAGTGCCGCCGGGCAAGAAGCGCCGCCTCAAGGTGGATGTGACGCGCAATGCGTTTGCGTATGTATTCGCAGGCGCAGGCACGTTTCGCGACGCCTCAGAGCCGCGCGCGGTGCTGACGGAGCAGGCGCACGCGCCCGAGGCCGCGCCGGTGTACGACGCGAAGAATCACACGATGGTGCTCTTTGATCGCGGTGATGAGATTGTGGTGCAGGCGGGGCCCGAGGGCATTCGCTTTCTGCTGATCTCAGGCAAGCCGATCGAGGAGCCGGTCGCGTGGTACGGGCCGATTGTGATGAACACGCAGGAGGAGCTGCGCACGGCGATGAGCGAACTGCAGAGCGGGAAGTTCATCAAGCATCCCTGAGCCGGAACGGAACTGGCAATGGAAGGGCGTCTCGTTGCGAGACGCCCTTGCTTTTTGCCTGCATGAGCCGTGCGGTGCAGGGATTCATCGGCATCCAACCGCAAAGGATGGCGACGCTTCTAACTTAGCCGTAACCCGCCGCGCGGAAGGGTGGCTATGCATGGGCCAGAACGAAAGGAACGACGAGCAGCCACTGGAGCGACCCAGGCGGCGGTGTGGCCGCTGGTGCCGCGTTGCGGTGATTGTAACTGTGATAGTGGCAATTCTGCTGGGTATTGGCCAGTGGGTGGTGAACAACGCCGAGCCGATGCTGCGTCGAAGGATTGTGGACTCACTCTCGGCGCGCCTGAATAGCCGGGTGGTTCTGCAGCACTTTCATGTTTCGCTGGTGGCTGGGTTGTCGGCGACGGGCAGCGGGCTGCAGATTTATCCGAACGATATGCCGTCAGGGCGGCCGCTGGCGACGGTGGAGAAGTTCTCCTTTCATACTCACTGGCATGATCTGTTTCGCAGCCCGATGAACATTGCGCTGGTGAAGGTGAGCGGGCTGCATCTGAACATTCCGCCGAAGCAGGTGCGTCAGCAGGTGAAGGCGCTGCACCCCATGCGCGGACAGAAGGGCTCGCACAAGCAGAGCATCAACGTGGATCGCGTGCAGGTGGATCACGCGGTGCTGAACATCATGAGCAGCAAGCCGGGCAAGCCGCCGATGATGTTTGTGATTTCGAATATCCGGATGGGAGCGGCGGAAAAGGGCAAGGGGCGGCACTTTACGGCGCAGCTCATCAATCCCAAGCCGGTGGGCGCGATTGCCACGGATGGTTATTTCGGGCCGTTTCATGCGGACGATCCGGGGCAGACGCCGGTCTCGGGCGATTACAGCTTTGCGCATGCTGATCTCGGAACCATCAAGGGCATCGGCGGCATGCTTTCGTCCAAAGGGCATTATCAGGGGCAACTGAACCACATTGTGGTGGATGGCGAGACGGATACACCCGACTTCAGCCTGAGCACGGCGAATACACCGGTGCCGCTGCACACTCAATTTCATGCGATTGTGGATGGCACCAACGGCAACACCTATCTGCAGCCGGTGAACGCCATGCTGAACCACTCGAAGATTGTGGCGCGCGGTGAGGTGGTGCGCGGCCCCGGCGGCAAGGGGCATGAGATTGATCTGAAGGTGGAATCAGGGCCCGCCAACATTGAGGACTTTTTGCGGCTGGCGGTGAAGACGACGCCTCCGTTGATGAGCGGCGCGGTGACGCTGCATTTTTCGTTGAAGATTCCGCCGGGCAAGGTGTCTGTGGTGAAAAAGCTGCAGTTGGATGGGACCTTTCAGTTGAAGAATGCACACTTCAACAATCCGAAATTTCAGGCGGCGGTGGATGAGCTGAGCCTGCGGGCGCAGGGGCGGCCGAAAAAGGCGAAGACGATCGGCAAGGCGCGCAAGCAGGGGAATCTCGATCAGGTGCAGATGCCGGATGCGGCCTCGCAAATGCAGGGGCACTTTTACCTTGGGAATGGAAAGCTGAGGCTGCAGCATCTGGTCTACACGGTGAAGGGCGCGGTCGTGGGGCTTGACGGCGTGTATTCGCTTGACGGAAAGCAGTTTGACCTGCATGGCGTGGTGCGCACCTCGGCCAAGGCATCGCAGATGGTGACGGGCTGGAAGCACTGGGCGCTGAAGATCGCCAATCCGTTCCTGTCAAAGAAGAATGCGGGGATGCAGGTGCCCATCCAGATTCACGGGACGCGCTCGTCGCCGCACTTCGGTCTCGACTTCAAGCATCGCCATGAAGATGAGAAGGCGCTGCCGAAGGGCAAGCGGGTGCAGCCTCCGCCGCAGTAGGCTCAGCGCGCTTCTGCCGACGGCTCAAGAATGATGTCGCAGTCGCGCTCTACATAGCCGAAGCGCATGAACTGATAGCCGCAGAAATCGTGGGTTTCGCTGTAGCCATGCTGCTTTGCGTAGGCCACGATGCGATAGCGGTCGTTCTGCCAGATACTGTTCAGGCCGGCACCGGGCCTTTTCCAGTCGTAACTGACAGCGCTGTCGCGCGGGCTCCAACGGAAGCCGCCGACAACGATGATGCGCGGGCGTTTTGCGATTGCGATGGGGGCATCCCGGTCGATGTGCTGGTGTTTGCTCCATAGCCAGTAGGGCGAGCTCTGGTTGGCGTAGATATTGCGCCGGAAATACGGAAGCACGTTGATGGAGTGATAGTAAAAGCCATCCACGGGGACGCCGGAATACTGCTTGAGGAATGCGGCGGTCGCGGTGCTGGGAGCGGAGGCGGTGCGCGTGCTGCGCCAAAGGGCATGGGCGGTCCAGGCGATCTGTTCGACTGCCATCAGCACCAGCAGGGCGGTGACGATGCGATGCCCGCGCGTCAACGGCTGCGTGGTAGAGGGCCACACCAGCCAGAGCGCGATGAAAAAGCCCATCATCATCATGCCGCAGTGCCTTGGCTCCAGATACATGCTGCTGAAAATCAACACGAGCACCAGATAGGGCAACAAGCCGGGCCATCCCATCGGACCCGCTTCGAGGGTCGGGGGTGTGCGAATGGCCAGCCAGCAGAGCGCGCCGAAGAGCAGGAGTCCGTAAAGGCCCGCGTCTGACAGCGGAAAAGTGATGGTGCCGAGAATGCGCGCGGCTCTTTTGTGGAGAGACTGGAGCGGCGTGCGATGGTGGCGCGGATAGGGTAAGGGAACCAATTGATCCGCCGCGGTAGTGGCCGAAGAGTGGGGCTGGTACTTTGCCGCGAGGGGCCGGCCAAGGAGCTGGGCGTCCATTCTTTTGGCCGATTTGACGATGTTTGTGGCGGCTGGCCAACTGTCATCCGGTGGCGGATATGCCGAAAAAACGGCCACACTGACGCCGGTGAGCAGGATCAACGCCGCTGCGATCCCGGCCGGGTTGCGCCCGAGGCCTGCGACGCCGGACCGGGACCGGGAGCGCCATGCCTGCATCAGGGCTACGGCCGCCAGTCCCAGAGCAGCAAGAAAGCCGTGCAGTGAGATGTTGGCGCACAGGGCCAGAATTACGGCGAGAAGTATGGGACGCTGTGCGCGGTTCCGCAGCAGCGCCGCCGCTGCAAAGCCTAGCGGCGTGAATAACACATAGCTGCGAGCGATGACGGCGTCCTGATAAGCGAGCCAGAAGGTGAGCGGCAACAGCAGGCGCAGTATGGGAGGAAATGGCGACCAGCGCAGGAAAATCGCGATGCCGGCCAGCGCCATGGCTCCCGTCGCCCAGGCCATGCCGGAATAGCTCACGTGAAGCAGAATCAGCAGATGCAGGAAGCAGTGCCACAGAGCGGGGCTGCCCTCATAGCGCACCCCATGCGCCACAATCTGCCAGAAGCCCATGGAGCGGGCGATCAGCCACGCCTGTGCTTCGTCAGCCCACGGGTCGTGCCATAACAATCCAATGCTAACTACGGCAGCGTCAAGCAGCAGAGCCAGCGTGTCCCAACCGCTCCAGCGGCGAGGCCTGTCGCCGGCCTCGGCAGAGCGCTCCATCCAGCTCATGCGTATAAATACGTCTCCTACATTCCCGTGGGAAGTTCAGTTGTCTGAGCCGATTCTATACATGCTCAAAGCCAGATTGCCATGCGGGAAGGTAAATACTCCGATGGTTGACTTAGGGCGATAACGTAAGTTGATGAAACGCAAGGTGTAGGAAGGTGGAGCGCGGAGGGTCTGGCGGGACGAGCATGCCCGAGCGGGGGCGGTTTTGCGCCTCGGGGCCGGCCGTGAGCCTTTTGGGTTGCCCTGCGCATCCAATATGGGTAACATAAGAGAATTGCAGGAAAGGTCTTTTCGAGTCATGCCAAAGCAGAATATTCATCCGAACTACAACGAAATTCATGTCAAGTGCGCCTGCGGGAACGACTTTACGACGCGCTCGACCCATCGTGGTGACATCCACGTGGAAATCTGCTCGGCTTGCCACCCGTTTTTCACCGGTAAGCAGAAGCTGATCGACACCGCGGGCCGCGTGGAGCGCTTCCGCCGCAAGTACGCCAAGGTCGAAGCCGCCAAGTAACGCGCCGGCGCAGCACAGAACCCAGAAGCCTCCGCGTTGGCGGAGGCTTCGACGTGTTTGCCGGGAATGCAGGGCCTCTTCGATGAAGAAGCGATCGATGAAGAAGCAGTGGGACAATCCGGTCGAGTACACCATGCCGGAGGGCGTGCGCGTGCCCGCGTCGATGGATATCGGCGGGGTGGTGGTGGCTCCGGCAACGGTGCTGGCGCCCATGGCGGGGGTGACGGATACGGTGTTCCGCCGCTTCATCCGGAACGCGAGCCTGTTTGCCGAGGGCGGCGCGGGCGCGGCGAATGTGGACCGCGAGGTGACCAACCAGCAGTCCGGCTGCGGGCTCATCATGACCGAGTTCACCTCGGCGGATGGGTTGTCGAAGATGCGCGAGTCCAAGCGCAAGCGCTACCTCACGTTTTATGAGGACGAGCATCCCATTGCGGCGCAGCTTTTCGGGTCGAATCCGGAGACGCTGGCCGAGGGGGCGCGCATTGTGGAAGACACCGGCTTTGACATGGTGGACCTGAATCTTGGCTGCCCGGCCAAGCGCGTAGTGGCGTGCAACGGCGGCAGCGGCCTGCTGCGCGACCTGCCGCTGATTGCGAAGATATTTGAAGCAGTGCGCGGGGCGGTGAAGATTCCTTTCACGGTCAAGTTCCGGCTGGGCTGGAACGATCAGCACATCATTTGCGTTCCGCTGGCGCGGCTGGCCGAAGAAAGCGGGCTGAATGCCGTGTCACTGCATGCTCGCACGCGCGAGCAGGGCTACTCCGGTCAGGCACGGTGGGAGCACATTGCGGAAGTGAAGGATGCGGTGCGGATTCCGGTGATTGGCAACGGCGATGTGCGCACGCCGGAAGATGCCTGCGCGCTGGTGGCGAAGACGGGCTGCGACGGGGTGATGATTGGCCGTGCGGCTCCGGCGAATCCGTGGATTTTTCGCCAGATTGCACAGTACACGGCGACGGGCCGCTATGACGAGCCCAGCGAGGCGGATCGCTACCAGATGATTCGCACCTACTTTGAGATGCTGCTCGACGAGGGCCGCGAAGATGAGCATGCCTCGCGTGCGGCCGAGGGCAAGATGAAGCAGTTTGCCTCATGGTTCACGCATGGAGTGCCGGGTGGTGCGGGGTTGCGCAAGTCCATTTATGAGGCAAAGACGGGGCCGAAGATTCTGGATGCGGTGGAGCGGTTTTTTGAGACGCGCCTGAGCGGGGAAGCGCTCGAGCCGTTGCAGCGGATGGAAGATGTGCCGGAGGATTTTCCGGCTATGGATTCGGCCGCCTGCGCAGGATGACGCGCGGCGTCGTTCGCCAGTGCTCGTCGAGGCCGATGACCTGCCACTCGATTTCGCGGGAAAGATACTGCAGCACGACCGGATAGGTAGGGTGCAGACGGAGCGCGGGCGCGATCAGGTAAAGCATTGGATCGTCCTGGGATAACTCGATTCCGGTAAAGTAGCCATGACGTTGCAGCTCGCCGGAGCGATGCAACGTGCGCACGCGCATCCAGTAGTCGAGCGCCTGCAAGGGCAGGTGCGGGTCTTCTTCGGCTTTCAACTCCATCACGACGAGACGGCCATTCCGTGTGACGGTCAGCAGGTCCATGAGGCCGCGATCGGCCGCGGAGAGAGCGGGCACCTGCTCATAGAGAAAATCGCCGCGCAGCATGGGGTCGATTACGCCGGGATGCTGGCGCAACTGCGATTCCAGCCACGGTTCCGGCTGCATGCGATAGAGCGGATTGCGCAGGTTGCCACCGGGTTTGCGGTCTTCAGCCAGGCGCGCGGCCAGATCGAGAAGCCAGGATGCGGTCTCTTCTGTGAGTTCTGTTTCACTGCGGCCCGCGCCGAAGGTGATACGGTCGGCGAGGCGAAAGCTGCCTGGCAGTGGCTCATGGCGCACGCGTGCATATTCTAGGCCATGCAGCAGAAGCGCGACTTCAGTGGCAGAGCGCGGGCGAATCTCGGTGCGAGTGCGCAGGGATTCGGGCAACTGATCGAGCAGAGACTGAAGTCCCTCGCGCATGCGCGCCATGGCTGCCTCGGGATCAAAGGCGTGCCTCACTTCCATGGCAAGATTGCCCGTGTCGGTGATTTCCAAAGGCGTCAGCTCGTCGTTGTCTTCGCTCAGCTCGTAGAGTTCCCACTTTGCCAGATCGCGGCTGAGCCACCGCATGCGTTCGCGTGCGCCCTGGGCCATGCCGCGCGGCAGGAACAGACGCAGCCCTTCGACGACCCGCTTTTTTGCGAGGCGTTCGCGGCAGGCCTGCAGCCATAAAATGCCCAGCGTGACGGCGTTGGTGATGGTGGACGCATCTTCCTGCGCGTTGACGCCGAGCACTGCCCAGGCTGAGGGTCCGCGCGCGAGCAGTCCGCGCGCGTAGGCGGGGCCGAGGCTTTGCTCCATGTCGAGCGCGGTGGAGAAGGATTCAGGAGTGCCTTCAAAGTGGGAGGTGACCACGCGCTGGAGCCGCTGCAAATATTGACGCCGGCTGGAGTCGCGCGCCGTGGGGGTGCGGCGCTCCTGCTCGGCGAGCATGAGCAGTGACTGCGGCCTGGTCTGGCCGAAGCGGCGTGTCTCGATGAGCAGCGAGTTGCTTCTTGCGCGCATGCCGGTCACGGTGCGCACCAGATTGCGCTGATCAGACCAAAGGTGCAGCATGCAGCGGTTATGCTCACTCGTGACCGAGTAGCGGGCCAGCCGCATGTCGAAGAGCATCGCGCCTTCTTCGAGCACGGCGGCGGAGGGATGCTCGGCGAGGAAGGCTTCCAGGCGCTGGGCGAGTTCTAATGGCGTGAGGGCGGCGGGTGCTTGCGTGATCATGATGGATCTAAAACCCGTGGCCTCGATGTCTGCGCATCGGTGAGGCGGCACGGAAAAGTAGCACGCGAGTCTGGGAGAAAAAACGCGGCGAAGGGTGAATGCTTCGCCGCGCTGAGGTCACTATAGCGGAAGTGAATTGCGTGCGGCAGGTTACTTTGATTCCGTTGCTTCGCTCGCGCGCAGATCGCGGTCGCGCACGCCGATGAGATAAAGCAGACCATCCAGGCCGAGCCATGAGATGGACTGGCTGGCCTGCTGGCGCACGCGCGGCTTGGCGCGATAAGCAATGCCCATGCCGGCCACGCTGAGCATGGGAATGTCGTTGGCTCCGTCACCGACGGCAACGACCTGTTCGAGAGAGATGCTCTCGCGCCCGGCAATCTCTTTGAGCAGCGCGGCTTTGCGCTCGCCATTCACAATGGGCGGAATCACGCGGCCGGTGACCGTGCCATCTATGATTTCGAGATCATTGGCGTACACGTAGTCGATGCCAAGTTTCTGTTGCAGGTGGTTGGCGAAGAACTTGAATCCGCCGGAAAGAATGGCGGTTTTGTAGCCGAGACGGCGCAGCGTGCGGATGAGGCGCTCCGCACCCTCGGTCAGCGGAATGGCATCGAGCAACGTGTAGACCCGCTCGGCCGGAAGGCCTTTGAGCAAGCTGACACGGCGTGTGAAGCTCTCGTCAAAGTTGAGTTCTCCGCGCATGGCGGCCTCAGTGATCTTCACGACTTCATCGCCGACACCGGCCATTCGCGCCAGCTCGTCGATAACTTCGCCCTGGATCAGCGTCGAGTCCATATCAAAGGCAAAGAGGCGGCGATTGCGGCGGAAGATGCTCTCATGCTGGAAGGCGATATCGACAGAGAGCTCTTCAGCGGCGGCGGTGAACTCCGCGCGCATGGCTGCCTCGCGTGAGAGGTCGCCGCTGGCAGAGATCTCAATGCAGGCGTTGGCCGCGATGTCAGAAGCAATGTGCTGCGTGAGCGGCTCAATGCGATAGACGTTGAACGCGTGCGCCGCGAGGATGGCGCTGACTCGCGCGAGATGCCGTGCAGTGACAGTGCGGCCAAGGATGGTGATGAGAAAGTGGGGCTGGTAGGAGTCATGCAGCCAGCGTTCGAGCGACTCCTGCGAGACCGCGGAGAAAGATGGCTCGAGGCGGAGATCGCGCGCATGCTCAGTGAGCGTGATCTTGAGCGAGGTGACGCTCTTGCTTGCCGGTATCTCGATGAGTATGCCGAGGGCGAGCGTCTCGTGCACGACCGCCTGGCCGATGTCGAGGATGTTAACGTCGTGAGCCGCCAGCACATGCGTGAGATCGGCAGTCAGCCCGGGCCGGTCAGGCCCGGAGAAGTGAATCAGCAAGTAAGAAGGGGTGGACTCTGCGCTCATATCTGTCCCGAATATACCGGACGAGAGGAGCCGATGACACACAGGATCGCATCCAAGCTCCCGACATTGGACGCTGATGCCGTGGGAGGGTTAGGCGGCGAGGTGGTGGGATTAGTTTTCCCGCGGAAATAATTGAGCTTGTGCAGGCAACTCGCAGAGATACGGAAGATATGGAATTTTGTGTCAGCTGCAAACAACATTTTCCGCCATGGTTCCATCCGATGAGCAGATGTATTCCGGGCGCAGTGCGGGCGTGACGCAAAGCTATCAGTACCACACGGCGGCGAGCACTAGAACGAACGGCTAATGCATAAGTGGTTACTCGAAGGGAGAACAAATGCTTCTCGTCATCTTGATTATTCTGTTGTTGGTATTTGGTTTTGGCGGATACAGAATGGGCCCCGGTGTTGGATATTACGGCGGCGGCGGCATCAGTCTGATCCTGTTGATTCTGATTATTCTGCTTCTGTTGCGAGTGATCTGACGGGTTCACCGGCATTGCTTTGATGATGAAAGGCCAGAGTTTTAAACTCTGGCCTTTTGGTTTGGCAGGGATGCCTCACAAGTGTACGGAGGCGGGATAACCCGGCTCAGTGGCTGCAGCATCTTTTGTGAAGCAGGAGACAAGAATTATGAGAGAAGAACCAGACAGCTTGAAAACCCCCGAGATTGATCAAAAGGAGTTCCCGGGATCGCGAGAATCGGATGAACAGCGCCGAATCGACCAGATTGCGAACGAAATGGCAGAGAAAGGTAACCGTACCGAGCACAAATACGATGAGAATCTGAAAATACCGGCAACTGGACCGGGAGGAATCTCCTGATTCAGCAAAACAAACCGTATGGAACCGGTCAAGTCAAGAAACCCCGCTGTTGTGCAGCGGGGTTTCGATCGTTGAGAGAAGTGGGGACCGGCAGCATCCCGCAGCACGCGTCACATCAATTCTTCGGCTTCTTCTCCGATCCCGGGCCGGGATTGCTGGCATGCACGAGTTCGGGGGTAGACACCGCGCCGAGTGTCATTCTTTGGCGTTCGGTATCGATGCGTCGTGAGCGCCGGAATGGAGGAAGCTTCACGGATGTTCCGGTTTCGAGAGCCTTCATGATTCCCTCAAGAATGCGGACGTCTGCGAAGCCTTCCTCCGCGTCCGGTTCGGGGATTTCTCCGTTCAGAATGCACTCGGAGAAATACTTGAGTTCGCCGCCGAAGTGGTCGGTGTTCTTGAAGGTACGTTCATTCTTTTTTTCGCCAACGGTGGCGACTTGCCTGAGGCCCTGCCCGAACATGTATGCCGGATCGAGTTGAATCGTGCCCTCAGTGCCCACCGCAATGAATGAGTCAGAGGGATTGCCGTAGTAAGAGAGATTGAATTGCGCGAGCCTGTCTTGTGGGAAGCGCAAGGTGACCGCAACTGTGTCATCGAAGTCCTGCGGAAAGCCTGATTGCGGGTGACGGGTTCCGACTGCGGAAACTACTTCGGTGGGTTCGTCTTCAAATATGTAACGGGCCGCATTGACGGGGTAGGGTCCCATGTCAAAGACGGGGCCGGCAAGACTGCCGTGCTTGACGCGATGATTGTCCCGGTCCACGCGCTGCGCAAAGGTGGAAGAAAACAGATGCACCTCGCCAATCTCTCCGTCCCGAATGCGATCGATGGTGTCGAGCGTGGCGGGTTCAAAGTGGAGACGATAAGCGACCATGAGCCTGGCGTTGGAAGACGCCGCGGCATCGAGAATCTCGTTACACTTTTCAACGGAGACTTCGAGAGGCTTCTCCGTGAGCACATGGATTCCCGCTTGCAGTGCCGGAAGGATGAATTCAGAATGACGCCAATTTGGAGTGGAAAGATAGATGGCGTCGAAGGTGCCGGAGGCGATGGCATCAGGAAATTGCTCGTAGCTGAAGACTGCGCTCACACCGTATCTGTCGCCGAGTTGTTTTGCCTTGGTGGCATCCGATGTGACGAGCGCCGTGATCTCAGAATTTCCCGTGTGGTCTACTCCGGGCATCATGTCTTCCTGCGCGATATCTCCGAGGCCGACGATCGCGTAACGGACTTTGGGACCGGATTCGAGCCCTAATGCTTCTTTGATTCCCATGGATATTTCTCCTTCTTCTTTTTGGCTTCAGCGAGCGGCGCGGATGGATTGTGAGAGCGCGCCAAGAGATGTTCGCAGCTACACCTTGGTCGTGAGAGATCTGGCTGTGAGAGCGCCTAAATCAGATCGCGAAAGCAAGTTACCGAGCCTGGCAGCCCTTCTGCTTACTGGGATGCGCAGGCGGAAGTTGAAGTCGAGGGCGCGATCAAGATACACAGCCAAGCCAGAAAAGAAGTCTCACTCCTGAGCAAGTGCTGTAGAGGCGGCGGTGCAGAACCTTATTCAGGGCAGCATGGTTATTGCTCGCATTGCATAGGCTATCAACGTCGTTGCATTTCTATTTCGCACGTTTGATGCGCGGTTCTGCATTTAGACACGAATCAGAAGCTATGTTTCTATTCATCGCATTCGATTGTCGGTGCGCGAGACTGAAAGACTCAGAGAGAGAAAACTCGATTCCGCTGATCTGCTTCCTACAAAGTAGTTGATGGTCATATGCGCTTTATTGCGCCAGAGGAGGTCAATCTGTGGCAGATGCTTCGGATGTCTTGGTAGAACGCCTGATTGCATGGGGAGTCGATACCGTCTTTGGTATCCCCGGGGATGGAATCAACGGAGTATTTGAGGCGCTGCGAAAGCAGAAGGACAGGATCCGCTTTGTGCATATGCGCCATGAGGAGTCTGCAGCTTTTGCGGCGTGCGCCTATGCGAAGTTCACAGGAAGGCTGGGAGTGTGTGTGGCCACTTCGGGGCCCGGCGGCATTCATCTGCTGAATGGTCTGTATGACGCAAAGATGGATGGAGCGCCGGTGCTGGCGATCACCGGCATGCAGCACAGCGATCTGATTGGCACCTTCACGCAGCAGGATGTACAGCTCGACAAGCTGTTTATCGATGTGGCTGTGTATAACGAGCGCGTCATGAGCGGCGCTCACATGGAAAGCGTTGCGGACCTCGCGATTCGCAGCGCATTGAACGCGCGCGGTGTCTCGCACATCACGATTCCCGTTGATGTTCAGGTGCAGGATGCGAACAAAGGACGCTCTTCGCGGGATCCGCAGCATCATACGACCTCAACGCCAGCCTATTTTGATCAGTTGCCGGCACGTGTGGAACTGGAACATGCCGCTGACATTCTGAATCGCGGAAAGAAGATTGCGATCCTCGCCGGACGTGGGGCTCTGCACGCGACGAGCGAACTGGAGGAGATGGCACAGAGGCTCGGAGCGCCCGTGGTGAAAGCTTTGCTGGGCAAAGCATGCGTGCCGGATGACAGTCCTTATACGACTGGTGGTATTGGTCTGCTGGGCACCGCGCCTTCGCAGGATGTGATGGAAGATTGCGACACGCTCTTCATCGTGGGTTCTTCGTACCCTTACATTGAATTTCTGCCCAAGCCGGGCACGGTGAAATGCGTTCAAATTGACGTCGATGCGCAGAGAATCGGGCTGCGTCATCCGGCGGATGTTGGGCTGGTAGGAGATACCCGCACGTGTCTGCGCGCGCTGCTGCCTTTGCTGAAGGACCACGATGGCAGCTTTTTGAAGAAAGCACAGAAGGCCAAGGCAGATTGGCAGAAGCTGCTCGAAGAGCGTGGCACTCGCGACGACAAACCGATGAAGCCCCAGGTGATGGGCTGGGAGTTGGGCAAGCGAATCCCTGCAAATGCGATAGTTACGTCGGATTCCGGGACGATTACGACGTGGTGGGCGCGCTATGTGCCGGCGCTTCGCGGCCAGAAGCATAGCTGCTCGGGAAATCTAGCGACGATGGCCTGTGGGCTGCCGTATGCGATTGGTGCAGCGGTTGCGTATCCTGACCGGCCTGTTTACTGCATTATCGGCGATGGCGGTTTGAGCATGCTGATGGGTGAACTTATCACCGTTGCTGCTTACAAGCTCAACATCAAGATCGTAGTCATCAAGAACAATACGTTGGGGCAGATCAAGTGGGAGCAGATGGTGTTTCTGGGCAATCCAGAGTATGCGTGCGATCTGTATCCGGCTGATTTCAGCGCCATCGCCCGGGGTGCGGGACTGGACGCTATCCGCATCGAGGATGCCAAGACGTGCGGATCACAGCTCGATCTTCTAGCCAACAAAAAAGAGCCGGTCCTGATTGAAGCGGTGGTGGATCAATTTACTCCGCCGATGCCCGCCAAGATTAAGGCGTCGCAAGCGCTCAAGCTCGGGGAAGCGCTGGCGCGGGGTGAGCCGAATGCGACCAGAATTGCTCTCACGAATGCGTATGACAAGGTGAGGGAACTGGTTTAGGGAGTCGTACCCGAGGATTCTGAACACGTAACCGTAGACGGTGCAAATAGATTTGCTGCGTCCAGAAGATAGAGGATGGGGATGGGAATGCCGGAAATGCTCATTGAGAAAGTTGAGATTGCGGCATTCACCATTCCCACCGATGCGCCAGAAGCAGATGGAACTCTATCGTGGGATTCCACGACGCTCGTGCTGGCAGAGATCAGGGCTGGCGGGCAGATGGGTACGGGTTACACCTATGCTCATCCGGCAGCGGCAGCCATGGCGAAACACCTCGCAGAGACCTGCCTGGAGGGGAAGCCGGCATTCGATATTCCGGCATTACACGCAGCCATGTTTGGCAAGGTTAGGAACAATGGTCAACAGGGCCTTTGTGCCATGGCGATTTCGGCGCTCGATGTTGCTTTGTGGGATCTCAAGGCGCGCTTGCTGGATGTTTCGCTGACGCGGTTGCTGGGGCAGAGAAGAAGCTCAGTGGAGGCGTACGGCAGCGGAGGATTTACTTCATACTCGGATGCGCAACTGCGCGCGCAACTCGGCGGTTGGGCTGAGGCAGGCTTGCGCAGCGTGAAGATGAAGGTCGGGTCGGAGCCTGTCGAGGACCCGCGTCGCGTGCGAGTTGCGCGCGAGACTATCGGACCGGATACCGAGCTGTTCGTCGATGCCAATGGGGCCTATTCCGCGCGACAGGCGGTGGCCATGGCGAAGGAGTTCGCAGAGCAAGGCGTGGTTTGGTTTGAGGAGCCGATCAGTTCCGATTATCTGTTGGAGATGAGCCGCGTGCGCGCGGCAGTCGGTTCACGAATGGACATTGCTGCCGGTGAATACGGTTACGATGCTCGCTATTTTCGTCACATGCTGCATGCGGGCGCGGTGGATGTGCTGCAGATGGATGCCACCCGATGCCTGGGATTCACCGGATTTCTACAAGGCGCGGCGATTGCTGCCAGCTTTGGATGCCCCACCTCGGCTCACTGTGCGCCGAGTCTGCACATGCATGTGGGCTGCGCGGCGGAAGGGTTTCGCAATGTCGAATACTTTCATGATCACGTGCGGATAGAGCAGATGCTTTTTGATGGCTTTTTGCCGCAGAAAGACGGGCGGTTGACGCCGGATCTTTCCGCGCCTGGCATGGGGCTGACTTTCAAACACAAGGATGCAAAACAATACGCCGTCTGAGGGAGACGCATGGAAGAAGAACGGGAGGACAACAGGAGCGGACTGCGGAGTGAGAAGGAAGACCACAGTACCGCGTTAACGATGAAACAAGCGGCGAACCTGACAGAAGTAGCTCTCGAGCATATTCGTGATGGGCGCTTTCAACGCAGTCTTTGCCTGATTGCCGCTGGCACGAGTGCTGTCACCGGTCTGGAAGTGGCTTATGAGCACTACAAAGGCAGCTACAGCAATCCGGTGATGTACACGCCAGTGATTCTGAGTGGCGCGGTGAGCGCGGCTGGCGTTCTGGGTTTCTTTAACAAGTGGGCGGCGCGGACGCTGCTGCGTTGGATGTCGTTGATCACGCTCGCCGATGGAGTCATCGGCTTTTTCTTTCATGCGCGAGGCATTGCACGCAAGCCGGGAGGATGGCGATTACCGGTGACGAATATCGTCATGGGGCCGCCGATTGTAGCTCCGCTGTTGTTTGGCACCAGCGCCTATCTGGGCTTCATGGCTTCGTACCTGCGGCGTGAAGACGAAAGGCCGGGCGAGCCGGAGGACGAGGAGCAGAGCGGTCGTAACGGCTGGCGCGAGGAATTGCGCTACGGGCGTTTTCAGAGGCACCTCGCGGTCGTGACCTTTGCGTGGACGCTCTTTTGCGGCTTTGAAACACTTTACTCCCACTACAAGTCCAACTTCAGAATGCGCGTTCAGTGGAGCCCGATCATTCTGACTCCGCTGTTGCTGGCTGGGGCAGCCGGAAGCCTGAAGAGTGAGCGCATCGCCAAGACACTGCTGCCCGCTGCCTCAGCGCTCGCCATGGCGGATGGTTTGATTGGGAGCTTCTATCACGTACGAGGTATCGGCGGCAGGCCTGGCGGCTGGAAGAAGCCGGTGTACAACATCCTGCACGGGCCGCCCATTTTTGCGCCGATGCTGTTTGCCGCGTGCGGATTTCTCGGAATGATGGCCAGCCTTTTACGCAGGGAGAATCGATGACAACGAAACGATCTTTTCCATTTGACTCCGTCCGGGGACGTGAAATTAAAGAGCTGTCACAGCCCGGGTATTACAACGGTTTCAGTGCTCTCGATCAGAAGGAATATTGGGACGAGGCCACGTTGCAAGTGGTGCAAAAGCGTGTAGAGCTGTCGGACCCCATCCGCTTCTTCAATGAAAAAGAGGCTGCCACCATGCAGGCCATTGTGGATCGCCTGGTGCCGCAGGATGACCGTGCGGAGGACCGAACGATTCCTGTTTTGCCGGTGATTGACGGACGGCTCTTCAAGAATCGCCTCAATGGTTTTCGTTACGAAGACATGCCGCCTGATCAGGAAGCCTACCTGAGAGGTGTGCAGGCCATCGATGAGATGGCAATGGGCCGCTACGGGGTCTCTTTTGTGGATGCGTCGGTGCACCAGCAGGAATTACTGCTCAAGTCGCTGCGCGATCAGAAGCCTGATCCCGATCACCACGTGTGGCAGACGATGCCGGTGGGGCGGTTCTGGTCGATGCTGCTTGAGGATTGCGTCACGGCCTACTATGCGCATCCTTGGGCATGGGATGAGATTGGCTTTGGGGGGCCTTCGTATCCGCGCGGCTATATGCGTCTTGAAAATGGTCTGCCAGAACCGTGGGAGAAAGATGAGCGGCGCTATGAATGGAACGCACCCGCGGATTCGGTTTCAGAACTGGAGTTGCCGGGCAACAAGACCTTATCTGGAAACGGAGGCGGACAGTAGAGATGGTATTCTTCAAATCTGAAATGCAGGATGGAAAGCACCGTCTTGGGCCCATGCAATCCATTGAGGTGCCGATGAAGCAGTTCGGCGAAGACGAGACAGTGGATTATTGCATCGTCGGCGTAGGTTCGGCGGGCGGCGTGTTGTTGCAGCGCCTGGCGCGCGCGGGTTTCAAGGTCGTGGGCCTTGAAGCCGGCCCTTTCTGGAATACAGAGAGGGATTGGGTAAGCGACGAGGAGGGTTCGCACGAGCTTTACTGGAACGATCTTCGCATCACCGGAGGCCAGGACCCGCTGGCGCTGGGCTCGAACAACAGCGGCAAGGGCGTGGGCGGCGGCTCGGTGCATTGGGCGGCCTTTACGCCGCGCTTTCATCCATCTGATTTTCGTGTGTACTCAGACGATGGCGTGGGCGCGGATTGGCCCATGTGCTACGAGGATCTGAAGCCCTACTATGAACTGCTCGAACGCGAGATGCCCGTGGCTGGGCCGGCGTACTTTCCATGGGGCGATCCGCACGGCTATACATATTCCCCGCATCCGTCTGGCGGAGTGAGCGATGTGCTGGTACGCGGATGCACCGAGTTGGGGATTCGGACGGTTGCGGGAGGGCCAGTGGCCATTCTGTCTTCGTCGCATGGGGATCGGCCGCACTGCATCTATCGCGGATTTTGTCTGCAGGGCTGCAAGGTGGGGGCCAAGGCCAGCACGCTCATCACGCATGTGCCGGACGCAATCGAACATGGCGCGGAGATTCGCTCATTGTGCATGGCCTCACGCGTGGTGATGCGCGACGATGGACGCGTTGCAGGCGTCGAATACCTGGATCGAAAAGGCAAGCAGCATATGGTGAAGGCGCGCGCCGTGATCGTGGCTGGATACGCGATCGAGACGCCACGGTTGCTGATGAACTCAGCGTGCCCAGGTCATGCGCAAGGACTTGCTAATTCGAGTGGAACACTGGGACGCTACCTGATGGCGCAAGCCGGCAATGTGGTTGCGGGACGATTCGAGCAATTGATTCGCATGTATAAGGCGCCGCCGGCGAATGCACTGACAGAGGAGTTTTACGAGACGGACCCGAAGCGCGGGTTTGCGCGTGGGTTTGCCATTCAGACAGTGGCACCCATGCCCGTCGCCTTTGCCAAGCACATGATGAACGCTCTGGGAGCGTGGGGCTGGGGCATGCGCCGCGTGATGATGGACTACAACCACTGGGCGGCCTTTGGCGTGCTTGGTGAGATATTGCCCTGGGATGACAACCGCGTGGAACTTGCGGAGGCGAAGGACCAGTATGGTTTGCCGGTGGCCAAGGTGACCTTTAACCTGCATGACAATGACAAGAAGCTGATTGAGTTTGCAAAAAACAAGGCCATGGATGTCATGAAGGCGGCGGGTGCGGATCTGGTGGTGCAGGAGGCGCGCTACGCCCACTTGGTGGGCGGTGCGCGCATGGGCGATAATCCGGCGACTTCTGTCGTGGATAAATTCGGGCGCACGCACGATATCCCGAACCTGTTTATTTGCGACGGCAGTATTCTGCCCACGCAGGGATCGGCAAATCCCGGACTGACGATTCAGGCGTTGGCGGCCCGCACGGCGGATTACCTGATTCGGGAAGGGGAAGATATCTTCTTCACCAACCGGCGCAATATGGAAGAGCCTCACACGAGACACGATCTGAGTCCAAAATACACGGCGATGCGGGGCAATCCGCGGATTACGTAGCGAATACGGTTACATAAATGCGCTTCGATAATTAGGGCCGCGGTGTTTTGAGATGCCGTGGCCCCATTGCATGAAGGAAGAAAGTGTTAGCGGCGATTTCTACATTTGCGGCTATGATGCTGGAAGCATGGTCAGAAAGTCCGCCTCAAAATCCAGAAGTCCCCGGCGTGAGAGCTGGTGGCGAACCACTTTGCGGTGGGTTGTCGCGACTGTGGTTTGTCTCTGGTTGCTGGCGGCGCTGATGCTGGTGGCGGCCAAATGGATCAATCCGCCCACGACGGCTGTGCATATGGAGCGAAGAGTCGAGGCCTGGGTTCATCATCGGCCCTATCGTCTGCGTTATGAATATGAGCCGCTCAGCCGCATTTCACCGAATCTGCAGCATGCGGTCATTGCGGCCGAAGATGCGCGCTTTTACCAGCACCACGGATTTGATTGGCATGCGATGGAGTCCGCGGCCCAGCATGATATGGATGGGGGACGGCTGCGCGGCGGCTCCACGCTCGATCAGCAATTGGTGAAGAATCTATTCTTCGGAACAGGCCGCTCGATTGTGCGCAAGGTTGCGGAAGCATCTCTCGTTCCGGTGGCGGAACTGGTGCTGGGCAAGCGCCGCATTCTGGAGTTGTATCTGAATGAAGTGGAGTGGGGGCCAGGCGTCTACGGTGCGCAGGCGGCGTGCGTGTACTACGACCACACCACAGCGCGCAGCGTGAGCCGTGATGAGGCTGCCAGACTGGCCGCGATCCTGCCGGCTCCGCTCAAGTGGAAGCCGCAACGAATGAACTGGTACAGCGCGATTATTCTGAAGCGGATGCGGCAGATGGGCTGGTAACGGGGAAGAAAAGCTGATGCCCAGCGTATATCCGAAATGGAGAAATGAAAGGCCGGCTTCCGCCGGCCTTCTGTCTTTATATGAGTTAATTCTTTTCGCCCGAGTTCAGCTTAGGCAGCTCCGAGCCGTGGCTGAGGGTGATCAGCCCGGACTTGGCATAGGTCAGCAGCTTCTCTCGCGTGTCTGTGATATCAAGATTGCGCATGGTGAGCTGGCCGATGCGATCGCGCGGCGAGAAGGTGCTTTCACCTTTCTCCATGGTGAGGCGCTCGGGCTTGAAGGTCAGGTTAGGCGAGTCGGTGTTGAGAATGGAATAGTCATTGCCGCGCCGCAACTCGAGCGTGACCTCGCCGGTGATGGGGCGCGCGACCCAGCGCTGTGCGCTCTCGCGCAGCATGATAGCCTGCGAGTCAAACCAGCGGCCCTGGTAGAGCAGGCGGCCCAGCTTGCGGCCGTTTTCGTGGTATTGCTCGATGGTGTCTTCATTGTGAATGCCGGTGATCAGGCGTTCATATGCGGCAAAGAGCAGGGCCATGCCCGGAGCCTCATAAATGCCGCGGCTCTTGGCCTCGATGATGCGGTTCTCGATCTGGTCGCTCATGCCGAGGCCATGGCGTCCGCCGATGCGGTTGGCCTCAAGCATCAGCTCAACCGGATCGGCATAGGTGGTGCCGTTGAGCGCTACGGGGAAGCCCTCTTCAAAGCGCACCGTGACCTCCTCGGCCTTGACGGCTACATCGTCACGCCAGAAGGCCACGCCCATGATGGGCTGCACAATGCGAATGGAAGAGGAGAGTAGCTCAAGGTCTTTGGCCTCGTGCGTGGCGCCGAGAATGTTCGAGTCTGTGGAGTAGGCCTTCTCGGCTGACATTTTGTAGTCGAAGCCGCTCTTCTGCAGGAACTCTGACATTTCGGCGCGGCCGCCCAACTCATCAATAAAGGCGGAGTCGAGCCAGGGCTTGTAGACCTTCAGGTCAGGATTGACGAGTAATCCGTAGCGATAAAAGCGCTCGATGTCATTGCCCTTGAAGGTAGAGCCATCTCCCCAGATGTTGACGTCATCTTCCTTCATGGCGGTCACCAGCATGGTGCCGGTCACGGCGCGGCCAATGGGCGTGGTATTGAAATAGGTGACGCCCGCCGTGGTGATGTGGAATGCGCCCGACTGCAGGGCGGCGATGCCTTCGCGCACCAGCGGTTCGCGGCAATCGATGAGGCGGGCGATTTCTGCACCGTATTCGAGAGCCTTGCGAGGAATCGCCTCGTAATCGGTCTCGTCGGGCTGGCCGAGGTTTGCCGTGTAGGCGTAGGGAAGCGCGCCCTTCTGCTTCATCCAGTGCAATGCGGCGGAAGTGTCGAGACCGCCAGAGAAAGCAATGCCGACCTTTTGGCCGGTGGGCAGGTGTTCCAGAATCACAGACATGGTGCGGCTAACCTCAAGTGGAGCAGGAGTGGAGTTCCTCATTGATTTTACGGCAGCGGCTCCTTAAGAATGCCAGCCGCGCCCGGTGTGTTGTGCATGCAACCGTATATTGAAATCATGCTGACTCTTGCTTGCCGCTCCCTGTCGAAAGCTCTGTTGCCACTTGCGCTCTCTGCCTGCCTGACCTCGGCCGGGCTGGCTGCGCCTATTTCGGTACATCCGGTGACGCAGCCGCCAGTGCTGCATCCTTTGGCAATGCAGACGGGCGGGCGCATGCTCATCACACCTGAGGCCAATGCGGCTGAGTTTGGGGGTGAGCAATACACATCGCAGTGGCCGGGCAGCTATTTTCGCGCGGCTTTCAAAGGCAGAGATGTGTATTTTCGTGTGGGCAAGGCGCATGAGATTTTGCACATCCGGGTGGATGGGCAAAAGGTGGGCATGCTGGTGAAGCCGGTGCCGGGCGTTTATGAAATAGACGGGTTGAGCGATGGACCCCACACGGTGGGGGTCTACGTCGCCACTGAAAGCCAGTCTGGGCCAAACACCTTTGATGGATTCGCGATTCCCGCAGGTGAGAAAGGGCTGCGCGTGCCGCGACAGAAGCGCCAGATCGAGTTCATTGGCGACTCCTACACGGTGGGGTACGGGAATCTTTCCCCCACGCGCACCTGCACCACGCAGCAGGTGTGGGCCCGCACGGATGATACGCAGGCCTTCGGTCCTCGGGTGGCCAGGCACTATCACGCGGCTTATCAGGTGAATGCGATCTCAGGGCGCGGCGTGGTGCGCAATTACAACGGCTTTGCCGCTGACACGGTTCCCGAAGCGTATCCGTACACTCTGTTCAACAAGCAGCAGCGGTATGAAAACCCTGCATGGAAGCCGCAGGTGATCGTGGTTGGGCTTGGCACCAATGACTTCACCACGAAGCTGCATGCCGGCGAGCCGTGGAAGACGCGCGCCGCGCTGCATGCGGACTATGAAGCTACGTATGCGAAGTTTCTGCAGTCGTTGCGCGCCCGTCATCCCCACGCGCTCATGATCGTCTGGGCCGCCGATGTTGCCAAAGGAGAAGTCGCTGCTCAGGCCAGCAAGGTGGTCGATCACCTGCAGGGGCAGGGAGACAAGCGCATTGTCTTTGCGGAGATTCGTGGACTCCAGTTCCATGCGTGCGATTCGCATCCGACGCTGCAGGATGACAAGGCGATCGCAGCGAGGCTCATCCAGGTGATTGACGCGCGCAAGGGCGTCTGGCGGCGTTGATGTAAGCCTCAATTTTGATGCGTTGGCTTCGGCTTCAGGGCAGCCGCGGTTTGAGGCGGAGGATCACCTTGCGTTTGCCACGTCTTCTTCCTGCGCTGTCAGCAAGGGCAACACCATCTTCAGAATCACCGGAGCGATCTTCTCGGCCGGGGGATGCTTCGGCGTTTGAAACCACTCCCTGGCGGCGCTGTAGATTGCGGCGCTGGCGGCGGTGGCGCGCATCTGCTCGTCCATGGAAAGGGCCCGCGCCGGGCGGGGCGAGGCTGCTGCGGCGCCCGCCATGCCGGCAGCCAGCACGCGGCGAATGGCTGTGGTAATCGCCTCGTCCACCAGGGGCGCAAAAGCGCTCTGCTTGTTGCAGCGGCCTTCGGCATGACCCTGTACCAGAAAATCGCAGGCCGCCAGAATGATTGCGAGGGCCGCCGAAGGGCAGGTGCCGTCAAAGCTCACATTGCGCTCGGCGAGCAGTTGATGAAAGCCCCCGGCGATGGTCGCCCTCAGCAGGTCGTATTTGTCGGTGTAGTGGTCATAGAAGGTGGCGCGATTGACGGTGGCGGCTTCGGCAATGTCCTGCACAGCGATCTCATCGAAGGCGCGGCTCTGCATCAGCGTAAGCAGCGCGGATTGAAGCATTTGCCGCGTGCGCCGGATGCGTGGATCGCGAACTTCGCAGTCAGAAGCAGGCATGGTCTCTCTTGAGATTAGAGGGGAATGGAGGAAAAAAGAATCTCCTGAATGCGAAGGGTCGTCTACTGAATACGACATATGTCGTTTAACCATCTTATGTTGTTTAGGAGTTTTCGCCTTGTTGACCCTGCTTCGTCTGGATTCGAGTCCGCTGGAAACCTCTGTCAGCCGCGCGCTGACGGACGAATTTGTCGCCGCCTGGAAAGCTGCCCACCCTGATGGGGTGGTGATTGTGCGCGATCTGACGCTGGCTCCGCCGCCGCCGGTCGACGCCGTGTGGATCGGCGCCTGCTTCACTCCGCCGCCGCAGCGCACTGCCGAGCAGAACGACAGGCTCGCGCTTTCGGATGCATTCCTGGAGGAACTGGAGCGCGCCGACGAATATGCGATTGGCGTGGCCATGCATAACTTTTCCATTCCCGCGGTGCTCAAGCTGTGGATCGATCAGGTGGTTCGCGTGGGACGCACCTTTGCCTACTCTGATGGCCGGCCGCAGGGCTTGCTTCAGGGGAAAAAGGCGACCATACTGGCGGCGACCGGTGGAGTCTACTCCGCAGGCACGCCGGCGGAGGGAATGAATTTTCTCGATCCCTACTTGAAAACGGTTCTGGGCTTTCTGGGAGTGCGGGACATCCAGGTGGTCACGGCGGGCGGCACATCGCAGCTACGCAATCCGGATGTGGACCGGGAGGCTTTTCTTGAGCCCGTTCTGCAACGGGTTCGCGAGACGGCCGCCTGAGAGAAGAGCAAGGAGAGAAATAATGAAAGTAATTTCACTGATTGCGCGCATTCTGCTGGGCCTGATGTTTACGGTCTTTGGCCTCAATGGCTTTCTGCACTTTCTGCCGATGGCGATGCCGAAGGGCGTGGCCGGGCAATATATGGGAGTGTTGTTTGTGTCGCACTACCTGGTGGCCGTGTTTGCCGTTCAATTGATCGGTGGCCTTCTGCTGCTGGCGAACCGTTTTGTGCCTCTGGCGCTGACGATTCTGGGTGCGGAGCTGGTCAACATTCTGCTCTTTCACGTGCTGATGGAGCCCTCGGGCCTGCCCATCGCGCTCTTTGCCACGCTGCTCTGGTTCATTACGTTCTTCAGTGTGCGTCAGGCTTTCGCCGGCATCTTCTGGATGAAGGTTCCGGAGCATTCACAGCTATAAGCAGGCTGTTTGTATTACCGCGCTCTGCTCAGGCCGGTGGGGCGCGGCACAGCTCATTTGCCATCCGCACCTCAGGCGGCGTATTGTGGCGGTCAATCGATTTATTTGAGGTGTACGATGCATCGTTTGCCGCGGGCTTTGCCGCGTTTGCTGCTGCGTGGGAGCGCTTCCGCTCTCCTGTTGTGTGGATGTTTTCTGCCCGGTTTCATGCCGCGAGCACAGGCGCAGACAGCCAGTGCGAATGCGCCGCTTCCGATTCCGTCTCCCACGGCTGAGCACCAGAACTTCAAGGTCGCCGTCTACATTCCGGTCAACATTGTTGAGAAGATGCAGGACCCGCATTACCTGGAAAGCACCTGGAAGACCATCTCCAGCCACGTCAAGGTGGACAAGGTCTATATCGAGACCTACCGCAGCCGCAATATCGCGAGCGCGGCCAACCTTGAGCAGGTGAAGAAGTTTTTTCGCGATCATGGTGTGGAGATTGCCGGCGGCATCGCTTTCTCTGACCGCGACAATGGGCAGTTCAAGTCCTTCTGCTATACCAACCCGGCCGACCGTGCGTATGTGAAGCGCGTTTCCGAGTTCACGGCAAAGCACTTCAACCACATCATTCTTGACGACTTCTTCTTCAACAACACCAAGACGCCCTCTGACATCGCGGCGACGGGCAATCAGAGCTGGTCACAGTTCCGTCTGCACCTCATGGATGAGGTCTCGCGCGATCTGGTGGCGGGTGCGGCCAAATCCGTGAACCCAAATGCGCAGGTGGTCATCAAGTTCCCCAACTGGTATCCGGACTTTCACGGCAACGGCTATGACCTCAAGAATGAGCCGAAGATCTTCAGCGGCATCTACACCGGCACGGAGACGCGCGACCCTGTCATCACGGACCAGAACCTGCAGCAGTATGAGAGCTACGAGATCATCCGTTACTTTGACAACGTAGACCCGGGCCACAATGGCGGCGGATGGGTGGATACGTTCTCGATTCGGTATGTGGACCGCTACCCGGAAGAGCTTTGGGACACGATGCTGGCCAAGGCTCCGCAGATCATGCTCTTTGAGTACTCGAATCTGCTGCTGCCTGCCAAGCCTGGCGACCGCGACGCGTGGGCCAATCTGCCCACGAGCTTTGACTACAACAAGCTTTATCCGAATGCCGCGCAGAATCCGCCGGACTTTGCGGCTGTCGCAGGCGATGCGCTGGCTGAGATCGACCCGCTGGTGGGCAAGCTGGGGACGCCGGTGGGCATTGATCTCTACCGGCCCTACTACTCCACGGGCGAGAAGTTTCTAGAGGAGTACTTCGGCATGATCGGCCTTCCGGTCAACGTGGTGCCGGCGTTTCCCAAGGGCGCAAAGATGCTGTTACTGACCAAGTCCGCGCAGGCTGACCCTGACATTGTGAGCGAGATTAAGTCGAACCTGATGGCGGGTGGCGATGTCGTCATCACCTCAGGGCTGCTGAAGGCGTTGCAGCATCGTGGTATTGAGAGCATCGCGGAGTTGAGCACCACCAGCCGCAAGCTGATGATCGATCACTACTGGGGCAACTTTGGCGCGGGCAATGGCGCCGCGCTGGGCGCGACTCCTGGGCAGCGCGAGGTGCTGGTGCCGGCGGTGGACTATGAGACCAACGACGCATGGCCGGTGGTGCGTGGCACTGCGAACGGCCTGGGCGCGCCGCTGCTGCTGATGGATCATTACGGCCACGGCAACCTCTTCGTGCTGACCATCCCGGACGACTTCAACGATCTCTATAACCTGCCGCAGCCCGTGCTTACCTCGATCAAGAGCTACATCATGCAGGATTTTCCTGTGCAGATGAACGCCCCGAGCCAGGTGAGCCTGTTTGCCTATAACAACGGCACCTTTGTGGTGGAGTCTTACCGCAACCACCCCGTCAAGGTGACCCTCTCGGTGCTGGGCAAGGGCAAGCAGCTTGAAAACCTGCTCACTGGCAAGGTGCTGCAGGGCGAGGGAAGCACGCACCGGCACATCTTCCAGATGCCCGGCAACCCGGTGCGCACCAGCTTTACCGTGACGGTGGAGCCGCACAGCTATGTGGGATTCAAAACAGAGTAGCGCACGCGGTCACTGAGAAAGAGCAGATAGCCCGGTATGGCCCGCAGTGGAAGCGGGCCTGCCGGGCTTTTCTCTGCCTGCGCACAGCGCGAAGGGCGCTAACTCAAGTGCCGGATGGCATCCCAGATGTAGTAGCTGAGAATGCCGGCGCCCATGAGGCAGGTGATGGCGGTGGTCAGGTAAACGTACGGGTTGAGCCTGCGGGCCCGGGCAAACATCAGATCCTGCTCCTGCTGCGCATGCTCGGCATTCGCATCGAGGTGGATCTGATCCTCTTCATTGCTCAGCAGCGTGGAACGGTACATGAGCAGCGCGACCAGGATAGTGGCGATTCCGGCCCATACGATCCACAGGATTGGCATCATGTGCATACAACACCTCGTGTTCGGTAGTCGAGCCGGCTCCAGATAACCGGAGGCGAAGTGCAGGACGCCTCGGGGTAGGAGGGGCCGTCGGGAAGCATATTAGTCCTGCACCCGGGGAGTTGCACAGTGATTTTCCACACAATTGTTGACTGGCTGGCAACCTGCATGGATTCGATGAGAATCCATGCCAAGGCAGAGAGCGCGAAGGCTCTGCCGGAGAACAACATGGAAAGCACCACAGGGCGCGCGGCGGCGCGATGGATGGGAATTTGCGGACTGGCGGCGATGTTTATCCTGACGGCGTGCAGCAGCGCCCCGGCCAATCAGCAGCAGAGTGATGCACGCCTGCGCCAGCAGGCGGCGCAGGCCACCGAAAAGGCCAAAGTGGATGCCCGCGTGGCCGCCAAACAGGCGCGGCATGCCGCCAGCGTGGCCGAGCGGAAGATCAATGACGTGGCGCAGGGCGTGCGGGAGGGCATTCGCAAACCCGCGCCCGGAGAGCCCCTGCACCCCGTCAACGTGAACACGGCCAGCCAGGCCGAGCTGGAGACGCTGCCCGGCGTGGGCCACGAGACGGCCGACAGCATTATGGCGCACCGGCCCTATCAAAGCCGCCATGACCTGATCACAAAGGGAGCGATCTCGTCGAGGGAGTACGACCGTCTGGAGGCTGACATCCAGGTGAATTAGGGGCGAATCCTATGCCCGGTTGGGGGCATCATATTGAGTGACAGGCCGTTTTACGCTTGGTGCCCCGGAGGGGTCGGCGTTAAACTGGCAGTAGCATCTTTGGAGGATTTTGACCGATGGCAACCGCAACCGCTGCTCCTGAAACTGTAAAGCCCGCCACCCCGCTGACGCTGACCGACAAAGCGGTCGAGAAGGTGCGGGAGATCATGGCAACGCAGGACCCCCTGCCGTCCGGGCTGCGCATCGGCGTGGTCGGCGGCGGATGCTCCGGCTTTCAATATTCCATGTCGTTTGAGAACCAGGCCGGCATGATGGACAAGGTGCTGAGCTTTGACAATCTCAAGGTCTACGTAGACGCAACCTCGATGATGTACCTGAGCGGCTGCGTGGTCGATTACGTGGAGACGCTCGAAGCCGCTGGCTTCAAGTTTGAGAACCCCAGCGTGAAGAGCACCTGCGGCTGCGGTTCTTCCTTCAGCGTGTAAGCATTCGCGAATTTCTGAAAGACAAAAGGCTCGCTGCGGCGAGCCTTTTGTTATGGCTGCGGATTGGGATTGGAATTGTCACTCGAGCTTCCAGAGTTGCTTGAGTTGCTGTTCGAGTCGCCAAATCCCATATTGTTATCGCTGTTTCCGAAGCCGCTATTGCCGAACCCATTGCCATTGCCGTCGAATGGGCTGTTACTATTCGTGCCGCCGCTGTTGCCCAGGCTGTTGCTGCTGGAGCCGTTGAGATTGCTTGCGCCTCCGCCGAGAATGGAGACCGCGGCTGCGGCCTGATCCTCCACCGGATCGTAGTTGAACTCCCAGCGGTCGTAGTTCGTCTGCTTGCGGAAGGCAATGATGGACGGCTTTTTGAGCGGCGGCACCACCCCGACAAAGGGCACGGTGTTGCCGAAGCCGCCTCCGCCTGAAGAAGAGGAGCCAAATCCACTCGATGAGCTGGAGCTGGAAAATGGGGAGCTTCCGGTCGCCGTGCTGGATCCCGCCAAGCCTGTAACGCCAGTCGTGCCACCGCCGAGGCCGCCTATGGAACTGCCGCCGCCCACGGAAGTGGACCCTGTACCGGAATCAGAGCCGGAGCTGTTGCTGCTATCCCCGTCAGCACTGCTGTTGCCATCGCTGCCGGGCGCGCCGGGAATGCTGCTGTCCTGCGAGATGGCATACATGCCGCCCGAGAGCGCGGTCACATTGGTCGCCGCCGCGCCGGCCGCCGTCAGCGGCTTGCCAAAAAAGCCCAGTGGATGCACATGCGCCTGCCCGTAGAGAACGAGCTTCCAATCGTCTTTTCCGGTGAGCGGGTCTTTGTATTTCTGGCGCAGAAAGCGCAGGTTGTTGGTGCTGACCAGCTCGGAGATTTTGGTGGGGTAGTGCCCGAACTTGATGTAGTAGAGCCGGATGGCCTGCTCGTATTGCCGGCCGCGCTCAACCGTCTCCTGCTCCTTGTCGCGCTGCATCGATCTCGCCAGCCGGGGTGCGGCAATGGCGAGCGAGAGCAGAAGCAAAAAAGTGAGAAAGATGGCCGCCAACAGCACAATGCCCGCCTCAGGATCATTGGGGAGGCGGGGTTTGTGCGCGGATTGTGAGATGCGGCGCTGCATGCTGAAACTCTTGGCCTAGCTGCGCGTGAGCGGCAGGCTCTCCGTATGGTTGTAGAGCAGGTCAGTCACCTGCACTGAGAACGGCAGAATCTTCACGACCTTGTAGCGATGGTCCACAACCTCGCCCTCTGACGCGATGAAGATGTTGTTGCCGTGCAGTAGAAATGCCTTGCGCACATTGCCGCGCGCCTCATAGCCGAAGAACTGCAGATCGATTGGCGGTGGAGGCGGTGGACCCGAAGGGCCTTGCGCAACCTGCTGCTGAACTGGACGCACGGGACCCTTGACCTGCTCAATCTTGACCGGCGGCGCGGAGTTCATCGAGAAGATGTTGCGCCCCGAGCCGGTATAGAGCAGCGACTCGGCTTCGGCCATGACCTCAGGATGCAGCGTGGGATCGAGCTTCGACAGATTCACGGGAACGCGCTCGGCATTTTGCCCGCTGCCGCTGCCGGCCGCTGCGCCTACTGAGGCCGTCGCCGCTGGCGGCGGTGCCGGTACGGGCGAGGGACTCAGGAAGAAGTGATAGACCTCCCAGATGACCAGCCCCACCACAATGACGCCGAGCGTGGCGGCGATGGCGACGTTCCTCTTATTCTCTGTACCGAGCCTCAGCGCCATGCACGCACCTCCGGCAGGGGATTGTGCAGCATCGCGCTGGTATTCTCATCGCTCTCGTCACTGCTGGAAGAAGGCTGCGGGCTGCCCGCAGCCGCGCTCATGTAGGTATCCACGCGCAGGCGCAGATTCACGAGTCCGCCCTGCTGCCCATTGAGCGCAATGCCCGAGATGATGAAGAAGACGTGGTTCTTGTCG
Organism: Acidobacterium capsulatum ATCC 51196; assembly: GCF_000022565.1. NCBI lineage: Bacteria > Pseudomonadati > Acidobacteriota > Terriglobia > Terriglobales > Acidobacteriaceae > Acidobacterium > Acidobacterium capsulatum. The sequence continues at coordinate 3,593,503 of NC_012483.1, forward strand.
CGCTCCAGGTCATTGATAAAGTGCATCAGCGGCGCATATTGCCCGCTCAGGCTTGCGTCGATGCGTACCTGCGTGAGACCGTCGCTGGCCGGGGTCATGGTGTACTGCGCATTGGTGAGCTGCACGTTCTCCTTGGCGGCCAGATTGCCCAGCTCGCCGGCAATGGTGGAGTCGTTGGGTGCAATGCGGTCGCCGATGAACTTGTCCGCGTCCTTGCGGGACTGCCGTACCTTGGCGGGCAAATTCTGGATGTGGCCCATCTGTGCCTGCAGTTGTCCGTAGTGAATCTCCTTCGCCGTGAAAGCGGCGGATTCATCGGAGTGAATGGCGCGCTGCGCCAGCACCACGCGGATTCCGATCACGATATCCACGATCAGCAGCAGGACTACCGCGGCGAGCTGCAGATTCAAAGGAGTGAAAAAAGCGCGGATGCGATTCATCACGGGCACTCCTTTCGCGAACGCACATCGGGCGATGGTTTTGCGGCAGAATGCTTGTGCCGCGCGGCTGCGACGGGCTTTTTGGCATGGTTCTTTGCAGGAGCCTTAGCCGTCCCGTTATCCGTCGCCGGGTGCGGCAGCGGGCGGTAGTCGGCCAGGATGTCAAAGTTCACGTACACCGGCAGATTGGCGCTCACATTCCGCCGGTTGCCGTTGCCGCGGGAGGCCAGTGATTCGCTTGCCAGGCGCGGCGAAGCGAAGTACTTCGAGTGCTCCAGATTGCGGATGAGGTCGATGCCCAGATCACGCGGGCCGAGCACGCGCAGCCGGATCACAACATGCCCATCCGGATGCACAATCGGCTGCAGGCTCTGCACTTCCACGCCGCTGGGCAGCACATTTTCAAGGTCTTCCATGGTTGCCGTCCAGGAGAAGGCCTTGCGCTTGAAGAGCCCGTTCAAAAAGTTTGATTGCCGCAGCGTGGCCGCATTCTCCGGCTGCTGCATCAGCGCGCGATAGCCCTCGCGGCGCTGCTCCAGTTGTTTGATCTGGTGATCGAGTGACTGCACGTGTGCGGTGGCCGCAGTGGCGCTCTGCCGATCCATGTGCAGCAGGTAGGCGAGCACCGTGCCTGCCAGCGCCAGAATCAGCACCCAGAGCCGCAGCCGCTGATAGACGGGGCGCAGCTCCACATAAGGGCGGGAAGCGAGATTGACGGTGATGCGCATCAGCTTGCGAGCGCTCCTGTCACGCCGGCGGTGAGCCCGGCCAGTTGAGGATGAGTGGGTGCGGGCGCAAGATCGCGAATGCGCGGCGCCAGCGGATCGCCATTTTGCACCAGCTCGGCAAAGCTGGCCGCGCCGCCCGGCCCGGCATAGTAGACCGAGGTGGGAATGGACTGCATCGTGTCTTCAAAATAAGCTACCGCCACAGTCACAGATTGCGCCAGCTCCTCCTGCAGCAGATCCGGCTGCGGTGGCAGCTCGAGCGTGCGATGCAGCAGCAGTTCATCCTGGCGGGCAATGGCAGTGGTGATGGAGCCGCCGCTGCGGTTCACCAGCAGTGCGGGTTCGGTGCTCTGCAGGGCCGCCAGTGAGGCCAGCGTACTGGTCATCATTGCTCCCGGCTCGTATCCGGCGGCGCGTATTACGGACTCGTATTCCGCGCGCACCGGGCCGGGCATGGCTACCACCAGCGTGCGAACCTGGGCTGGAAGCTGCTGCAGAATCTGGTAGCTGATGGCGGCATCATCCACTTCAAATGGAACCAGCTTGCGCAGCCGGAAGCGCAGAATGGGCAGCGCCTCGCGCTCGCGGGAGGGCAGCGAGTCAAAGTCCAGCAGAAAGATGCGCGCGGTTGCGTCCGGAACAATCACGGTGACGTTTCGGGTGCGCGCCTCGGTCTGGTCGAGCGCGCTGCGCACGGCTTCAGTCAGCGCGGCTGCCTGCACGCAGTTGGGCGTCTTCAGGCCGGCGGCAATCGCACCCGGCGGCAACGGCGCGGTATGAAACTGCAGAGACTGGTCAGCGCCTTTGGCTGCTGGCCGCCGTGCGGACACGACGCGATCCGCGAAGATTTCGCATGCCAGTTTTGGCCGCTGATGCGTATTGATATTCAAAAAAGGAAGCGATGGAGCCACTAGCGAGCCGCCTCGATAAACGTAACTTTGTTGATTTCCTTTAACGTGGTGAAACCCCTGCGCACGCGGTCAATCGCGCTCTCGCGCAGGAACTGCATGCCTTCCTGCTGCGCCAGACGCCGCACTTCAGAGCTGGGCTTCTTTTCAAGAATGATTTCGCGGATCGGGTCAGTGAGATCGAGCAGCTCGTGAATCGCGGTTCTGCCGCGATATCCAGTACCGCCGCACTCGATGCACCCGGCGCCTTCGCGGAAGGCAAAGCCGCGCCACTCGTCGGGGTTGAGGCCGCCGGTGATCAGCGTCTCGTCGTCGTAATACACCTCATGCGCGCAGAAGTCGCAGATGGTGCGCACCAGCCGCTGCGCAAGAATGCAGTTGAGCGCCGAGACAAAGTTGTAGGCTTCCACGCCCATGTTCAGAAAGCGGCCCAGCACGTCTACCACGTTGTTGGCGTGCACGGTGGTGAACACCAGGTGGCCGGTCAGCGCGGAGTTGATGGCGATCTGCGCCGTCTCCTGGTCGCGAATTTCACCGACGAGAATCTTGTCCGGGTCATGGCGCAGAATGGAGCGAAGTCCGCGCGCAAAGGTGAGGCCCTTTTTCTCGTTGACCGGAATCTGCGTGATGCCGCGAATCTGGTACTCGACCGGGTCTTCAATGGTGATGATCTTGTCTTCGTCGCTCTTGATCTCGTTGAGAGCGGCATAGAGGGTAGTGGTTTTGCCCGAGCCGGTGGGGCCCGTCACGAGCACCATGCCGTAGGGCTCGCGAATGTAGCGCCGGAAGCGCCGCAGATCGTCCTCATGAAAGCCCACTACGTCGAGCGTGAGCTGGCGGAACTTCTCGCTCATCGACTCTTTGTCGAGCACGCGCAGCACGGCGTTTTCGCCATGCACGGTCGGCATAATGGAGACGCGGAAGTCGATCAGGCGCGTCTTGTAGCGCACGCGAAAGCGCCCGTCCTGCGGCACACGCCGCTCGGCAATGTCGAGCTCGCTCATGACCTTGATGCGCGACAGAATGGTCTGGTGGTGCTCGCGCGCAATAGGTGCCATGGCCGCCTGCAGCACGCCGTCAATGCGGTACTTGATCACCACCGAGTCGTCATAGGTCTCAATGTGAATGTCAGAGGCACGGCGCTCGAGCGCGGTGAAGATGGTCGTGTCGACCAGGCGGATGATCGGGCTGATGTCCTCTTCTGAGGTCAGTTTTTCAATTGAGATGTTCTCGTCTGGATTGTCCTCCGATGAGATCACGTCAAAGGTCAGTCCTTCTGAGGCTTCATCAAGCACGCGCTGCGACTGCTCAGTCTTCTTGAGCAGATCGGTGATCTGCGAGAGCGTGGCCACGCGCGTGAGCACGCGCTGCCCCAGCAGGCTTGAAATCTCATCGAGCACCATCAGCCGGCTGGGGTCAGAGACGGCGATCACGATGCGGTCTTCCTGCTGTTCGAGCGGCACAAAGTTGTAGCGGAACATCAACTCCACCGGCACGCTGCGAATGACTTCATGCTGAATGCGAAAGTTCTTGAGGTCGATAAACTCACAGCGATAGCGGCGCGCGAGCGTCTGCGCGTGCGTGACCTCATCCACCTCGGTAGGAATCGCCATGACCGGAATGTCTGCCATTTCTTTGTCTCCTCTCTGCCTTAGCTGCCGAGCGCGCTGGTGCTGCCCAGCGAAAAGATCGGCAGGTAAAGGGCGATGAGAATCACGACCACCACGATGCCCATCACGATCAGAATGGCCGGTTCAATCAACGATAGAGCGGCGGTCAGGGCCGTCTGCACATCTTCTTCAAAAAACTCGGCGACCGAGTTCAGCATTTGTGGCAGGGCGCCGGTGGATTCGCCCACCTCGATCATCTCAGTGGAGAGTGCAGGAAAGACGCGCGTGTTCTTGAAGCTGTTGGCCAGTCCCTTGCCCTCGCGCACACTGCTGACGGAGTTGAAGACCGCCTTCGCAATCCGCTTGCTGGAGATGGAGCGCGCTGCTGTTTCGAGCGACGGCACCAGCGGCAGGCCGCCCATCAGCAGCGTCGAGAGCGTGCGCGAAAACAGCGCCACCTGGTATTTCAACCAGATCATGCCAAAGATCGGCAGGCGGATGCGGATGCCGTCAATGGTGTCAGCGCCGCCGTCGGTGCGGCTCCAGCGCAGCAGCAGATAGACCAGCAGCGCCACGCCCGGCAGAATGTAGAGAATGTAGTGCTGCGTTCCCTTGCCGAAGGCCAGTAGTGCCAGCGTGATGCCCGGCAGCTTTGAGCCCATCTGGTCATAAAGCATCGCAAAGCGCGGTACCACAAACGAGATGAGAAAGATAAAAAGGCCAAAGACCAGCACGATGAGCATCGATGGGTAAATCAGCGATGCCTGCAGCTTTTTGCGAAAGGTTAGCGAAATGCGCTGAAAGGCCAGATAGCGTGTCAGCACCTCTTCGAGGTTGCCGCTTCGCTCGCCTGCCAGAAGCGTGGTCGTGTAGATCGGCGGAAATCCACCCTGCGCGTCGAAGGCACTCGATATGGACTCGCCTGTGCGCACACGCGCGGCCACATTTTGCAGTTGTGCAGCGAAGTGAGGATTCTTCTGGCTCTGGGCCAGCATTTCGACCGAGCTGAGAATCGGCAATCCGGCCTTGATGAGGGTGACAAACTGTTGATTGAAGATTAGAAACGGTTCCAGCTTGATCTTGCGAGCCGTGCCGGTCAGCCCGCGCGGCTTCACCGAGTACACGTAGTAGCCCGCTTGCGAGAAGCGCTGGCGCAACTCCTCTGCCGAGGCTGCGGATTGCACCTGTTCCTGCACGCGTCCGCGCTCATCGGCCATCTTGATGACAAATTCGGCCATAATGCTTGCGATTTCTGCTCTTTCAAGGGTAGCAGTTTGTGTACAGGGATAGACGCCCGGCGCTTGCCGTGCGCTCAAAAGGCTGCGGGTACAGGATCAATGCTCCGCCGTGCGAGGCGGCGCCGCGGAATTCAGCTTTCCAATGCGTCCTTTGGGGCCCACGGCAAAGGGCAGGCTCAGGGCGTTCCAGCTTCCGTTGCCAAGCGGCTGCCAGTTTTGGCCGCCATCGAAGCTGATGTCTGTTCCGTTGGTGCCCACGGTGATCCAGGCGTGCGCGGCTGTGTCCCAGGCCACGGCTGAGCGGTAGCCGTGCGGGGGATGCTGCGCGGCCGTCCAGTGGCGGCCGCCATCGCGCGACCAGGCAGCGGTGCCGGCGGAGTCAGCGGGCCGGGTGTAGTCCCCGCCCACGGCTACGATGGTGCCCGCATGAGCGCCCAGCGAAAAGACGCCTGCGGCTTGCCCCGCGTGAGCCAGCGGAGCCTGTACCGACGCCCATGAGCGTTGCCCGGTTTTGTAGGAGGATGTCTGGCGGTAGACCCAGGCTCCGCCACCCCCGAAGAGCATCGGCTCGTGTGACCCGGCCATGAGCGAGGTATTGCTGGCGGCAAAGGCCCCGCCTGCGTTGTCGTGAACATCCAGTCCGGGCGCTGTTGAGCGCTTCGTTGTGCGCTTCCAGGTGCGGCCGCCATCGGTGGTGGCCAGCAGCACGAAGCGTCCATTCACCGGATCGCCGAGCAGAAACCCCTTGCGGCGGCTCTCAAAGACCATTGCATCCCAGAAGCCCTGCGGGTTGGCGTTTGCGGCCATCTGCTTCCAGTGGTTGCCGCCGTCGTTGGTCTTGAAGATTTGCGAGAGCGCGCCCGGCCCGCTCGACATGACGATGGCGTCCCGGGCGCTCCATGCCCAGATGGCGCGAAAGTCGAGCTTCGCTGCGCCGGGCGGAGTCGCGCACGTCGTCCAATGCCGGCCGCCGTCGAGGGTGCGCAAAATGGTCCCGCCCGAGCCGCTGGCCCAGGCGACTTTGCTGTTCACCGCATGAATGCCGCGCAGGCTGGCCGCCGAGCCACTGGCTTCGAGCGTCCAGACCGATTGCGCGCAACCAGTTAGAGGAAGCAGAAGAGAGATCAGGCAGAGGACAGCGATGCGCACCACGAGCATGCAGGAATCATACGGGAGGGCCGGGCCGCGTAGAACTTCCGGCGCGAGGCAGAAGCACGATTCAGAACAGTCAGGCCGGGAGCTAAGAGCTAACAGCTCAGAGCTGCCCTTCACTCCATGGGCGTCAGGCTGTTCACCACATACACCCCGGCCGGTGGATGAAAGACAAAGGCCGAGCTGGGCGCGGGCACGTTGTCGGTTTCGCCGGAGAAGTCCAGCTCATTCACGATGCCATCAGTTTGGGCCACGCGAATCTGGTGGATGTAGCCGTCGGCCGTCACCTTGAGCGTTACGCCCGCAATGCTCTTCTGCATGCCGCGCGGTACGCCCTGCAGCGTGTAAACGCCGTTTTCTTCGCCGGCGATGTGCAGATTCGGCATCTCTCTCATCAGCTCGGTATGCCCCAGCAGATAGCGCAGGGGCGACTGCAGGTCGTCGAGCTTTTTGGCTGGAACCTTCTGCGCCTCGGTCTGCCCTGGGGTGTAGAAGTAGCCGAACTTGCCGTCGAGCACGTACAGCTTTCCGTCCGGCTGGGTGTAGGTCCAGCGCATGCGCCCGGGCTTCTTGAGCAGCAGTGCTCCTGCCTCGCGCTTGTGCAGGCCCATGCCGGTGTAGCTCTGAACAAAGGCCACTTCGAGCGAGTGCAGCCGGTTGTAGTGCTGGTCTACGCGCGCGGCCAACTCCTTCACGCCGGGCATCGTCCCGCTGGCGTGCAAGGGCAGCGCCGTCAGGGAAGCGATGGCGGCAAAGCAGAGGATGCGGGCCAGCGGCCCGCGCAGCCTGATGCTCATTACTGAAGCGGGACCGTGCAGTTGGTGCCGCCCGAGGGGTCAGACTTGATTTCGCCGCTCATGTCGAGGCAGAAGCCGCGATGACCCGTCTTGCCGACGGCCTGAGGCACGGCGGTGACCTCATAGCTGGTGATCATGTCGTGGTCGTTTACGGTCGTCTTGGTGCAGTTGACGATGTTGAACGTGTACCCAGACTTCTGGCCCGAGGCGAGGTCATTGGGCAGCAGTTGCGCGGCTTGTGCGCTCGGCGGCCCCGACTTGCCTTCGCCCCCGAGGGCTGCAAGAGAACAGGCATAACCATCCTGAGGATAGTTCGCCTCATACTGTGTTTCCGCTTCCTGCACGGCGTGCAGGGACTGCAGAGCTGAGGTCTCATTGGCCTGCGCCCGGATATTCAGCATGTTCGGGATGGCGATCAGCATCAGGATCAGCATGATCGAGATGACGATCAGCAGCTCCATGAGCGTAAAACCGCCTTCCGGTGAGAAGGGGCGTCGAACTTCCGGGCGATGGGGCATCAGCTTCATGGGGTCTCGTTCCTACGTGAAAATCCTAAAACATACAGACGCTCAGAGCCAGAAGACCGTTCATCCGGCAGGAAAACCGCAATTTCTTTCAGCCTTAGATGTTCTTCGATCTGCTTATCTTGTCTGGGGCTCCATCGGCGTCAGCGACTCACGGAAGTACTCCAGGCTCAACCGCAGCCCGGTCTCCAGGTCCACCTTCGGCTCCCAGCCCAGGATCCGCTTGGCCTTGCTGATGTCCGGCTTGCGCTGCATGGGGTCATCCTGAGGAAGCGGACGAAAGACAATCTTGCTCTCAGCGCCTGTGACCCGCAGCACGGCTTTGGCGCACTCCAGGATCGTCCATTCCGAGGGGTTCCCGATATTTGTGGGCAGATGTTCGTCAGAGTGGGCCAGACGCAGAATGCCTTCCACCTCATCGGAGACATAGCAGAAGCTGCGCGTCTGGTTGCCCTCGCCGTACACCGTCAGGTCTTCGCCCTTGAGCGCCTGCACCATGAAGTTGGAGATGACGCGGCCATCGTTCTTTTGCAGGCGAGGCCCATAGGTATTAAAGATGCGCACCAGCCGCGTATCCACCCCGTAATAGCGGTGATAGGCCATGGTCAACGCTTCTGAGAATCGCTTGGCTTCATCGTAGACCGAGCGCGGCCCGATGGGATTCACATTGCCCCAGTAGTCTTCCTTTTGAGGATGGACGGTGGGATCGCCGTAGCACTCCGACGTTGAGGCATGCAGAAACTTTGCGCCGTAGCGGCGGGCAATTTCGAGTGCGTTCCGCGTACCGTCCGAGCCCACGCTCAGGGTCTCCGGCCCCAGCCGCGCATAGTCCACCGGGCTGGCCGGGGAGGCAAAGTTGAGAACATAGTCCACTTTGCCTACATCGAAAGGCTCGACAATATCCTGCTGAACGAACTCAAAGCGGCTCTCGTTGGCCAGGTGTTTCAAATTGGCCAGCGAGCCTGTGCAAAGGTTGTCTACGCCCACGACCGTGTGGCCGTCAGACAGAAGTGCATCGGTCAAATGCGAGCCCAGGAAGCCAGCGGCTCCGGTGATCAATATGCGCATGTGGTTGGGTTCCCTGTGGTTCCAAGATGATCGATTTCAGTTTCAATCGTAGAGGAGGCATCCGTGCGAGGCAACCATGCGTGGGCTCAGGCCATGTGAATTATTCCTCGCCTGTCATCCATTAGCATGAGGAGGCATGAGGCATGAGGCATGGCCATCGCGGGTGGGGCAGTTTGCCGAAGAAGCCGGCTTTGACCGTGCTGGTGTTGCAGCCGTGCCCGCGCCCGGCAGCGACGAGGATCGCACCGAGCGAGCGCGCTTTGAACAATGGATTGCTGCCGGCCACGCCGGCAGCATGGAATACCTGAAGCGCCGCAATGAGGCCGGGCGTCTCGTGCGCTCTTCTCTGCGCGAGGCCGTGCCCTGGGCGCGTTCGGTCGTCGTCTGCGTTACGAATTACAACCGCGAGGCGCCCTACTCCACTGACCCCGCGCCCGAAGGCTCGGGCTGGATCGCCCGTTACGCATGGTCAGGAAGCCATGGCCGCCCCGCCGATTATCACAAGGTGCTGCTCAAACGCCTGGAGCGCGTCCGCGAACGGATGAGCGAGGAGTTTGGCGAGTTTGAAGCCCGCTGCTATGTGGATACGGGTCCGGTGGTGGAGCGCGTGTATGCGCAATATGCGGGGCTGGGCTGGATCGGGAAAAATACCTGCCTGCTGAATCAGGAACTCGGCTCATGGCTCTTTCTGGGCGTGATTCTTACCTCGCTGGAGCTTCCGGCTTCTGACGCTGCAGTGCTGGCCCCGGACCGCTGCGGAAGCTGCACGCGCTGCATCGACGCCTGCCCCACTGGCGCGCTCATCGCCCCCCGGCAGATGGATGCCAGCCGCTGCATCAGCTATCTCACCATCGAGCATCGCGGCGAGGTTCCGCTGGAGTTGCGCGAGGGCATCGGAAGGCAGATCTTTGGCTGCGATATCTGTCAGGATGTCTGTCCGTGGAACAGCCGCCGCCGTGTTCCGGAGCAAGCGGACAAGGAACTGGCGCCGCGCGGGGAGCTGATCAATCCGGCCCTGGCGTGGCTGGCCGAGATGGATGAGTCAGCTTTTGGACGGTATTTCTATGGGTCGCCGGTGAAGCGGACGCGCTACAGCGGCTTCCGGCGCAATCTGGCGATCGCGATGGGAAACAGCGGGCAGGCAGCGTTTTTGCCGCGCCTGCAGGCGTGGGCCCGGAGCGGTGACGCGACTCTGGCCGAGGCGAGCCAGTGGGCGATCAACCGTATTGTGCAGATGGGAGCCGAGAGAAGCGGCCTTTCAGAAAACGAAAAGCCGCTGAACTCATCGACAGGGATGAATCTGCGTCAGGACCTTCCGGACGCATAGTCTGAAACATGAACTTGCGATACGGTGTGGGGAAACCGGAGCCTAGGATCCGCGGACGACGTTGGCGGCATTCAGGCCCTTGGGACCCTGCTGACACTCAAACTCGACTGCTTCGCCCTCATTGAGGGTCTTGTATCCGGAGTCCTGAATCGCGGAGAAATGCACGAAGACATCTTCTCCGGTCGAACGCTGGATAAAACCATAACCTTTTGCGCCATTGAACCACTTGACTACGCCATTCTCTTTCACAGGGACTCCTCTTGTTTTTATTGCCCAGTCCGCTCCCCGTTTCCCCTGAGACGACAAAAGCCACCGTCTTCGCGCCTGTAGCGCGGATTCCGGCAGCTAGGTCGCCTTTCGGCGGATACAAAGAACATCCAAAAACCAATACATCAAAGACGGCCTTCCGAACTTACTGAACCTACGTCTACTTACTAGGTAGCGTCGATCGTGACCTTGTTATGGCAGGAATCGAGGGGCCAAAGCAAGAGAAAAATGCAAAATCCCGGCAAAAAAAGCGAGTTAGCCGTGAATCCGGAGGGCTGCCGGGGGAAGGGTGACGCCGCGCGGGGCCTGGACGGCATTTGGAACTGTCATGGTGCCAGAAGCGGGCTTTGCTACCATCCAACCAGCAGGCTCGCAGGCGGCTTTCCGCCGGGATGGCTCTCTGCTTCCAGTTATGTCTGACGACGAAAAGATTCCGCGCAGCCGGCTCGCGCCCCGGGTTCCACCGCCCAGCCAGTGGTGGCCTCACGTCAAGTCGCTGGCCGAGTACCTCACCCGCACCGAAGTGCATACCTATGCCTTCAGCGTGGCGGCGAATGCGATTCTGTCGCTTTTTCCCTTCATCGTGATGTTGTTCATGATGTCGCGGCAGGTCTTTCACTCGCAGGCCATGACGGCGGTGGTGGGCGACATGGTGAGCTATTTTTTGCCGGCTAACCAGGAGTTTGTCGTCCGTAACATGGCGCTGCTGGTACACCCGCGAGGCCGGGTGCAGGTCTTCTCCATTGTGATGTTGCTGATCTCATCGTCGAGCGTCTTTCTGCCGCTCGAGGTCGCGCTCAACCAGGTGTGGGGCGTGAAGAAGAGCCGCTCCTACGTGGTGAATCAGGTCATCTCTCTGGGCCTTGCCATGGCGGTGGGCCTGCTGGCCGTGGTCTCGGTGGCCTTTACGGCGGCACAGAACACGGTGCTCGCGTTCGTCTTCTTTGGGCATACGCATAACTTCATCTTCAACGGCATTGCGCACTTCTTTCTGGGCATCACGGCGGCTTTCCTGAGCGTGTCGATCTTCTTTCTCGTTTATTGGGTGCTGCCCAACCGCAAACTGCCGGTGCGGGTGGTGCTGCCGACGGCCATTGTGACCGGGCTGCTGTGGGACGGAGCGAAAGAACTGTATGTGATGCTGCTGCCGTGGCTCGATCTGCGCTCGGCCTATGGCCCGTTTGCCGTGTCGGTCACGCTGATGATGTGGGCCTTTCTGACCGGCCTGCTGCTGCTGGGCGGCGCGCACTCCTGCGCAACGCGCCACGCACTTCAAGTGGTGCGTGAAGAAGACCGCAAAGAGGCCATGGAAGAGGCCGCGGCGCACTGAGAAGCTGCGTGAAGTGTGGGCCAGCGCTACGAGGCGCATGCCCGTCAGCAGCAGAAAAGAGCGGCGCGGCGGTGCGTGGATCTCGTACAGCGATTTGCCTGGGGGGCTCATTGTTTGTCCGCGCGGCGAGGCGCGGCTCGGGTAAGCTGAAAGCGTCTTTATGAGCGGAGGGTTTACCTTCGCGCGGCCCACCGGAAATTCCAGAGTCTCAAATGCTGTGCAATTGCTTTACACTCAGGCTACAAAATGAGCCGAATCAGGAATTTTGAAACGCTGGTTTTTGGGAAACTGCGGCGGCCCTCCCCGACGGGGAAGGTGCATCGCGGCGCCTTCTGGCTGTTTCTGGTTTACCTGGCGTTCGGGCTGCTGAGCCTCTTGCCCGGAAGCTGGGGGGACACGTGTACGCTGGTGGCCGACATTGCGCTGCTGGCGCTGATTCCGCTCTGCCTGATTCTGTTTCTGCGCTGGATATTCGGGCATTTCCTGTGGAAGGTGCGCAACCGGCTGATATTGACCTATCTGCTGATGGGGCTGGCTCCGGTGGTGCTGTTTGTGACGCTGGCGGCGATTGCGCTTTATATGTTCTCGGGCCAGTTTGCCATTTTTGCCGGGAATGCGGAGAGCAACGCAGAACTGATGAAGCTGGCTGCGCAGAACCAGGTATTTGCCATGCACGTGGCCAACTCGCTGACGGCCGGCAAGGTTTCCAAGACGATTTCATTGCCGGAGGCGAAAGACCTGCTGGCGGCGGGTGAGTTCGCCGATACGCGGCTGGCCGTGTTTGTGGATGGCAACCATGAGGCCCTGCAGCCTGCGAGCCTGAATGCCAGCGATCTGCAGACTTTGCCGAAGTGGGTGGGGTCTGCGCCCTTTCAAGGGCTGGTGCTCGACCATGATCAGCTTTACCTGCGCGCGGTGGATACAGCCATGGCGGCTGGGCACCGGGTGACGGTGGTGAGCAGCATGCCGCTCGAAGATGCGGAGGTGGACCGCATTGCGGCGGGGTTGGGCTCGGCGATGATCTGGCCGAGCCGCGGGACCGAGTTGAATGATCCTAAAGACGGCGGCATTCATGTGAGGGTGGTGGGAGAGCCGCCGGCGCATGGAAAGCCCGCGGCCAGCATGGATGTGCCGCATGACGCCATCGTAGGCGGCCAACTGCCAGCCAAGCAGCATTTCTATGACATTCCCGTAGCATTTTACGGGCCGCTGGCGGCGACGGACTGGGCGACGGGCAACCTGCATGCGCATGGCGCGAACCTGACGATGCAGTCGCGGCCCTCGCTTTTGTATGCGCGGCTCTTCAACTATCAGCAACTGCTGAATGCTTCGAACACGATGGGCTCGGTGGTGCGCGACGTGCTGATCGGCATCGCGGTGCTCTTCGGGCTGCTGGAATTGGTCGCTTTCTACGGCGCGGTGCGGCTGAATACGACCATCACGCAGTCGATTCGGGACCTGTATGCGGCGACCGAAGCGATTGATCATGGCGACTTTGAGCATCGCATTCAGGTCAAGCGGCGCGACCAGTTGGCGGCGCTGAGCCAGTCCTTCAACGTGATGACGGCTTCGCTGGCGCGGCTGCTCGAGGAGCAGCGCGAGAAGCAGCGGTTGCAGAGCGAGCTGGCCATTGCGCAGGAGGTGCAGGCGAACCTGTTTCCGCAAGGCAATGTGCGGCTGGCCTCGCTGGAAGTGCATGGTTTTTGCCTGCCAGCGCGCACGGTCAGCGGAGACTACTACGACTTTCTGCAACTGGGCGACGATGCGCTGGGGCTGGCGCTGGGCGACATCAGCGGCAAGGGCATTTCGGCAGCGCTGCTGATGGCCTCGCTGCACTCGGCGGTGCGGGCCTACCGGTTTGCGGGCGAGGAGCTGATCTCGGCCGGCACGGTGGCACTGGCCACGGGCGGACGGACGGCCAATGGCGAGCAGGAGATTGAGTGCGGCGAGCTGTTTGAGGAGCCGGCCAAGATTCTGAGCCTGCTCAACCGGCACCTCTACCGCAGCACGCAGCCGGAGAAGTACGCGACGCTGTTTCTGGCGCACTTCGATGCCGATGCCAGCCGGCTGACGTACTCGAACGGGGGGCAACTGCCTCCGCTGCTGCTGCGCGCCAACGGGGCAGTGGAGCGGCTGGACCGTGGCGGCACAGTGGTGGGCCTGCTGGACAACATGGTCTACGAGCAGGACTCGATGCAGATGCATGCGGGCGACATTCTGATTGCCTACTCCGACGGGGTGACGGAGCCGGAGAACGAGTTCGGCGACTTTGGCGAGGAGCGGCTGGTGGACGTGGTGCGGCGGCACCGGCATCTGCCGCTGGAGGTGATCTCAGGCCAGGTGATGCAGGCGCTGCGGAACTGGATCGGAGTGCAGGAGCAGCCCGACGACATTACCCTGGTGCTGGCGCGCGCGGGCCGGATGGAAGCCTGAAGATGGCTGTGTTCTGTTGCGCAAAAATGTGAATTAGAAATCACATTTTTGCGGCACTAAAGCTTGTGCGGGTTTTCTGCTGGCGCTTAAGGGCATTTATATCAGAGATTTAGGCTCGTCTTTGAGTGAATGTGAACGCGCATTCGCTTTTAGCCTGTTTTTTCTTTAGAGGAGATAGCGGAAATCTGGATGATGGGGCAAATGTAAGAAAACAGGCATGTTGCGGTCGCGAAAAATGTGAATATGGATTCACATTGTGGAGCAGGGTGGAAAGTGCGTTCCGCTAACCTATGCCCTGTCTATAGGATAGCGCGAATCGATGGTATTTCCGGCAGGGGTTTCAGGCGCGTTTTCGCTCATGCCGGATTGAGGCGTGGGGCGCGCGCCGGAATGGGTGGGAGGGGGCAGACCCCGCCCGAGCGGAGCCTGGACCCCGGCACCCGAAGGGCTTGTGGCGGGGCAAACCTCTTCGCTATTCGCGGGCTTTGCCGAGGGGCTTGGTGTAGCGGATGAAGTGGCAGCGCTGCTTGATGGGGCCGATGACTTCGGGGGGAATGTCTTCGGTGCCGCAGGCCCGGTAGCCGAGCTTTTCGTAGTAGGCAGGCAGTTCTTCGCGCAGGTTCACGATGGTCATGTCCATGTGGAGCGCGCCGCGCTCGCGGGCGTACTCCTCGGCGGCGGCGACCAGGCGCGCCCCGAGCCCGGTTCTCTGATGGGCGGGATCGACGGCCAGCAGGCCGAAGTAGCCGCGGTCGGCCTTGATTTCGACAAAGACGCAGCCGTGGATTTCTCCGTTTTTTTCGGAGAGGAGGAATTGGCCGCTCTCAAAGTAGGCGCGTGTCTGTTCGGGATTGAGACGCTCGCTGAACTTGAAGAAGCTTTCGACGGCAAAGGCCCGGTTGATGAGCGCCGTGAGCACAGGGAGATCTGATTCCGTGGCAAATCGCAGGTCAGTCATAGGGGAGTATTACCCATAAGGTATTGCATGGAGCGATTGGCTGCAAGTGGTTGTAATAGCAGGGGAAACCCTCGCCGGTTCGCTCGCGGAAGGGCTGTAGCCGGCGGTGCTTTGGGCGGAATGACAAAGAGGGCGGACATGGTGGGAGAAACTTCGGGCGGCGTTTGGGTGCCGGGAAATTACCGGGATTCTTCGCTGCGCTCAGAATGACGCCATCTTTGTCGCGGCTTTCCCTCAGGGGCTAAAGCCCTGGATCTTTGGCGGGTTGGGATGTACGGGCTAAAGCCCGTACCTTTCAACAAGGGCTAAAGCCGTGCCCTGATACAAGAGGCTTCGATTGATTGAGCTTTTCACCCACATCTCTTTGAGATGTGGGGCACCTGTGATGTTTCAAGAGGTTGTCCATTCGAAATTTCGCGGAGAAGCTGTTTGTGGCGAACAAGCAGAGTCTTCGGAGAGATCGAATGGACATTCACCAGAATGCTCGTCTAACGCCTTACAGTCGAGAGCAGTTGGCGAGAAAAGTTATTTGTACCGGGTGCACGTTGAAGCTGGCCGCGGCCAGCTTCAACGTGAGCGCAAAGACGGCCGGCAAATGGGTGCGCCGGTATCGCGCCGAGGGTTCGGATGGCTTGCGGGACCGCAGCTCGCGTCCGCATCGCAGCCCGCGGCGCTTGCCGGAGGCGTTGCGGCTGAGTGTGATTGAGCTACGGCGGGGTTACATGCCGGGGTATCAGATCGCCCGGCGCAGCGCTGTGAGCGTGTCTTCGGTGAGCCGTATTTTGCGGCGCGCGCGGCTGAGCCGATGGCGCGATCTGAACCCGCCTCCGCCGGTGGTTCGCTATGAGCATGCCGCTCCAGGCGACTTGCTGCATCTGGACATCAAAGGCATGACGCGCTTCGGCGAGGTCTCGCTGCGCGGCGACGGCAGGCTGCGGGGCAAGAAGGAACACCCGGGCTTTTTGGCTCTGCATGTGGCCGTCGACGATCACTCGCGCATGGTCTTCGCCCAGATGCTGGCCGATCAGAAGGCGGAAACCACGATCGGTTTTCTGCACGCGGCGGTTGAGTTTTTCGCCAGCCATGGTATCGGCATCCGCGCGCTGCTGACCGACAACGGCAGCAGCTACCGCTCTCGCCAGTTC
The DNA here is from genome assembly GCF_000022565.1 of Acidobacterium capsulatum ATCC 51196. Classification (NCBI taxonomy): domain Bacteria; kingdom Pseudomonadati; phylum Acidobacteriota; class Terriglobia; order Terriglobales; family Acidobacteriaceae; genus Acidobacterium; species Acidobacterium capsulatum. The sequence goes on from NC_012483.1 coordinate 3,609,428, forward strand.
CGTCAGGCTTGCCAGCAGATGGCCATCAAACACAGCCGCACTCGGCCCTATACCCCCAGAACCAACGGCAAGGCCGAGCGCTTCATCCAGACAGCCATGCGCGAATGGGCTTACGCCAAACACTGGACCGACTCCAGCCAGAGAGATCAACACTTGCAGTCCTGGATCCACTACTACAACCACGAAAGACCTCATGGTAGCCTCAACTACAAACCGCCAAGCAGCCGATCCCAAGAAGGAACAACCTCTTGACCTTCTACAGGCACCCGGTTCGCTTCGTTTGGGCGGGATGACAGGGGATGGGTGTCGCTTTGGATGACCGAGGATAACGGTTAAGGTGATCGCTTGGGTCGGGGCAATATTGCCGGGATGACTGCGAGAAGGATTGAGGGGAGGGATTCCGCGTCCGGATAGATGGACGTGGGGCACCCGTTGTTTGAGGGTGCCCCTTACGTGAGAGAGGTTTGCGGTGCGGACCGGCTAGGATGCGGTGTGAGCCGGAGTCGCGGGCGTGCTGTTCGAGGCCATTTTGGCGGCGTCGGCCTTGATGGCGTTCTCTTCTAGGGCTTCGGCCTTGGGCATGAGGTCAATGGCGGACTGAATTTCGGGGTCCCAGTTGTCGATGGCCTCGTCGCCGGCGGCGGCGTTGAACTGGTAGGTGAGGATCTGATCCTGAATGCTCGCCTTGATCCAGGGCAGGACGCCATTGATGTTGGCGGCGGTGAAGTCAATCTGGCGCGATTTGAGGTAGTTCTCAAAGGCGGTCATGACTTCGTCGTTGACCTGGAAGTCTTTGGCCACGGTGCGGTGCGCCATGTAATTGTCAGCAAAGCGCGTGAAGACGTAATGGGCCAGCAGGAGGGTCTGGAAGTCGTTGTACTTCTCGGGGGTGAGCTTCACGTCAGGCGTGATGCCGCCGCCGCCATAGACCGTGCGGCCTGAATCGGTGAGATAGACCTTGCGGTCCTTGGTGCTCTCGGGCGTGTCGTGATCGTAGTAGTAGTCGTAGAGCGAGACGCCCTTGTAGTTGCGCTGGATGAGGCGTCCGCTGGGCGTGAAGTAGTGGTAGGTGGTGAGGGTGAGGCCGGTGCCGTCAGAGAGCGGATAGACGGTCTGGACGAGGCCCTTGCCGAAGGTGGTTTCGCCGGCGATGAGGGCGCGGTCGTGGTCCTGCAGCGCGCCGCTGACGATCTCAGCCGCGGAGGCGGTGTTGTGATTGACCAGCACGACGATGGGGAAGTGCGTGCCGCCGTTGCCCTGGGTGGCGCGGTAAATCTGCTCAGGATAGGCGCGTCCGCGCTGGGAGACGATGATTTGACCGCGCTTGAGCAGACGGTTACAGACAGCCACGGCATCGACGAGGACGCCGCCGGGGTTGCCGCGCAGATCGAGCACCAGACCCTTGAGGTTCTGGAAGCTGTTCATGGTGTCGTCGAATTCCTGGCCGGTCGTCTCCTGGAACTGGGTGATGTGAATGTAGCCGATGCCGGGGCGGATCATGTAGGCGACATCAATGCTGGGGTTGGGGATTTCGTCGCGGACCAGAGTAAAGGTGAGCGGCTTGTCAAAGCCGTCGCGGATCATGGTGACCTTGACGCTGGTGCCCTTGGCTCCCTTGAGATGATTGGCCACGTCGGCGGAGGTCATGCCCTTGGTGGTGCCGCCCTGAATGGTGTCGATGATGTCGCCGGGCTTGATGCCGGCCTTCATGGCCGGGGAGCCCGCCATGGGATGGACGACGACGATGCGCTCCTGCCCCTGAATCAACTGCGGCTGAATGAGCATGCCCACGCCGTAGTAGCGGCCGTGCTGCTCTTCGCGCATGGCGGCGAAGGCCTTGGGATCAAAGAAATTGGAGTGGGGATCGAGGGTGCGCAGCATGCCGGGAATGGCGCCGTCGTAAATTGCGCGGCCGGGGAGCTTGCCGGTGAGCGGGGTGGCGTAGTTTTCGGCGACCACCTGATAGACGCTGCTGAAGTCTTTGAGCCCGGCCCGGAAGCTGGAGGCGTCGTCCTCTGTCTGGGCGCCGACCTTCTGGTTGATCAACAGGCCCGCGAGACCGCAGACAGCGAAAAAAACGACAAGGGAGAAGGCGGTACGGCGCGCGGAAGAAGACATTCGGATCCGGAGTCCTTCGGTCCCTGAGTAGGGGCCGCAATATCAGGAGTATAGCATTCGGCCTGTACGGACGCGGGGATCGGCCGGAGCAGGGGGAATTGGTTTTGGAGTTTCCTTGGCGTTCGTGGAGTCGCGCATTTAGTATCTGGAGAAGCGCTGCCTGACATGCTGGGTCTTGTTTTCGACGCGGGATGCGGGCGGGCGCGATCCTTGAGACGTTCAGAGTGATGATGCTTCGATCCTTTCCGTTCCGGACGCTGATGGTTGCAACGCTGGCCATCGCCGTCATGCCGCTCCATGGCCAAAGCACCAATAAACAGGGCGACGCTTCCTCGCAGCAGGCCAATGGCCTGCCTTATCCGGGGACAGTGGTCGAGCAGATTGTGGCCCGCGTTGACGATCAGGTGATTGACACCTCGGACTACGAGCGCGCCGAGCAGGACCTGAAGCAGCAGGCGCAGCAGCAGAACATGTCTCAGGCCGAACTGGACCGCGAGAAGAAAGACCTGCTGCGCAACCTGATTGACCAGCAACTGCTGCTGGCCAAGGGCAAGCAGTTGGGCATCACCGGCGAAGACCAACTGGTGGAGCGGCTGGACGCGATCCGCAAGCAGAACCACCTGGACTCGATGACGGCCCTGCAGCAGGCGGTGGAATCGCAGGGGCTCTCCTGGCAGGACTTCAAGCAGCAGATCCGGAACAACATCATCACGCAGACGGTGATCCGGCAGAAGGTAGCGCCGACGATCCGCATTTCTCCTGATGAGATTCAGAAGTACTACGACCAGCATAAGAAGGAGTTTGACCGGCCCGAAGAGGTGCGGTTGAGCGAAATTCTGATTCCGACGCCGAACCCGGATGATGCTGCGCAGGTGGCCGAGGCGAAGAAGAAGGCCGATGGCATTGAAGCCCAATTGAAAGCGGGCGGCGATTTTGCCAAGCTGGCGAAGAGCGATTCCACGGGGCCCACGGCGCCGCAGGGCGGCGACCTGGGCGACTTTCAGAAGGGGCAGCTTGCTCCTGAGCTCGAGAACGCGACGTTTCCGCTGAAGAAGGGGCAGTTTACCGAGCCGATTCAGACCAAGCAGGGGTGGATCATTCTCGAAGTGACGCATCACCAGGATGCGGGTCTCGCCCCGATGAACCAGGTGGAGACGCAGATTGAGAATGCGGTCGGCTACAACAAGATGCAGCCGGCGTTGCGCGCTTATCTGACCAAGCTGCGCAATGAGTCTTATATTGATATTCGGCCGGGCTACACCGATGCAGGCGCGACGCCGAATGAGATGAAGCCCATCTATAGCGCGTATGTGCCGCCCTCAGGCAAGAAGAAGAAGGCTCACATGACGCGCGTGCGCTACGACGCGTATCATCGCGGCCGCCACTATCGTGTGAAGAAGAAGGCAAAGACGGAAGAGGCGAGCGCGCAGACCTCCACAAAGGAAAGCCGCAAGCTGCGCCGCGAGCGCCGCAAGGAGCGCGCGGGCATTCAGAAGCCGGGCAAGAAGGAAAAGATTCGTTTCGGGCAGGCTCCGCGCGAGAACCTGCCGCCGGCACTGGGGCAGCAGCCGGAAGGAGCCGATACCGGCAACGGTGCTGAGGCCAATGCCGATGCGACGCAACCGGCGGCCACCGGCAATGCCGCGAAGAAGCGTTTTGGCAGCAAGTCCAACGAACACCGTGCGAAGAAGGTGGATGACCATCATCCGGCGGCGGTGGTGGGCACGGCGGCCGAGGCCACGATGAAGGAGCAGCAGTCCTCGCTGGGTCTTGAAGGAAACACGGACAAGAAAAAGAAGAAGACGCATCCGTTGCGGGGAGGGCCGAAGCGCCGCTACTCCAAGGTGCAGTTGAAGAAGGACCAGGAGCAGAAGAAGGCCGCGCAGCAGCAGACGCAGCCTTCCTCAACCACTGGGACTTCGACTTCAGACAGCGGAAGCAGCCAGCCGCAGCAGTAGGAAATTCAATAGAACGGGCCTGTTATGAAAGAGCCGATGATCGCCGATCTCGCGCGGTATGAGAATCAGTCGATCACCGGCTTTTTCTGTGCCTCGCAGAAGAGCGTGCGCAATAAGAAGGATGGCGCGCCTTATCTGGCGCTGGTGCTGGCCGACAGTACCGGGCAGGTTGAGGCCCTTCTGTGGGACATGACCGATTGCCGCGGCGAGTTTTCGCAAGGCGACGTGGTGAAGGTTCGCGGGCAGGTGGGCCGCTATCGCGATAAATTGCAACTCACACTTTCACAAATCCGCAAGGCTGAGCCGAATGAGTTCACACTGGCGGATTTTGTGAGGGCGACCGAGCGCGATGTGAACGAGCTGTGGCAGGAGCTGGAGAGCTGGGTGGCCAGCTTTACCGACGCCGATCTGCAACGGCTGGTGCGGGCCTTTCTGAATGACGCGGAGATTGGCGGCGCGCTGCGGGAGGCTCCGGCAGCGAAGAGCATGCATCATGCGTGGATTGGCGGGCTGCTGGAGCACATTGTGTCGCTGGTGGGGCTGTGCGACCGCGTGGCGAGCTACTATCCTGGGATTCATCGCGACCTGGTGCTGACGGGCGCCATGCTGCACGACATTGGCAAGCTGGCCGAGCTGCGCTGGGGCATGAGCTTTGACTACACGCTGCCGGGACAGTTGCTGGGCCACATCACCATGGGCGTGAACATGGTAGAGCGGAAGATTGCGGAGCTGGGGGATTTTCCGGCAGAGAAGCGCGTGCTGGTGGAGCACATGATTCTGAGCCACCATGGCCGGTATGAATATGGGTCGCCGAAGCTGCCGATGATTCCGGAAGCGATTCTGCTGCACTATCTGGATGACCTCGATGCGAAGATGCAGACGGTGACGAACGAGTTTGCGCGCGCTGCGGCGAGTGGCCGGGATGCGGCGGAGATGACCGAATGGGTGCGGTCAATGGAGCGGCCGCTGTTGAATACGCGGGCCTATCTGGCCACGGCGGAGAAGCCGACTGCGAGCGAGGATACCGACGCCGGTACGTGAGAGATGGATGCCTTACCTTTTGAAGACTGAGCCCGATGTGTATTCGATTGACGACCTGGAGCGCGACCGCGAGACGATCTGGGACGGGGTGGGGAATCCGCAGGCGGTGGGCTACCTGGCGCGCATGCCGATTGGCGAGATGCTGGTGATCTACCACACGAGCGGCGAGAAGCGCGCGACCGGGCTGGCCAAGTGCGTGGCCGTGAATGCGGAGAATCCGAAGGTGCCGGAAGTGCGGATTCGCTTTGTGAAGAAGCTGAAGACGCCGCGCACGCTTGCGGGGATGAAAGAGATGAAGCTGTTTGCGGAGTCTCCGCTGGTGCGGCAGGGCCGCCTTGGAGTGGTGCCGCTGACGGCGGCGCAGTATGAGTGGATCGCGGGCCAGTAGTCTGCGAGATGATGCGCGGCGGCGGCCCGGAGATGGGTTGCCGGTAAAAGTCATCTACAATCAATATTGAAAAAATGTCTATGCTTCGATTTTCTACAGCCGGGGAATCCCACGGCGAAAGCCTGATTGCGCTGGTGTCTGGTATGCCGGCGGGCGTGCCGATTGATCAGGATTTCGTAAACCGCGAACTTTGGCGCCGCCAGCAGGGCTATGGCCGTGGCGGCCGCATGCGCATTGAGCAGGACACGGCTCACTTTTTGAGCGGCGTGCGTCATGGCAAGACGATCGGCTCGCCCATCGCGATGGAAATTGAGAATCGCGATTGGAAGAACTGGACCGAGATTCTTCCCGTAGAGACGGGCGATGCGAGCAAGCACAAGGCGGTGGCTTCGCCGCGCCCGGGGCATGCGGACCTTGCCGGGGCGCTGAAGTATGACTTTGCCGAAGCGCGGTATGTGCTGGAGCGTGCCTCGGCGCGCGAGTCCACGGCGCGTGTGGCGGCGGGCGCTGTGGCGAAGTCGCTGCTGCTTGAGCTGGGCATCGATGTGGCGAGTCATGTGGTTCGCGTCGGCAATGTGGAGATGGAGCGCACGGCGACGTGGGCTGAGATTGCCGCGTTGCGCGAGTTGGATGAAGTGATGCTTGGCTGTGTGGATGCCGAGACCGAGGCGCGCATGAAGGCCGAGGTGGATCGCGCGCTGCTGACCAAAGACACGATTGGCGGTGTGTTTGAGGTGGTGGTGCATGGCGCGCCGGCTGGCATTGGCACTTATGCCAATTGGGATGAGCGGCTGGATGGCGTGCTGGCGCAGGCGGTGATGTCACTGCAGGCGGTGAAGGCTGTGGAGATTGGGCGCGGTGTGACGGCGGCGGCCTCGATGGGCTCGGATGTGCACGATGCCATCGGCTATGCGGCGGAGCTGCCTGAGGGCGCGCACACGCGCTTCACTCGCGAGCGGAACAATGCGGGCGGCATTGAAGGCGGCATTTCAAATGGCGAGGATGTGGTGGTGCGCGGCTATCTGAAGCCGATCTCGACGTTGCGCCAGCCTCTGGCCTCAGTGCGGTTTGACACGCGCGAAGAGACGAAGGCGGCGTATGAACGCAGCGACGTCTGCGTGGTGCCGGCGGCCGGCGTGGCTGCCGAGGCGATGGTGGCGCTGGCCTTTGGACGGCTGCTGCTGGAGAAGTTTGGCGGCGATTCGCTGCGCGAATTGAAGCGTAACTATGACGGTTACCTGGAACAGATTCGCAGGTTTTAGTGATGATTCGACCGATTGTGAAGTATCCCGACCCAGTGTTGCAGCAACCGGCAGAGCCGGTGACCGAGTTTAACGAGGAGCTGCGCGCGCTGGTCGATGACATGTTTGAGTCGATGTATGAGGCGAAGGGCATCGGGCTGGCCGCGCCGCAGATCGGCATTTCGAAGCGGCTGACGGTGATTGACCTAAGCTTCAAAGAGAATCCGGACGAGAAGATTGTGCTGATCAATCCGGAGATTATTCATCGCGAGGGCCGCCAGTATGAGGAAGAAGGCTGCCTGAGCCTGCCGGATATTCGCGAAAAGGTGGTGCGCGCGGAAAAAGTAACTGTGCGTGCGCAGAATCTGGATGGCGAGTGGTTTGAGATGGATGGCGAGGAGCTGCTGTCACGGGCTTTTCAGCATGAGATCGATCATCTGGACGGGGTGCTGTTTATCTTTCGCATCAGCGCGCTGAAGCGGGACCTGGTGCTGCGGCGCATTCGCAAGATGCAGCGCGCGGGCGAGTGGTAGCGCGATGAAGCTGGTATTTTGCGGCACGCCCGCGTTTGCTGTTCCTACGCTGGAGGCGCTGCTGCAGGCCGGGCACGATGTGGCGCTGGTGGTGACGCAGCCGGACCGGCCGAGCGGACGCGGCATGCAAGTGTTGGCTCCGCCGGTGAAGCAGACGGCGCTGGCCGCGGGGCTGCCGGTGGTGCAGCCGGAGAAGATCAAGAACAATCTGGAATTTCGCGCGCAACTGGAGGCGATTGCTCCGGATGCAATCATTGTGGTGGCGTATGGGCGGATTATCCCGAAGTGGATGCTCGATCTGCCGCGCTACGGCAATCTGAATCTGCATGCTTCGCTGCTGCCGAAGTATCGCGGGGCCGCGCCGATTCAATGGGCCGTGGCGATGGGTGAAACGGTGACGGGCGCGACGACGATGCGCATCGACGAGGGCCTGGATACGGGCGATATGCTGCTGCAGGATGAGATGGAGATTCCGCCCGCGATGACGGCGGAGGAGCTGTTTCCGCTGCTGGCGGAGATGGGCGCTCCCCTGATGGTGGAGACGCTGGCCGGGCTGGAGCAGGGCACAGTCACGCCGCAAAAACAGGATGAGGCGCAGGCAACGCTGGCGCCGATATTGACGCGTGAAGATGGACGCGTGGATTTTGCACGCAGCGCGGCGGAGATCTATAACCGCTGGCGGGGTTTTCAGCCGTGGCCGGGTGCGTGGACGATGCTGGGCGGCAAGAAGCTGACGCTGCATCGCATGCTGTTGGCCGAGCGCGAGGATCGCGCGGAGCCGGGTATGGTGCGTGTGCATGCGGGGCGGTTGTTTTTCGCCTGCGGCGATGGCGGCTGGCTGGAGATTGCGGAGCTGCAACTTGAGGGCAAGAAGCGTATGCCGGTGACGGACTTTTTGCGAGGGAACACGCTCGCGCCAGAAACGCGGCTGGGCGCATGATTGCTCCGGCGCGCCGGGTGGCGTTTGATTTGCTGCAACGCATGGCCACGAGCGATGCGCATAGTGACGAGTTGCTGCGCACGATGAAGGTGAATGCGCTGGCAGCACAGGACCGCAACCTGGTGACGACGCTGGTGCTGGGCACGCTGCGCTGGCAGCCGGCTTTGGATCAAATACTGTTACAGTTTTTGACGCGGCCCGATCAGCGGCTTTCAGAGCCGGTGCGCGCGGCGCTGCGGCTGGGTGCGTTTCAATTGCTGCATCTGGATCGCGTGCCCCCGCATGCGGTGCTGAATGACAGCGTGGAGCTGGTGAAGCTCTCGAATGAAGCCTACGCAACCGGGCTGGTGAATGCGGTGCTGCGCAAGGTGATGCACATGCCGCGCGGAGCAGGGATGGATGCGGCGGCGGCGCACCCCGCGTGGCTGGCCGCGCGCTGGCGGCGGCACTTTGGGGCCGAAGCGGCGCAGGCGATTTGTGAGTATGACCAGCAGGCGAGCCCGGTGGCGTTGCGTGTGCAGAGTGCAAATCCTGCAGAAGAGCTGACGGGCGAGGGCGTGGAGTGCGCGCCGGGCGAGTGGCTGAATGACGCCTGCCGGGTGTTGCGCGGCGATGTGGCCAGAACGCAGGCCTTTGCCGAGGGCCGCGTGCGCGTGCAGGACGAAGGGTCGCAACTGGTGGCAGAGCTGGCGGCCGCCGCGATGCCGGAGGCGAAGCGGGTGCTGGATGCGTGCGCTGCTCCCGGAGGCAAGACGGCTGTGCTGGCCGAGCGGCTGGCGGAGGCGCGGATTGTAGCGCTTGAGATCAGCGAGCGGCGGCGCGAACAGATGAAGCGCAATCTGAAGGCCTACGAAGGGCGTGTGGAGTGCGTGGCGGGAGATGCGTCGGCGCTGCCTGCAGAGCCAGAGTATGACCTGATTCTGTGCGATGCGCCCTGCAGCGGCACGGGAACGATGGCGCGGAATCCGGAGATTCGGCTGCGGGTGTATCCGGAGGACCTGACGCGGCAACAGGCGCGGCAGGTTGCCATTCTGCGTGGTGTGGCCGGGGCACTGAAGCCCGGCGGGCGCGTGGTGTATGCGACGTGTTCGCTGGAGCCGGAAGAGAATGAAGATGTGGTGCGCGCGGTGGCGGCGCGCGTGGGGTTGCGGGTGGTGGAGATGACTCCGCTGGTGGAGCAACTGGCCGCCAGGGGTGTGCTGACAGAGCGCGGGCGGGAAAATGTGCTCGCCGCAATTACAAATGACCAGTTGCGCACGCTGCCCGGGGTGCATCCCTGCGATGGTTTTTTTGCCGCGGTGCTGGAGCGGGTGGACTAAGCGCTATTTTGCAACTGTGAGAGTGACAGTTGTGCCGGGCGTGACCTGGTAGCCGGCCAAAGGCGTCTGCGCGAGTACAGAACCGGTCAGGACGGGCGGCCGGGGAGCGGCGGTGGAGTTTACGCTGCCGACGGGCGGGATAGCCACGGCGACTTCTTTGACGGGCGCGAGCCGCAGGCCGGCATGGGTGACGGTGAGCGCGGCGCCGGTGAAGATTTTTCCTACAAGATTGGGCATGACGAGCGCATTTTGCGTGGGGGTGTCTTCGTCTGCCGGGGCGGCGACGAGCAACTGTACGTTGGGGCTGGCGACGTCTTTGGCATGCGCCGTGGGCGTTTGCGCCAGCACGGCACCGGAGACCGCTTGCGGCCACGGAAGGTAGGCGACCGAGCCGAGATCGAGTCCGGCGCGATGCACCTCAAGCATGGCGATGCGGTCCTGCATGCCGGTGAGCGCAGGAACGGTGACCTTTTGCGCGCCCAGGCTTTCCGTGACGCGCAGCGGCCAGCCGGTGCGCACGCGAGTGCCGGGGGCCGGCGTCTGGTCCATGATGTCACCGGCGGGAATGGCGGCGGAATAAAAGTGATTGGCGACCTGCATGCGCAGGCCGAGATGGGCGGACTCGCCATCGGCCTCGGCGATGCTTTTGCCGCGCATGTCTGGCACGCTGACCTCAGCGCCATGAATCACGAGCTGCATGGTGATGATGGCCGAGGTGAGCGCGACGGCGACCAGCAGCAGCATGATGCCGAGGATGCGGAAGAGCGATTTCACGCAGTCGTCTCCGCGCCGCCGCGAATGATCTCGATGGAGTAGTCGATTTTGACAGACTGCTCCAGCATCTTAGAGACGGAGCAGTACTTGTTTTTGGAGAGGGATACGGCGTCTTCGGCGGCCTTTTGCGTGACATCGCCCTCGATGCGATAGGTGAGGTGAATGTGCGTGAAGACGCGCGGCGGCTGCTCGGCCTGCTCGGCGCGGGCGCTGACGGTGAGGCCGCGAATGGGCTCGCGCTTCTTTTGCAGAATGCCGGCGACATCGACGGAGGTACAGCCGCAGAGCGCGGCCAGCACGGCTTCCATGGGGGAGGGACCGGCTTTGTGTTCGGCCGTGGTGTCGAAGAAGATGGTGTGATTGCTCTCGGTGTTGCCGGCGTAGAGCGAGCCCTGTTTCCATTCTGCCGATGCGATCATGGTGATTCTCCTTCCCATGTGTGGCTAATTGGATGCCTTTGCTACCCGTGATGATTGTCGGTTGCGGGCTCGGGATGAATCAAGACGCGATCGACTTCGGGGCAGCGCAGCTTGAAGCGGTCTTCCAGCGCGGTGATGATGGCGTGTACGCGCTGCATGGGCAGATCGTCGGGCAGAGTGCAGTGGCAGGAGAGGCTGATGGTTTCTCCGGCGCGGCCCACGAGCACCTCGTGAATGTCGATGACTTCGGGCAGCGTGGCGGCGGAGGCGCGCAGCTCGGCTTCCATGTGTTCGTCCTGCGCGAGGGCGACGGGCTTCTCAATGGTGGCCGGCTCGCTCTCGATGTGGGTGAGCACGGACTCGACCTGGGGCAGCTCGACGCGAATCTGGTCTTCAATGCCGCGCACGAATTCGTGGGCCTGGCGGAGCGGCATGGTTTCAGGCACCTCGATGTGCTGCTCGACGTGCAGGCCGCCTTCATAGGACTGCACGCTGACGTCGTGCAGCATGACATTGTTGCGCGAGGCGACGGCGCGCACCTTATCAAAGATGCTCTCGGCGCTGGTGGAGCGGGGAACGGTGTGGATGACCACATCGGCTCCGGGCACGATGCGATGCACGGCGCGCGTGGCCTCGGCAACTAACTGCTCGCTGCGCTGAAAGGTGAGCTGGCGCGGCATGGAGAGCGTGAGATCGGCGAAGTAGCGCGTGCCGGAGCGGCGCATGCGAAGCTGGTCCACGGTGATGACGCCTTTGGTGGCGCGCACCTCGCGCAGCACGCTCGAGAGGGTTTCGCGCGGTACGGCGTCAGTGAGCACGTAGATGGCGCGGTGGGCGATCTTCCAACTGAGGTAGACGATGATGCCGGAGACCAGGATGGCGGCGACGGGATCGGAATAATGCAGCCAGCCGAGATGGAAGCGGCGGCCGAGATGCGAAGAACTGATCCAGGAGGCGATGAGGCCGAGGAAGACTGCGGCGGTGGCCCAGATGTCGGTGCGGAAGTGGAGCGCGTCCGCCTCAAGCGCGGCGCTGCCGTGGCGCTGGGCGACGGTGTGCATCTGATGCGAACGCCAGAGATCAACGCAGACAGAAACGGCCAGCACCAGAAGCGGCCAGAAAGAGTAATGAATCTGGACCGGATGAAAGAAGATGCGGCGGCAGGCGTCGGTGGTGATCCAGATGGCGGAGGCGACCATGAGAAAGGTCTCAATGAAGGCGGAGATGTTCTCAAAGCGCGCGTGGCCGTAGGGGTGGTTGGCATCCGCGGGGCGATCAGAGATGCGCACCGAGACAAAGGTGAGCGCCGAGGCGAGCAGATCGACGCCGGAGTGAATGGCGTCAGAGAGAATGCCGAGGCTGCCGGTGGAAAGGGCAACAGCCAGCTTGAGCGCCGTCATGGTGCAGGCAGCACTGATGGAAAGCAGCGCGGCAGAGCGCTTTTCCATTTGCGCATTGGGCTGCATGCGCACAGAAGAGCCGGTATTGGCCTGAAGCGGCATTGCTCTTTAGCGTAACCCGGGCGATGCGGTATTGGCACTGCCTTTGACGCCGCGATAGAGACCGGCGATGCCGAAGGTGTAGGGCGTCCAGGAGACCTGCGTGAAGCCGACGGCGCGCATGAGGTCGAGCATTTGCGGCGGGGGCGGGAACTTCTCGACGGAGGAGGGCAGATAGGCGTAGGCGCTGCCCATTCCGGAGAGGCGTCCGCCGATGGCAGGAAGCACGCGGCGGAAGTAGAAGGCGTAGAACTTGCCGATGAGCCCGGTGGGTTCGCTGAAGTCAAGAATGCCCAGCTCGCCGTTGGGGGCGAGCACGCGGTGGAACTCCTCCAGCGCGCCGCGATAGTTGGCGATGTTGCGGAAGCCGAATGCGCTGGTGATGAGGTCAAGCGAATTGCCGGGCAGGGGCAGATGCAGGGCATCGGCCTCAATGGGGATGGCATTGGCGTGGCGGGCGGTGAACTTTTCCGCGCCACGGCGGAGCATCTGGTGGGAGAAGTCGCCGGCGAGCACGGGCGCGGCGTTGGCCGGACGGCGGCGCAGCAGCGCCATGGTCATGTCGCCGGTGCCGCAGCAGATATCGAGCACGCGAGCCTGCGGGCGCGCGAGAATGTGGCGGAAGGTGCGCGCGGCGCGCCACCACCAGAAGCGGTCAATGTTGCAGGAGAGCACGTGGTTGAGCAGGTCATAGCGCGGGGCGATGCTGTCAAACATGCTGCGCACGGCGGCTGCGGAGGCCTGCTCGTCGAGCGTGCCCTCGGGGCGTGCGCCGGGAGTGATGGAACTGCTCATGCGCCTACCTCGCGAAGCTGGCCTGCTTCGCGGACCCTCTGCAGCAGCCATGCGATGACGGCGCGCAGCTCGGCCTCGGTGACGTCTTCGACGATGGTGGCGTGGCCGATTTTTTCGGCGAGGACGAAGCGGCGGGTTCCGGCGCGGTTCTTCTTGTCGCGCGCGGTGGCCTCGAGCAGCGCCTCTGCTTTTGCGCGGAAGCGCGGCAGCGGGCCGTAAGCGAGAATGACGCGCTGCATGCGCTCAGATTGCGCGGCGGTGAGCAGGCCGCGCATGCGCGAGAGCTCAGTGGCGGCGAGCATGCCCCAGCCCACGGCCTCGCCGTGCAGCAGGCCGCGATAATGTGTAACCGTTTCGATGGCGTGGCCGAGGGTGTGGCCGTAGTTGAGGATCATGCGCAGGCCGCCCTCGCGCTCATCCTGCTGGACCACGTCGGCTTTCATGCGGACGGCGGCGGCGATGACACGGGTGAGCGCGGCGTCGTCCGCGGCGAGGATGGTTTCGGCATTGCGCTCCATGTAGCTGAAGAGCGCGGCGTCGCGGATGATGCCGGCTTTGACGCACTCCTGCAGGCCGGCGCGAAGTTCGCGGGGCGGCAGGGTGTGCAGCACATCGACATCGGCAAAGACGGCGCGGGGATGGTGAAAGCTGCCGATGAGGTTTTTGCCGGTGCTGAGATTTGCGCCGGTCTTGCCGCCGACGGATGAGTCCACCTGGGCGAGGAGCGTGGTGGGAATCTGTACGTAATCGATGCCGCGCATGTAGATGGCGGCGAGGAATCCGGTGAGGTCGCCGAGGATGCCGCCGCCGAAGGCGATGAGCAGCGAGGAGCGGTCGGCGCCGGATTCAGAGAGCGCGGTGGCGAGCTTTTCGACGCTGGCCATGCGCTTGTGGGCTTCTCCGGCGGGGAGAAAGAGGACTTCCGGCGAGGATTTTCCAAAGCCGGAGAGCAGCTTTTTGCCCCAGAGCGCCCAGATCTCGGGTGAGGTGACAATGAAAATGCGGCTGTTCGGAGCGGTGAGCTTCCTGAGCCGCGAAGCGACTTGCGGGAGAAGTCCGCTGCCGAGGTAGACCGGATATTGGACGCCGGGAGTGGTGACCTGAATGGTGCGCACAGTACTTTCATCGTATCGCAGCAGGGCGGCCGGCTTTGCGGTGAATGGTACCCGGCAGGCGAGGGTTTTGCAGCGGCAGCAAGGCCGGAGCATCTGTTGTGATGGGAGAAGTGGTAGTTTCAAAATTTATGGCCGAAGCAGCAGAGTTTGACTTTGTAGTGGTGGGCGCGGGCATTGCGGGATTGCGCGCCGCGATTGAGCTGGCCGATGCGGGCCGCGTGCTGGTGCTGACCAAGGAAGCGCTGGGCGAGTCGAACACCTCGTATGCGCAGGGTGGCATTGCCGTGGCGATGAGCGGCGCCGAGGACGTGGCGCTGCATCTGGAAGACACGGTGGCGGCCGGCGACGGGCTGGTGGATCGCGAGGCGGCGCGGGTGCTGGTCGAGGAGGGTCCGCTGCGGGTGGAAGAGCTGCTGGCCTGGGACACGCGCTTTGACCGCGAAAACGGCGAGCTGCTGCGCACGCTGGAAGGCGCGCACAGCCGTCACCGCGTGTTGCACGCCAACGGCGACGCCACGGGCGCGGAGATTGGCCGCGCGCTGCTGGCCCACGCCGAGGCGCACGCGCGTGTGACGCTGCGCGAGTGGACGCTGACGACCGATCTGCTGATGGATGGGGATGAGGCGGTGGGCGTGGTGATGATGGATCGCGACGGCCGCCAGACGCAGGTGCGCGCGCGAGCGGTGCTGCTGGCGAGCGGCGGCGCGGGGCAGGTGTATAGCGACACGACGAATCCGGCCGTGGCCACGGGCGACGGCATTGCGATGGCGGCGCGCGCGGGCGCCAGGATTGCGGACATGGAGTTTTACCAGTTTCATCCCACGGCGCTCAGCCTGCCGGGGGTGGCGCGCTTTCTGCTGTCAGAGGCGCTGCGCGGCGAGGGCGCGGTGCTGCGCAATGCGGCGGGCGAGCAGTTTATGGAGCGCTACCACGCGCTGAAGGAACTGGCTCCGCGCGATGTGGTGGCGCGAGCCATCACACGCGAGGGGATGGGCGAGCGCGGTGAGGCGCGGCCGGTGTACCTGGACATGCGGCATGTGACGGGCGTGGATTTGGCGGCGCGGTTCCCGGGGATTTCAGCTTTTCTGACGCAGCATGGGCTGGCGCTGGGGCGGGATCTGATTCCGGTGCGGCCGGCGGCGCACTACCTGATGGGCGGCGTGCGCACCGATGTGGATGGGCGCACCTCGCTGCGGCGGCTGTATGCGGCGGGCGAGGTGGCCTGCACGGGCGTGCATGGGGCGAACCGGCTGGCGAGCAATTCGCTGCTGGAAGGGCTGGTGTTTGGCGCGCGCGCGGCGCGGGCGATGCGCGATGAGGCTGCGTTGCGGGCCGGGGAGGGCCGCGTGCCGCAGGGTGGCGTGATGCCGGGGATTTCGCGGGCGGATTTGCAACAGACAATGTGGCAAAAGGCCGGGCTGCTGCGCGATGCGGCCGGGCTGCGCGAGGCGCAGGCCCTGCTGGAGCAGGGAGGCGAGGCGCGCGCGGAGGCTTCGCGCGAGGCGCTGGAGTTGCGGAACCTGTGGGAGGTGGCGCGGCTGATTGTGGCTCCGGCGCTGGCGCGTGAGGAGAGCCGGGGCGCGCATTTCCGGAATGATTTTCCTGAGCGCAGGGATGCGGAGTTTCAGAAGCACTCGGATGTGGTGAACGGCGTGGTGCGGTTTGTTTGAGCCGGCGGGGGAGCGATGCAGATACGCGCGGACGATGTGCTGATTGTGGTGGATGTGCAGAACGACTTCTGCCCGGGCGGCGCGCTGGCCGTGCCGGAGGGCGACGCGGTGATTCCGGCGATTCTGGAGATTGCGCCCAAGTTTGAGCATGTGGTGCTGACGCAGGACTGGCATCCGGCGGGGCATGGGTCATTTGCGAGTAGCCATCAGGGACGGCATCCACTCGAAACGGTGACCATGGCTTATGGCGAGCAGACGCTGTGGCCCGACCATTGCGTGCAGGGCACGTGGGGTGCCGAGCTGCACGCGGAGCTGAAGCTGCCGCAGGCGGATCTGATTTTGCGCAAAGGGTTGCGGCGGGATGTGGATTCGTATTCGGCGTTTTTTGAGAATGACCGCGTGACGCCGACCGGCCTTGAAGAATACCTGCGGGAGCGCGGGCTGAGGCGTGCGTTTTTTGCGGGGCTGGCGTATGACTTTTGCGTGGGGTATTCCGCGCTGGATGCGCGGCGGCTGGGGCGCGAAGCGGTGGTGCTGCGCGAGGCCTGCCGCGCGATTGATGCACGAGGCTCGGCGGCGGCGATGGAGCGGCGGCTGCGCGAGGCCGGGGTGGTGGAGATGCCATCGGCCCTCTGAAGCGGATGGGCGGAAGGAATGACCGCAGTGTGTGGAACTGAAGGAGAGCAAAATGCCGGACTTGATGCCTGCTATTTTCTTTGGACATGGGAACCCGATGAATGCCCTGTCGCGCAACGGATACACCGAGGCGTGGCGCCGCATCGGGGCAGAGGTCCCGAAGCCCCGGGCGATTCTTGCGATCTCCGCGCACTGGTATGTGCCGGGAACCGGGGTCACCATCAGCACTTCGCCGAGAACCATCCACGATTTCGGAGGCTTTCCGCCGGAGCTGTTCCGCGTGCAGTACCCCGCGCCGGGCGACCCGCAACTGGCGCGGCGCGTGCAGCAATTGCTGGCCCCCATGCCGGTGGACCTCGACAACTCCTGGGGACTCGATCACGGAACATGGTCGGTGCTGGTGCATGCGTATCCGATGGCGGATGTGCCCGTGGTGCAGCTCAGCATCAACGAGTCGCAGACCGCGGCGTTTCATTTTGAGATCGGCAGAAGGCTTGCGCCGCTGCGCGAAGAGGGCGTGCTGATCCTCGGCAGCGGAAACCTCGTCCACAACCTGCATGCCTACGCATGGGGCCGGCACATGCCGGAGCCTTATGACTGGGCCATCCGGTTTGAACTCGACGCCCGGCAGCGGATGTTCACCGGAGATGTGGAAGCGCTGGTCGCCTACGAAAAGCTCGGCAAGGATGCGCTGCTTTCCATTCCGACGCCGGACCACTACCTGCCGCTGCTCTATGTGATGGCGACGCAGCAGCCGGGAGAGAAGATTGGCTTTCCGGTCGAGGGCGTGGATGGTGGGTCGATCTCGATGCTGTCGGTGTCGGTGGGGTAAGGGGATTGGCTTTATGGCTGTGGATGGTGAGTGAGTTGGAAATTGGGCGCTGATTAAGATCGGGAAAGGCAGTTGTCCGAGATGCCGACGATACGGCAGTGTGGATCGAGGGGGCCTGGCGCGTTTACCAACAGTAGTGCAGACCAGCGGAGCTAGTCCTTCTCGACCGTTTCTCGTCGTACCAAATCAGCCTGAGGTTGATGCCTGGGAACGCCTCGCGTATCGCTGGATGTGGAAACGGATCATCGAGGCAGATCACCCAGTTATCGATGCCAATGTTGAACCGGAATAGCGTGTACGTCTGTGCGACTTCGACCAAGCCATAGGAGTACAAATGAACCTCTTCAAGTTCCTGCCCGTCCCATGCGGCGGCAACGGCTTGTCTGAGGTCCCGAAGTCGCCCTTGGGTGTAGTAGAAGATAGGCCATAACCCATCGAAGTCTCCGTAACGAGCATAACGGCGGACCCCGTCGAATCGGCGATTCCGTGCTTGGACAGGATCGTCTATTCCGAGTATGCCGAGCCCCACCTTGCCGAGGAATCGACCGAGCATGTGAAGCTTCTTCGGAGTGAGTACCATCTTGAGGTCCGTTTTCCTTCCTTCTAAGATGGCGCGAACCATCTCGCTGTCGTCGATATCGACCGAGATGGATCCATCATCGTGCGCGGCAAATCCGATGTTGTCGTGGCGAGCATGACGATCCGGGATTGTACCCTTGTCTTGGCTCGGCTGCCCAACATCCACGGCCGGCAGCTTTCCCTTCTTCGTAGCGATCTGGAGGAATGTCCTCCAGAATGCTAGCGGGGTTTTATCAAGAACATACCGTTCAACCTCTTTCCCGAAATATCGCTGGCATGCGTCGCAGACTTCACCTGTCAGAATTAGGTCATCGTTCCCGAGAGACTCCGGTATTACATGCTCCTTCGTGGAGAATGGACCGTTCGAACCGCAGTAGAGGCAGGACGTCATAACTGGTGAATTCCTTCACATATTTTAGTGTGATCGTCCAAAGTGTTGAGAGAGGTCTGATCAGTAGCGAAAAGTCCGCGAGAAACCACAAATGCAGTCCATTTGACCGTAGAACGGGCTAGCCTGACATGTGCGCGCAGTCGTCTGTTGTCGCCAGCAGCCCGACGCACTTAGAGTCATTGACCACATCTGCGGAGATAGGCGAGCGCTCCTAGTCATTCAGGCCCTTGCCGGCGAGGATGCGGGGACGGAATTTCTCGACGCGGGCGGCGCGGGTGGCGGATTGTTTGGCGGCGGCGATCTGGTAGAGGTAGCCCTTCTGGCGGCCGGGGTGAGGGCGGCGAAGCCCTTCTGCAGCGCGGGGCCGGCGTCGAGGCGGGCCTGCAGCTCCTGCGGCACTGCGAGTGGCGCGGCCGGGCGGGGCTTGACCTTTGCTCCGGCCTTCTCAAGCTCGATGGCCTGCTCGATGAAAGCGCGGATGAGCGGGCGCTGGCGTGTGATCTCCGCCAGGGAGCGGAAGCGGAGCTGGCGCGGGCTGCAGCGGGCTTGTCCTCTCGACAAAACAAAATCGCACAGAAATAATGAATTGAGCCGTATGGCATCGTATGGATTGCCTGCGCCTGCCGGACTTGTCTGGAACCGGCGGGAACCATTCGCGAACCTGTCCTGAAGCTGCGTTGAAGACCTTTTGAGGAGCCCTCCCTTATGCCCGTGCCGCGCCGTTTTTGTCTCTTGTGTGTTCGTTTGCCTCTTGTGCTGACGCTGGCGGTGCTGCTGCTGGCGGGCTCCCAGCGTGCGTGGGCGCAGGCGGCGGCGAGCCTGCAGGGGGTGGTGACCGATGCCTCCGGCGCGGCGGTGGCCGGGGCGCGTGTCACGGTGGAGGAAGTGAATACGGGCGCGCGGCGCAGTGCGGTGACCGATGCGCGCGGCGAGTATGAGGTGCCGTCGCTGCCGGTGGGCGAGTATCGCGTGACGGCGGCGCGGGCCGGCTTTGCGCGCGAGGTGCGGACGGGCATTCATCTGGCGGTGGAGCAGGCGGCGACGGTGAATCTGCGCCTGCGGGTGGGCAGCGTGCGGCAGCAGGTGACGGTGCATGCGGACGCTTCGCCGCTGAGCCTGACGGCGGGCGATGTTTCGGGGCTGGTGCGCGGGCAGCAGGTGAAGCAGTTGCCGCTGAACGGACGCAGCTATGACGAGCTGATGACGCTTGATCCGGGCGTGGTGAACTACACAGCGGAGAAGACGGGCGGCATCGGGGTGTCGAACTCGACGGTGGGAAACAACTTTGCGGTGTCGGGCAACCGGCCGCAGCAGAACCTCTACCTTCTGAATGGCGTGGAGTTCACGGGCGCGGCCGAGGTGAACATGCAGCCGGGCGGCACGAGCCAGTTGCTGCTGGGCGTGGATGCGGTGCGCGAGTTCAACGTGCTGCGCGACTCCTATGGCGCGGAGTATGGCAAGCGGCCGGGCGCGCAGGTGCTCATTGTGACCGAGGGCGGCACCAACCAGTGGCATGGCGATGCGTATGAGTTTTTGCGCAACAGCGCCCTCGATGCGCCCAACTATTTTGACAAGAGCGGCACGCCTCCTTTTCAGCGCAACCAGTTTGGCGCGGCGCTGGGCGGGCCTTTAGAGCGGAACCGGGCGTTTGTGTTTGCGAACTACGAGGGCTTTCGGCAGCACCTGCACCAGACCGGCGTCGATCTCGTTCCGGACAACAACGCGCGCAACGGATATCTGCCGTGCAAGCTGGTGAGTCCGACGCCGAATCCCTGCCCGGCCTCGGGGCTGGTGGATGTGGGCGTGGCGGCGAGCGTGCAGCCGCTGCTGGCGCTGTGGCCCACGCCGAGCGCGGGTGCGGCAGACCTGGGCGGCATCTCAGAGGCGTACAACAGTCCACTGCAGACCATTGAGGATGACTTTGGCACGATGCGGCTGGACCGCGTGTTTTCAAAGCGCGATAGCTTCACGGGCGTGTACACGATTGACGCGAGCGACGATGTGACGCCGACGAGCACCAACCTCTATAGCACCGATCTGGAAGACCTGACCGAGCATGTGGCGAGCCTGGAAGAAACGCACGTGTTTGGCGAAGGGTGGGTGAATACGGCGCGGGTTGGATTTTCGCGGGCGGCGTATGACTTTACCGGCGAGCCGACGCCGGGGACTCCGGCGGCAGGCGTGCCGGGGTTTGTGGCGAGCCATCCGGTCGGCGCGGTGGTGGTGGGCGGCAGTGCGGCGGCGAATCCGGCGGCGCAGGTGGGGCTGGCCGGCAGCAACGTGGGCAGCAATCTGCATGTGCGGCGGAATCTCTACACCATCGAAGATCAGGCAACCCTGACGCGCGGACGGCAGACGCTGAGCCTGGGCGTGTGGCTCGAACCGCTGCAGTCCAATGAAGAACTGGCGCTGCTGCAGTATGGGCAGGCGACCTTCAGCGGGTTGCAGCAGTTTTTTGAGGGCACGGCGGGCAGCTTCTCGTATGATCCCGCGCCGACGGAGCTGAACTGGCGCTCGCTGCTGGGCGCGTATTACGTGCAGGATGTAGTGCGGTTGACGCCGCATCTGACGGCTTCAGTGGGTTTTCGCGAGGGCTTCACGACGGGCTGGAATGAGGCGCATGGGCGGGCGGCGACGTATGTGTTTCAGAATGGCGTAATTCAGACGGCTCCGCATGTGGGCGATCACACTTTCACGGTGAACCACGCAAAGTCGCTGCCGCAGCCGAGGGTGGGGCTCGCGTGGAACCCCGCAGGCGGGCGCACGGTGGTGCGCGCGGGCTTTGGCATTTACAACGACATGCAGGATGCGCTGGGCTATCGCATGGACCAGAATGCTCCGTTCAATCCCACGTATGCGCTCGACAATGTGCCGGTCGGGGAGTTTCCGCTGGGCGCGACGCCACCAGCGGGGGCCAAGGTGGCTCCGGCGGGCGTGCAGCCGGATATGAAGACGCCGACGCTGATCTCATGGTCGCTGCGCGTCGAGCGGGAGCTTTCGCCGAACACGACGCTGTCGCTCGGGTATGTGGGGTCGCATGGGTATCACGAGATCGTGAGCCTGGATGACAACGAGCCAACGCCGGCGCAGTGTCCAGGTGGGGGATGCCCGGCGGCGTATCCCGGAAGTTTTCCGGCGGCGCTGGCGGGGACGAAGGTTCCGGCGGGCGCGTACTATAACGCGCCGGGAACGCCCCGGGTGAATCCCAACCTGGGGGCGGCGTGGGCCTGGTTTTCGCGGGGTGACAGCGCTTATGACGCGCTCCAGGTGGACCTCGAGCATCGCATGAGCCACGGCCTGCTGGTGCGCGGCGTGTACACATGGGCCAAGGCGCTCGACGATGGCGATTCGCTGAATGCGACGGCTTCGGGCAATGCGCCGGGGCTGGTGTCGAATCCTTTTGACATGCGGGCAGACTGGGGGCCGGCGACCTATGATGTGCGCAACGCGGCGGTGGGCGATGTGCTCTACACGCTGCCCTTTGGACATGGACAGCGCTGGGGCGGCGGCCTGCCGGTGGTGGCCAATGACCTGCTGGGCGGGTGGACAGCGGCGTCGATTGTGACACTGCAGTCGGGCTTTCCGTTCACGCCGCAGTTGAGCTACAACCCTTCGAACAATGGGGACACGAAGAATCCGGTGCGGCCGTTTCTGAATCCGGATTTTCACGGCAAGGTGATTGTGGGCAAGGCTTCGGAGTGGTTTGATCCGAATGCGTTTGTGGCTCCGCCGCCGAACAGCGGCTTTTATGGCAACGTGGCGCGCGACAGCTACACGGGGCCCGGGCTGGCGGAGTGGGACTTCTCGATGCTCAAGGACACGACGCTGGGCGGGAAGGTGAAGCTGCAGTTTCGCGCGGAGATCTTCAACCTGCTGGACCGCGCGAACTTCAATACGCCGAACCTGGTGGTGTTTACTCCGTCAGGCGTGTCGCCGACGGCGGGCGTGATTACGAGCACGGCGACGACGGCGCGGCAGGTGCAGTTCGGGGCGAAGGTATTGTTTTAGGCTGCCCCACGGACGTGGACCTGCCGGTGGGGACCCCGGTGAGCTACCCCATCGGCGTGGACTTCTTGTGCGTGAACCTGATTCCCGGGTGGGGGAGTGCGTCCGGGGACGGATGCAGGCGCCGCACCTCGCGCAAAAAAAAACACACATTAACGTCCTGTATCTTATAGATACGGTTGGACTTGCGGGAGGTTAGGCTGGCAAGTCCTTTAGAATCAACGCGGACTAATGTGGGTTTGGACCCCTTGGAGCCGGGAAAAAGCCTGGATATGGATCGGGTCGGGTGAGGCTTTTCTGAGCTTCTATTTCCATGTTAGCGGAATGAGGGGGAATTCCCGGCAGGGTGAGGGGTTACTTTTGGGGGGGTGAGCGGGTTGCGGAATAAATCGCCAAAGGACGCAGCATTTACGCACAGGTTGTTGCCTATCCTTGTTCGTTTACCCGAGCCGAGTGTCCTAGAAGGGAGGTTCTTCATCGCTCCTCGTCAAATCGGCTAGGTAGATGATTTGTGAGGCCGAGATTCCGAGGATGTATTCGGAGAGCTCTGCCGTTGCTGCTCCACCTGACGCAGCTCCGTGAGCTACTCCTTCACCGCTATTCCGGAATCCATAGAGCCCGGTGAATGTGTTCCCGATTGTTTTCGGGAACAGGTTGCGATCACTGCTGGTCGCCCAGCCAACGAATTCTCCTAATGTCTTGACCTTTGCGTCTGGAAATAGCTCCTTCGCTGCCGCTTCCACTGCACAGACGGCCTCTTTGACAGTGTTCTCGTGGTCAATGTTCTTACGGTCAAGAAAATAGCGAAGCGCTTTCGAAAAGTGCCGTCGAGCTGCATCCAGTCTCTGGTCGGCTAAAGCTTTCTCGGCTTTGTTTATTTGGCTAATCGTGTGGCGTTTCCCCCGCCGCTGCACAACTCCGTCCTGGAAGTCGTAACCGAGACCTTCCTCATCAAAAAGACGCTGCAATTCCTCAGCGATATATGACTGTGCTTGCGCTTTTGTGAAGGTGACCTCATCGTGGTCATACCAGCGCGAAATGTCTTGCGCGAGATGGCCATAAAGGCGTTCGCAAAAATCGTATACCCGATCCCACTCGAGCTGGTCCAGATACTTTTCCGTGTCCAGCTTAGCTTGCTTTTCGCCTTGGGTAGTTGTGTTGTTATAGTCCACTGGTGTGGCTCTGGCAATCCTCCTGAGTTCCTTGGCGACGACAATCCAGTCCCGGAGGAAGTACTTCTCAATCGCACCACTCAAGACATGGAGCAGTCCGTTGCGCGCGGTAACGGGAAAGTCTCCATCGATCCACTTCCTTTCACGGTGATGCCGAGCGGAGAAGGGTTGAAATGTTGGCGTTGTCATTTGGATGAGATTCTAACCGGCTTATTTCACTGGGAAAAGCGCAGATCGGAATAGGGAACGGCATTTCTAGCATCTGGACTCTCCCGGCTCTCTCAGCTTGACGTAGGATTTTGAACAGTCAGCGATGCTTAATTTCAATCCACAATGGCGGCTAGAAGCACCGCCTAACGATGACCTACACCACGGATCAATCCCTAACGAAGCGGTGGACGAATTCGTTCAACTGATCCGCGCAATTGCCATTGGGCCTTCGGCAAAAAGGGTTTGGGAACACCTCAAGAGAAAATTCAGCGGACCCGCGAGGAGACAATTTTGGTTGAGCACCAACGCCTCGTTTGCAGAGCAAGACGGTCGCGAATATTTAGTGGATGCGGCGAGAAATTCTCCGCTATTCATCGAGGCGTTCTATGACAGCTGGACGGACTTAATGAGCGAAAACCCAGCCCATATTCCACAAATCGTACCGACCTTAAATCGGATTCTAAGTGCTCATGGGATTGGTTTTAGATTGAATCCT
The DNA here is from genome assembly GCF_000022565.1 of Acidobacterium capsulatum ATCC 51196. NCBI lineage: Bacteria > Pseudomonadati > Acidobacteriota > Terriglobia > Terriglobales > Acidobacteriaceae > Acidobacterium > Acidobacterium capsulatum. The sequence goes on from NC_012483.1 coordinate 3,633,559, forward strand.
CCAAATTTGGAGACGCTTGGTGAACCGGCGCCCCTTGTTGAAGTGGTGATTCCTGCGGCTACCTTAGAGGGTCGTGCCAGTGAGGTGATTCGCACTTCTCTTGACAGGGCTGCCGAATATCTCGAGCGGGGTGATGATCGCGCCGCTGTAATGGAATCGCTATGGTTACTGGATAGTGTTACCACCATTTTCAGCGGACTAGCTTTACCAGCGGGGGATGTGAACGGAGTCTATTTCAAAACCATCGTGGGAGATCTACGCCGTCTCCAGTCGGGCCGGACCCTTTCGTATGCAGCACGGTGGATGGAGACGTTGTATGGATATCTGTCCGCGCCAGGCGGAGGACAGATACGCCATGGGATGAATCTGAGCAATGAGATTCAACTGAATCGAAATGATGCTCGCCTTTATTGCAACCTAATCAGGAGTTACATCGAATATTTGCTGGGTGAACACGAGCGCCTCACGCGTTGAGAGTGCTTGGGGGAAATAATTAGATCAATCCGTTTCCAACGATTCAGCCATCGACCGGTTCATTCGGCCCAATGCACTCCTCCAAAACAATTCGCGTGTTGTAGAACGCCGAGTCCGTTCTTTTGAGGACAGGAACGACAACCCCACTCAAGCCAACTTCGGGCTTCAATGGGGCACCCGTCTGTGGATGGGGCTTCGATATGGGGGCGCGCGGAGAGTGGTTGCGCGTTTGCGCAGGGGCTGAAGCCCGGGGTTTATTTGTTCGGGGATGGCATGGCTGAAGCCATGCCCTGATACGGTGTCTTTGCTGGATCGGGATTGATTCGTCTCGTCTCTTTGCGATGTGGAGGGCCTGGTGTTGAGGGTTGGGGAATGCGGGTCCCTCCGCTCACTTTGCTTGGTCGGGATGACAGAGGGGGGATGGTGGGGGAAACTCCGGGCGGTGTTTGGCGATGGAGAGATCGCCGGGATTCTTCGGCCAAAAGCGGGCCTCAGAATGACGCATCGCGGGCGGTGGGTGGTGTTTAGGGTTGGAGAATGCGGGTCCCTCCGCTCACTTTGCTTGGCCGGGATGACAAAGGGTGGGATGGTGGGAGGAACTCCGGGCGGTCTTTGGTGTGGAGAGATCGCCGGGATTCTTCGCTTCGCTCAGAATGACGCATCGTTTGCTCAGAGGTTTTCTCGCAGGGGCTGAAGCCCCTCTTTTTTGTAGCCGGTCTGCGGCACGGCTAAAGCCGTGCCCTGATACAAGAGATGCTCTTTCAGGGCGAAGGACTGCAGGCTCCTCCGCTTGCTGCACTTTGGTCGGGATGACAAAGGGCGGGATGGTGGGAGGAACTCCGGGCGGTGTTTGGCGTGGAGAGATCGCCGGGATTCTTCGGCCCAAAAGCGGGCCTCAGAATGACGCATCGCGGGTGGTGGGTGGTGGAGACGCAGGGGAATGCGGGTCCGTCCGCTCGCTTTGCCTGGTTGGGATGACAGGGTGGGTGAGGGGGGAAGACGACCCCACTCAAACCAACCCCGGGCTTGAATGGGGCACCCGAATCCTGCCCTCGTTTTGCAAGAGTGGGCACCCGGTGCGGGAGGTTTCCGCAGGGGCTGAAGCCATGCCCTGATACGGGGAGGCCTCGGATGACTAGATTGCTTACCCACATCTCTTTGAGATGTGGGGCACCCGCATTTGTGCCCTGATTATGGAGATGGTCTTTCCCGGGTCCGAACGGACGGACCCGGGGCACCCTGAGAGAGTGTGATGGGGCGTTCTCCCGTGGATGGACACGGGGTGGCCCGAGGGGGAGCGTGATCGCGCGCTGTCCCGTGGCGGGGGCTATTTGGCGTTGCGCTTTTCGGCGCGGGCCTTGCGGCGGGTTGGGTGGACCATGAACGAGACGCCGATGCTGATGAGGTAGAGGGTCAGCATGGGGGTGGCGAAGACGCACATGGTGAGCACGTCGGGCGTGGGCGTGATGATGGCCGCGATGATGAAGATGATGAGGATGGCGTAGCGGATGTTCTTCCAGAGGAAGCGCGGGCTCACGATGCCGAAGAGCGAGAGGAAGAGCACGACGATGGGCAGCTCAAAGGTGACGCCGAGGCCCAGGATGACGGTGAGAAAGAGGCTGGTGTACTCGTTGATCTCGATGAGGGGCTTGAACTCTTTGCTGTAGCCGAGCAGAAAGTCGAGCGAGCCGGGATAGACCCAGCGGTAGCCGAAGTAGGCTCCGGCAAGGAAGAGGCCGACGGTGGCCACCATGAAGGGGACGACGTACTTTTTCTCGTTGGCGTAGAGGCCCGGAGAGATGAACATCCAGAGCTGGAAGAGCACGAAGGGCGAGGCGAAGATGCAGCCGACCATGAGGCTGATCTTGAGGTACATGTTAAAGGGGTCAATCGGGTTGTGATAGACCAGTTGGGTCGGCATGTGATGCGCAGCCAGGGCGGTGGTGATGGGCTGCTGCATGAAGTTGTAGATCTGGGCGTGGAAGCCGTAGGCGACGAAGAAGCCGATAATGATGGCCAGTCCGGCGCGGATGATGCGGCGGCGGAGCTCTTCGAGGTGCTCCATGAGGCTCATGCCGGGCAGCTCGGCGCGTTCAGAGACGGCGGCGCGGGCGCGATCGACGATATCAGACATGACGGACGGCCTCGCCGCTTTCTGGCTGTGACGGAGGGTGCTGGGCTTTGGCTTCGGGGGCTTCAGTGGTGGCGGCTTCGGTGTGGCTTACGCCTTGCCCGGTGGCCGGGTGGTGGATGACTTCGTGGATGGAGTGGGTTTCGAGCGGTTCGGCTTCGGCGGCGGCCAGGGTGCCATCCTCAGAGGGCGGCAGCGCGGCGACGTAGGGCTCGCCGGGGAATTCGGGGTCTTCCTGCATGGCGACGTGCTGGAGGGGCTGGACGATCTCTGACGGGTCAGCGGGCAGCGGCTCGGTCTGGGGATGGACGGCGAGGACGCGCTCGGTCTGCTCCTTGAGCGAGGCTTCGAGGCGCTTTTTGCGGTCTTCCTCGTCCATGTTGCGCAGCTCTTCATCCATCTGCATCTTGAATTCATTGCTGGCGCGGCGGAATTCCATCATGAGACGGCCGATCTGGCGGCCGATTTCGGGCAGCTTCTTGGGGCCGAAGAGGACAAGCGCCAGCAGAAAGATGAAGGTGTAGTCGCCGAAGTGCATGAATTCTTATGATACCCGCCGGGGTGCTGAGCCGGAATGGGAACCGGCCGCAATGTGAGTACGCCTGAAAGGGCGATTCAGGATGACTGCTGTATTAAACTAACAGCAAATATTGGATTTGCGGGCGCGCAGAATTTGCGACATGCAAGAGGGCGTTCCCATCCAATATTGCAAAAGGCGGCAACATCCCCGCCGGTTGGGCGCGCGAGCGCAGTGAACCGGCTGCAGCCTGCGATTTGCTTTCAACATCCCCGTCCCGGGCGGCCTTGACCGCAGTGGACTGAAGGCGGCTGAACCTTGAATAGTGTTGTCGATATGGAAGTGGCTTCCGCAGTGGCGGAGCCGGATGCGTGCTCGCTCGATCATTACCTGTCGCTGCCCGATCACAGCATGGATGAACGGATTGCCGCGGCGCGGGCGCGCCTGGGCGCAAGCACGGTGTTGCTGGGGCACCACTACCAGCGCGATGAAGTGGTGCGCTTTGCCGATTTCACGGGCGACAGCTACAAGCTGTCAAAGATTGCGGCTGAGACCGAGGCGAAGTATGTGGTGTTCTGCGGCGTGCACTTTATGGCCGAGAGCGCCGATGTGCTGGGGCGCAGCGAGCAGCACGTGATATTGCCGGACCTGAATGCCGGCTGTTCGATGGCCGATATGGCGGAGATCAGCCAGGTGGAAGCCTGCTGGGAGACGCTGCTGGGGGCCGGGCTCGGTGCGGAGCAGGTGATGCCGCTGACGTATATGAATTCGACGGCGGCGATCAAGGCGTTTTGCGGCGAGCGGGGCGGGCTGGTGTGTACGTCGTCGAATGCGCGCAAGGCCTTTGAGTGGGCGTTTGCGCGGGCGGAGAAGATTTTGTTTTTGCCGGACCAGCACCTGGGGCGGAACACGGCCTTTGCGATGGGCATCGGCCTCGATGAGATGGTGGTGTTTGATCCGTGGCAGATTGGCGGCGGAGTGCCGGCTGAAAAGCTGCGCGCGGCGAAGGTGATTCTGTGGAAGGGGCACTGCTCCGTGCATCAGCGCTTTTTGCCGGAGCATGTGGACCGGGTGCGGGCGAAGTACGAGGGGATTCGCGTGGTGGTGCATCCGGAGTGCCGGTGGGAGGTGTGCCAGAAGGCCGATGCGCTGGGCTCGACGGAACGGATTATTGCTGAGGTGGAAGAGGCCCCCGAGGGCACGATGTTTGCCATCGGAACGGAGATTCACCTGGTGAACCGGCTGGCGAAGCGGTTTGCGCCGCTGGGCAAGAAGATCATCACGCTCGACGATACGGGCTGCCTGTGCACGACGATGTACCGGATCAGTCCGCAGCATCTGGCGTGGGCGCTCGAGAACCTGCTGGAAGGGCGCGTGGTGAACCAGATCAAGGTGACGGACGAGGTGAAGCACTGGGCGCGTGTGGCGCTGGACCGGATGCTGGAGATTCGCGGCTGATGAAGACTTTTACGCTTGCCGAGGCCGAAGCCCTGCTGCCCACCATTGAATCGCTGCTGAAGCGCGCGATGGAGGCCAAGCAGGCGGCGGAGTCACTGGAAGAGGAGTTGCAGGATCTGGCGCAGCGCATTTTTGTGAGCGGCGGCATGATGGTGGACGTGGCCGAGGTGACCCGCAAACGCGCGGCGCTGGCCGGACTGGTGCAGCGCGCCAAGGACGCCGTGGAAGAGATGGACGCGATCGGCGTGCAGGTGAAGGACCTGAGTATCGGGCTGCTGGATTTTCCGGCGTATCTGGATGGCGAGATTGTGCTGCTGTGCTGGCGGCTGGGCGAGGAGCGCATCGGCTTCTGGCATTCGCTGGAGTCGGGATATCGCGGGCGGCAGCCGGTGGAGGGCCGCTTTGGAAGCCACGGCCCTGACAAACTGAACTGAGAATCAGGGCAGACACGCTGAACTGAGTTGGGTGGCTGCCGCGCGAATGGAAGCGGTCAGGCTGCGACTTGACGGCGGGAGAAAAGAAGCCCGATGGATGGGCGGATGACGAGGCCCAGAAGGTCAATGAAGGCGTGGAGCGCGATGGCGTTCCAGATGCTGCCGCTGAGCAGGTAGACGATGGTGAGGGCGAGGCCAATGATGGTGGTGGCGAGGATGCCGGCGATGCCCTGGTAGAAGTGGGCGAGTCCGAAGAAGAGCGCGGCGATGAGAAATGCCGGAACGGCGTGGCCGATGAGGATGGTGAGCAGGAGGGGCAGCAGGAGGCGGAAGTAGACCTCCTCACTGAAGCCGGCATTGAGAGACAGAAGGGCTGCATGGGCGACTTCGCCCCAGTTGCGCGGGAGGAGCGGGGTGATATTGCCCACGGTGACAGGCTTGACGGCCTGTTTTTTGTTTTTGCGGCGCGCCATGAAGCTGGTGAGGATAAGGCCGCCCACGACGGCGCAAGCCAGTCCGGCAAAGAAGCCGGCAAGGCCGGAAGCGCTGGGGCCGCGGCTGACGAAGAAATGGGAGAGGCGCTGGAATTCGGCAGGCAGAGCCACCAATGCGGAGAGACGCCGGAGAATGGCGAGAGCGGCGAGCGAGCTGGCCCCGTAGAGCAGGAAGCTCTTGAGGGTCCAGATGCGGAAGCGGCGCTGGCGGTCCTGGGTGCGGGTGAGGGCCTGGAAGGCGCGGTATTCCGCAGGGTCTTTGCGAAGCACATAGAGCGTGGGCAGCAGGCAGAGAAGGAGCAGAACCGCGGCGATCAGCATGGGAGGGAGTCTCCGGCAGCAGAGAGTGAAGAGGATTTGCCTGAGAGTTTACATGGAAAGATGAGCGGCGCAAGAGCCGGGTGCGTCCACTTATGCAACAGGATGCGTTGCCACCGGGCGCGGCTGCGATGGGATGATAAGAGGACGATGAGAGACGTGAAGGGTTCTGCTGGGCGGAAAAAGAGGATCGCAGAGTGGAGTTTGCTGGCGGGGCTGCTGCTGGTTCTGGGTGGATGCGGGCAGTTTTTTCCGCCATTGACGAATAACAGCAGCTCGGGCGGTGGTAGTTCTACGGTGGGCAATTACTTGTATGTCGCCAATTCGGGCTCCGGGCTGGACAGCATTGCAGGGTTTTCACTGGCGAGCGGCAAGCTCTCGACGACTTCAGGGGTGACCTATACCGTTCCTTCGGCTCCATCCTGCGTGGCGGTGACGCCGAGTGACAGCTTTTTGTATGCGGGCTCTCCGGCGGGGGCGATCTATGTGTACACGATCAACAGCGATGGCTCGCTGACGATTGGCAATAGCGGTTCACCTGTGGCGACTGGCGTATTGCCGGGCTGGCTGCGCGTGGATACGACAGGGAACTGGCTGATTGGGCTGGACTCGCTGACGGGCGAGGCGTATGTCTTCAGCATCAATACCTCGACGGGAGCGTTGACGGCGGTATCCGGCTCGACGGTTGTGCTGCAGAGCACGGCAACCCACGGCATGGCGCTGACGCCGAATGACGGCTACGTGTATGTGGCGCTGGGGACAGGCGGCGTGGAGACGCTGAGCTTCAACTCGTCAACGGGTGCGCTGGCGCAGGTGAATGGGCTGGTTTCGCCCAAGCAGAATCTGGATGGCGACAATGCGGTGGCGGTTTCGCCGAATGGAAGCTATCTGTTTGTGGGCGAGACGGGCATCAACGCGGTGCGGGTGTATTCGATTGGGACGGGCGGAGTGATCAATGAGATCTCCGGCTCGCCGTACAGCACGGGGCTGGGGCCGGATGCGATTCTGGTGGATGCGACGGGCTCGTATGTGTACGTGGCCAATGGCACGGACAACACGATCAGCGCGTTTTCGCTGGGGACGACGGGCGCGCTGACGCAAATCTCCGGCTCGCCGTTTGCGGCGGGCACGACTCCGTGGGCGATGGCGGAGGACAAGAGCGGAACTTATCTGGCGGTAGTGGATAAGGGCGGCAGTCCTGACTTGAAGGTGTACAGCTTCAGCACAACGACGCCTGGAGCGCTGGCGGCCTTTGCGACTTCGGCGACCGGGACTGATCCAACGACGGCGATTTCGATTGCGGCGACCGAGTGAGGGTTGATCCCACATCTCTGCGAGATGTGGGGGCTGTGATGGAGCTTCTCACAGGGGCTGAAGCCACTTTCTATTTGGGCTGGGATGGCACGGCTGAAGCCATGCCCTGATACAAGAGGCTTCGATTGATTGGGCTTTTCACCCACATCTCTTTGAGATGTGGGGCACCCGGCTGGGATGGTGGGAGAAACTCCGAGCGTTGTTTGGTATGGAGAGATTGCCGGGATTCTTCGGCCAAAAGCGGGCCTCAGAATGACGCTCCTTGGGCGGGCCGGAATGGGGATTGCGGGTTTTAGCGATCAGGCGGATTTGCGGCGGAAGGCGGCCGAGGCGAGCGCGAGCAGTGTGAAGGCGCTGCAGGCGAAGGCGAAGAAGTCGCCGTGCCCGGTGTAGAAGGTAGTGCCGGACTCGAATCCGTAGCGGGCGGCGAGGCCGCCGAAGATGTGGCGCGGGATGGATTGGGTGACGCGCCCGTCGGGATCAATGACGCAGGTGAGGCCGTTGTTGGTGTCGAGCAGGAGCCAGCGGTGGTTTTCAATGGCCCGCATGCGCGCCATGTTCAGGTGCTGCCAGGGAGCGCTGGTGTCTCCGTACCAGGCGTCGTCAGAGATGTTGACGAAGACCTGCGCGCCATTTTTGGCGAAGAGGCGCACCTCATTGGAAAAAATGGATTCGTAGCAGATGAAGATGCCGTAGATGTGGCCGTGTTCACGGAAGACGACGCGCCGCCAGCCGTGGGTGAAGTCGCCGATCTGGTCAACGAGCGCGCTGGCCCAGAAGAAGAGGCGGCGGTAGGGCACGTATTCGCCAAAGGGGACGAGGTGAATCTTGTCGTAGCGGCCAATGTGCTGGCCGTTGGGCGCGAAGACCGAGGCCGAGTTGTAGGTGGCGCTGGCCGGCTTGCCGTTGCGCAGGAAGTATTGCTGCGCGATGTCGCCGGCGATGACGCCGGCATCTTCGCTGCGGGCGAGCTGGCCCATGTCGGCGCGGAAAGAGGGGTCTTCATCGACAAAAGGCGAGGGCGCTTCGGGCCAGACGATCATGGTGGGGTGGGCCGGAGCGTTTGCGCAGTTGGGGATGACCTTGTGATGCGTGAGGCCGTAGACGCCGGGATAGTAGGGCGTGCAGGCGGTGTGGCTGGCGGCGGAGAAGCGCGTCATGTCCGCAAGCCAGGTGTTGTTTTGCGTGCGGGGCACGTTGGTGGTGCCGAGGTTGACCTGCAAGAGCAGCGCGGTGGCGGAGGTGGGTTGCGGGGCGGGCTGCATCCAACTGCCGACTTGCAGGATGCCGCAGAAGAGGATGGCCGTGGCGAGGAGCTTGATGGCCACACTTTGCGCGAAAGGCGCGCGCGAAGTATGGGGCACCCGATGTTGTTGTGACAGGAGAAATGCTGAGGCGAAGAGGGCGTTGCCGGTGACGAGGACGGCGGCGATGCCGTAGGTTCCGGCCCAGGGAGCGATGCGGGTGAGCCAGAAGTTATCGACCTGCGCGTAACCGAGCTGGTCCCAGGGCACGCGGGTGAGGTGATAGGCGAGCAGCTCGACGGCCGGCCATGCGATGGGCGCGAGGCAGAGCGCGGGAACGAGGCCGAAGCGGCGGCGGAAGACGGCGAGAATCCACGCAAAGAGGCCGAAGTAGAGGCCGAGCACGAGGCTGTAGAGAACCAGGATTCCAGCCGCGCCCGCAGCCGGGACACCGGCGTAGATGTGCATGGTGCGGTAGATCCAGTAGGAGTTGATTACGTACCAGGCGATGCCGCCGAGGTAGCCCACGAGAAAGCTGCGGCTCAAGTAGCGGCGCTGGATGGCGGCGCGCTCGCGCAGCACGGCCAGAAGCAGGGGAACGAGGGCGACAAAGGCGATGGCTCCGCGCCAGGGGCGCATGGGACCGGCGAGCGGGAAGCAGAGGTCAAGGAGGATTGCGGTCGAGAGCGTGAGTGCGATTTGTGCAGACCAGGCAGGGCCACGAAGCCGGGCGGCTGCGGCGGGCGGCTCAGCGAGTGTGCCGGAAGATGTTTCGGGGAGCGTGGTCGCCACGGTGCGAAAGATTCTCCTCGGAGAGATGCGGAGCGTTGCGGAATTGGCGTCAGTCGCCAAAGAGCTCGTGCAGGTCCTCGACAAAGCTGATGACGATCACGGCAGCCGATCCTGCCAGTCCCACAAAGAAGAGGAAGGTGAGGAAGTCGGCGGCGATCCGGATAATTGCGTCCACGACAGGATTGTATCGCGAGAGCGGGATGAGCGCTTTTGCGGGAAATGGGAATGCGCGCAGAATGTGGTTGTTACGAGGTTGTCACAAAGATTGATTGACTGAGCCGCGAACTGCACATAAACTCTGCGATTGAGCGCCGGAGGGGCCTTGTAGACTCCTCCAAATTGCCGAGCCAGCCACTTTTGATGCCTTCAGAACAGACCTATCACGCACCGCAGTCGAACCGAGTGAAGCTCGTAGTTGCTTCATCGGTGATGCTGACGTTCATTTCGTTCTGGCGGGCAGCCGCGGTGGTTTTGAACGATCTTGGGTCGTCGGCCTTTTATGCCGGCGGCATTGCCGAGGCAGCCATCGGCAAGTCCGCGCCGTGGTTCATTCTGGGCGTCATGCTTTTCTCGTTTGCGGTGCGAGCCGTTTACGTGGAGAGCTGCTCGATGTTTACGCGCGGCGGCGTTTACCGCGTGGTGAAAGAGGCGCTGGGCGGCACGTTTGCCAAGGTGAGCGTTTCGGCGCTCATGTTCGACTACATTCTGACGGGACCGATTTCGGGCGTGTCAGCGGGGCAGTACATTGTCGGCCTGCTGAATGAGCTGCTGCAGGTTTGCGCGCGGAATGGCTACCTGCCCGATACGCTGATGGACAGCCATCATGCGGCGATATTGCTGCCGGTGAATGGCGCCTCGGCAGTGCTGGCCATTGCGGTGACGGTGTACTACTGGTGGCTCAACATCAAGGGCATTGAGGAGTCGAGCGAGAAGGCCCTGAGCGTGATGAAGATCACGACGGTGATGGTCGTGATTCTGCTGGGGTGGGGCTTTTATACGGCGTGGGTGCGGCATGCATCGCTGCCGCCGTTTCCGACGCCGGAGAATCTGCATTTTTCGATGCCGGCGCTGGGCTTTTTGCAGGGCACCAAGCTGGCGAGCATGTTCGGGTTGTTCGGCATTCTGATGGCCTTTGGCCACTCGGTGCTGGCGATGAGCGGCGAAGAGACGCTGGCGCAGGTGAATCGCGAGATTGCGCACCCGAAGCTCAAGAATCTGAAGCGCGCCGCAATCGTGATTGCGATCTACAGCTTTGTCTTCACCGGCATTGCTTCGCTGCTGGCGGTGATGATTATTCCGGACAGCGTGCGCGTGCCGGTCTATAACCAGAACCTGATTGCGGGCCTTGCGATGTACATGGTGGGGCCGCTGTCGCTGCGCATCATCTTCCGCATTTTTGTGGTGGTGGTCGGCTTCCTGATTCTGTCAGGCGCGATCAACGCCTCGATCATCGGCTCGACGGGCGTGCTGATGCGCGTGGCCGAAGATGGCGTGCTGACGGACTGGTTTCGGAAGCCGCACAAGCGCTTTGGCACCAGCTACCGCATTGTGAACCTGGTGACCGCGCTGCAGCTCTTCACGATTGTGGTCAGCGGCGGCAACATGGACATGCTGGGCGAGGCGTATGCGTTTGGCGTGATCTGGAGCTTCACGTTCAATTCGCTGGCCATGCTGGTGCTGCGCTGGAAGTACAAGGGCGAGCGCGGCTGGAAGGTTCCGGTGAATATTCGCATCGGCAAGATGGAACTGCCGGTGGGCTTGTTCAGCGTCTTTCTGGTGCTGCTGATGACGGCCACGGTGAATCTTTTCACCAAGACCGTGGCGACGGAAAGCGGCATTGCCTTTGCGGTTGTATTCTTTGTGATCTTCACCATCTCGGAGCGGCACAACTCCAAGCGCACGCTGGTGACCGAGCAGATGAAGGAGCACTTCCAACTGGAGCATGAGGAGAAGATCAGCCGCGAGGCGCTGGCGATTCGTCCGGGTGGCGTGCTGGCGACGATGCGCGATGCGTCGAATCCCTTTGCGCTGAAGTGGGTGCTTTCCCGCACGGATACCGAACAGCAGGATGTGGTGGTGCTGACGGCCCGCATGATGGGCGCGGGCGGTCCGGAGTATGTGGACGATCAGCTCTTCAGTGAATATGAGCAGATGCTGTTCACCAAGGCGGTGTCGGTCGCGGAGAGCTTTGGGAAGCATGTGTCGCTGCTGGTGGTTCCGGCAGGCGATATTTTTGCGGCACTGGTGCAGACGGCGAACAATCTGGAAGTAGATGCGCTGGTGAGCGGGCTTTCGCACCGGATGACGGCGCAGGAACAGGCGTTCCATGTGGGGCAGGCGTGGGAGAATCTGCCGGAGCCGAAGCGGCAGTTCACCTTTTATGTGATTTCATCGAATGGCGAGGCGCAGGCGTTCCATATTGGCCCGCATGCGCCGACTCTGCAGGCCGAAGATGTGCAACTGGTACACCGGCTATGGTTGAACTTCAAGCGCGATCCGGAGATGGGAAACCTGCACCACCACGACATTGTGACGTATGCGCTGACGCGGCTGGCCGGTGAGTATGCGCGCGACAAGGAAGAGACGCTGAAGGGGCTGCGGCGGTTTGCGCACGACGGGGCGAAGAGTCCCACGCTGGGGCTGCCGGGCAGCCAGCGGCGCGATCCGAAGGATTATTCGATTCCCGCGCCGGGCATTGGCGGCGGGAATGTGGATGACATTGATGGGTAACGGGGTGAAAGTCCCCAGTTGTCAGTCCGCAGTTGCGAGTGAGGCGGCAGTGGAAAGGAATTGAGGCAAAAGGCGAGGCGGGGAGAGATCCCCGCCTCGGTTTGTTTGTGGACAGGATTTAGTGAAGGGTGGTGCCGGGCTCGACTTTGTGCACGGCGACGCCGGCTCCGGCGAGGTGCTTCTCAAGCTCTTCAGGGCGGCCTACGAGCGGCGGCCAGGTGCCGAAGTGCAGCGGCAGCACTTCCTTGATGCCGAGGTATTTGACGGCCAGGGCGGCGGCTTTGGGGCCCATGGTGTAGTGGTCGCCGATGGGCAGCATGCCAAACTCCGGCGCGTAGAGATCGCGGATCAACTGCATGTCAGAGAACACGGTGGTATCGCCCGAGTGGTAGAGCACGGGGCCATTGTCGATGGTAAGGACGAAGCCGGTGGGCACCCCGCCGTAGACGAATTTGTCGCCATCCTGAATGCCGGACGTGTGGCGCGCCTCAGTCTGCGTGACGGCTACGTCGGCGTGGCGGAAGGTGCCGCCGATGTTCATGCCGACGGTGTTTTCTGCTCCCTTGGACTGAAAAAAGGCGGCCAGTTCGAAGGTGGCGACGACTGGCGCGTTGTATTTCTTTGCCATGGGGAGAACGTCAGCGGTGTGATCAAAGTGGCCGTGCGTGACGAGGATGAGGTCGATCTTCTCAGGGAACTTGTAGTCCCTGGGGAACTTGGGATTCTGCTCGATGAAGGGATCGATGAGGATGTTGGTTCCCTTGGGGGTGGTGACCAGGACGGTGGAATGACCGAGCCAGGTCACGGAGGCGCCTTTCAGGTTCGCCATGGAATCTCCTAATTGGATTGAGTCTTCGAGTTTCCGCGAAATCGATCGCGACAATTACTTGAGATGCAGTGGCCAGCGGCCGGGCTTCGCATACAAATCATAGACTTTGCATGATTTTAGGTGTTGTCATCCGGCGGAAAGCCCGGCGGGCGGATTTTCATGAAATTGGCGGTTGACGGAGGGGCGGAGCGGGCGCATACTTTCGCCATGAGCGAAGAAAAAGCGAAAATAAAGCCGGAATTGCACTCGATCTGGGAGCAGGAAAAGCCGCTGTTTCCAATTCTGCAGCCCGCGCCGCTCAAGGGGGTGGCACGGCTGGCGGCCGAGGCCGAGCCGGCGGGCGAAGGGCACGAGGTTCGCTTTCATGCGCTCCAGGCGCGGTCAATTCTGAACCGGTCGATCTCAAAACGGCGGCTGCGGTTTGCGTGGAGCGTGAATCCTTATCGCGGGTGTGAATTTGCGTGCCGGTATTGCTATGCGCGCTACACGCACGAGTTTCTGGAGATGCGCGATCCGGCGCAGTTTGAGCGCGAAATTTATGTGAAGCAGCAGGCGGCATGGCTGCTGCGGCGGGATTTGCACCAGGTGAAGGCAGGCGAGGAGATTGCCATTGGCACGGCGACGGACCCCTACCAGCCGATGGAGCGGCGGATGGGCGTGACGCGCAGCCTGCTGGAGGTGCTGGCGGAGCATCGAGGGTATGAGATCGGGATTGTGACGAAGTCTGCCCTGATTACACGCGACATTGATGTACTCAAGGAGGTGGCGCGGCACAACCGGCTGGTGCTGCATGTGACGATCACGACGCCAGAGGTGCATCTGGCGCGGATACTGGAGCCGCGCGCGCCGAGGCCGGATATCCGGTTTGAGACGGTGCGGCGGTTGCGAGAGGCGGGACTGATGGCAGGTATTTTGAATTCGCCGCTGCTGCCGGGCCTGACCGACAATGCAGCGGCACTGCATCGGATGGCGCTGCTGGCGAAGCAGGCGGACGCGAGCTTCTTTGTGGCGCAGCCGCTGTTTTTGAAGCCGTGCTCGAAGGCGACTTTTCTTGCGTTTATCGAGGAGCATTTTCCGGCGTTGCGGCCGGAGTATGCGCGCCGCTTTGACACGGCGGAGTTCGCGACGAAGGCCTACGGGGAGCGGATGCAGGCGCTGGTGCGCGCGGTGACGGAGAAGCACGGACTGAAGACGCGCCGGAGCGATGCTCTGCTGACGCGCACCCATTGGGCTGCGAATGAGGAGCAGAAGCCGGAGTTGCCGGTGCAGGGAGAGCTGTTTCCGGTGCCTGCGCCGCAGCCCTCAGCCGACGGCCTGCAAACCTTGGTGAGAAAGAAGATTGCGGAGGGTATGCATCCACAACTGTCACGGGGATTGGCACGCGGGCTGGCGCGCGGCGCCTAGGTCATAACCGAAATGGTTACGGAGAGGTGGAGATTCACTGCGTTGCGGTTGCGATGGAGGGGAGCGCTTGCGTATATTTCGAGCAAAGCTCAATGCGGCAAAACCATACAGGAGTGAGTGCATGCCCCCAGGCGACGTAAGCGCGGTGATCGGGAAATCGGTCCAGATCAAGGGAGAGTTGCAAGGTAACGAAGATTTGCTGATCGACGGGCAGGTGGATGGAACGATCACGCTGCATGAGAGCCGGCTGACGATTGGCCCTAACGCGCGGGTGAAGGCGAATGTTTCGGCGCGGGACATTGTGGTGATGGGCCTGCTGCAGGGCGATCTGCACGCCTCCGGGCGCATTGAGCTGCGTGCGGGATCACAGGTGGTGGGTGACTTGCGGGCCGGACGTCTCTCGATCGAAGAGAATGCCTCATATTCGGGCAAGGTGGATCTGCTGCAATCGGGCAAAGAGGAAGCGCGCAGCGCTGCGGCCGCAGTGCAGAGTGCTGCTTCGCATGCGCCGGTTTCGCCGGGAACCAGTCCGAGCCCAGCCACGAAGCCATTGTTTTAGTGTGACGCGAAGCGCCCGCGCGGCGGCGTGCTGCCGCCGGAGTGTCTTTGCCGCAGCCTGAGGAACAACGACCATTGTGATTCGCAGTCTTTTCAAACGCGGAGGTTCCGGGCCGGAACGAACTTCTCCCACGTCGCTGACGGGGCCGCGCGTGCCGCGCCACTCCAGCAGCTGGAAGGCGCTTTTGCAGCGGCTGAAGGCGGAAGAGGGCCTGCGCGTGATGGACATTGGCCCGACCTCGCCGCGCAATATCAACATGCTGACCGGCATGGGGCACAGTGTGTATATGGCCGATCTGGTGACCGATGCCATGACGGGCAATTATGAGCTGCCGCCGGAGGAGCCGGGAGGCGCGGCGGGCTTTGATGTGCCGCGCTTTCTGGAGGAGGAGTCGTCGCTGCGGGGCCGGGTGTTTGACGTGGTGCTGCTGTGGGCGGTGCTCGATTATCTGCCCGAGCCACTGGTGGCGCCGCTGGTGGAGCGGCTGTACGAGGTGACGGAGCCGGGTTCACAGGTGCTGGTGATCTTTCACTCGAAGAAAGAAGGGCCTTTCACCAGCTATTGCCGATATCACATCACGGATTCAGAGATGGTTGAGATGCAGGAGTCGGAGCCGTATCCGGTGCTGCGCCTTTATACGAATCGCGGGATTGAGCGATTGTTCAGCAAGTTTTCGAGCTGCCGGTTTTTTCTCGCCAAGGATGATCTCTACGAAGTGCTGATTACGCGGTAGCAGGGGCTGTTCGGGGCTGTTTCCGGGAATGCTTTGTATGAGAGCAGGAAAAAGTATGGGGAGCCGGAGTGGCTCCCCATTTGGTTTTCAGGCGCGCTGAGCTTTAGTAGTTGGTGATGCTCTCGATGGCGCGGAAGATATGCTCCGGCTGCGGGAGGATGACGTCTTCGAGCACGGGCTGGTAGGCGACGAAGGTGTCCATGGCGGCGACGCGGCGGACGGGCGCGTCGAGGTCGTCGAAGAGCTCGTCGGCGATGCGGGCGGCGATTTCGGCTCCGAAGCCCCAGCTCAGCGTGTCCTCATGCAGGACGATGACGCGGCTGGTTTTGCGCACGGAGGTGGCGATGGCCTCCCAGTCGTAGGGGCTGAGGGTGCGTAGGTCGAGGACTTCTGTCTCGACTTCGAGCTCGCGCTGGGCCCGCATGGCGGCCTGCAGGGCGCGGGGAACGGTTGCGCCATAGGTCACGATGGTGAGGTCGCTGCCCTCGCGCACGGTTTTTGCCTTGCCGAAGGGGATCATGTAATCCGGGCCCGGATAGGGGGCACGGCCGTAGGCCTCGCGATAGAGGCGCTTGTGCTCGAGGAACATGACCGGGTCGTCGCAACGGAGCGCGGTGCGGAGCAGACCGTTGGCATCGAGCGCGTTGGAGGGGAAGACGACGCGCATGCCGGGCGTGTGGGTGAAGATGCTCTCGCCACACTGCGAGTGATAGAGGCTGCCGCCGGTGAGATAGCCGCCGATAGCGACACGGATCACCGCAGGATTGGAGAAAGTTCCGTTGGAGCGCCAGCGCATGGCGCTGAGCTCATTGCGGAGCTGGTGCATGGCGGGCCAGATGTAGTCGAAGAACTGAATCTCAGGGACGGGCTTGAGGCCGCGCACGCCCATGCCCACGGTGCGGCCGATGATGGAGGCCTCAGCGAGCGGGGAGTTGAAGACGCGGTCGCTGCCGAACTCGGCCTGCAGACCGGCGGTGAGCTTGAAGACGCCGCCCTTGCCCTTGACCTCACCTTTTTCGAGGTACTCCTCGCGGGAGCAGTCGGCTACGTCTTCGCCGAAGAGAACGATGCGCGGATCGCGGCGCATTTCATCGCGCAGGCAGGAGTTGATGAGGTCGGCCATGGTGCGCTCCTGCGCGTCTGGCTCTGACTTTGGCTCGGTCTGAAGCTCGGGGCGGGTGGGGTCGTAGTCCTCTGAATATTGGTGGCGCAGGATGCTGGCTTTGTCGCTGGCGGGCAGGGGGGCGCGTACGGCGCGCTCGGCGGCCTGGCGGACTTCTTCATCGACCTGGCGCTCGATTTTGTTGATGCCGGACTCGTCGAGGATGCCTTCGCGCACGAGATATAGCTGGAATTTGGTAAGCGGGTCGCGCTGCGTGTCAGCGTGGCGCTCGCTCTCAGGGCGGTAGAGTTTGTCGTCGTCAGAGAGCGAATGCGAATAGGGACGAATGACGTGGCCATGCACGAGCGCGGGTCCTTTGCCGGCGCGGCAATAGGCGACGGCCTCGCGGAACGCATCGTAGGAGGTGATGGGGTCGGTTCCGTCAACTTCAGCAAAGTGAAAGTTGGGGAAGCCGGTGACGACCTTCGAGATATTGCCGCCGGGAGTATTGACCTCAACGGGAACGGAGATGGCGTAGCCGTTGTCTTCGACGGCGAAGACGACGGGCAGCTTCAGATTGGAGGCGACGCTGAGGGCCTCCCAGAACTCGCCCTGGCTGGTGGAACCCTCGCCAATGGAGACATAGACGACCTCGTCGCCGTGGAACTGAACATCTTTATAGGCACGGTAGTCGCCGTCATGCTTGGCGGCGGCCTCGGGGTGGCGCGCGAAGTAGCGGCCGGCATCGGCGCAGCCGATGGCCTGCAGGCACTGCGTGGCGGTGGAAGAGCTGGGCGAGACGATGTTGAGCTTGCGGCTGGTCCAGTGCGAGGGCATCTGACGGCCGCCGCTGGCGGGGTCGTCAGCCGCGCCGACGGCCTGCAGCAACTGCTCCTCGGCGGTGTTGCCGAGAGCGAGGCAGAGAGCGCGGTCGCGGTAGTAGGGGAAGAACCAGTCGTAGCCGGGCTTCATGGCGAGGGCGGCGGCGACGAGGAACGCCTCATGGCCGGCACCGGAGATCTGGAAGAAGATCTTCTGCTGGCGCTTGAGCATGATTTCGCGGTCGTCGGTGCGGCGCGAGAGGTACATGAGGCGGTAAATCTCGATGAGTTGCTCGCGCGACAGCGAGGTTTTGCTGTGCCTGGACTTCTTAACTTCGGCGGTGACCGCGGACTGGGCCATGGATTCCTCTACTTCAAATGGACTTGATGTGTTTTTCGCCGGGGCGACTGAAGAGTATACATGCTTCAGTCTACGGCTGTGCAGCGGCGGGGCCGCACGGCGGCGGAAAGCGAAAAACCTGCTACGTGATGAAAAGACAAGGGCTTTGTATTCAGAATACCGCCTGTGAGAAGTGGCATTGACCGGCGTTTTATTCGCATGCTCTAATGCGCGTTTTCAGTGCATTTGCATCGTTTGGTGCAAGTGAAAACAATCATCGCCGGCTTGCTGTCAGAAGTCCGGCACCAGGGTGGAACCCTATCTGGAGGAGTGGAATGTTCTTTGTTTCCCAGCCGGCCTACGCTTTATTGCAGGCGGCGATGCCCGTGAGTGCGCATGACAGCAATTATTTGTGGATTTCATTGATCGTTGGCGTTTTTGGATTATTGGCCGCGCTGCTTTTTGCGCGCGGCGTGCTCAGCAGTGACAACGGAACGGCCGAGATGCAGAAGATTTCCAATGCGATCCGGCAAGGCGCGGAAGCGTACATGAAGCGGCAGTACAGCACGATTGGCTGGATTGCGATTGCGCTGGCAGTGGTGCTGTTTGTGGGCTATTCCATTTCGCCGTTTACGCGGCCCTATGCGTGGAAGGTGGTGGTGAGCTTTCTGATTGGCGCGGTCTGCTCGGCGTTGTCGGGGCTGACGGGCATGGCGGTGTCGATCCGTTCGAATATTCGAACGGCGGCGGCGGCGCGCAGCAGCCTGGGACGGGCGCTGCAGATTGCGCTGCGCGGCGGCGCGGTGACGGGCCTGGTGGTGGTGGCGCTTTCGCTGCTGGGGCTGGGGATTCTGTTTGTGGCGTTTGGCGGGCTGCATGATCCGCGGCAGGCTCCGTATCAATTAGTAGGCTTTGGCTTCGGCGCTTCGCTGGTAGCGCTGTTTGCGCAGCTTGGCGGGGGCATTTACACCAAGGCGGCCGACGTGGGCGCGGACCTGGTGGGTAAGGTAGAGGCGGGGATTCCGGAAGACGACCCACGTAATCCGGCGGTGATTGCCGACCTGGTGGGCGACAACGTGGGCGACTGCGCTGGCCGTGGTGCGGACATTTTTGAGTCCACGGCGGCGGAGAGCGTGGGCGCGATGATTCTGGGCGCGGCGCTGTTTCCGGTGTTCGGTGTGCGGGGAATCATCTTTCCTCTGGTGGCGCAGGCCATCAATGTGGTGGCGAGCGCGGTGGGCATTGCGCTGGTGCGCAGCGGCGAGCATGAGGAGCCAATGCATGCGCTGAATCGCGGGTATTACGTCACGTCGGTGCTGGCGCTGGCGGGGTTTGCGGCGGCGGTCTACTTCATGCTGGGGGCTCGGTGGTGGCTGCTGGGCTGCGGCATCTGCGGCATCGTGAGCGCGTTCCTGTTTGTGCGCATTACGGAGTACTACACCGAGACACGGTTTCATCCGGTGAAGAGCATCGCGCTGGCGTCAGAGACAGGGCCGGCGACCAACATTATCAGCGGGCTTGCGGTAGCGATGGAAACGCCGGCGCTGCCGGTGCTGGTGATTGGCGCGGCGCTGCTGCTGAGCTATTACTTTGGCGTGCTGGGGCTTGAGGATGTAACGACCGTTACCGTGTATGCCAAGGGCATCTACGGCACGGCGATTGCGACGATGGGCATGCTTTCGTCCTCGGCCTACATTCTGGCTATGGATACCTTTGGGCCGATCACGGACAACGCGGGCGGCATCATTGAAATGTCAAACCAGCCGCTGGAGACGCGCGAAAAGACCGACAAGCTGGATGCGGCCGGAAACACGACGAAGGCGCTGACCAAGGGCTATGCGGTGGGTTCGGCGGCGCTGGCGGCGTTTCTGCTGTTCTCGGCTTACCTGCAATCGGTGCATGACATTGTGGGGCAGCGGCTCTCGATGGTTGGCCAGATGCTGCCGGCGAACTGGAGCTTCTCCACGGTGAATCTGGCTTCGGTGCCGGTGTTTGTGGGGGCGATGATCGGGGCGATGCTGGTGTTCCTGTTCTCGTCGATGGCGATCAAGGCCGTGGGACGCGCGGCGCAGACGGTGATTGAGGATGTGCGGAAGCAGTTCCGGGAGAACCCTGGAATTATGGAAGGCACCTCGGAGCCGGATTATGGCCGCTGCGTTCACATTGTGACGGGCGCGGCGCTGAAGCAGATGGTGCTGCCGGGTGCTCTGGTGGTGCTGACGCCGACGCTGGTGGGAATTATCTTCCGCTACTTCAGCAGCTCGTTCAGCCTGGACAAGCTGGCCGACATGCCGATGATGAATGGCAAGCCGGTCAACCTGAGTGGCGCCGAAGCCGTGGCCGGGCTGCTGATGGTGGGCACGATTGCGGGCATTCTGATGGCGCTGGTGATGAACAACGGCGGCGGCGCGTGGGATAACGCGAAGAAGCTCATTGAAACCGGCGCGCACGGCGGCAAGCGAAGCGAGGCGCACAAGGCGGCGGTGGTGGGGGATACGGTGGGCGATCCTTTCAAGGACACGGCCGGACCTTCGCTGCATGTGCTGATCAAGCTGCTAGCGACGGTGACGCTGGTGCTGGCTCCGCTGTTTTTGTAGAGCGCGTGGCATAAGCTGCGGAATGGCGTCTGCTTATGAAAGAGCAGACGCCATTTGTTTTTTGACGATGAGGGGGAAGGTCTGCAATGACGGGGAGCTGGAGGTGGCAATTGGGTGTTTCGTGGATGGATAGGCGATGATAGAACAGGATTTTGAAAGAGCCCATGATGCTGGCTATGCAAGCGCCTTTGCTGCAACATTTCGTGATCATTCGCCCGGACCAGTTCTTTAGTGATTTGGGGCAGAACTATCTCAGCGACCTGCTGGAATTTTTACGGAACAAGCTGCCGCGCCTGCTGGTGATTCTGATTGGCGCGTGGATTTTGATTCGCGCGATGGGCGTGATTGCGCACAGGGTGGTGCGCTCGGCGGAGCGGCACTCCACGCGGCCCGCGCACCTGGGCCAGGTGAAGACGCTGACCGGAGTAGTGCGCGCCACCGGCATTGCGATTGTGGGCGTGCTGGCGACGCTGGAAGTGCTTCCGCTGCTGGGTTTCAATCTTGGCCCGCTGCTGACCAGCGCGGGCGTGGCGGGCGTGGCGATTGGCCTTGCGGCGCAGACCATTGTGAAGGATTGCCTGAACGGATTTCTGATTCTGGTGGAAGACCAGTACAACGTGGGCGATGTGATCAAGGTGGCCGGGCTGACGGGCACGGTGGAAGAGATGTCGCTGCGCAAGACGATTTTGCGGGACGGTGACGGCACGCTCTATACGATTCCGAATTCGCAGGTCACGACGGTGGCCAACAAGACGCGCGACTTCTCGCTGGCGACGATCAATGTTTCAGTGGACTTCTCTGCGAATCCCGAAGAGGTAATGAAGATTTTGCGCGACACGGCGTTGGGTGTGCGCAATGATCCGGAGTTCAGCGATCTGTTTCTGGCCGACCCCACGCTGCTGGGTGTGGACTCGATCCAGGGCTCGCAGGTGATCTATCCGGTGCAGTTGCGCACGAAGGCAAACAAGCAGTGGGCCCCGATGCGTGAGCTGCAGAAGCGCATTCGCCTGGCTCTGGAAGAGCACAATATTCTGCCGGGTGACGCCTATCGTGTGTACGCGATTGATGGGCCCTCGTCGCCGGCCGAGGTGAAGACCAGCAGCGGGCCTCAGACGGGGGCAGCACCGACAGCCATCAAGCCGGGCAAGAGCTAGAGATTTGCTGCTTTCTTCCGTCCGCGGGAGTCATCAGGTGCTTCCAGACCATCAGAATGGATAGCTATGAAAATTTTGACGGCAACGGAGATGAAGGAGACCGACCGCGTTACGGTCGCGGAGCATGGCGTGGCATCGTTTGCGCTGATGCAGGCGGCAGGCGGCGCGGTGGCACGCTTTGTAGAGCGTGAGTATGCCAGTGCGCGGCGCGTGGTGATTTTCTGCGGCAAGGGCAACAATGGCGGCGACGGCTTTGTTGCCGCGCGCTCGCTGGAGCTGATGGGCCGTCTGGTGCAGGTATTTCTGCTGGGCAAGCCGGAGGATTTGAAGGGCGATGCTCGCGCGGCGTTTGAGGCATGGGGCGGGCGTCCGCATCTGCTGGCCGAAGAGACGGCGCTCGAGACGAGCGTATTTCGCAAGGCGCTGCAGCAAGCCGATGTGCTGGTAGATGCCGTGGTGGGAACGGGATTTCAGCCGCCGCTGCGCGGTGTTGCGGCGGCGCTGGGGCAGCACTTGAGCGGACTGAAGACGCCGGTGGTAGCGGTGGATCTTCCCTCGGGCTGGGATGCGGACTCGCGCGAGTTCTCGACGGATGGAGCGTATCGCGCGAACGCGGTGGTGACCTTTACCGCGCCCAAGCTGGCGCATGTGTGCGGCAATTTGACGGGCAGTGCGTATGGGCCGATGGTGGTGGCTGAGATTGGTTCGCCGGATGCAGCGATTCGTTCTGATTTGCGAATGAGTTGGGCGGGGACATCGAAGCGTTTGTTTGACGTGCCACGCACGGCGGATGCGAACAAGGGCCTGTACGGGCATGTGCTCGTAATAGGCGGTGCGTGGGGCAAGCCGGGTGCGCCCTCGATGTCCTCGCTGGCGGCGCTGAGGGCCGGAGCCGGGCTGATGACGGCGGCCGTGCCGGAGCGAATTTTGCCGCAGGTGGCGAGCATTGCGCCGGAGTTGATGACGGTTCCGCTTGCCGAAGGGCCGGAGGGCGAGATTGCCGCTGCGAATCTGGAACCAAAGCGGCTGGAAGCGCTGCTGACACGCAAGACGGTGCTGGCGTTGGGGCCAGGCATGGGGCAGTCAGAAGAGACAGAAGCGTTTGTGCTGGGGCTGCTCGAAAAGACCGCCGAGAACAAGGATCTGGCGCTGGTGCTCGATGCCGATGCGCTTAACATTGTGGCCAGACACAAAGACAAGCTGCGGGGCGCGGGGCGCACGCTGGTGCTGACGCCGCATCCGGGCGAGATGGGCCGGCTGGCGGGGATGAGCACGCGCGAGGTACAGGCGGATCGCGAAGGCCTGGCGCGGCGCTTTGCTGAGGAGCATCAGGTGACGCTGGTGCTGAAGGGCTGGCGCACGCTGATTGCGCATCCGGATGGATCATTGGCGATCAATACGACGGGGAACCCGGGCATGGCAAAGGGCGGCAGTGGAGATATTCTGACAGGGATTGTGGCGGGCTGCGTGGCGCAGTTTCCAACTCAGGTGAGAGAAGCGGTGGAAGCTGCCGTGTATCTGCATGGACTGGCTGCGGATTTTGCTGTGCGAGAGCAGAATGAGCACACGCTGCTGGCGACCGACACGATTGCGCATCTGCATCGAGCGTTTGGATTTTCTGCCGAAGACGCTGCAGGCTATACCTGGCTGGAGGGACTGCCGCGGGCATCGCAATGAACGAGAGCACTCAGACGCTTCACCTGACAACTCACAGCACGGAGGAGACGATTGCGGCCGGACGCAAGATTGCGCAATTGCTGCGGCCGCCGATGCTGCTGCTGCTACGCGGCGATCTGGGAGCGGGCAAGACCACGCTGGTGAAGGGGATTGCCGAGGCCTGGGGTGCGGCGGATGCTGATGAAGTGACGAGCCCAACCTTTACGCTGCTGCATGAGTACATGGGATCGCGTGATGGACAGCCTGTGCTGCTGTGCCATCTGGATCTCTATCGCGTGGAGGATGAGCGCCAGCTTGCGGCGATTGGCCTCGACGACCTGCCGACTCAGGATGCCGTGGTGTTGGTGGAGTGGGGAGAGAAATTTCCCGCGCTGGCGGCACGCAGCGACGGAGAGATTGCAATTACCTCGCCCAGCGGAGAGGCTCGCGAGATTCGTCTAAGGCTGCGATAGTTGTGGATTCTTGAGTAAGACGCATTTGTTGAGCGAAGAGATGTGGCGCGTATGGAACTGCTTTGAATGCGCAAAAAGGATTCCCCCGGTGAAGAGGGAACCCTTTTTGCGTTAAACGCGGGCTTGCTGATGATGAATGATGAGGCCGGTGATAGACGATCGAGCCGGCCAGCAGTGCCACCCCGTTAGCGCCCCAGGCCTTTCATGCCGCTCATCATGCCCATGGCGCGGCGCTGCAGTACATTTCCTTTGCCAAGCCCCTTGAACATCTTGCGCATCTGGGCATATTGCCGCAGCAACTGATTGACCTCTTGCACGCTGGTGCCAGAGCCATTGGCGATGCGCTTGCGGCGCGCGCCTGAGATGACCTCGTGATGGTTACGCTCGTAGGGCGTCATGGAGTTGATGATGGCCTCAACGCGGACGAATTGCTTTTCATCTACCTGCCCAGCCATTTGCTGCATGCCGGCAAATGGGCCGACGGAGGGCAGCATCTTCATGATGTTTTGCAGAGAGCCCATCTTGCGAATCTGCCGGAGCTGATCGCGGAAGTCTTCGAGAGAGAAGCCGTCGCCGGAGAGTGCTTTGCGCGCGAACTCCTCTGACTTTTTCTTGTCGAGTGTTTCTTCGGCTTTCTCGATGAGCGACATGATGTCACCCATGCCGAGAATGCGGCTGACGATGCGATCAGGATGAAAAGGTTCGAAGGCATCGGGCTTTTCGCCGGTGCCGATGAACTTGACCGGCTGGCCGGTGACGTGGCGAATGGAGAGCGCAGCGCCGCCGCGGGCATCGCCATCCATTTTGGTGAGCACCACGCCGGTGAGCGCGAGCTTGCGGTGAAACTCCTGGGCGGAGCGCACGGCATCCTGGCCGGTCATCGCGTCTGCGACAAAGAGAATCTCCTGCGGCGCCAGCAGCGCTTTGAGGCGCGTCATCTCGTCCATCAGGTTGTCGTCAATGTGCAGGCGGCCCGCCGTGTCCACAATGAGCGTGTCGCAACCGGTGATGACCGCTTCACGGCGCGCTTCTTTGGCAAGACGCTCAACCAATGCTGTGCCGGCAGCCTCGCCTTTGGTGTCCCCCTCGTAGATTTTCGCGTTGATGGAGTTGGCAACGACTTTGAGCTGCTCGCGCGCGGCAGGACGGTAAACGTCCACGGAAACCAGCATGGGGCGATGGCCGCCCTTCTTGAGCCATGCCGCCAGCTTGCCCGAGGTGGTCGTTTTGCCCGAGCCCTGTAAGCCTGCCATCAGTATCACGGTAGGAGGACGCGAAGCGAACTGGAAGCGAGCCGTGTCTTTGCCGAGCAAGTCGACGAGCTCGTCGCGAACAATCTTGATGACCTGCTCGGTCGGTGAGAGTGCGGTCATGACCTGCTGGCCGACGGCTCTCTCGCGTATGTGCTCGATGAGTTCTTTGGCGACGTTGAGGTTTACGTCGGCTTCGAGCAGCGCCACGCGAATTTCGCGCAAGGCTTCCTGAATGTTTTCTTCGGTGACGGTGCCTTGACCGCGAAGATTTTTGAAGGCGCGCTGCAGCTTTTCTGAAAGATTGTCAAACATAGGTGGCATTATCAGTTTAACAGCGCTGGGTACGGTGAATCGCTAGAGGCTTTTCGGGGGCTGGTGAGTTTTGCCGTGAGGACTTTTAAGCAGATGGCAGCCCTGGTTCGCATGGAGCTAAAGGGGCAGACGCAGGGTTCAAAATGCGGAGGCGCCTGTTGAAAAGTAACTCTTAAATGTGCAAATGCTGTTCTGAGCCGCACCAGAAGCGGGTTTGACCCGATCCGTATGGATTGTTACTATCAAGTTGCGGGGTGGAGCAGTCCGGTAGCTCGTTGGGCTCATAACCCAAAGGTCGCAGGTTCAAATCCTGCCCCCGCAACCATTTAGGAATTTTGAGGGCGCAATTGGGGCGCATCTGCTCCGAAAGCCAATAGTTCCTCCACCAGCTTCGCATTAGCTGGACGAGTTAATTTGAGCATGGCATTCTGCCCGTACTTCATGGTCATATCAATCGAACTGTGCCGCATCAGCCGTTGCTGAACCTCGGGTTCTGCACCGGAGTCTCCCAGTCGCGCCCGGTAGGTATGCCGGAAGTTGTGCCATCCCAGGTTGGGGATGCCTGCTTTCCGCCCAGCCGGAGCCAGATGATCGTTTCGCAGGGAACTGGCGTGGTATGGCCTGCCCGTATCGAGGTTTCCGAAAAGCCAGCCGTTTACGCCGTCCTCCCGTGCTTGCCATGCTCTCAACTCCTGCACCAGCATCTCGTGCAAAGGCAGGACGTCGGCGGAAGCCATTGTTTTGGTTTCCCCTTCGTGACGGCCGACGATTGACCTTGAAATCGTCAGGGTCCGCTCTTCGAAATTTGCGTCCGTCCACCGCATTCCGAGTATTTCGCTGATTCGCAGGCCAGTATTCATGGCCAGTACAGCCATGAGCCGGACATGAGGAGCGAGGTTCGCAAGGATCTGGTAGTACTGCTGGGGTGTCAGCAGATAAATGGGGCGCACCCTCCGGGTTGTTCCCCGCAATTCAATCAAGCTCATTGGATTACGCTGGCAGTCGAGATAACGCCAACGCATGGCATATTCAAAGAGCCGATGAAGAACGGAACGAGTATGCAGTTTGCTCTTTGGAGAAAGATCACGAGGCTTTTCGCCCTTTCGCCGCGGCTTCGACTGCAGCCCTTTGATCCACTGCTCCACCATCATTGGATCTTTTGCCATGTCTGAAATGCGAACATTCTCCCATCGAGGAAGAAGGCGTGCATTCAGCATGGCGCGCAATGGCGCAGCCGTGGACTCCCGTTCTGGAATTGCTTCCTGCAAGTAACGCGCTACCAGTTGACCGAATGTGGCCACTTCGATCGAGTTATTGATCTCGGCGGTGAGCTTTGAAGCCGCTCGCTGCGCCTCTGCTCTGGAACGAAGCTGTTGGGTCGTGCCCAGAGTTGTTGACCGGTTAGTATCTCCATCCCGCCATCGAAGAACCCATACATCAGATCCTTTGCTGCGGGCCTTCCGTACAATCCAGCCGCGCTGGAAAGTCTGCCGCTGTTTGGTGCTCATTTGCCGCTTTCTCCTTTTGCAAGCGGCGCGGATGATGGAATTAAAGATACCTCGCATTGCATCCTGTTCGCCAGTTCCGAAAGCAGGAATCTCCAGCGTTTGCGCGTCCCGTTTGTGATGGAGTGAGCCGGAATCTTGCCTTCGCGCGCGAGTCGTTTCACTGTGATTGGGGAGCACCGCAAAAATGCGGCAGCCTCAGTCGGAGTAACAAAATGCTCTGGCGGAGCAGCAACGTGTGGTCGGGAAGATTGGACGGGAAGAAGGAGACTCACGGGATTACACCTCCTGCAGTTCGCCTTACGACTGTACTGTCAGGTTGGCCTGCGGCGGAACGGCGAGTCCAATACTTCTTATTTATCGGGTGATAGATCAAAGTTATCGGGTGCGTTGCGGGCGACTCGTCATTCGCATAGTTTCCCGCTCGAAGTAAATTTGGCCAAACGTCGCGATTCCACTTGCACGCCAGCGAGAAGCTTGTCACCATCTGGGCAGGAAAAGAGTGTCGAAAAAGTACCTGTCGCAACGACCTTGAGTTCTCTTGCTGGATTGAAGGGTATGAACGATTGGGCTGAATTCCGGCACTTCCGCTACCTGCTTGCCATTCTGGAAAAGCAGGGTTTCCGCGCGGCCGCAGAAGAGCTTCATACCTCTCAGCCCAACCTCACCGTGCAGGCCAGACAGTTTCAGGAGAACGCACAGATCCGGCTCTTCCGGCGTTCACGCGCGGGGCGTATTCACCCCACAGAAACTGGTCTCGCTTTCATCAGGCTCGCACGGTTGCTGTTGGAGCTTCGGGACGAAGTGATGGAAGTGCTGAGTTCGATCGAGCGTGGGGAGATTGTCTCGGTCTGCTTCGGATCTACGCCTTTGGTCGATCCCGATCTCTTTAGAGCCTTGTGTCTGATGCACAGATCGCTGTTGCCGTCCGCAACCGTCCGCCCGACGCACGGCGATGTGACGCAGGTGATGGATGAGGTTCTGAATGGTGCCATCGATCTTGCTCTGGTCACCCTGCCGGTGAAACATAGTGAACTTCACGTGGAATTGATTCGCCGGGACCGGTTGGTGGCATGTCTCCGCAGAGATAGTCCGTTGGCAGCCAAGAGGGCATTACTGCCCGAGGATCTTCGCGACAATCTAGGCATTCTCTATGATCCCCAGCGCCATCCCGCCGCCCATGTTCGGCTGCTTGAGCTGCTGCACGAAGCCGGCGTGCAAGTGGATCGTTATTCGCGCGCGTCACATCCCTCTGAGGTGCAGACACTGGTCAAGGAAGGCGCTGGAATCGCGCTTGTGCGGGAAGGAGTGAGACTCGATGAACAACTCATCACGCGGCCGCTTGCGGGCGTGAACTGGACGGTGGACACGGCTCTTGTCTACCGCAAGGCGAAGCGTGTCCCCACCGTTTCGCTCATCGTCGGGAAATTCAAGCAGAAGTTCAGCAAAGGAGTAGAGGAAATCCTGCCGGTCGTTGCCCGGTTTCCGGCCCATTCCGCGCACGAAGGACTGCCCCCGTCCAGTGATGAGGCGGAGGGTCTCCCGGTCCAACTCAGGCTTATTGGCTAGGTCTGAGGCTGATCGCTCGGAGTTATCGGGTGATAGATACAAGGTATTGGACGAGAGGACAAAGAGGAACCATGATCACGGCATATCGCGACTGATTTCGGTCGACGGAGGTGCTGATGATTCGCAAGCTTCAATCCCACAAAGCCCGCAAAACTGAGGCGCGCCGGCAGGTACTCCGCTATCTGCGTGCGTCGGTTCCAACCCTCGTTGCAATCTCTCTTTCCAGTGCTGCCCACGCCCAGGGAACGATGGACTTCTCTGGTGCAGACACGCTGATGCAGACATTCAAAACGTTTGCTGTCTACGCTGGCGCGATCATCTGCTTTGGCGGCCTGATCTTCGCCGGAATTCGCATGATGACCGGACGCTTTCAGGATGCCATTCCCGGTCTGTTCGGTGCGCTGTTCGGCGCTGGGGTTCTCGGCTGGGGAGCTGGCTGGATTGGCTCGCTCACTGGGCAACAGATGTGACGGTGAGCAGCCATGACCCGACGAGGAGAACAGTTACCGATCAATCAGGCGCTTAATAGGCCACGGGCCAAGCTCGGATTGGACCTCAGCGCATGGATGGCGATCGTATTCGTCTGCGTAACGGTTTTCCTCGTTGGATTTCGTCTGGTGGCGATGATCGCCTTCCCCACGCTTGCAGCGGGGGCCTGGCTCATCGTTCGCAAACACCCGAAGATGTTCGAACTCTGGGGTCTGAGCCTCAGCCAGAAGTCCTACTATGACCCGCGCAAAGACTGAACAAGCAAAATTCGTGCCATGGTTCGCGAAGGCCGGAGCCGCGTGCAGCATCGTTCCGATTGCACGCTTCGTCAATGAGCACATCTTTGCGCTCAAAGGCGGCGGGTACGGATGCCTGTTCTCTTTAGCCGGTATCGATGAAGAGGGGCTGACTGACCCGGAACTCGAAGCGCGGATGCGTTCGCTGGAGGGAGCGCTCCATGGCCTGCCAGAGGGTTCATGCCTCTATCAGTACACCCGCTTGATGTCCGGCTTCGAGCTGCCGCGCCGACCGCATTACCAAAATCCTGTGACGCAAGTATTCGCGGATGACCGACTGACGTTTCTTGAGAGAACCGCGGGATTCCGACGCATCGACCTGCACTGGTGCCTGACCATCGAGCCGCCAAGGATCAAGGCATTCCAGCAGAAGCCGAAAGAGCTCGCCGCCGACACTTCGCGGATGCTCGCCGAACTTGAGAAGACGGCCACGATTCTGGAAGGTCATCTTGGCAGTTCGTTGGGACTGCGGCTGCTCGGCAAGGATGCCGCATTCCAATTCTTCAGTTACGTTTTCAACCTGGAGGAATGGGCGGAGGATGACCAACTCCGGGCCAATACCGGTGTAGACCGCCAGATTGTGAAAAACCCGATTACCTGGCATAGCGACCATCTGCGGGTGGGCAAGCGCTACGTTCAGATGTTTTCCCTGAAGGCGACGCCGGAGGCATCCAGGCCATGCCTCTTTTCCAGCCTACTGACGCTCGACTGCGACAGCATCGTCTGCTCAACATGGCGGCCAAAGTCCACCGCAGCGGCTCGAAGCGAGATCGACGCCCAGGAGAAGTTCATTTCCTTCTTCAAGGTTGGCGTGCTGACGCGCGTCATGAGCGGGCGTGATACGGCATCGCTCGAAACCGGAGCCGGGGCAAAGGCCGCCAATAGCAGTGTCGATGATCTGAGCGAAGTCATCCGCTCGCTCGATAAAAAGTCCCAGGGCGAATACTCGCTCCGCCTCTTGCTGGCTGCAAACAGCCCGGAGCACTTGCGCGATACCATCCCCGCCGTACATCGAGCATTCGTCGATGCACGGACACAGATGATCGAGGAATCGCTCGGCAATCTCTCCGCGTTCTATGCCATGTTCCCCGGCAATGGAAAGTTCAACGTCTTCCCACTGTGGCTGTCGGAAGATCATCATGCCCGGCTTTCCTCGATATTTGCTCCGCATCTCGGCCATCCGCACTCCGAGGATCTCGATGCCGAGTATCTGAATGTCTTCGAGACACGCACGCGAACGCCGTTCTTTCAGGACGTGTACGTCGATGGCGTGCGGGTGATGCTCATCCTTGGGCCGACCGGCACGGGCAAATCCGTCCATGGGAATCAGCTCATTGCCTTGGAACAGAAATACGGTGGCTTCAGCTACATCTTCGACATCGGTGGCAGCTATGAGAGTGTCGTCGAATTGTACGGCGGACGGGTTGACCGCATTGGCAAGGATGGCCCCCGTGTCAATCCCTTCGCGCTGGAGCCGACCGAGAGCAACCTCAAGTTCCTGTACACCTTCATTCGCCTGCTGCTGGCCAACGGCGGAGCCGAACTGGAACCCGAAGACGACGACGTGATTCACAAGGCGGTGCAGGATATGTACCTGCTCGACCGGGAGAACCGCCGCCTCTCGAACCTCTACCTGCCGAAGAAGCTCGATCGTTACCTCTCGAAATGGGTCCGGGATGGCGTCTACCACGCGATCTTCGACAACGTGGAGGACGGGTTGTCTCTCTCGCGCGTGCAGTGCTTCGACTTCGCGGGTGTCAACAACGAGCAGTATGCCGACTTGATCGAACCGCTAATGGTCTGGCTTCTGCGTCGCATCAACGATGTGCTCCACGATCCGGCGAATCTCGGAGTCCCCAAGCACATTCTCATCGAGGAACTCTTCCCTTCGATGAAGAATCGCCAGTTGCTCGAAGGCGCGCTCTCCTCCATCAAGACGGTGCGCAAGAATCTCGGCGGTGTGACACTGATCGGCCAGTCCGCAGAAGACCTCGGCGAGAACGCGGACAGCATCGTGAATTCCTGCTCGTCTTTTCTGTTATTGAAAGACCCAACCTTCAATCGCAAGCGTTACGCCGAACTCTTCCGGATGAATGAGCAACAACTGGCGCTCTTCGAGAGCCTGCAGGACCGCGAAGCTCTGTACATCCGCCGCGACGGGCTCACAAAGGTTGTCATCTTGAATCTCGACAGCCGCAGCTATGCCACCTTCTCCACCAAGCCCAAGGACCGGGTACGCCGGTCGAAGTTGATCGCCAAATACGGACTCGCCGAGGGTATCGACCGCTTTGCCCAAGGTGAAATCGCCTAACAAAGAAAGGACCGCTCGTGAAACCGCTCATCCCAATTGCCGTAGCTCTTGGCCTTTTGCATCCAGCATTTGCAGCACTGCACGCACAGCCCGCTACCAAGCAACCCGTTCCCAACGCGCCACGCACGGTTGTGGTATCCGCAACTCTCTCACCTCCTGTGGTCCGCACCGCATTGCTGCAAGCGACGCTGATCGTGCTTCCCTCCGAGGAGAAGGTAGCGAACGTCTTTGCGGGAGACACAGTGGATTGGGTGTTTGACGGAGGCCATGTTGCGAGCCGATTTATCAGCATTAAGCCGAAGGCCGCCGGCAGCACCACGGATGTCCACATCATCTCCGACCACGGCAATGAGTACACGCTGGAACTTCAGGAGGTTTCAGGCCAAGCTGATCCGCACTTCGATTCCAAAGTGTTCCTCGTACCCGGTGACAAATCAGCAAAAGAGAAGTTGACCGAGCTGCCGGTCTTTGTGCCTGCGTCGGAGCTGAACCAGGCCAAGCAGGAGGTTGCAGCGGCAAAAGCAGCGGAGGCGAGAACGCTCAAGGCAGAACAAACGAAAGAGGAAGAGTACCGGAGCCGCTATCCCGGCACGCTCCGCTTTGACTACACCTGGAACAAGTCGAAAGGCGACGCGCTTGGGCTTCACGAGATCTGGCACGACCACAAATTCACCTACTTACGCGGCCAGTTTCAGGAGACGCCTGCCCTCTACGAAGTGAAAGATGGCAAGCCGTCTCTGATCAACTTCGACTTCTCGAATGGCCTGTACATCGTGCCCAAGGAACTCGACCGCGGCTACCTCACCATCGGCAAGCGGAAGGTGGAGTTCCATCGCACGGACGGAGGCAACTAGCCATGCCGGAACTCAATCAGAACACGCCCGCGACGGTTCCCGAACAGCCCGAAGCCAAACCGCCTGTCCGGAAGACCATGCCCGTGGTTATCGCGCTGGTTGTCATTATGGCGCTCATCGGGATTGCCAATCTCTCCAGCCTGCTCAGGGGAAGCAAACGGTCAACATCTGCAACCGCCATGCCGATACGACCGGCAGCTCCGAATGCGCAAGAAGTAAACAGCTTCGAGACGCAACAGCATTTGCAGGCCGAACGCGACGCCCAGGAGCGACAGCACCAGCAGGAGATCACGGCAGCCATGCAGCAACTTGAAGCTGCGGAAGGTATTCCCGGCCCCGAAGGAACGACCACTCCCCCCATGACCGCCGCGCAACGGGCCGCGATCTATGGCCAAAGTCCCAATGCTCCGGTCATCACGTCGAGTGTTTCCGAAGAGCGTGCGGAGGCGAAGCAGCGCGAACTGGCCAAAGAAAAGCAACACAGGGATGCTCTGGCCAGTGACACGGTCGCCATCGACTTTGAGTCTTCTGGTTCCACCCCAGCCAGTTCGCACGCGACTCGGTCACCGGAGGCGCAACCGGACATGCCCGCGACAACGCCAACCGTCGCTCCGAGAGCAAAGTCTCCAAATGCCTCCAATGCGATGACTCCATATCCTTTCGACCACTACCAAGGCAAGCTTTATCGAATCTTTGAGGGCACGATCCTTGAGGGCGTCGTGACCAACCATATCGACGGCGGTTTCAGTGGACCCGTCCTGGTCATGCTCACCACGGACTACTATTCGCACGACCATCAGCATCTTCTGATGCCACAAGGGACGCGACTGATTGGAACAGTACAGAGCATCGGCAATGCTCAGCAGCGCAAGATGTTTGTTACGTTCCACCGTGCTATTTGCCCAGACGGCTTTTCCATCGACTTCGATAAATACATCGGTCTAGACCAGATCGGCACCACCGGGCTCGCTACAAAGATCCACCACGGATACTTTCAGGCGTTTGCCGCCGCAGCCATGATCGGCGGCCTTGGAGGGCTGGCCCAAATTGGCAACAACGGCAGCATCCTTGATCCCTCGACCGAGATCCGCAACGGCATCTCCCAGCAGTCAGCCGCTGAAGGCGAACAGGTGCTGAACCACTTTCTTGACCGCCTGCCAGTCATCACCCTCAAGGAAGGCTCGCGCGCCCGCGTCTACGTGGGCCGCGACATCCTCGTACCGTCCTACTCAGAACACCGAATGGACCCCAACCTTTAACACGGAAGGACCTTTGCTATGAAAAACCGAAAGAAATGGATCATTGGCGCGGCGGCACTGCTGCTCACAGCCACCCCGAGCTTTGCACTCTTCGGTCTCGGCGACATCGTCTTTGACCCGACGAGCTACGGGAACCTTGTCTCGCAGCTCACCACGATGGAAACGCAGTACAGGATGCTCAAGAACAACATCGAGCACTTCTCCTTTAAGCAGCAGTGGGAGACCGCCTTCAGCGCCATGAAGCAGGCCAATGTCCGCGACCTGTTCGGCGAGACGAACGGTATGACGACTGCCTTGAACACAAACTCGCCGGCAGCCTCGTCCACGGCGTGGACGGCGGCCACCGTTCCCGTCAACGGCACGACGACCACCTATCTTGCTGGCGAGACACCGGGGAGTGCGCAGCTCTCCGAACTTGCCATGATCGAAGCATCCGATTCCGTCTCGCCCGACTGCCTGACCGCCATCGGCCAGTACCGGGCCGCGCGAGCCCAGAACACGGCGGCCAACAACAGTCTTGCCTCAGAGCAGCTTGACGGCAGCACAGCGACCAACAGCGAAGTGGAACAGCTCAATCTGCTGAACGCCGCTCAGGCCCAGAAGATGTCCGAGATGCAGTCCCAGGGGGTCCTGCAAGCCTGCCTCGCATCGGAGATGGCCGTTGGCAACATGCAGCAGCGCAACGCCGCGGCGCTTGACCTCAACACCGCCGCCTACGTCGCCCAGCAGCGCGCGGCGGACGATACCAGCGCCGCAAATGAAAGCAACACCTGGGACAGCTACCTTCCCTAGACAGGAGTCGTGATGCTCAAAGCGCTCAATACGAAGATACTGCTCACCATTCTCGAAGTGCTCCTGGCAATCGCCGGTGCGGTAGCATACCACCGCCATGAGGCCGCGAAGGCGGCACAGCTACGCGAGCAGCAGCAATATCAGCAATTGCGGCAGCAGGTGGAGAGGGACAAGAAGAAGCACAACTCCAGTGCGGCTAACGAGGGCAAAACCTGGCAGAAGTATCTGCCTTGAGGTGAGGTTGCGAGATGGTTCCGACGACACTGCTGGCACAGGCGCTACCGACCACGAGTTCCGGCGTGGACTGGCTGTACCAGTTCACTAACAATCTGACCAACCTCACCACGCAGAATGGCGGTGCGCTCACACAGTTCGGTTTGACCGAGTTGAGCGCCATCGCCCTTTTCACGCTCATCAGCATGGTCATCAACTGGAACACTTCGGGCATGACCCTGCGTTTTCATACGCATCCAGTCCGGGCCGGCGATCTGACGAACTTTATGCTCCGGCTGATACTTTGCTCTCTTCTGCTGAATTACTGGGTCAACCCGCTTCCGGGCGCAAGCTTTGGCATCAATCACTTCTTCAGCTACATCGCGCAGGCGATGGTGGCCGTCTTCGATCAGAATTCGCTCAATCATCTGCTCGTGTTGCTGAAAACGGCAGGCGACAACACCCCCATGCCCTCGATTATGGCGCCTGTTGAGATCCTCTGCTATTTCGTGGTGCAGGGATTGCTTGGCATAGCTTCTGCCATTCTGTTCGTCATCAATTGCAGCGCCTTTATCCTCTACGGCGTGACGGCGCTCTTCGGGCCGGTATTCATTCCACTGCTCATGACTCGAACCTTCCGCGCCAAGTTCTTTCACTTCCTGGACGTGCTGGTCAGCTTCGCGATGATTCGCGCCGTGGCCGCCGCTTTCATCTTCGTGTGGGCCGGATTCATGAACACATTTCTTCAGCAGACCTTCAGCGGAAATTATTCCATTGCGATGTGGCTTGCGAACCTCATTCCCTGCATCATGGTGTTCATCGCCTTCATCGTGAACATGCTGTTCATTCCCAGCATGACGCAGGCGATTTTCGGCGGGGCTGCTGGGTTGACATCTGCTGCAGCAGGAGCAGCGGGCAGCGCAGCCGGATTGTTCTTAATGAAGTCGGGAGCGTAACCATGTGGAACATCTTACTTGCGTTCTTCTTTGGCAGTGCGGTTTCTAGTAGCCGCACAGGTCGCCGCCTTCTGAGGCCATTTCTGATTCTCTTAGGGCTTGGCGTCATAGCCGCAGGTTTGGTCTACACCTACGTGGTGTATAGGGCCGTCACCGAAAGGAGTCAGACTCTCCATGTCCACGCACACAGCACTCGTTGAACAATCCCTGACTCCAGCGCAAGCGCTTCTGACCGACCAGGTCGGCAACGAGGTCTACGCCTCGCATTACGCGGAACGGAAAGCCTATCGCCTCATCCTCGGCTGCGGAACAGTGCTGCTGTGCAGTTCCATGTGGCTCAACTTCTCGCTTGCCACCCGCCCGGTCGTCGATCGCTACATCCGCATCAATGCGATGGGACGTGCCCAGGCCATCCAGTATAGTGACCTCGACTTCACGCCGCGCGATGGGGAGGTGCGGACGTATCTCACCGACTGGGCCAACTACCGCTATACGATCCACCCTGACACCATCGCGACGAAGTATCCCCTGAACTATTACTTTCTGTCGCAATCGTTGGCCTCGCGGCTCATGTCCGAAGACAACCGGAACCACCTTGTCTCGAAGGTCATGTCCGGGCAGATTGAGCAGAGCGATGTCGTGGTTCGGGATGTGACTATTACGTCCATGTCCGTCGAGAAGGTGCAGGGCGAGAAGATGGCGCGTGGGACTGCGCTGGTGGCCCTCGACCGAATCTATTCTCCAGCCCACTCCCAACATCCTCGCACCGAGCACTGGATGGTCAGCGTGACCTACTATCTGAACCCGGCCCAGGTCAGCCGGCAGGCTCAGGTATTCCCGCAGTTCGAGACCATCAATCCGCTGGGCCTTACGATCACGCAGTTCCACCAGAACGAAGTATCCGTTGATCCATTGGTGCCGGGCGCAAACGCCGCGCCGGCAGGAGGGACCACGCGATGAGATTTCGGATCCTAATCCAGGCGCGTATGGCGTCCCCGACACGGACCTGCCGGTCGCGGTTGAAGGCCCGCTCTTACGCGACAGGATGTGTCTTGTGCGCGCCGTTCAAGGCGGCACTATTCGGAGAGCACGAGTTCCACATCTTTATCCGGGAAGACAGCGCGAATTTCGATGTGCCCGCCAAGGGCGCTGACGTAGTTGCGCAGTGTGCCAAGTTTGACTTCGGAGCGTTTTTCGAGCCGGGAAACTTCGCTCTGCTCGATCTTCATGGCGAGCGCAAGTCTTCCCTGAGTCATCTTTCGGTCCTTACGCAGTTCATCGAGCGTCATGCGTTTGAGAATGGCGTTGGCACGCTTTCTGGCGCGGGCACGGCTGGCTTTGGTCATCAGCTCGTCCGCGATGCTGTCATAGGAGAGGGTTTTGTTCGCCATAATGTCCTTTCTCACCTGCCGGATACAGAGGCAGGTCTGCGTTTACTTCTTCAGTTGCCGCAAATGTTCGCGGTAAAGTTCATCGGCCTGGCGGATGAGCTTCTCGTAAAACCCGCGCCGCCCATGTTTGTCGCCACCGATCAGCAGGATGGCGGCACGTTTGGGATCAAAGGCAAAGAATGCGCGAAGCGCAAGATGTTTGTCGTGCGCGGTGCGCAGTTCCTTCATATTCGGAAAGGCCGATCTCTTGACGGTATCGACATAAGGCCGGCCGAGCATCGGACCTCTTTCCTTGAGAAGGTTTACGGCTGTATCGAACGATTCCCGTTCTTCCCGAGAGAGGGTCTGCATCCATTCCCGAAACTCAGGCGTGGCGCGAATCTCGTAAGCCATACAAGCAGTATGCGCTGTACATCATATTACATCAAGCTCATAATCTGTGTTGCGATAGGGCGAAACAATGGGGGGATGGTTCAATGAGTTACGAGCTGATTCTCCCGTTCTTTCCCGAGGAATTGCGCGCGCTGCTGCTTGATCCTTCGATCTCGGATCTCATGATCAACGGCACCAGCGGCGTCTATGCCGACCGTGGCGGCAGAATCGAGGAGATTGCTCTGACGGCGCCCTACACAAACGACCGCCTGCAAGCTGCCATTGAGCGGGTCGCCAGGGTTCTCGGGCAGGACCTCACCAGCCAGAATCCCATCCTCAATACCCGCCTGCCGGACGGCTCCCGCGTGGCGGTCGTTGGGCCACCGTCGTCCATTCATGGGACGACGCTGACCATCCGCAAATTCAACCGCTGGTATTCCTCCGACGAACTAGTGGCATCGGAAACGATGACGCAGGAGGTTCGAGATGCGGTCGTCGGGCTCATCCACGAGCGCAAGAACGGCATTATCAGTGGTGGTACAGGTTCGGGCAAGACGACCCTGATGAAGGCCCTGCTCGATCATGTTCCAGTCGAGGAACGGCTGATCGTCATCGAGCAGCCTGCAGAGTTGAAGATTGCTCACCCGAATGCCGTGCGCTGGGAGGCCGTCGATGCCATCCCTGGCCAGGTGGCCGTCACGACCAGCCAGCTCGTAGCTGCTGCTCTGCGCCACCGACCTGACCGCATCATCATGGGCGAGATACGCGACGAGTGCGGCTACGACCTGTTGCAGGCCATGAACACAGGCCACGGGGGGACGCTCTCGACCCTGCATGCCGACTCCGCGCTCGACGCTCTGGACCGGCTGGCCGACATGGCGCTGAGTGCCCGCATCAATCTCAATCAGGCGTTTGTGCGTTCGCAGACCGGCAAGGCTGTCGATTTCGTGCTGCATTGCGAACGCGATGCCGGGGGCCGCCGCCGGGTACGAGAGCTGATTACCGTTTCCGGCTACAGCCATCAGGACGGCTGCTTCCAGACGGAGGAGGTCTATCGTGCTTCCTGTACCTGACGAGCACACCCTGAGCTTCATCTTCTAACCCGAACCCGAGGTCACTTCGATGTCCGATCTTGCTGCCTTCACGGCTGCACAACCCAACTCGTCTCTGAATGCGCCCGGCGTGGCAATCCCCGCTCGCGGCAGACAGCGGTGTGGGTGCTCGACAAAGCCGCTTCCAGAGGCCGTTGCCGCACCATCGAAGGCGGCGGTCAGGGCGAATGGACATCGCCGGAATCTTGGCAGTGACTTTGGCGCATGTGCGTGCCTTCCGCCTCGTATCCCGTCCTCTGCTCGGGATCACGCTTCGGGCCTTTCCTGCGCCCCATCACCCCATCGCGCCAAGACCGCGCGAACGGGGACCCCGATTCTGCGGCAGGCTCGCTCTTCTGCTTCCGCTGCGCGGCCCTCCGGGTTACGGTTTCCGTCTTCGACGGACCCTCCGTAAATGCAGAGCTTCGGCCTTGGGAGCAGGGGCCACTCGCTCGCTTGCGCGAAGGGTGACCCGAGCAGGATACGGGAACTTCAACGAAACGGAGATCACACCATGTACCAGAACAAAGTCACCCTCATCGGATTCCTTGGCAGCGATGCCGAAGTTCGCACCAACAACGACCGCAGCCTCACCACTCTCTCAGTGGCAACCAAGTCCTCCTACAAGAAAAACGGCAAGTACATCGAGCACACCGAATGGCACCGCTGCGTTGTCTTCGGCAAGCTCGGAGAGTTCGCCGCCACGCTCAAGAAGGGCGCGCATATCCAGGTCGAGGGCGAGTTGCGCAGCCGCAAGTATGACAGCAAGAAGACCAACTCGGAGCAGACCATCTGGGAGATCCGGGTGAACTCGATTCTGAAGCTCGACCGTGCCGCCAAAGCGGCTGCGGAAGACGAAGACTCGACCGAGGAAGAGGCCGCATAGGCCCCTTCCCTTCACCACAGCGGAAGCCGGGTGAAAAGCCCGGCTCTCCTGCTGCTATGGACCGCATGACCGCTGGGAGCTAAACCATGAACCGCATCGCCCAAAGATTCCTCGCCCGTTGCTTTCAACCAGAAGAGACCATCGCGCTCCTCCTTCGCCGGGAAAATCCCCGCTCCGTAGCACAGCGCGTCGTGCGCCTGGAGACGGCTCTGGAACCTCGTTACCGGGCATGGCTCGCCTATGAGAACAGCACCGGAGCCAACGTCTACGTTGCTGCCAATCCGCTCCGCTCTGGCAGCAGAAAGCGCACGAAAGAGAACATCGCTTCCGTCCGCCATCTCTATTTAGACATCGATACCGATGGCGATGCCCGACTCGCTGCGCTCCGGGCATCGGACTTAGTACCGCCGCCGACCTCGATTCTGTCCACGTCGCCGGGCAAGTACCAGGTTCTCTGGCGCGTCGAAGGTTTCGACTTCGAGCGGCAGGAACAGATGCTCAAGCTACTCGCCATCGCCTTCGGCGGCGACCCTGCCTGCACAGACTGCAACCGGGTGCTCCGCATCCCTGGCTTCCTCAACCAGAAGTACAATCCCGCCCATCGCGTCACCGTCGAATATCCCGACGATTCTGTCTGGACTCCCGGTGACTTCCGGCTGGAGATTGCGGCCACAGATACCACGGCTTATGCCCTCATGAACCATGGACGAAAGCCGCCGCGCAAACACAGCAATTCGGAAAGCGACTGGGCATGGGTTTCGAGCCAGCTTCGCCAGGGCAAGGACGCCGCGAAGCTGACACGAGAATTGGCTTCCCGGCGTTCAGACAAGCCCAACCCGCTTTATTACGCCCAGCGCACCGTCGATGTCGCTTCCGCTCATCTTTGGCTGCTTGAAGGCATCCGCATCGACGACGTAATCACCATGCTCGAATGCCGGCGCCGCTTCGATCTTCCCATCGCACTTTGCTCCGCTCGTGCGCGCGAAATTGCTGCCACAGCAGAACGCATGATTGCCCGCAGAAAGATCGCCTGATTTCCACCCTGAAAAGAGTCTCCAATGCCTCTACTTGAAGTTGTCCAAACCCGTCACATCAATGCCTATATTCGACTGCTCGACACGACTGCTACACAGGTCGATCAGTATGCCGCCTTCATCAAGGCATCGGCAGACGATGTGGTCGAGCAAGCGCTCGCCTATGTCTTCTCGAAAGACAGGGACTTTCAGGAGTTCCTGAAGTCTGATGAAGCACAGCGAATCACTCCGACATTGCGCGTCCGTCGAGCACAAGGAACAGACCCCGTTGAGCGGCCTCGGAAGAAGCCGGCGAACGGTGCTGCCAACGGCAGCACTTCGGCAGCTTCCGTGGCGGGATCAAGGGCATGATCCGCCCTCCAGAGTGGTGGCAGTGCCACAACGGTGCTTCGCACCGGATGTACGTTGACACTCCACCCCTTACAGGTTCGTGTAGGTATACCAACGTAAACCTCAACAAACTACAGGAAATCCGCTAAAGCCGGTATACCCAGGTATACCGGCTCGGAGCTAACAAAATGGCGCTCCTCACTTCACTAGACGACACCAAGAAGACGACGAGCAAAACCGTCTTCCGCAACACGACGCGCTGCCTCAAGTTGACAGAGGAGGAAGCGCGATTGCTTGATGACGTCGCCACGGCAAAGGGCCTCGCGCGTAGTGAATGGATGCGCGATGTGATTCTTCGTGAGCTGCGTTCGGAGCCTGCCTCCGATCCTTCTCTGGCGGAGATTCTTGGTGTGCGTCTGCTCCTGGTCAACGTCCTGCGACCGCTGGCCGCAGGACAGAGCATGTCGATTGAAGCCTTCGACAAGCTGCTTGACCAGATCAGCAACCTGAAACACGAGTTGGCCGGAAAACTCCTGGCCGAAGGAAGGAGATAAGGCAATGGCAAAGATGACATGGGGGCGTAAAGAGACCATTATCTGGCCGCAGAACCGGCCCATCTATACCTACGCAGCGATCTTCTTGGCGCTGACTCTTACGGCAGTGTTTGTGTTCGGATGGGTTCGCTTTTTCACCAGACCGTTGCAGTGGTTCTACGCTCCCGTTTATGTCCGCACGTCTATCCTCGGCACCTTCAGTCGGACACACAGAAGCGAGTACCGGATGCTGTTTCTTACCGGCCACGGATCGAAGCCAGGGCCGGTAATGAATGGGGATGTTGTGCATGGACGGACGCCGGAACCCGGTGGCCGTGTTCTCCCTCTCGCGCTCTCTGTCACGGCACTTCAACGCGGGAACGACCTCCTCTTTCGCGGCCCGGTACGGAGCTATGTGGATGCCCGGCTTCATGAGTACCTGAAGGCGGCTGTCTATGAGGGACGCGACGTGTCCGCCATCCTTAAACCGCCCATGCTTTGCGGTGCGGGACTGTTTCTCATATTGCTTCCGTTCGCCGTCACGCTGGACGTGAAGCGGCAAAAAGCGTTGAAGTACGGACGCCGCCTGAAAGGCCCGGAACGACTCACGCCGCAAGCGTTCAATCGCGCAGTCAAAGGGGATGGCATCGGATTCAAAACCGACGACATGAAGGAGATGATTCGGATTCCCGCGAAGGCCGAAGCACAGCACATGCAGATCATCGGTGACACAGGCGCAGGCAAGTCCGCGATGCTTTTTCAGGTGCTCCGGCAGGTACGGGGCCGGGAGGATTCGGCCATTGTGTACGACCCTGCCCGCGAATTCGTTAAGCGGTTCTATGACCCGTCGCGTGGCGATGTCATCCTGAATCCCTTCGATAAGCGTTGCCCGTATTGGGGACTAGCCGAGGAGCTGCGTAGTCGCTCCGAAGCGAAGGCCCTGGCCGCCTCTCTCTTTCAGCCGCCGCAGGACCGGAAGGGTGAGTTTTTCATCGAGTCGCCGCAGAAGATCTTTGCTTTCCTGATGGCCTATGGGCCGACGCCGGACGAGCTGGTGCAGTGGATGTCCAATCCCGATGAGATCGACCGCAGACTCAAAGGAACGGAGCACGCGCATCTGATTGATCCGCGAGCGCACCAGCAGCGGGCCGGTGTTCTCGGCTCCCTCGCATTGGTTGCGGACAGCTTGCGTCTCTTGCCGAAAAAGGGTGAAGGCAACGGCAGATGGACGGCTACCGAATGGGCCGAGAAACGCCAGGGATGGATCTTCATTACCTCTCTTCCCGCCGAACGCGAGGCGTTGCGTCCGCTGCAAAGTCTCTGGATTGACTGGCTGGTTTTGCGGCTCCTGAATGAGCCGACCAAAGAGCAAAAGCGGGTGTGGTTTGTTATCGACGAGCTGGCGAGTTTGCAGAAGTTGCCACAGCTTCATACGGCCATCACCGAGAGCCGTAAGAGCCGGAATCCGGTGGTGCTTGGCTTTCAGGGAAAGGCCCAACTGGAATACCTGTACGGCCATCTGGCCGAGGTGATGCTATCGCAGCCAGCGACGAGTGTTTGGCTCACGACAAAGGAGCCGAATGCCGGGGAGTGGGTGAGCAAGTTCATCGGCAAGGTAGAGATTGAACGCCTGCGCGAGACGCACTTCGACGGCACTAGATCAGGCCACAACTTCACCATTGAGAGGCAGGTGGAGCCGCTGGTATTGGAGTCGGAAATCTCAGGCCTGCCCGACCTGCACGCCTTCATGAAGTACCAGAACTATGTAACGTACTTCTCGTTTCCTTACTTCGATATGCCCGAAGTTGCCAAGCCCTTCGAGCTGCGCGAGCGCACCGACGACAAGCTGCCATACGACCCCACAGCTTTGCGCGAAGGCCGACCGCAGGCGGAATTGAAACAGGAGCCGGAGGCCCCGGTTCCTGCACCTGAGCCGAATGAGCCTGTTGCTTCGGAGGCGATCCAGCCGGAGCTTTCTGCCGCCCCTGCCGATCAAGAAGAACAGAACGTGATTACGCACGGTTGAGGTAAAACGCCATGCTCAATATCTCGAAACCGCTCTCCGCAAGCCAGGCACAGACTTACCATGCGAAGGAGTTCACCGCTGCTGAGCAGAACTATTGGAAGCAGGGCGACACCATACAAGGAGAATGGCACGGCAAGCTGGCAGATGAGTTTGGGTTGTCGGGAACCGTAGGCGCAGCGGAGTTTGCCCGTCTCTCCGAAGGCCAGCACCCGGAAACCGGCAAGCAGCTAGTCTCGCATCGCGTTGTCCACGAGTACAAGAATTCCGAGGGAAAGACAGTCTCCCCGGTCGAACACCGCGCCGGTTGGGACGCTACCTTTTCCGCGCCCAAGTCCATCTCTCTGACCGCCCTTGTCGGCGGTGATGACCGGGTACGCGAGGCGCACCGCGAGGCCGTAAACGTTGCGTTGAATGAATTGGAGAAGTACACGCAGGCCCGCATCGGCGGCAACAATCCCGCCGAAACAACCGGAAAGTTTGCAGCGGCAAAGTTCGAGCATGACACTGCCCGCCCCGTAGACGGCTACGCCGCGCCGCAGCTCCATACGCACGTTGTCGTCTTCAATATGACCGAGCGCGACAACGGCGCGATGCGGGCCTTGCAGCCGCACTCGTTATTTGAAAGCCAGCAGTTTGCTACCGCCGTCTATCAATCTCATCTGACCTATAAGTTGCGCGATCTTGGCTATGAAATCGAGGCGGGCAAGAGCGGAGCACCTGACGTAAAGGGGTTCACAGCGGCCTACCTTGAGGCATCCAGCCCACGCCGCCAGCAGATCGAAGAGGCGCTAGGCCGCAGCGGTTTCACCGGGCCAGAGGCCGCGCAGATCGCGGCACACAACACCCGCGATAAGAAGGTTATCCTGTCTCCCGCTGAAATCCTGGCCGCACACAAACAGATTGCCGATGAGTTCGGCAACCAGGCCGAAAGGGTTGTCGCCGCGGCGCGGCAGCGGCGGATGGAACAAACACAAGAGCGCCTTCCAAACGAAAGGCAACAGCAGGTACGGGAGGCTGTCACCTTCGCCCGCGATAAAGGCTTCGAGCGTGAGGCCGTCGTAGATGAACGCGCCCTCTATGTGGATGCGTTGCGCCGGGGTATGGGAGAGATGACGTACCCGGAGGTACGCGCCAGCTTTGAGGCCCGCATCGCCTCCGGCGA
Organism: Acidobacterium capsulatum ATCC 51196; assembly: GCF_000022565.1. Lineage (NCBI taxonomy): Bacteria > Pseudomonadati > Acidobacteriota > Terriglobia > Terriglobales > Acidobacteriaceae > Acidobacterium > Acidobacterium capsulatum. The sequence continues at coordinate 3,677,767 of NC_012483.1, forward strand.
GTTCAAACAAATTACCGATGACGGCTCGAAAGCCGGGCGCAGGTTCACCACGGCGACGACTATCAAAGCTGAAAGTGAAATCGTGCAGAAGGTACGGGACGGACAGAGCCGCGCACCGCAGATCATGGGGATTGAAAACGCGGTCCCGCTCGTAGACTCGCGTCCTCATTTCAACGCCGCACAGAAACGGGTTGTCGAAGAAGTCCTTACATCCTATGACCGCGTACAGGGATTGCAGGGGCGGGCAGGCAGTGGCAAAACTTCAGTCTTGGCAACGATACGTGAAGGTGCCGAGAGGAACGGCTACGCCGTAGAAGGGTTTGCACCGACATCGCGTGCTGCGAAGCAATTGCGCGATGCCGGAATTCAGGCGGATACGTTGCAACGCTTCCTCGCGGGCGGCGGCCTGCAGGTCGCCGGCGGTCCCGCGAGAAAGCATCTCTATATGGTCGATGAATCGTCTTTGGCATCGACCCAACAGATGCGGGACTTCCTGAATAAGATTGCTCCACAAGACAAGGTGCTGTTGATTGGCGACACACGCCAGCATCAGGGAGTGGACGCCGGAAAGCCCTTTGAGCAGATGCAGGAAGCAGGCATGAGGATGGCGCAGCTTGACCAGATCATGCGCCAAAAAGATCCCGACCTACTGAAAGCCGTCGAGCATTTGTCCAACAATGAAACGGCTCTCGGCGTCGAAATGCTTCAGCATCAGGGACGGATTACACAGATTGAAGACCCGCAACAGCGTATTACGGCCATCGCTAAAGACTATGCCGCCCATCCTGAAAGCACGCTCATCGTCTCGCCCGATAATGCTTCGCGCCGGGCCATCAATCAGGCTGTTCGGCAGGAGTTGCAGGCACTTGGCGTCGTAGATAAAACCGATCATTCCATGCGCGTTCTTGCACCGCGCAACGATATGACCGGGGCTGACCGGGAATGGGCCGCTCGCTATCAGCCGGGAGATGTTCTTCATTACGTGCGCGGCAGCAAAGAACATGGCATCGAGGCCAGAAGCTACGCCCAGGTCGTGACGACGAATGCGCCCGAAAACCTCGTAACCGTGCGAAAAGTGGACGGTCAGCAAGTCACCTATGACCCGTCACGCTTGCGGGGCGTCGCTGCCTACCGCGAGATCGAGCGCGAGTTTGCGATTGGCGACCGGGTGCAACTGACGGCCCCAAACCGCGATCTTCAAGTGGCAAACCGGGATCTCGGTACGCTGGAAAATTTTGACGATGCGGGGCGCATCACGCTGCTAATGGATAGTGGGAAAAACGTGTCGTTCGACCCGCGAGAAATGCGTCATTTCGATCACGGCTACGCCGTAACATCGCACAGTTCACAGGGACTCACGTCAGCGCGAGTCTTAGTAAATATTGATACCCAGGTTCACCCAGAATTAATCAATGGGCGGTTCGCATATGTATCCGTCTCGCGTGCTTCGCAGGATGTTCAAATCTTTACCAACGACGCCGCGAACCTAGCGGAAAATCTCAGCCACGATGCGTCGAAGACCTCGGCACTGCCCCTTGTGAAAACAGCAACGGTCATCCCCGATTTAGTGCGGGAACAGAATCCCGTGACCAAGACAGGCCCCTCGGCAGGACTAAGCTTGGCACTCTGAATACAAGCACCAGCGCACAGCCGATCGCCATCTAGTGAATACCCCACCGACGCGGCTATCGCGGAGCGACTTGGGTAAGGGACGCTTGAGCAAATACTGAGGATAGAGAGGTTGCATGCTTTGGATATTAGAATGCTGTGCAGTAGGCTACGCGTCTACCGCGACTCTTACCAAGTCCTCGATTGATCGGATCTTCTTGCCAGCTAATCGAGAAATTCCTCTGTGAAGGTGCAGCCGGAATTGCGTGCTAATCAGCGATGGCGACACGGTCCCAAAATCTTTGATAACACGGGCCAACAAGACTGCCTTGTATGCATCTTCTTCATGACCAGCGAAAGTCTTCCAATGCATTTCAAGAGAGCTCAGTGCGCTTTCGCCCTCTATAGGAGGCTTCGAGGGTTCTTGAAGGGAAACACATAGGGCCCACCGGCACAGCACGTTCCAGTGTTCGATCCCGGTATTTCTCTTGAGCGTAATCAGTTGCTGTTTTGCACGCTCAGATACTCGTATCGTATCGATGGGAAACGGGTCACCCGGCTTGAAAGTATCCGTTTTTGATTTCTGTGCCATAAGCCTTCTCGTTGAAATTCAGCAAATAACTTGCTGCTATGTTGTGGTTGAGCATCCTGAGCATCTGTTCGTCGACTTCTTTGTCGGTCGAGAAAACAATCGTTTGGTGGGAAGCGCTTGGCAAGTAGTGCTGCGCGATTCGTTGACGATGTATGCCATCGAGACGCCCCAATGGGCTGTCAATAAGAGTCGGAATCTGACGACCGGAGGATTTCGCCAATCCATCGAGTATCGCAAACGCAAGAATCTGCCGTTCTCCTGCAGACAATTCACCTGGATCTATATGCTTTCCAGAGTTTCCTGTGAGACTCATATGGAAAGTGTGCGGATCGATCTTCAAACCAGAAAGAAGTTCAGGCTTGCGTGCGATTAGGCGGAAGCTGGCTAAGATTTTCGAGCTGATGTCTCCGGAATGCCTCTCAACCATTTTGACCAGATATTCCTGCAGGGACCTATCTACCAACTCAATATGGCGTACCACTCGTTCCGCTTCTGCATTCGAAATACCCTGTTTCAGTCGTGTGCCAAGTGCGGAGTCCAAGTTCTTACGTGCATCCTCAATTTGTCGATTCCAACGTTCGATCTGGTCATCTAGATTCGCCATAGCCGCCTGTACGCGCGCGAGCTCCGCGTTTGCATCTTTCAGCTCCCACGTAAGCTCGGCAATCTGCTCTTCAGAGGGGACGGCTTCGATAGCTTGATCAACCTCCGCCAGTTCATTCTTTTGCTTTTCAGATTCCTTTAAGAGGGCACTTACATCTTTGTTCAGTCGCTTGCGTTGAGCAGCGGAATACCTCTCCAAACGCTCGCTTCGAATTCCGAAGCTCGTTGGAGGCGTGTTAGATGGAATAGTAGGCACTGTATGAGCGAGTTCAGCTGCAATTTCCTTGCCGATCGAAGCAGGCAACTGAAGTTCTCGCAGGATTCGAACATACTCTTTGTCACGCGCTCGGATGGCCTCGATGGTGATCGAAAGCCGCTGTGCCTCATCGCTGCGCCTCACAGCATCGATACCTTGATCGACCAATGCAGAACACGCCAATAGAGGAAGTTCACGACCAGCGATCTGCCGCAACTGATCTGAGGTGTGTCGTGACGCTGCATGTAGCTCGGTCTGTCGACGTACCCAGCGTTCCCGCCGTTCAAAGAGCTCACCCCCACCTTCACGGAAGGTTCGCTCTGCGTTCAAGACCCGCATATTAGCTCGATCAAGAACGTTCGTGAGCGACGCGCGCTCCTGTGCGAGTGTCGAGCGCTTTTCGAGACTTTCAGCTACTTTACCTTCAAGCACTCGAATTTCGTCGGAGTTCTCTTCGCCCTCTATGGAATTCAGACGCCTCCGCTTGACTACTCGGAGATTGGCCCGGAGTTCCTCGATCCGATCAAGATCTAATAGTGTGAAGATGCCTTTCCTGATGATAGAAGCAGCTTGGTCTGGGGCAGTCAGTGCCTCAATCTTTTCGCCGTCCAAGAAGAAAAGATCGGCAACACGAGCCGGCAGGATGCTTGCGATGAACGTGTCCCAAGTCTGCGTTAGATCGTCACTTGCCTCAGACCCCTTCCACACCGTGAGTTGCTCTCGCACTTCATTGTTCTGACTCCGCCACCACCGGCGTTCCACACGTATGTGACAATCGTCTGCAAGATCATCGAGGATCAGCGTAAGGGTAATGCTTGCGCTCTCATGCAATGCAGCCTGATTGTTGATGAGATGCCTGAGATACTGTTGGTAGTTCTTGGCACTACGTCCAGGCAATGAGTCTCGTCCATATAGAGCCAATTGAAACGCGTTTAAGAGGGTAGTCTTCCCGCTGCCGTTCAATGCACCAATCAGAACAATATTGCGGGGAGAACTCACCGCCAATTTTATGGCGTGTCTTCCCCGAAACGGCCCCAAATTCTCTAAGTCAATTTCAAGAAACGTCATTTTGCTCCGGCAGTGTGATGTTGACGAACAGCGAAGGCATGTCTTGGCCGCCGAGTCCGGAGTCTTCAGATGCACTCATTCCTCTTCGACTCAGTGCAACACTCAATGCTTCGTCCGCATCAGCGAAAGCGCTTCGTTCCAGGACTCGGTCCAGTTCGTCAAGTAGCTTCGCACGGCTGTGCGTGCTCTTTGACACAGCTTGGGTAGTGATCAGTTCACGAAGAAGCTCGTAGTGCAAACGCGACTCGACTGTTTGACCATCCGATATCTCGCGAAGCGTCTCAATTTCCGACGTGCGGAGCAGCGGCACCACAGACACGCTGTTTGCCGAGAATGGTCGCTTCAACGTGTCTTCATAGACTGCGGGAAGGAGATCCTCAACTTCATGCTTATCTTCAATCCAGATTCGTCGTATCTCTCGCAATTCTTCAATGGTAATCAGTTCGAGGGAGTCGATCCCTTTGGGTAAGTGCTTGTTCACTGTCAACTGCGTTTCTAATAGGGCCCGAAGCATATTCACGCGATAGCTCTGGGTGTAAGGCCCGTGTACTAAACGATCGTTGTGCACCATGAGGGAACCATTTAAGCGCTTAAACTCTCTCACGTTGCGATCGTTTAGATTTCCAAGATATTGATTACGAAACTGCAAAAGCGGAAGCATCCACGCTTTATCGGAGTCGTTGGCGATCATTGATCGCATCGACTTGTCTTCTGTCACCATTGTGCACACGTAGCAACCAAATCTGCTGTCGCCGCAGCTCGGAGTACTCGTATCCACGACCAACGGGCATTCTCCATCTTCAGTTGCCCCTTGATACATCCCCAGCAGATCCTTATTGTCGATACCCCAAGGATTTTTTACTTGCATCAGATATTGCCAGACATCGTCGTTCGACCAATCGACGATCGGCGAGAATACCCAACTTCGGTCTAATTGTCCATGCCGCTGTAATCCAGCCCGCGCATTCTTCGAGTAATGATCAATCGAAGCCGAGCGCACCTGGCTTTCCGCCTTTCGTGTCCCCAACGCCAAGATGACCTCACCCGCATCGTCGACGACGTTGCGGATAAAATTATTCGACGGGTTTATCTTTAGTCGCTCAGTACACCAACGAAATTTTGGGCGAGGAGCAGGATATCCGCGCCCGATCATGTTTACCCAAAAACGGTCCTTTAGCTCCGGCAACAAGCGATTGGGGCGAAACGGCAAATCTTGGTCACTCGCGCTCCGTTGCATAGTTAATAAAGACGCATTGACCCAACCGGCAATGATCGGGTTTTCGACGAGCGTATCGGTGCTGATTACATGAATGACCTTTGTACGTTTTTCCGCTGGCAGTGCAGCAATGGCTGTCCAAATTAGTTGAAGCGTCGCAGTTGAATCTTTCCCTCCACTGTATCCAACAACCCATGGAATCTCATCTGACAGGTATAGAGCCTGCACGTTCTCTGCTAGGAGTTCCAATGTCTTCCGAAAGCCCTGCGCCTTGAATGCAGATTGTCGGCCCACTTGAGGTGATTTCATTTGTTGGCTCCCTTCATGTCCTTAACCGTACGTGTCAGCTCCAGTCCTAACTTTTTCTGTATGTGATTAGCCATGAGCAGTTGGCTCGAATTGGTCTTCGCGATTGCCCCTGCCAACATCGCCCGGCCCTCCCAGTCTTTGGTATTCGACCGCGACCAATCTATGTCACGCAATTTTCGGAGCTTTCCCTTCCAGTTCTTCGGGAACTGCTGAACCAAGTCCCGTCCCACAATGCCCAGGGCATGTAGAGCGATAGAATGCGCATGAATGAAATCCCTACGCAGTTCACCTGAAGTTTGGCGGCCTTGTTGAATCAACTGCCATTCCTTCATATGGGAGCCAACAGTGTCCCAAAAATCGATAAGGAACTGCAGCACTTCAGTTCGGTTTTCAAACGGCCTATTCTCCGTAAGGACTTTGTTCGCTCCGTAAATGGCACTAAGCGTAAAAAGTTTTCGTGAACGCTCCGCAAGCGTGGAACGCTCAAACTCGACCATATCTCGAAAGATCTTCGTACGAGGAATCGCTTCTTTCGTTATCAGAGCCAAGTCGTCCCGCTGTTCATAGAGAAGACCTAATGAACGCGAAGGGCGTGCCGCATGCATGTTTAGATCTGCGAACATCTGCTGGCTTCGAGCCAATCCACGGTCATGAAAAAACACGACGGCAATGCTCTCGTCTCCGAGACTAGGATCTGCTTTCAGCGCATTTTCAATCGCGGCTCGGCGATGCTGCCCATCGTTGATGATGAACTTCGCATTCATCTCGACACGCAAAAGGCCCAGTCTTGTCATAGACACGTCTTGGCTCATCGGCTCGAACTGAATGCCGCCGTCTACAGATGCCGTAATGGCAGAAAACGTGTACGAGTCTCTGTTCTTGACGATGTAGTCGGATATTTCCGGTATCCGTGCGCGGTTGAGGGTTCTCTGGGCGCGAAGCTCAGGACGCAGCTCTGCCTCATCGAAGATAAATAGCTTTGGAATCAATCGTAAGGGGCACATTGAGATGTAGTACTCCCGGTTCGATTGAATCCCGCGAATCGCGGGGAACCGGTACTCGAATGCCACATCCATGGTGTAAACCGCTCCTGTTTGTATGTAGAATACACAAACAGAGGTAGGATCAACAAACAGAGCCTATGCCGCCAATTTACCTTGACTGCAATGCATCAACGCCCATCGACCCTGCGGTTTTTGACGCCATGCGGCCCTGGCTCGTCAACGATTTTGGAAATTCGAGCAGTAGAACACACGAATTCGGCCTCAAGGCAAAGCGCGCGGTTGCGCTTGCGAGGAAGCAGATCGCCAGTGCCTTCGGAGTTGATCAAGAAGAAGTTGTATTCACTAGTGGCGCGACAGAAAGCAACAACCTTGCGATTCTCGGGCTGGCGAGTTGGGGCGAGCAGACTGGCCGCAAGCATCTCATCACTTCCGCGATGGAGCACAGTGCTGTTCTTGAGCCTATCGCTTGGCTTCGAGATAACGCCGGTTTTTCCGTCACGGAGCTTCCCGCTTCATCGGACGGCATCATAGACCCAGACGACCTTAGGCGGTCACTCCGGCCCGATACCGCTCTCGTATCCCTGATGCAGGTGAACAATGAGACGGGTGTGATCCAACCCCTCCGTGAACTCGCAATAGTACTTACAGATCACCCTGCATACTTCCACGTCGATGCTGCTCAAGGATTTGGCAAAGAATTCACAGAAATCTCGGCGAGAAGGATCGACCTTATCTCTTGCACCGGTCACAAGATCTATGGGCCTCAAGGCATTGGCGCACTCGTTGTAAAGCGCACTCACGAGCGGCCCATTCCTCTGAAACCTCTTACGTTTGGCGGTGGACACGAACGTGGACTCAGGCCAGGCACCCTTCCTACCCACCTGATTGTTGGATTCGGTAGTGCTGCATCCTTGGCTGTTGCCGACCACAAAGCCCGTGAGAGCAAGAATCGCAGTTTCCGGAAGCAATTGTTCGAGGGGCTCGACGGATTGCCTTTGACTACTCACGGAGCCCCAAATTTGGTAATTCCGCACGTAACGAACCTCAGCATCGATGGGGTCTCTTCTGAAGCAGCTATGGTAGCGCTTAGGCAGTACATCGCGATTTCAAATGGTTCAGCCTGCTCATCGGCGAAGTATGAGCCGAGCCACGTCTTGCGAGCCATGGGACTTTCTAATGAGCAATTGGATGGAGCAATGCGGTTTTCTTGGTGCCACCTCACACCTGAGGTTGATTGGCGCGCCGTTCGGGCACTACTTGCGGAATTTCTTTAGGGGTTCTTCTGGTTTGGGAAGGCCGGCTCCGCCCCATGACGCTTAAGCCGGCCCGAAAAATTAATCGCCAGCGGTAGCTTTCATCATTTTTCGATAGTTCTCGACGAGCACTGAAGCCTCATCGAGCATTGGCCGCAAATGCTGTTGCTGCGAAATCAAAGTCTCGCCTTTGAGCTCCTGCAGCGCTCGAACCAGCGCGCCGATCACGTCGATTGGAGACTGCGCTGTTTTGTGTTGCAGGTATTCAGACTCGACAAGTTTCATTGGCCGCGCACTATCCGGATCGTCAACGTCGAACTGCTCGGCAAAGCTGGTTCTTTTCTTGCCGTCGTACGTTCTCATCTGCTGCCAGAGCCGAATGTTTTCAGCTTTGTAGAAAACATTTTCATTGCCGTCTTCGTCATCCTTTGACGCCGCGCTACGTGGATGGGAGAAAGCCCACTGGAACAAAGCCTTCTCTGATTCAGGAGGCAGTCTCAGTGCATCTTTGCCGAACCTAAATTGCTCTTGAGGGTACTTGTTTTGCAAGATCAGCTCGAAATAGTAGTGGTCCGCATCTTCAAACGCCTCTCCTTCTGGCAGCTGTTCTTCGTACGCTCGCTTGAAGTGCGTGAACGCAGATGCAGCTTGAATGTTGCGACGCGTCTTCGTCTCGCCCAACGAAACCATCTTCGCCACTGCTGCAACGAGGTCCTGCTCAATCCTGAGACTGGGCTCGTCGCCGTATCGCTGCCTAAAAAGACGTTCGTATAAGGACAAGATGTAGAGATTAGTAGCGTATGGCTTCCATTGCTGCGCATGATTGATGTGCCGGACCCCCATCAGACGCGGAAGACGATCCAAGAGTTCTTCAGCCGATTTCGCCGCGACCGGATAGGCTTTGAGATTGTCTGTTGACGCAACAACACGTTCTAGTTGGTCGACCAGCTCGGTTTGGGCTTTGAGTTCTTCGCCAAATGAAGTTTTAGATTTTTTGATCTTATCCAGCTTCTTTCGCTCACGGTCGAGGCGTTCCCCACGAAGGCCCCGGAGAGCCACTGTCCGAGTATTGCCCTCCACCACGATGTAGTGTCCCTTCTGCTTCGGGTGCTCCCACACAATGATCGGATCGTATGGTACCCAACCCTGGGCTACGATTGAGTCCGAGAGAGCCGCGACTTCATAAACCTTCTGGACCTTCGCTTCTAGCTGGGCCTGCATGTCCGCAGAGAAGATCTCCTTCGGATCGTCGTAGCCCGGAGGAGTTTCAGGAGCAATTCTCGGGTTGTTAGGGTCAAGAAAGAGCTTCTCGAATGGAACCGTTATTGCGGCATAGAGTTCGGTATTGTTGTCCTCTGGTTGTTGTTCATGTGTCATGCGACGTCTCCAATTGAAGTTGCGAGTAACGATTTAAAATCAAAGCAGCGTGAGGCATCGCCGAGTAGAGACTCCACTCTGCAAAGAAGGCGATTCGGGAGCGTGGGAACCGTTAGTCGCACAAGCGCAGCCGCAAAGACTGCATATTGATCCGCAGGTGGAACTCGAAGGATCTCTTCCCGAAGCTGGCTCAAGAATTCGGCTAGCGAGTGAAATTGCTGCTCGGATAGGAGAAACGCCTCACTTCCCCCTAAAATCAGAGGGATTTTTACTGCACCGCGGTAGAGGGCTCGGTGCTCGACGTACTCTGCCTGAACTTGGGCTGCGTTATGACAGTCCGCAAAAAAATCAACGAGTTCCGGAGGTACAGTCGGACGGTAGGTGAAAGTTATGTATTTTAGCCAAGTGGTATGTCCATGTGGTTGGAGAGGGCGCCGCCCCCATCCTTCGGTGAATCCGGGGCCATGGATCTCGCGTTTGGCGAGGTAACATGCGGTCAGAAGTGCGACATACCTCATCCAATCACTGTCAGCTTGAAGATTTTTAACAAGCCCGTGCTTTACACCGTCACGCAACAAGAAATCTGACGGGTCTGAGACATCAGCGCCTATTGAGCAGAAGGTATTGAAAATTGATCGGAACGTTTCCGAATTAGAAGGCTCCTCCAAAAATGCTCCCCAGGTCGCGTCCTTGGAGAAATTTTCCAGTGCCCCATAGTAAGGGAGTCCAAAAAGCAAGAGCCGACAAGTATCCCCAACGCGTAGGTTGTGAACGTTGTTCAGGATCGCTTGGCAAGTTGCCGAATTTACATTGTGCTTCGTGAGCATGGCCAGAATTTCGGCATTTAACTCACGGTTCGCCCCATAGTCGATGTCGATGAGCTCTGGTCGGAGAAAATCATCAATCTCCTGATACAACCACCGATGATCGAAATGATAGGCAATCTGATCATTACGAGCTTGAACTACGTATGCGGACGTTTTCGACGGTGAATATCGCACGCAGCGGCCGGCTGCCTGCATTAGCCTAATGACACTGGATGTTGGATAAGTGATGATGACGGTATTTACCGAGGGATCATCGAAACCTTCGAGGAGAAGCTGCGCGGAGATGACAATAGCGCGCGGCTTGGTTGCGAATCGTGCAAGGAAATCCTCATTGTCGATTCCTAGAGAATTTCGAGCACCATGGATATAGCCCAGGTCGTCAAGATCCAACGGGTGGTCTGATTCATTCGCGAGCCTTACCCGCAAAGCTTCATAGAATTCCTCGACCCGGTCAACTCGCGGAGCCAACACAAGAACCTTGGTGAATTCTTGCGCGCTTCGCTCAACAACGTAGTCTGCCAAATCCTGAACCGCATCTCTAGACCAGTCAAAGTCGGTCACCGGAAAATCGAGAAATTTTGGTCGCAGGATCGCGCCACGTTCAGCAAGCTCGCGATAGGTAATCGTGTATGCAATTTCATCGATCCCAATCGGCAGGCCATCAGTGCGGTTCGGCGTAGCAGTCAGAAGTAGAACGGGGAATGATTTTTCGGATTCGAGGACGGACGCATATGACGCCGCCGCCGCGTGATGAGCCTCGTCAATGATGACCAATGCTGGCGCGGTAGCCGCCGGCTCAAGATGACTGCTCACCTCGGACAGCATGACGAAGTCTAATCGTTCTGCAAGCAAGGCGACGGCTCCGTCAGGTACCTGAGCGCCTGGCGACGTCAATAGTTTTTGCAACTCACGATGAGCCTGTGCTCTCAGATTTCGTCGGTGTGTGATCCATAGAACGCGGCCCCCGTTGGGCGAAGATTTCAGCACGAACAGGGCAATGCGAAGAGCTGTACGTGTTTTTCCGGCACCGGTTGGCAGAATTAGGCCAACCCGCGGAGCTGGTCTGGCACCTATGGCATCAAGGCAACGAGCAACAGCAATATCCTGAAAGCTCCAGTCCGGCGACTTTGGTTTGTTGACAGCCTTGGTTTCTTCTTGAGGCGGGCTGACCGGCACCGCGTTCGGTAACAACTCGTTGAGAACTGCTTGGGGGATCGCCAACCTGCCGGCGACTTCTTCCAAATTCACCCCCCCGAATTTCAGCAGATCAAGTGCGTCTGAACGCAGCCGAGTCGCAGCCTCCAAGGCCTTTACCTTGGTCCGAGGATCCTTGCTCAAACTATCAGCTGCCTGTTCGATCAAATCGAAGGTGCGTTCGTTTAGCCCGCGGCTCGGGTCTTCAGACAGCAGCGAGTGCAGTCTATTGGGATGGAGCGACATCTCCTCGCCTTTTTCCCGAAGCTCCGAATTTAGCATCTTTGCCAGCGCTGCCGTGCTCCCTGCTGCTAGGAACAGCTGGATCGTCTTTTCGATCAATAACTTGGCTCTCGAAGAATTAAGGCTAATCCTAGGCATACCTCCAATTGTATCCAGAAATGGAACGATTGTGCAATAATCCAAAATAATGGAACGAACTCGGCGGAGACCTTGGCGGCTGCTTTTCAACCGCGCAAGCAAACTAAGGGTGCTCTACTATTTGCGCCGTACTAGTCATGCCGCGAGGAGCACAGGCGCTCATGCGTTCGCGCTCGCAGAAATACGGGGAGATGTCGGAAATGGAAAGAGCGGCTAATGAAATACGACGTTAAGACGGCGGGGGAGCAACTCGCCTACTTCATCGAAGATCGGGTACTTGAGCGGTCCAGTTGGAATAGAGTCGCTGATTCTTTGCTCTGCACTGGTAGGAGCGATGAGTTGTGTGAGTTCTTCCATGAGCTTACCGTGGCGAACCTCACCTGCAAGATCGTGACAGCGGGACGCTCTCTCCTTGCAGAATCAGATGCGCGGCCAGCCCGCTCAACGGTTGACTTTAGCTTTGAAAAGGATTTTCATGACTATCTCCGCGACCGTTTGCACATTCGGTCCCCTCTGAGCGGTGAGCTTAAACGAAATGCGATTCGAGCGGTTGATAGCGCTCAACACGATGCCACGGCTAAAGAACGAAATGCTTTTAAGCGCTGGGCCGAGCGAGAACACCGTTCTTGCTATTTGTGTGGGTGCGCCCTTGATTTCACCGAACAAGACAAATATAAGAAATTTTCGCTGGACCATATCTGGCCTCAACGCTATGGAGGCGACAGTATTGAGGAAAATTGGTTGCCGGCATGCGGGTCTTGTAATAACCAGAAAAAAAGAGATTTCGCCAGTTGGGCGATGCCGGACATTCAATCACTTCTTCTGGGATTTGATCCTAGTGAGAATGAGTACACTTCGGTGAATGGAGGACATAAATTCGCTCTCCATCATTCGAAGGCAAAAGCCATTGCTATCCGGCGCAACATCAGTCTCAAACAAGCCTTTATGCTCCTTGGCCCATGGGAGAAGACGCCACGCCTAGTCGATGAATACGACGTGGGCGACTTCTTTAATCTTGCTATTCATCGACCCAATCTCGAACTGATCTGAGGACCATGTCATGCCGACTTTCACGATTCCCTGTATCACTGTCGATCAACGAAGCAATCAAACAAGCCCGCAATTCGCGATTTTTGCTGCGCCGGCCGGCGAGATTGTGCAGTGGGCCGCTATTCGGCGTCGTATCGAGACCAACGAAGGTACGCAGCGAGCGCTAAATCAATCCAAGCGAGCCGCAGTGAAGCGCTTCCTTGACAAAGATCCCAGAAATTCGATCCCTCCTGCGATTACCGTTACCTTGCGAGTAGAACCCCATCAAATCGCTGTTGTCGATACTTCTCACAATTTTGCCCTGATCACGCTAGAGCTGCCAGACAATGTTCAGGATCAAAACAAGCCAGGGTTGATTATTGACGGACAACATCGTCTGTTCGGCATCGATGCATACAGCCATGACTGTCTAGTTAATGTCGTAGCGCTGCTCAACGTGGACGATCTCGAAACAGCCTTCCAGTTCCTGGTCATCAACAATAAAGTGACTCCGGTACAGCCGGACCACATACGTACACTGGCTCTCGACTATCAGGAAGGCGATTTATCTCAACGGCTGAAAACAGCACGTTTGACCCTGCACTCTAACCTGCCTTATGTAGGAATCATGGATACGGATGAGAATAGTCCGTTTCGAGGAGTTCTCCGTCTCCTGGCGGCAGGAGAAGATCCTGAACAAAGATTTGTTCCACCGGCTGCGATCGAGAATGCAATCACGATCATTCAGAAAAAAGAAGTGCCAGAGCTCAAGTCTGAGGATGCACTTTGCGAATTCTTCTACGCAATCTGGGGCTCCCTCAAAGAGGAAGAGTGGGCAGAACTGTGGGAACCGAACTCCAAGCTCATGACAAAATCGGGCATCATGGCCATGACTTCGTTTGTTACCGACGCGTTGATAGCTCGCTACGACTATGCCGGAGATCTTGATGTCAGCGACCCGGTAAAGGTTCGAGAGCAGGTCAAGCTCATCCTGGACTATCAGACGGCGCAATTTTGGAAAAGCGAATGGACGATAAAGATTAGCGACGCTGTGGTTGTTCGTACAAAGATCGTTGAGTCGCTTACCAAGATCTATCGCAACATGCGTGCAGGCAATACCTGGAGTGAAGAAGTTGACTTAGTCTCATTGTAGTTTTCCTTCGATCAATTGATAACGGGAGAGCCGGCAGCGCCGCGCGTATCATTCACCTACTACTTGCGAGCCCACCGCCGCTTTCAAGCGGTCTGCCTAGTGGGTTCTCTATTAGTGTCAGAGAAATCGCAGGTTCCGAGTCATCGCACTGTTCGTGAACGATGTTCTTGAGCCACTGATGAGCAAATAATTGGAACAACAATGCATGGACGACTCTCAAATGCGTCTTGCCTATTTCCGATTGCTATCGAATCAATCCTCTGGGCGATGCCCAGCCGTGTACATATTGACGAATCTCTTCCACCCTGCTGTGGAGTATGGCGTCGCTCTTTCGCCCGTCGCGAATAGACACCACAGCCCCATTGGCAAGAAGGCGATCTACTAGGCCAAGTTGATCCCAAGTCTCACGGCCGTTGTGCCCTGGATTGAGCCACTGCGCATAGATGGAGAACCCTTCGGAAAAAATATAGTCCCACGTTCGTTCAAATGCTTCTTCGACGTATTGCACAGAGCACAGTACGATCCGACATTCGACATTTTCCAAAACCTTTTGCGCATAGCGCTTCTTCTCCTCGTTAGAGCCGCTAATTACAAACACTTCAAGGCTTCGAGGTGCGAGGACATCTGCGAGATTTCGATCTCTCTCCTCATTCGAGCCACTGATAAGCCGGATTTCCACGGCTCCAGCGGAAGAAATATCGAGCATGCGTGGCTTTTTGCCCGTGTTCACCGTTCTTCCGAACAGCGTGTTCCAGGTGGTTGACTTGCCAGCGTTTCGCTCTCCAATCACAGCCACAAACAAACGGTCGTTCATTGGGGGGACCTCGTTACACCTGGTCCTTGATTTTACCGATCAAATGGCCCTGAACTGGGGACATGCCCCCATAAAGCGATGGAAAGATTTTAGTGGAGCGGGAGGAGGTCTCCTGCCCGCGCTCCGAACGCTTGTGCGTTCTCCGCTTCCCACCTCCGCGGCCTGTTCCTGCCGCGACGCGACCCTAAAAGCGAAGCGGAAGTAGACCGAATTTCTTCTTTTATCAAGTGCCCCCGCTTCAGGCGGCTTTTTCGCAGAGGCGGTCGGAACCCGTCAAGGGTGTTCGCTGACGCTCCATGAACGGGCAGAGTTCGCCCGCCCTTCCATGAGAAGCCACTCCGATGTCAACTATTTTTTCTTTTTTGCTGGCAAGGAAAGTTCTCCGTGCGTTGCGTAGGTTCCGTCAGGGGCGCGTGTTTGTTGCGCGGCGAAGCGAACCCTTGACGGGTTCTGCGCAACGCACTACACAGATCACCCAGCAAAAAAGAAAAGCAGCCGCTGTAGCCTTACGTTGGTAGATTTCGCCCGCCAGCCTTCCATCCGCACTCTGAAATGGACCATGCGGTCCGGTGCACCTTGTCATACTGGCGAATGCTGCTACCTTGACTTCGGTCTACAGGAGGAGAGCTCCTCTCTGTGATGCCAGGGCGCGCCCGCAGTCATTCGTTTCCGGTTTCGACGATTTCGTACCTTACAAACAACGTTATGCAGAGACTGGTTCCAGAGCGCGTTGCTTGATCCTGCTGTTATACAGCGGATCATAGACCTCGCCTGTGACCCACAAGTGATGCAGAAGAACAGCGAGTTTGCGGGCAACGGCCACAACCGCACGACTTCTTGCTCCCCGGCCGCCTCGAGCGATCAAGCGTTCGCCCCATCGCCGCAGATCCGTGTCCGGACCGAACGGACCCAGGATGTACTGTGCGGACTGCACCAGCATTCGCCGCATGAATCCATCCCCCTCTTTGCTGATTCCCAATTGCGGATTGCTTTCCCCTGATTGGTAGCACCGAGGTCTAAGTCCAAAATATGCTCCCGCATTGCGGCTGTGAACCATACGACTGCTGCGTCCAATGGTCAGTACAAAACCGAGCGCGGTCAGCGGCCCCACGCCTCGAATCTGCTCTAAATGCTGGGTTGCCGGATAACTCGTCTCCGCGATTCTGGCAATCTTACGATCGTAGCGTTTGATCAAGTTCGTCAGGCTTTGGATCTGATCAAGAAGCGGATCGAGCGCCAGCAGCAAATCCGACGGTACCGCCGGCCTTGCACGATTGGCGAAGCTCACTGGGGAACAACTCGGCAATCTGGTTCCGGTGGGCTTCACCAAGCCGCGTGCACAGTTAATCAGTCTCGTCCGCGTGCGCACCAGCAAATCTCGTACCCGCAAAACCGCCAACATGCTCTGGTCTTCGTCGCTGCGATGCTCAACTGGACCGAGTAACTCGGGATCGACCCTCACCAGACGCGCCAGAGCGCACGCATCTACTCGATCACTCTTTTTGCTGCTCTTGTGGATCAGTCTCAGACGCACCGGATTTGCCACGACTACCTCGTGACCGAGTTCCCGCAACACACGACTGGCCCAGCGGGAATGAACTCCCACTTCCATGGCAATCAGAGATGATGTCAGCACCCCGAAGTGCTCGTTGAATGCGGCTGGCGTACTAACAACAGTTCCTTCCTCGACGACAACTCCGCCTTCACCCAATACGCAGTAATGGCTCTTCTTGTCTCCGAGGTCAATCCCTATCACTCTATTCATTCCGAACCTCCTGTGCGCAACAGCGCGATAATTGCAGCTTACGTTTTGTCTCCGTCCACGTGCGTATAAGCGTTCAGCAATAAGGAAGTAGCCCAATTTTCTTCTTCGTTCAAGTGCCCCCGCTTCATGCGGCGTTATGGCAGAGCCGGTCGGAACCCGTCAAGGCTCTGCGCTTCGCTCCGACCGCTCACGCGGCGCCTGCGGCGGCACTGACATAAGAAGCCATTATCCGAGTCCTTGATTCGTAACCGTTGGCGACGAGAATCTCACCGTGTCGCCGCAATCCAAGCTTCGGCTTCTCATGTCATCTTGACCGAACCCTCCTCGCCCCTGCCGAGCCGCAAGAGCCATGAAGCGGGGGCACTCAAACAAAGAAATTTGGTTTGAGGCAAATGCCCTCCTTCAGATTCCGCCCCACGCGGGCACAGAGGAGAGTACACACCATGCCTTACGCATCCAGCAGCACAGCCGCAACCACCGCGCCGCACAGGAAAAATGCGGCGCTCGGCAACCAGAGCGAATCGCGCTACCAGCAGCGCACCACACAGAAGGACAACCCCACGCAGCAACTCATCAAGCAGGCCGTGGATTTCTTACTCCAGCAGCTTGAGGCAGGCAAGAGCGAAACACTGACCGCTTACCTCACCGCAATGGCCCGGTTCCATTCCTATTCTTTCGGGAACATTCTCGCCATTGCACGGCAGCGCCCGACGGCGACCCGCGTCGCCGGATTTTCGACGTGGAAGGAGTTGGGCCGGTTCGTCAAGAAGGGCGAGAAAGGTATCCAGATTCTCGCCCCCATTGTCGGCCATCGGCGCAGGAAGAACGACCAGCAGCAGGAGACGGACGAGAAGCCGCGCCCGGTACTGATTGGCTTTCGTGCTGTGTACGTCTTCGATGTGGCACAGACCGAAGGAGCAGACCTGCCCGAGTTCGAGCACAACGTCACCGGCGATGTGGGCAGCCACCGGGATGGACTCATTGCCTTTCTGGAACAGCAGAATATCGCCCTTGAATACAACGAGAACATCGCGCCCGCGCTCGGCGTGAGCTACGGCGGAAAAATCGCCCTGCTACCCGGCCAGTCGAAGGCAGAGGAGTTCGTGACACTGGTTCATGAAGTCGCGCATGAGCTTCTGCATAAGACCGAACGCCGCACGATGACCACCGCCACGGTGCGGGAGACAGAGGCCGAGGCGGTGGCCTTCATCGTAGGACAGGCCATCGGCCTTGAAATGGGCCGTGCGTCGTCCGATTACATCCAGATGTACGCGGGCAATGCGGCACTACTGGCCGAAAGCCTTGAAGTCGTGCAGCGGGCCTCCGCTGTCATTCTCGGAGCCGTTCACGCGGAATCGTCCGGCAGCCAGGACGCGGCTTCCGAGGTGCAGGAACCCATCGCGGAGGTGGCCTGATGCAGACCATACTTCGCATCCTTGAGCGGGCCGGAGGCTACCGGCCCACGCTCTACCTCAAAATCGAGAATCCGCCTTACATGGCCTTGGTCATTGAGGCGACACCGGAGCCGGGACCGCAGGGACTTCCCGCCGTGTCCGTCGCGCACTACGGCGAGCAGAACGGCGACCTCATGCGCGACCCGGAGATGTGTTTCGAACTGGAGACAGCGAAAAGCCCGCGCCTGTCAGCCTTCTACTACCGCAACGACTACGCCGGTATGGAGCAATGGTCGCGTTTTCTCCGCGATGGGCAGTATGGCGTTCACACACTGCTCCACCGTGAACATGAACAATTTGCTGCGCTGTGGGACCACAATCTCAAGGCGCAAGGCTTTCTGGAAGCATTCACGGACAAGTCGATTCGCGGCTAGTCCGCTCCCACTGTGGAGCGGATACCGGTGAGTCCATCCGCTCCGTGTCTTTCACCTGCAACCGCTCGAAAGGAGCAGACCATCATGGAAACCCAAGTCATCAATGCCACCGAATACCGCAACGTCCCGCTGTTCCTATTGAATCCGTCGAGGACCAACCCGCGCCGCACCTTCGAGGATGCAGCGCTCAAGGAACTAGCCGAGAGCATTCGCGCCCAGGGCGTTCTATCGCCTCTGCTGGTGCGGCCTCTCACCGAGAATGGCTTCGAAATCGTCTTCGGCGAACGGCGTTACCGTGCCGCACAAATCGCCGGACAGGATACCGTACCCGTCCGCATCCGGCAGATGAGCGATGCCGAAGCACTGGAGGCGCAGCTTGTCGAGAACCTGATTCGCTCCGAAATTCACCCAATGGAAGAGGCGCAGGGCTTCCGCGCTCTGCTCGCACTGGAAGAGCCCAAATATAGCATCGAGCAAATCGCGGCGAAGGTGGGCAAGTCGCCCGGATTCGTGGCTTCGAGACTGAAACTGACTGACCTCACACCAGCCGCAGTCGAAGCCTTCTATGCCGGTGAAATCGGCGTAGGCCATGCCCTGTTACTGGCGAAGCTGCCTGCCGACCAGCAGAAACAAGCTCTCTCGGCATGTTTCAAAGAGGTTTACAACGGCAACAGCCAGAAGCCAGCCCGTATCCTGCTGCCTGTCCGCAACCTGCAATTCTGGATTGACGCGAACATCCTGCTCGTTTTGAAAGACGCGCCATTCAACAAACGCGATCCGCAACTCGTGCCGACGGCTGGAAGTTGCGCGGAGTGTCCCAAGCGTACCGGCCACAACAAGCTGCTGTTTGGCGATGACCTTGGCAAGCAAGGGGACCGCTGCACGGACCCCAGCTGCTATCAGGCCAAAGTACAGGCCCACGTGGCCGCGACTGTCGCCGCGAAGCCTGAACTGGTGCAAATCAGCACCGCCTACGGCGCACAGAAAGACGGCAGCAGTGTCCTGCCACGGAACAAGTACACTGCAATTCGGAACGACAAGCCGAAATCGAACGACGAAGCCAAGCGGCCCGAGTTCAAGGTGTGCAAGTTCGCCACCGAAGCCATCGTCACCGAAGGCAGCGATGTCGGCACCATTCATAAGGTCTGCACCAATCCCGCTTGTCCCATCCATCATCCGACACGGCAAACCAGCCGCGACGAGAAGTGGAAGGCCGAACAGGAGAAGCAGCGCCGGGAGCAAGCCATCGCAAATGCCACTGGCCTCCGCGTCCTGTCCGCTGTGGGCGATGCTGTACCCGTTCGATTGATGAAGCGTGACCTGCTCTTCATCCTTGAGAAGCTAACCAGTCTCATGGATGAAAACCGCCTTGCCATGCTGGCGCGGCAGCACGGCATCCGGCAGAAGCGGGACGAAGGAGGCATCGCAAAAACCCTTGGGGCCTTCATGCGCCGAGCCGACGAGGGAACGCTCTCCCGGCTTCTGGTGGAAACGGCCATCCTGCTAGCCGCATCACGGACCAATGTTGCAACAGTGCTTCGGGATGCCGCCAACACGTACAAGGTGGACACCGACGCCATCACGGCCAAGGTGAAGCAGGAGTTCGCCGCCAAAGAGAAGGGCAAGAAAGCCACACAGGGGAAAGCAAAGCCCGCGAAGAAAGCCGCCGCATAGATGCGGATTAGCACATTTGGACCTGCCTGCGGGCAGGTCCTTTCTTTGCCCGTCTTCCCGCCCTGGAATGTGCCGGCGCTACCTCGCCGGGCCATCCTCACCCACCCGACGGGCAGCAAAGACCCCGGCTCGCGATCCTCGCCTGATTTTCAATCGCGAGAACGCGTTTGTCGTTAAATACTGCAAATAATCAGTGAAAATCATGCGAGCTCACATCCAGGGCGAAGTCCGTCAGGGAAGTCAGGCGCGTTGCTTTGATGTGTATGACGCTGTCCTGATTCTGTAGAGGGCCTTCAACCAGTAAGAACTTGCTGCGTGTGACGACCAGGCGGTCACGGTCGTAGAGATCAGGAGTGACGATAACATTGCAGATGCCGGTCTCGTCCTCCATCGAGATGAAGATGAATCCTTTGGCGGTGCCGGGCCTTTGCCGTGCGATGATGCAGCCGGCGACGCGGACATACTCTCCATCGCGGCGTTGACGTAGGTCTTGCGCGGAAAGGATATTGGCCCGGCGCAACTCCGCGCGCCGGTAGTGCATGGGGTGCCGGCCGACGGTGAGGCCTGTTCCGGCATAGTCGGCCACCAGGCGTTCTTCGACATTCATCTGCTGTAAGGGCCGCGCTTCGGAATCCTCACGCAGCGACTCGGCATTTGCCAGTAATGGCCCTTCCAGTTTGCCAGCGCGCTCGATTTGCCAGAGTGCATCGCGGCGATGCTCGATTCCCTGAAGTTGGTTGAGCGCGCCGATCTCCGCGAGCCGCTTCAGTTCCTTCCGGTTCAGGAAGGGAACACGCTGGGCAACGTCTTCCACTGAGCGGAAGGGGCCATCTTGCAGCCGCGATCTTACCAGCGCTTCTGCGGATTCTCTCTTCAACTGTCTGGCATATCCGAGTCCGATCCGCAGAGCGAGCCCTCCATCGCTTTCGTGCTCCACGGTGCAACGCCATTCTGAGACCTGTACGTCGATGGGCTTCACGCGCAGGCCGTGCCGCTGCGCATCCTTGACCAGCACGGCGGGGCTGTAGAAGCCCATGGGCTGGTTGTTAAGAATGGCCGCGGTGAAGGCGGCGAGGTATTTCACCTTGAGGTAGGCCGAAGCATAAGCGATGAGGGCGAAGCTGGCTGCGTGCGATTCAGGAAATCCGTAGAGAGCGAAGGAGCTGATTTGCTGGACGATGGTGTCCTGAGTCCTCTCGTCGATGCCATTGCGCGTCATTCCCGCCCGTAGGTTGCCTTCGAGATTCTTCATGCGCTCCCACGAGCGCCGCATGCCCACGGCGCGGCGTAGTTCGTCGGCTTCCGCGCCGGAGAAATCAGCCACGGTCATGGCGATCCTCAGTAACTGTTCCTGAAAGAGCGGCACTCCGAGCGTGCGCTCCAGAACAGGTACGAGGGATGGATGGGGATAGGTGACCGCCTCCTTCCCTTGCCGCCGCCGCATGTATGGATGCATCATCTGCCCGACAATCGGCCCCGGCCGGATGATGGCGACCTGCACGACGAGGTCATAGAACTTGCGTGGGCAATTGCGCGGCAGGGAAGCCATCTGTGCGCGGCTCTCGATCTGAAACATCCCTACGGTATCGGCCCTCTGGACCACCCGGTAGACTTCGTCGTCCTGCGGCAACTGCGCGAGATCCACCTTGTTGCCATAATGCCGGGGAATCAATTCCAGGCAATCGTGAAGGACAGCCATCATGCCCAGGCCCAACAGGTCTACCTTGATGATGCCGAGATCGGCGCAGTCCTCTTTGTCCCACTGCACCACATGGCGATTCGCCATCGAGGCACGTTCCAGCGGGACAACCTTGTTGAGATGCCCCTGGCAGATGACCATGCCGCCGGAGTGCTGCCCAAGGTGGCGGGGCAGGTCCTGAATGCGCATCGAGAGTTCAATATATTTGGCGATACGTGCGTGGCGGATATCGAAGCCGGCATGGTGAAAGGTGTGCGCCATCGTATCGGTATTGCCGCGCCATTCCCACTGCCCGGCAAGGCTCGACAATCGGCCCAGCGTCTCCTCGTCGAAGCCGAGTGCTTTGCCGGTTTCACGAGCTGCGGATTTTTCGCGATACGTGATGACATTCGCGCACATTGCCGTGCCGAGTTCTCCGTAACGCCGGTAGACATACTGAATGGCCTGCTCGCGTTTCTCTTCTGAAGGAAGATCGAGATCGATGTCCGGCCATTCGTTGCGGCTCTCCGATAGGAATCGCTCGAAGAGAAGGTCCATTCCCACAGGATCGACAGCCGTGATTTCAAGGCAGTAGCAAACGACGGAATTCGCAGCGCTCCCGCGGCCCTGCACCAGGATGTCATGCTGCTGACAGAAGCGAATGATGTCCCAGACGATAAGAAAGTATCCGGCGAATCCAAGTTTCGCAATCAGCGTCAACTCGTGTTCCACCTGCTTCTTCGCCCGCTCCATCAGACCGCGGTCATTCTTCGGAGCATAGCGCCGCAGCACACCTTCCTCCACGCGCTTGCGGAGAAAACTGTCCATGGTATCTCCGTCTGGCACTGGGTAACGGGGAAACTCGTATCCGAGATCATGGAGTTGAAAGCCCAGACGCGAGGAGAGTACGAGAGTGTTTTCGACGGCTCCGGGTATGTCGCGGAAGAGCGCTGTCATCTCACTGGCTGTGCGGAGGTGGCGCTGACTGTTCGTAGCCAGAAGGCGGCCTGCCTGATCGAGTTCGATATGATTGCGAATGGCCGTGAAAAGATCGAGTACCTCGCGCTCATAAGGTGTGGCGTGCCGGACCCCATTGGTGGCGATGACCGGCAGATTGAGGGATCGCGCGATGCGGAGGGCAGCCTGGTTGCGCCACTCTTCCTCGCGGTCCTGGTGGCGCTGCAGTTCGACGTATACACTTCCACGACCGAAGATGCGGGTGAGTTCTTCTACTGCCTCCCGGCCCGCGGCTTCGCCTCCGCTTGAGAGCGCCGCCGCCAGCGGTCCTTCATCGCCGCCGGTGAGACACACGAGACCCGAGGCATACTCGCTCAGATCGTCGAAGGTTGCAGCCCCGCTTTCTTTTGTCTCTTCGCGCATTTTGAACCGCGTGATGAGCTGACAGAGATTCTGGTAGCCTTCGCGCGATTCGCAGAGCAGCGGGATGCGCGTGGGTTCACTTTTGCACTGGTGCGGCAGCCATGCAGGAGGCAGCCATCGCGGCCCGAAGCTCGATACGGCGATCTCCGCTCCGATGTGTGCGCGGATGTTGTTGCGCTGTGCTGCAGTATGAAATCGCGCCGCGCCGTAGAGGCCGTTATGGTCGAGCAACGCTAACGCGGGCATGGCTATCTCCGCAGCGCGGTCCGTCAGCTTCTCCGGTTGCGATGCGGCCTGCAGAAAGCTGAAGGCGCTGGCCGCGTGCAGTTCGACATATCGATCAGTCATACAGCCCTGCCATCTGCCATTGGTTGCGCAGCAGGTCACGCATCAGGCATCCGCACAGTGTAGTGCCGGAAGGATTGCGGGCGACGAGATCCCATTGTTCGTAGCCCCATGAAGCCGCGCTCCACCATTCACCTGTCGTGAGCCACGGACCATAAGCATGCTCCACCCGATAGCGTTGCTGCCGGAAGAAGAAGGCCTCCGGGCGCGCACCCTGCAACGTTACGGAGACAGACTCTGGCGGCCGCAGCCTCCGCAAGGCAGACCGCAGCGTTGTTGTGGAAGGTACCTTCGACTGCGCGGAGGAATTCTCGAAGGCGTCGAGCCCAAATGGTTCGAGGCGAAAGCCGTCCGGCCGGTGCGTGTCGGCCACCACCGCGCGGCCTACATTTTCGTCGCCGACGATAGAGCGGATACGCGCGAGTGTAACATCCAGCCGCGATGGCTCCGGCAATTGAGGAGAAAACAATCCCATTTGCACCTGGCTGGTGCTGCCGGGTTCAGCCTCAAGTCTGATGGCAAGAACCGCTGCCTGTGGAGGATGAGCTTCGAGGTCGAGATGTAGCAGCTTGATCCAGAGAGGGCGGTCGTTCGTAGGCAATGCCGGACGGATAGTTCGGAGACAGGAAGCTCCCCCTTCGAGGGTGAGCGCGACCGTAACCGCAGCCAGCGCCAGCACGCGTGCCGTTGCCCGCACGATCAATTGTTCGAGCATCAGGTTCGCCACGAACATCAAGGCATCGAGCACTGCGACAGGGGAGTCGAGCTCCATCCGCTCATGCAACGTAAATTCCGGTTCGACTGGCAGAAACAGGTGCGGCGCTTCGCCGCGTGCCAACTGGCGTAGATGCTTGCCAGGTTGCCCGAGCCGGGAGATGAGTTCGCGCTCCGGCAGTGCGGCCAGCATGCCCAGGTTGCGAATCCCCCATGAGGAGAATGTCTCCGCCTGTTGTTCGCTGAGATTGAGTACCGTGAGGGGCAACGCGGCCAGCGCTGCGCCCTCCTCGCCTGGCGGGATGACCCGCACGGAAAGGGCTAACGGCGCCCTGGCCACCGCAATCGACGCATGAAAGTTGCTGCTCACGCCGACGCAGGCCGCGATTCCCAAGGCGCTTACGCGCGTCAGCAGATTCTGCGCGAGCTTGTTCGGCGGCCCAAACAATTCTTGCGTGCCAGCAATATCGACCACGCACACAAAAGAATGCCGGTAGCTGACCTCTTCGACACGCGGCGAAAAGCTGCCAGCGCATTCGAGCAGTGCCTCGCTCGTGGTGATCTCTTCCTTCCGGGAGCGCTGCAGCACCGTGACTCCGGAAAAGGTGTCCACCTCCACCTGCGTCATGCCGGGCAGCAAGCCGAGAATGCGCGCTTTCCGGGTAAGGGAACACACCTGCTCAAGCGGAGGCTCGCCCTCCATGACCACGCACGGCTGGTTGCGCAACTGCGGCCTCAGACGCAGTAAAGCCTGCGTTGGGAACTCACGCACACAAAGGCACGCATAGATTTCGGCAGTCCTGCTCATCGTGCACCTGCCCATGGGGTTTGGCTTTTCCATAGGGTGGCGTTTGCGCGCTGTGGTGTTTTGCGAAGGGCAACGACGTTCGACGGAGGCTGCGTAAAACGTTGGCGCTCCACTTCCACGCGATGCGCGAGGCCTGTGAATACGGTGGCCTCATCGTGGCGTGCTTCGCCCGGCAGGAATTTGAGCAGCAGCTCGCTGCTGCTTTTGGCACATGGATGCTGTGTCAGTAACAGGAAGCTCGACTGGGCTCGTTCTGCCGCTGCGCGATAGCGAAACCATGTCGCCAGTGGCACACGCGAGGTATGCTCCGGGGCGATGCTCCCCATATCGAGAACAATGGTGCTGAAGCCTCCCGCCTGCAGGATCAGGTCTGTCGCGCGCAGAGCTTGCTCGATGCGTGTCCAGGGTTTGCCGGAGTGAGAGCGCGTGTTGGCAGGGGCTGGAGATGTCTGCGGCTGCGGCAGAAATGCTTCCCGCTCCGTTCGCACTCTGCGTTGCGGTTCGGCGCAACGCGGTGCGAAAGTCTCTGGACGAAGCAATTCATGAACAGCCCCCGCGAGTCCCTTCACTTCCTTGCGTGGATGGCCGCCACAGCCTCCACCATGCACTCCCTTCTTGGTGGATGCAGCAATCAGGTATTTCTCTGGCAACGAAAACTGGAGCTCACGGGAAGGTTTCATCGCAGCTTTGGGAACGCCGCAACGCACCCACAGCACACGGGCAAGATCGACACCCACAGCCGCGGCAGATTCGGGGTCAAAGGTGTCCGAGACATCGATCCATGCGCAGGCTCTTCCGGTATCCGTCAGGGAGCGCAGAAAGGAAAGCGCCAACGCCGTGCGGCCACTGGTCTCCGGGCCGGCCATCTCGGTCATCGCCCCAACGGGTAGGCCGCCGTCGAGCATGGCGTCCATCTCGGCGACGCCCGTTGGGATCATAGGGCGGATCACTCGCGGCGCGGGCGTCAGCGCAGACGGGATGCGGTGTGCCAGCGCACTTTCAATCTGTTGGCGAAGAGTAGAGGCGGAGGGCATGGCAGCGTCTTCGCCTTATCTTCTCCTGCTGGCGGGAGTCTCTGTCAACGGGCTCTGCACCGGGGAATGTGCATGGGCTTGGGGCAACTTGCTGATGACGCGCGTTTTAATTATTTTTGAGGCCGGGGTGCTATTGTGTGTGGCCGTTACCGCCGCCGGTCTGACAAACAGCGCATTGCCGAGGCCTTTGAAGTCGGGATGGGGCTCGAAGATCTGTGTCTCGAACCGGAGGAAGATATCTCGCCGGGCTCCCTGCAGCCGGTCGTCTTTCGCAACGACGATGGGGAGCGCCAGTTGGAACTCATGCGCTGGGGCTTCAAGCTGCCGGATCGACTGCTCTTCAATGCGCGCTCCGAGGGCATCGACAGCTCGAAGTTCTGGAGCGAGTCGTTTCTTGAGCGGCGCTGCATTGTGCCTGCCGACGCGGTCTTCGAGTCTGGCCCGGCCGACAAGGGCAAGAAGAAGCCGAAGTACGAGATTGCGATCCCCGGTCAGGAACCCCTTGGAATGGCCGGCGTCTGGAAGCTTTGGAAGAACCCGAAGACAGAACAGTGGGAGCGGACGTTTGCCATCCTCACCGGCGAGCCCAATGAAATCGTGGCACCGATTCATGACCGCATGACGACGTTTCTGGAGCCACGGGATTACGCGGAATATCTGGCAATCACAGAAAGGCCGCCGCTTCACTTGCTTCGCATTCTGCCTGCGCAGAAGACGCGCGCGAAGCTTGTAACTCCCGCCCCGAAGGTTCCCGAGCAGACCAGGCTATTTTGATTCGCTCAGGTTCATCCTCTACGAACGAGCCCCTTCGGGGCCTTGGTAACTCAGGAATCGACCTCACGTTTCCGTTACTGGAAATCTCGTTCCAGGAGGGCAGGTATCGTTATCGGTGTGCAATCGCAACTCAACGGCAGATGCCCCCCAGGGAGGACAGGGACATTTCATTAGGACGACGGGGCATAGGACCGCTAGGCTAAAAGTGCGCTCTCGGCGCACTAAAGGAGATCCTTGCTATGAACAAGTCACGTCGTTTTGTCGTTACCGCTGCATTATTGCTCTTAATTGGAACGATGCCGGTTTATGCCACCGTCGGTGGAGGCGATCCACCGCCGCAATTGACGTTCGCTTCGTACTCTACCGTGATCGTGAGCACCGTTCTCTCTGTTTTTGGACTTTAATAAAACAGAGTGATTAGGCGAGTAAGGGTGGGATGAATCTTTCAAGAGTAGCAGAGCTGATCTGGGTGGGGAGCTTCGTGGGACACGTCGCCCTCTTGATTGTTCTGCTGGTTCGGCGGAGATGGCGGGAGTTTCCTGTCTTTAGTGGATACATCGCCTTCCACGCCATGGAGACTCCCATCCTTTATGCTCTTTATTCGCATCATTCACACCTCTGGTATGCGCGGCTTTACTGGGCTGGAGCGCTTATCGATTTTGCGTTCCAGCTCGGGATTGTATTTGAAGTAGCGCGGATTGTTATGAAGCCGACCGGGACCTGGATGCGGGACGCGCGCCGGCAATTCCTCATTGGAGGTGCTGGCGGACTGCTGCTTGCGGCTGGGCTCACATGGTGGTTGGTCCCGCCAGGAACCCACGGGCTTGAGCGCCTGGAAATGAAGGGGAATCTGTTTGCAGCGTTTCTGATCTGCGAACTGTTTCTACTCATCAGCTCGACGGCCAGAAAAATGGGGCTCGGCTGGCGAAATCACGTCCTGGCGGTCGCACAGGGTTTTGGCGCGTGGATCATCGTTTCTCTCGCCTCCGAGGCGCTGCATGGTTACTTCGGTCGCTCAAAGTATTTCTCGCCCTTAGTCTATCTTCATCAGTTGGTCTATATTGGTGCATTGATCTACTGGATTGTGCAGATGTGGCGGGCTGAACCGGAACGCCGTCCTCTATCTCCGGAATTACAGGAATATATCATTGCCCTGCATAACCGCGTAGAGTACGATCTTGAAAAGCACGAAATTTAACGCTGGACTGAGTTGAAATGCATTCCGCACAGCCTATCGTCCTGATCCTTGGTGCTTCCTCCGTGCTGATCGTCAAGACAGGTGTTTCTTACTTTTCTGCGGGCCACAGCGCTCGTATGGAATGGAAGGACATTGTTGCGAAGCTGCAACCAGTGAACCAGACGGGATTGAGCCTTGTGGCCCGAGATTTTCTTGAGCCAAGCCGCGATCAACTGAAACTAGAGCCTGACGAAATCTGGAGCCTGGTTGGCGGTTGGGAAGGCTTGAAGAGAATGCGCGCTAATGCGGACATCATGTTGGCTCTGGCGGCCTACACGCAGCGATGGAATTTCGAGGAAGGCGTTATTGTCGGAGAGAGAATGCGGCGGGACGCGCTGAAGCTTCATCGTGCTGTGCGCCATATCCAACTCCATACGAGGCCGGCCGTGATGCGCTTCTTGCCGAAGCGGTATTGGTTCAATGTGCCATTCGAGGTGCACGAAGTTGCGTCAGCATACTACTTGATGCGACAACGGCTGCTTGCTCTCTATGAGACCAGCCACTCTGGCTTATACCCCGCTCTCGCGGCGTCGATCTAACCGCTCCTTCTTAATCTCCCGAAAGCCGCTGCCTGCCCGTGTTCTTGAGAGCGAAGGAGGGGCTTCAACTTCCTCGTGGACGATTTACTATGATGGGGATTTTCATTTTCCCTGGAGCATGACGACCCATTAATACACCTGACCTGATTGCGGAGATTGATGCGGAGATCGCGCGACTGGAGGAAGTCCGGAATTTACTCACTGCTGGAGCGGGAACTGCTGGCAAGCAAAAGCGGGCAGGGAAGCGGCCAGTAAAGGCCGCTAAGCGGAATCTCAGTCCCGAAGCCCGGGAACGGATTCGGCAGGCGCAGATCAAGCGCTGGGCAAAAGCGAAAAAGGCGAGCGCGAAATAGCCTCGGCTTGGTCCTTCTGCGGACCTGCCCACAATCTACGCGAAGACCCTCTGCCAGCTCGTCGCATGGGCCGGCTTTTCAGTGCTCTTCCGTGCGGAGTTCCCGGCTGGCGTCTCGCGCTCCATGCAGGAGGCGGAGGATGCGCAGGGGCTCAGAGCTGGGATCGTAGACGATCAGATAGTTCGAGTATCGCGGCAATGCCCAGAATCGTACCGGGCGGCGAGTGAGGTCGGTGCGGAGATGCCCGGCGAGCGGATGAATTGCAAGAAACCGGCAGGCTGCGTAAATCTCCGCCTCTACACGATTGGCAACGTCTACGCTATCGGAAGCGATGTAGGACCAGATTTCAAAGAGGTCTTCTTCCGCCGGCGCGGTGACGACATAGCGGCTCATGCGGAGCGCTGTTCAAGCCATTCTTTCTTACGCGCTTCCATGCGGGCCTGAACGTCCTGCTCCGTGCTCATTTCTCCGCGCTCGGCGGCCTGCCAGCCCTCTTCAATCTTGCGGTGAAGCTCATCGCGGTACGCTGCAATCCAGGTCTCCTGCTCATGAAGCTGGCTGACGGCGCGCTCGACGAACTCATCGATGCTCCGATAGGGCCCGCGCAGCACGTCCTGGCGAATCAGCGCTTCCAATTCCGGCTTGAGTTGGATGGTCATGAGCGGCCACCTCCCTGTGCTCTTATTATCTGACAGGCGCAGTATGGAGTCGATCTTTTACTGTGGTTGGTCCGGCGTGGGCTCAATGAGTGCGTTGGCGATTTGGCGCTCGTCCGCCTGCGCGATTCCTCTCTGACCGGGGCGGGCACAAGTCACCATAGGCGACTATGCGTCAAGGTGACTACAACGGCGTTTATGAGGAGTGATCGTTTCCCAATTTTCAGGACACTCATGCTCTGATTACGGGCTGAAGGAAAAGACGCTCGTATCGTGTGAAGCAGCTAGACTCTCGCACAAGAGCGGCGGCCTTTATACACTCTGGGTCGGTTGCGACCTCATTGCGATAAAGCCGGTAACTCTCTTCGTCAGGGAACGTGAACATGGCAATGGCAATGTCTGTTGGGCCATCGTAGCCTAGTCCCGGGAAGCTCGCGCCAACCTCGTCTGGACTAGCCCTCGGGACGAAATATCCATGATGGGTACCACCGTATCGTTCGATGAGCGACATCCAGGTGCGTGCGTAGCTTTCAAAAGCGGCAAGTTGTGTGACATCGAGCGTGTACCGAATTTGACAGGTCACTGGCTGACTATCTTCCATTGCGCTCCTCCCTTGACCTTCAAGTCTGGCATAGGGAACGAGAAGTCGGCTTATCGTCTGCGATTCCTCATAGCTTCCGCTAACGGCGTTTATCAGGACTAATCGAGGCGTGGGGCCTCGTCTACATTTCCAGCCCTGAGCGTAAAATGCTCGCATATTCAATCCTCCGGCGTCCGCGAGAGCGGGAAGAAGGTTTTGCTGCCTTGGCCATTGACACCGTTCACACCGCGCTTTTAGGCATTGCAAAAGGCGGCGACGATTGCATCCTATTGAGTGACGGTCTCTCACTGATACGTCCTAACGATCAGCTGCTTGCTCATCGCTGGGATTGGGTACAGGGCAGCGGGGAGAGGGAAGAAGAGGCCAAAGCCTCACGTTATCTTCGGTGCGGTATCCACAGTGGCCACCTGATTACGATACGGAGACGGCCAGGCAGCGTGGCTCGGATCGCTTCTATGCGGCGCTCATGGCGATTCAGGTCATCAAGCCTATTCAGACGCTTGGCTTTATCTACAGGCACCAGGAGATCGAGCGGAGACCGCCGATGCAGCCGGGACAGTGGGCGATGATGAACAAGTTCGACGATGCGATGCTTGCGCGAGTGCCCGCCATGATCGACCGCATCCAGCCCGTGATGGACGGCGGCAACGTCGAACACAAGAATGCGCTCAGTCTGCTGCAACTTGGGCTGGAGCACTTTCACCCGTATATCGCCGGACTCTTGTGGGTCACCGGCCTAGAGGCCATCTTCGACAGCCGCGGTAAAGAGGCATTCAAGAAAAAGCTGTGCGACTGCCTTGGGCCGGGGACGCTTGTGTTTCCAAACTGGCACGCGAAGACTGACGCGCCGACCCTCACGGTCGAGGAGATCGCAATTCCGCTTTTCGTACTCAGGAACAAGCTCGCGCATGGTGCGGACCTTCGCTCGGCTGCGGCTGACAAGAAGCATCCAGTGGACTTCACCAAACGGGTAAGCCTCACCCAGAACACCGAGACGGTCAACTATGCGCTCCTTCTCTGCGACGCCGCGTGCTATCTGCTCTGTCAGGTACTGCAACGGGTGCTCTAAAAAGCTAATTGCCCGTTAGAATTACTCTCGAAAGGTTCCCGAAAATGAACGAAGTGGCGGTATCGAACACAAAACATCGCCTGCTCACAATCAGAGAGCATCTTGCGGCAAAGGGCGCAAAGGAACCGTTGACGACCTTGGGAGAGTTCATCTCTCACATCCACGCAACCTCTGCGCGCTGGGAGCATGAGGATTGGAAAGACAGAGAATTCGATGAGCAGGATGTTCTCAATCCAGTGCGCATCGTTGGACAGGTGTGGTTTCGAGGACAACGGGATGTCACGCATGGTCTCCGGCCCGGCCTCTACCGCGAAGGCACTTGGAAGTATTTGCGGAAAAATGAGGGTAGTCCACAACCTTCCACGGATGAGTTTCAAGACAACCTCTTCCAGGAACTATTCGCGTTAGAGCATGAGCTTAGGATTGATTTCACTAGCTTTGGGCATCTGCTGAACCAGGCCAACCATGCAAAGGAAGACACCGATTGGTACTTCTTGATGCAGCATCACGGCTTGCCGACACGGTTGCTCGATTGGACCACAAACGCGCTCGCCGCTCTCTTTTTTGCCGCGGAGCGGTATCGCGACGAGGTCGAGCGTTTGAAAGCCAGTCAGGAACCGTCCTCGCCCATGATCTGCGTCTGGATGGTGGACGCCTACTGGCTTGCCGACTGTCTGAGTAGCGAGTGGAGCAGTCCAATCCTGGCGTGGTCCGAAGACGCGACACGATACATCCCGCCTCTGAAATCACTGGCTGACAAGATGGGTGATTCGCAAGCATTGTTGCCCGTTCATGCAATGCCCATCGAACCGCCCGCCCTCCACCCGCGTGTCGCGTCTCAAGAAGGGCGCTTCGTTATTTTTGGGCGGGCGCAGGACCTCCTGGACGAGAAGATTCGGCTGGAGCAATTGGACGACTGTAAGGGACTAGAGGAACTTCGCGTAG
The DNA here is from genome assembly GCF_000022565.1 of Acidobacterium capsulatum ATCC 51196. Lineage (NCBI taxonomy): Bacteria > Pseudomonadati > Acidobacteriota > Terriglobia > Terriglobales > Acidobacteriaceae > Acidobacterium > Acidobacterium capsulatum. The sequence goes on from NC_012483.1 coordinate 3,709,851, forward strand.
AGCAGGTCAGGCTGAACGTGACGGACGTTGATGGCCTTCTACGGGACCTCGCTCAGCTCGGCGTTTCTCGGCGAACCCTGTTCCCTGATCTTGCGGGACTGGCGGATTTCATCTCATGGAAGCATTTCCACAAGGTGCGTGGCGAACAAGCTTAGTCCGGCGCTGTCTGGGACGGGACTGAAGTAGGTCTGCGAGGGTCTTCGACTCGGTTAGGTCCCGAAATGCCGGCGAGTGTTTGCAATTCTAATCCACTTGGCCGTAGAACGGGCGACGCACTCTCTTGGTCCCAGATCTGCAATCGACTCCGGCACAGGGATGCGTCGGCGACTCTACGGACACATGAAACCGGAAACAGGCCTCCGGGTTACACGGTCCGGCATGGACACAGCCCAGTTGATTTTCGAGATCGATTCCGAGATATTCCCTCCCCCAGAAGCCCGCGCGCTTTTGGGCAGCGGCCACGCAGTCAACCACGCAAAGCCACGCGGAGGCAAGCGCATCCTGAGCGCCGACGTAAGAGGCAGGATCGTTGCAGCGCAGTGGAAATGCTGGGCGAAGCAGAAGGCTGCAGCAAAGAAGACTTCCTGATCGATCTTCACTTTGGGCGTCCGCCTACCCGTCCCAATTTGCACCTGTTGCCTTCCCAATGGGAGTGTGCAATCATTCTCCTGTTGGTAGGCCAAAGGAGAGGAGCGGTGGCGGTGCCGAGTTTGTCGAAACAAAAAAAGGACGTGCAGCAGGGCACGCTGGCGCTGATGGTACTGAAGACGCTTGATGTCCTCGGGCCGCAGCACGGTTACGGCATTGCGCGGCGGATCGAACAGATCAGCGGCGATCTGCTTTCCGTGAACCAGGGAACACTCTATCCGGTGCTGCTTCGGTTGGAGCAGGAGGGTGCCGTTGCGTCGGACTTGGGGCCTTCAGAAAACAACCGTCGCGCGCGCTTTTATCGACTGACCCGAGCGGGGCGCAAACTTCTGGAATCCGAGAAGCGCGACTGGGAGCAGACAGCTGCGATTATCGCTCGGTTCTTTGAAGTCAAGGCGGAGGACCTGGCATGAGGTCTCTCCATCGATTCCTGATTCGTCTGCGCAATCTTGCCACTGGCCGTCGCGGCGATGCACGGCTGCGCGAGGAGATGGAAGACTATGTGGCGCGCGAGACGGAAGCCAATTTGCGGGCCGGTATGAGCGAGGAGCAGGCGCGGCGGCAGGCGCGGATAAAGCTTGGCGCGGCGGAGGCGATCCGGGAGCAGTACCACGCAGAGGAGGGATTGCCCATACTGGAATGCCTGGCCCAGGACACACGATACTCGCTGCGGCAGATGAGACGCGCACCAGGATTTGCGTTGATGGTGGTGCTGACGATGGCACTGGGGATTGCGGCGACGACAACGATGTTCACGGTAGTATATTCGACACTTCTTCGGAACTTGCCTTATCCACAGTCGGAGAGGATCGTCGCGATCCACGACACGCGGATTACCGGGCGATCGGCCGGTGGTCTGATGACGGGTCCGCGGTTCTACGACATTGAGACGCGAAACCGGAGCTTCTCCAGTCTGGCGTACTTTTACTTCAACGAGAGCACCCTGATTGTGGGAAAGAAGTTGCCCACCCACGTGAATGCAGCGGTAGTGAATGCAGGATTCTGGGATGTCTTTGACACCGCGCCAATGCTGGGACGGGTACTCGATGCGAAGGACGACGTGCCGCATGCACCGCTGACCGTGGTGTTGAGTTATCCGGGATGGCAGCGGCTTTTCGGAGGCAATCCGAACGTAATCGGAAAACAGGTGACGCTGGATCAGCAGACGGCGACGATTGTGGGGGTAATGCCGCGAGATTTTTCTGCGCCGGCAGGCGTGGACTTTTGGCGCGCGTCGCAGTTAGGTCCGAATAGCTGGGGCAGTTATCGGGGCGACGGGCTACGGGGCTGGAATGTATTTGGGAGGTTGCGGCCGGGTGTAACTCCGGCGCAGGCTCAGGCCGATCTGGAGCGGATCGGGGAGCAACTCAGAAGGGAGTATCCGTCGAGCGACGGCGCGTGGCGGTTCACCAGCGAGACGCTGCGCGAGGACCTGTACGGTCACGTGCAACCGGCATTGGTGGCCTTGCAGATCGCGTCGGCGCTGCTGCTGCTGATCGCTTGCATCAATGTGGCCAACCTGCTCTTGTCTCGCGCGACGGCTCGGCAGCGGGAGGTTGCGCTGCGGCGGGCGCTGGGTGCGTCGCGACGGCGCGTGGCCTTTCAGTTATTGGTGGAGAGCGGGCTGCTCGGGTTGGCAGGTGGTGGTGCGGGAATCCTCCTGGCATTTGCGCTCACGCGCACTGCCGCTACCAGCCTGCCGGGGATTCTGGGGAGGCCGGGCACGATCCACATGAACGGGATTGTGATTGGGATCGCTCTACTGATTTCGCTGGCGACTGGAATCGTGTTCGGAGTGGCTCCGGTTCTGGAAACACGGAAGGTGCAGTTGCATTCGGCGCTCAAGAAAGGTGAGGCGCGCCTCGGAGGATCGTCGGGTAACCGGTTGCGCAGCGTCCTGGTGGGGACGCAGGTAGGTCTGTCTCTGGTGCTGCTGGTGGGTGCCTCGCTGCTGGCGGAGTCGATGTGGAACTTGACGAAGCAGCCACTGGGATTTAAGCCGGAACATCTGCTGACGGTTCGGCTGGTGCTGCCGTTTGGCACGAAGCCGGCGGTGGCACGCAATTTCTTCAACGACGTGCAACAACGAATTGAAAATCTCCCTGGAGTAGAGGCTGCGGGGCAGATCAATGCGCCGCCGATGATGGACTTTCATCTGCGCGTCAGATACGGTGCCGACTGGCTGCCGCAAGTTGCCAATCAGCCGGCAATCAGCGCGGACATCCGGAGTATCGCCGGGAATTTGCTGGAGGCGATGGGGACACCACTGCTGGCGGGGAGAGCGTTTGCGGCGGAAGACCAGGTTTCGAAACTACCACCGGTACTGGTGAACGAGGCTCTGGTGCGGGAGTTTCTGCCCAGGGGAAATCCAATCGGACATCACCTGCTTCGGAATGGACAGGCGCACGAGATCGTGGGCGTGGTTGCCGATGTGCGAGGGGTATCGGGATCGATCGCAGCGGAGCCTGGACCGGTTGTCTACTCGCCTGCGAACGCCGATGACAGTTGGCATCGCTACTTTCTGGTGCGGACGACTGTGCCGCCGGAAGAAGTCGTAAAGTCGATTCGCGAGCAGGTTTACCAGGCGGACCCGCGCGAGTCGGTAGGCCGGATCGAGACGATGGATCAGCTACTCAGCGATGCTGTGGCGCAACCACGGCTGAACGCAGCGGTGTTTGCGTCCTTTGCCGGGACCGCATTGCTGCTGGCCTGCGTTGGAATTTATGGAGTGGTATCGTATTTTGCCGCGCAGCGCAGGCAAGAGATTGGCGTCCGGATGGCACTCGGAGCGACGCGAGGTGACATTGCACGAATATTCGTGTGGCGGGCGATGGTCCCGGCAGCGATAGGCCTGGCGACCGGTACTGTGGTCTCGCTGGCAGCGAACAGGCTGTTACGCAGTCAGCTATACGGGGTGCAACCGGATGATCTGCGGCTTTACCTTGCATCCCTGCTGGTCCTGCTGGCGCCCCTGCTGGTGGCTACCCTCAGGCCGGCGATACGCGCAGGCAAGACAGAGCCGATGGAAGCGTTGAGAACGGAATGAATGCAGGGTCATCGCATGAAGGATCTAAAACGGAGGGGCGCTCGCATCCGTAACCCGGTGACGAGACAGCACCACGATGTACGGGGCCAATCGGGGCAGGCTCAAGTCACCATAGGCGACTTTACGCTCAAATGGATCACTTTTTCCCGAGGACAGTCTCAAATGTGCAGCCGTCGGCTTGGACTGACTACGTTGGGGAGGGAGCATTTAGAAAGCGAGCGAAGCGGCTTCGTCTGCGAATGTCGCAAGCGCGCTAATTGCATTAATTGGGTACGTGCCAATACCAGGAGGACCGATACACGGTTTTTCCCTTCCAGATCCGCGATTCCCACATGTTTACGCCATTTGTTTCTTTAGCCGACAGATGCAATTTTTCGTAAACCGCTGAGCTGATGAAGGTAGAGTATGGCTGCTCACTGATACTACTGAGCTTCGCAGCCCAATTCGCCGCCGGGCCTACCCACACCAAATCGTTTGAGCCTCGAATCCCAGTGCGGGCAACCAGCAATTTGCTGGTATCGATCCCGACCACCTGTTGCAGCTTGAAGTCGGAATTGTATTGCTTTTTGATTCCCGGATTGATGATCTCCAAGACCGCGTATTTTATCTTAAGTCCGCAGCGAACAGCCGATGTGTTTTTAGAATTGCCGATGAATACCGCCATCACGCGGTCGCCATCATACGCCGTGATGACTCCATCCTCCGATCGGATGATCCGCGCTGCGCACAGCAAGTATGATTTGTATACTTCTGCGGCGAACTGAGCAGTTTTCGCGTCTACCATGTTCGTGGACCCATCGATATCAGCGTAGAGCACCGTTGCGTCGAGCGTGACGCCGTCGTTGCCGAGCTTGATGTCGGGTGTGTCAGGGACGACCTGACCGTCCCTGGTGGACCATGTAGTACGGAATATCGTACCCACCTCACTCTTAAGATCGTCGGCAAGGCCCATATTTTCTCCCTGAGATCGCGAATGCCTGAAGGTGCCTAATCAATCCGCCACCACCAGTTGGATCGGTAGATAATTCGATTGTCGAAAGTATTCCACCGGACAGCCTCCCACATCTCGCGCGAATCTGAAGTCTTAACGTCTGAACTCATGACATCGAATACCTCTTTCGTTATGTAGGTGGCGAAGGCATCAGGCAGGCTGGAGAGCTTCGCGGCGTAATTTGCCGCCCTGCCAACCCACACCAAATCATTCGCCCCGCGCACGCCTGTCTTGGCGACGAACAATTCACTGGTGTCGACCCCGACAACGTGTTTCAGCGTGAAGCTTGTCTTCGTGTAAAACGCCTGCTGCGCCGGATTGATGATGTAAAGGACTGCATAATGGATTTTCATTGCCGATTTCACGGCCCTAGAATTCTTCCTTTCGCCGATAAACACGGCCATTATGCGGTCGCCGTCATAAGCTGTAATAATGCCGTCTTCCTCACGAATGATCTTCGCTGCACAATGGAGAAACGTCTTGTACATCTCCGCCGAAAAAAAGTCTGCGTATCCGTCCACTAATTCTGTGGATTCTGCGAGATCCGCATAGAGAACCGTGGCCTTGAGCTTTACGGCGTCATTGCCTAGCGTCAGCGAGTCATCGCCAGGGACAACGTTACCATCACGTTCGTCCCATTTCGCCCTGAAAACTTCCGCAACGCGCTTTTCCAGATCATTTTTCAGGCCCATAGTGCGCTCTCCTCAACGGTTCGGCCCCAAGTCCCGGATAATGTCCCGGAGGCGATTGCAGGCCGTCGCGAGAGAGCGTGTCAGATCGGAAGTGTCATAGCGGTAGGTAATGGTGTTTATTCCAGCCAGATCTGAAGGCAAACTGATCTCCTCGCCACGAGGTTCTACTAGTAATGCACGGTGGCGGCCAAGCCGGCCCATGAAAAAACCCAATTCAAAGATGACATTGTCGCGCGGTGTGGCCCTTTGCTGGCCCCGGCTCTCCGTGATGTCGTCAGGTTGCGCAACGGCAATCGCCACGTCGGATTGATCGAGCGCCCGCTCCAGACTTTCAATCGCATAATGAGATGCCCGGAAAACGCCGTCGGTCCAGACAGTGACATTGAACGGATCGTGATCAAACGCGTTTTGTATAGTGCGAGCGATATCAAGCGCTTCTGCGGAAGAGATGATGAAGACGCGTATCCGGTCGCTGACCGACGTCACGAGTGCGTTTCTCTGCATTAGCCTTCGTGCGAGTTCTTTGGCCATTTGAAGAAGTATTTGAGGATACTTCGCGTACAGCTCCGCAAATTCCGCTTCAGTAAGTTTCAGAACGACGGACACTTCGCTGGCGGTAACGGTAGCTGAACGTCGTTGAGTTGGCTGAATCGCGGCCATTTCTCCGACATGGTCGCCCGCGATACGCTTCGCTACGACCCTGTTGTTGACGACGATATCGAACGAGCCCGCGACGATGAAGTAAATGTCGATATCGTCCCCTCCTTGTTGAATAATGGAGGTTCCGGCAGCCACTTCCACAATCTCACCTTTAGACGCCGCCTCCATTGCGAGATCGGCATTGCCAGTGAAGAGCTTTTGCCCGGTCAGCGAATCAACAAGAACCCGACGATTGGACTCGCCAGTAAAGCGTTCAATCATAATTCGAGCCTCAAAACAGTTCTGTGAATAAAACAGGAGTAATCCATGATAGAGCTTCACTCAGACGCGGACAGAGTCGAGACAAATCGGAAATGGCCGTCATAAAGAGATCCTAGCGTCCAGCGAACAGTGTCCCGTCAAGTTGCCGTAAAACGGGCGACGCGCTCTTTCGGCGCAGGTGAGATGGTTACGGCACAAGTATGCGTCGGCGACTATCCATCAAGGTGGATCGCGGGATACTGCCCCGTTTTTCGTTAGCTATCTTTCAAAAGCAAGCCAACGGTCCTGAATTGAGTCATTTGCATCAGATCCCGATGAACTTTGGGATTCGAAGGGCGCAGAGTAGCTGTTATTCGAAGAATCGCAAAGGTTAGGGCATAATCGAATCAAATGTCCAGAGCTCTACTGGTCGTCGCACTGTGCATCTCCTTCATTTCAGGTGTCGCTGCGCAGAGTGTTCCAAAGAATCTAAGAGGGAAATGGCGAGTACGCCGAATCCTCTCGGCGGACACAATCTCCTGTTGGGGCGATAGGGAGGCCAAGAGACTACTTGGTACGGAAATCGAGTACACTGCCGATTCGTTCCGCTGGGAAGACCACCTCGTAACGCATCCCATCGTCAAGGTCACAGTCGTTAAGGCTGAGCAATTTCAAAAAGAATATTCGGGGAGCGGCTCTTTCGTTGATTTCGGCCTTCTAGGAATTCTGGCATCTCAGGCGACAAGAGTCCAGATCGATCATGCTCCTGCAGACATAACCGGCGGCACGGTCGAGATACCCGGAGACGACGTGTTTATCGAGAATAGAAACACCATCGTCTTCTCGGTCTGTAACGTCTACTTCGAGGCAAAGCGTGAAGGCCCCCAGAAGAGCCGTTCAAAATAATCCTTCTTCCGATGCCAGTCATCAAGCCATTTTCCGGTGCTTCCTTTGAAGATGTTTGAAGATTCGGAAATGGGCCGAGTATCCCGTCGCTCCCGCCAAGCCGGCTCTGCTTCAGGTTTCCTGCTGCGATGTCACTGACGGAAACCTGGCGCAGAGCCCGTCTGGCGGTAGCTATTCTTCATCCCGTAGAAGCTAAACTGACTCTCATTGAAGCCAGGCAACTGCGTCTTCAGACCAACCGTGGTCAGAACTCGGCCAACGACCGTCGCAACGATCTGGAAAGTTTGGGAAATTCGTTCGGCAGAAGCCCCGCTTGGCTGCGAAGTCGAATACTGCGTGAGCGTGACCATTGATCAAGAGGGCACATTTCAATCCGTCACCCGACCAGACAATGGAGAGGACCGATGGCCTGTCCCGCGCCGTCACGTTCTTCACGTCGTAGATGCTCATCGCGTCGAGAACTTTGTTTTCAGCACGAGTCAGGTCAACCGCGTAGAAGTACCCTGTCTCGCCGTCATCCTCGAAAAACGCGCCATGCTGATGGCCCGGAGCGTCGCTGGCGACGAACGAGTTATCACCGGGGCGGAATGTCTGTTCTGCCATACCGCACATTGTGACATGGACATAAAGGATTCGGTTCTGGCCTTATCACCGGCACACCACACCTTCGGATGAGAGCCGGTTACCTCCTCGAAAGTCGGCTGTGCTTCAGGTTTAGGAATGGCGATTGGCGTCCGGCGGTGGATAGTGACTCGGGATGGTACTCCGTACTCGAAATCACTCTTGTTTGATGGACAGGGTGCAGGCTTCCTGACGACGGTACAAATGCCCCGAACTCGGACAAACTGCGGAATTCTATCGAATTACGCAGTCATTCCAGAATTGCCGTTCAGCCGCGCCTGTCTTCGTGCCGCACGAATCTATACCGCGTTTGGCCGCCATCCAGCAGCAGGACATCTGGATTCTCTGTGAGCTGCAGCTTGACGGCCCCCAGAAAGGGTGCACTGATCAGGACAATGTGACGGCTCTTATCCGACTGCTCCTCCGAGCCAAGATCGCTCGACCAGGATTCAAATGCGATACGGAAGCCATCTCTCTGTTGCGAAATCGACGCGGCCCCTAATTCCTCCGAGACATAGTGCCCGACGTAATTCTGAATCCAAGCGGTGGCCTCAGGCTCCGTTCTGACTCGCTGGCGAATGGATGCGAGCGAATCGTCGAGCGCCTTCTTCGCGCTCGTGACCAGAGCCTCTGCCCTGGCCTCGGCTCCGAAGAGAATTTCGATCAACCTCTGCCTCACTGCGGACAGAAACAGATTGGCGGCGCGGAGGTTACTGAGCACGACCATGCCAATCCCGTGCTCAGGGAAAAAGGCCATGTCCGCCGAGAAGCCGAGGGTGTTGCCCCCATGCGTCACCAACGCCAGTCCTTGCTCTTCCGTTAGCATCAGCCCCAAACCGTAGCTGGACTTTCCGTCGATCTTGATCGCGGAACGACGGCGCGCCCGAAGATTGTCTTCTGAAATGACCTGTTGCCCACGCTCGTTCAGTCCATTACGGAGCTCGCAGTCCACATAGCGGGCCATGTCCAAAACGGTGGACCATACGGAGCCAGACGGAGCCGTAGAATCGGCGAACTCTTCAAGCACTGGATCGATAGGAATGCAGGCGCCATCGAGAGTGTGACCATGCGGCGCGGCATCCAGCGGCGAATGAATGCCGAGGATGGAGCTCTGCCCCATACCCAAAGGCTCAAAGACTAAATCCTGCATGGCGCGTTCATAGGCATCACCCAATGTCACATTTGGAGCGTAGCTATGCGCCGCTGCGTATCCGCCTGCGGCTACAAGATAGTTCGAATACTGAAAGGTCTCGCCGAACCCGGTGGTGGGGCACATCTGTTTCATTTCAGCAATGCGGTCCTCGGGACGCACTCCGCGGAATCGAAAGATCAGATCGAGATCCCTCCGGGGCATCCCAGTGCAGGCACATACCGTATGCCGCATCTCGATCCTCTGCGTCACTTCAGTATCCGCTAGAGCGAAGCCCGGCAATACCTCGGTCACCGGCGTCGTCCAGGTAAAGCGACCCATATCCACCAGCCGCGCCATCATAAGCGTGGTCAGCGGCTTAGTGGATGACCCGATCATAAAGCGCGTTTGCGGCGTGACCTGGTCGCTCCCGCCAGCCTTGGTTACCCCGAATCCCTCCGCAAATATGGTGCGGCCGTCCTGCACCACCGCGACCGCGACACCCGGAATACCGATATGGCGCATGGCCCAGTCCACAAAACTGTTCATGGCTTTGCGTTCATCTTCTCCAAATGCCTTTGGCCTGATATCCGCAAGGCTCGGCTCCTTCAATCCGATTGGCTTCCAAGCATCGTTTAATTCGGCAATCTGCGCCATGCGCCGGCTGAACCCCGCCTTTGTTCCGTCGATGAGGGTGATGTATGCGCGTTCGCCCAGCATGCGGGCGACGGCAATCACCATGCGGCTCTCACTCTCCAATGTGCTGTAGATGGCCTGAATCACCTTATCCCAGCCGTCCGTAGTAGGCATCTCTACCTTCTGCTTCACGGGATGATCGAATTCAGGGCTCACGCGCTGCCATGCAAGCCGAAACAACTCCTCGGCGTCAGTTGCGGCGGGGCAGGCAACAAAGGACAGCGTCAAATCCGATTCCGGTCCAACTACGGTCAAAGGATCGCCTTGGCTGGTTGCGGTCCAGCCACCCGGCAATGCAACAGGCGAAGGCACATCAGGCATTGAGACATAGATTGGGGATTTTTCCATTATCTATTCCATACTCCTCTGGCTCTGCGGTCTTCAAGCTAAGTCGCAGACAACCATCGTACCGAACTGTCGGTACTGCGACTCGATTCCTTAAGCCCAATCAACGGGCTTGGCCGGGGACAAGGCTCAGTTGGCATCAAATCGCTTGTCCAGCCGGGATCGGTATCGGGAAGTCGGCGAGTCTTTACAAATCCAATCCACTTGGCCGTAGAACGGGCAACGCGCTCGCTAGGGCCCGGAATGGCACACGGGTGCGGCACAAGGCCGCGTCGGCGACACCACGGACAAGTGGATCGTCGAGCATGTGGAAGAGTGGTTTCGCCTGATATCGCGAGGTGGGGTTTTTCATGCTGGATGGTTGATGCTCTTTTGGCTAGGCGCGATTGGGTTCGAATCGGCCACAGAAGCGGCTAAAGTTCGCTTTCCTTGACAGCTTAGGAGAAGAGCTATACATTCCTAATCATATTAGGAGAGATTTGCATGCCCGATCAGGCTCAGCTTCTTCCAGGAACTCTCGATCTGCTCATCCTGCGGGCCGTATCGCTTGGACCTCTGCACGGATATGGGATTTTGCTGCGGATTGCGCAGATTTCAGGACAGGCACTGTTGGTGGAGCAGGGGGCGCTGTATCCGGGGCTGTTTCGTTTGGTTCGTCAAGGATTTCTGAAAGCGAAGTGGGGCGTCTCTGATGCGAACCGGCGCGCCAAGTATTACGAGCTGACGGTTGCGGGTCGAAAGCGGTTGCGGGAAGAGACAGAAAGCTGGAATAGGCTTGCGGCTGCCATTGCCTCCGCGCTTTCCGCGCAACCGGGAGAACTATGAGACTTTTTGACGCAATACTCGCTCGTTGGTCCGCGCTTATGCATCGCTCGGCAAAGAGGAACGAGCTTGACGAAGAACTGCGGAGCCACCTTGTGCATCGCACGGATGATCTTGAACGCAGCGGGTTGTCACGCGCGGAGGCGGAGCGGCAGGCACGCGTGGAATTTGGCGGGCTGGAACACTACCGGGAGGAGGCGCATGCTGCCCAGGGATGGCAATGGGCGGAAGCGCTCTTGCGGGACGTGCGGTTTGGAGTGCGTGTTCTGAAGAAGTCACCTGCCTTCACCGCGGCGGCAGTGATCACTCTGGCGCTGGGCATTGGAGCGAATACGGCTCTCTTTACGCTGGTGCGCGAGATCCTTCTGGGCCCACTGCCGGTACGCGCCGCCAAGCGCCTGGTTGTGATCTGGGACAGCAATCCAGCGCTGGGTCTGAAGCGGGTGGGGCCAAGCGGGCGGGATTATCTCGATTGGCGGGAGCAAAAGGTCCATGCATTTGAAGATCTCTTTCTCTTTGAGCATGGCACGGGAACGGTGACGGGAAACGGAGAACCGGAGCAGGTGGCCGGACTGCGGGTGACTACCAACTTCGGAAATTTCTTCGGGATCGTGCCTGTGGCGGGACGAACCTTTCTGCCCAAAGAGGAACATGCGCGGCTTAATCTAGCGATTCTGAGTTACCGCTACTGGAAGCGGAAGTATCAGGGGAATCCGGCCGTGTGCGGACGGAGCATGATTCTCAACGGCGAGAATTACACGATCATCGGCGTGCTGCCCGCTTCGTTCGACGAGCTGTTTCCGGTGGATGTGGTGGTTCCGTTTGACGATGCGTGGCTGCATAGGGCGGACTCAGATCTTGGTGTGTTCGGAAGGCTGCGGCCGGGCGTGCGTGTGAGCGAAGCGACAGCCGAGATGCGCGCGGCCATGGCGCGAATTGCGCTGCAGCGGCCCGAGCGGAAGGGTTTCGGTACGGTACTAGTGCCGCTGGAATCCGTGCGCATGGAGTACATTCGTCCGGCGCTGTTGGTGCTTCAATGCGCGGTGGCGTTCATTCTGATTCTTGCGTGCGCGAATGTGGCGAATCTGATGTTGTCTCGCGGCATGAGCAGTCGGCAGGAGATGGCGGTGCGTATCTCACTGGGGGCCACGCGGAAGCAGATTGTCCGGCAATCCATTGTGGAAAGCTCATTGCTGGCGATTCTTGGAGGCGCGCTTGCCCTGCTGCTGGCGATGGGAAGCGTGCATTTGTGGGCGCGATACGGACCGACGCAGATTCCTGTCCCCAATGCGGCGTCGGAAGTGACGCTGCCGGCTGTTCATCTTGGAATGAGTGAAGTTTTGTTCACACTGGCTATATCGCTTGGAACGGGGATTCTGTTTGGGCTGATTCCGCCGCTGCGGCTGTTAGACGGCAATATGCAGAACGCGTTGAAGAATGGCGGACGCGGAACGATCGGCGAAGTGCGCGGACAGAGAACACGCACCGTGTTGGTGGTTGTGGAGGGCGCGCTGGCGCTTCTGCTGGTGGTTGGCGCTTCACTGATGATCAAGAGCTTTGCACGCCTGCTGTCCATCAATCCGGGCTTTGATCCGAACAGACTTTTGACTCTGCGCATCAAGCTGCCCGAAGACGCTGCCGGTTCAAAGTATCAAGACCCCTGGAAGCGCGGCGCAGCATTCCATGATTTTCTCGAGAAGGTGCGTAACCTGCCCGGTGTCCAGTCTGCCGCTTTGACGGAGATTGTGCCGCTGAGCCAGGACGACATGGACCGTGGACCGTTCTCTATCCAGGAGAAGCCGGAATCTAACGTTACGTTATCTGCCGATTATCGGGACATCAGCACGGGGTACTTTGAAACCATGCGGATTCCTTTGCTGCAGGGCAGGACTTTCGCGGAGACCGACGACCCAAAGCATCCGCGCGTAGTGGTTATCGATGAGACTTTGGCGCGCGATTATTTTGGAACGGAAAGCCCGCTGGGAAAGCATATTGTTCTTCCGTATGGCTCGCGCATTCCGCGAGAGGTGATCGGGGTTGTGGGTGCGGTGCGCGACTCCACACTAAGCGGCGCGCCAGAGGCCACTATCTACTTCCCCTATATGCAGGGACCGGATCAGACCCTGAGCATGGTGGTGCGTACGGCACTGCCGGAAGGCAGTGCCCTTCCTGCAATTCGCAATGCGATCTGGTCTGTCGATCGGAACCAGCCAGTATTCGACGTGAGGACGATGTCGGTGATCATGGGGAATGTAACCTCGGCTCCCAGGATTGCGTTTATACTGCTGGACATTCTGGCTCTGGTAGCCGTTGTTCTGGCGGCGATCGGCATCTATGGCGTGACAGCCTATAACGTCGGCCAACGAACGCAGGAGGTAGGCGTTCGCCTGACTTTCGGCGCCACGCCGAATGCGATTTTGTACATGCTTGTGCGTCAGGCGACAACGCTCACTCTTCTCGGAGTAAGTGCTGGGTTGCTTTGCGCACTCGTCATGACCCGGCTTATGTCGAGCCTTCTTTATGGGGTCAGCAGTACAGACCCTGTCGTCTTCCTGGGAGGATCCTTGCTGGTTTTAATTGTGGCGACCATTGCATGCTATCTTCCTGCGCGGCGGGTTGTGCGGGTGGATCCGCTGGCGGCTCTGCGTTCGGAGTAGCTACATCTCCTATGCGCATGGCAGCCTTATGTGCTCTCAAGTGACGCATCCTCGCCAAATGCGCTCGCCGCCGCAGCGGCTTTGTTGTGCGCCGGGCATGTTCAATAGCTTGGAGGTGCAAGTCCTCTACCCGACCTGATGGAGGTAAGGGTTAGCAAGAACGCAAGGGCTACCGTCGCGAGGCGGGGTTTGAAGGAAGCGTGGAGCAAATGCGCGAGTCGATGGACAAAAACCGGATACAAGGCGTGAGCGTAGGGCGAGCGGGCAACTTACCGCGAAGCCCATATCCATTAAGTACGCGGAGCGTAGATCCGGCGACTGTGCGCAGAAGGCGATTGAGCTTACCCCGGGAGGTCTGCTCCGTGTCGCTTCGGCGACTGAGGCTGCCGCGAGGCATCCTGACCGCGAAGCAGAAGTCAGCAGAGGGCATAGTAGGCCATGAGGTCGGCAAAGCTAGTGAGGCACTCCAAAGCCGAAAGGCGGAGTCAACAGATAGGCTGAGCCGGGAACGGTGGTTGAAGGCCCGAACGAGAGGAGAGGCAAGTAGGACATGAGTCTCAATAACGACATGCGGCAGAACATCCAGGGCAATCTGGACTTCTCGTCTCCGCCAACGGGTGAAGCCCGGAGGGCGGGAAGGGAAGGGTCCGAATCGTTGAGGACGGCGAGTGACCCCGAAAGCCCAGCTAGGACAGATCAAACGATGGAGGAGATCGTTGAACGAGAGAATCTGAAGGAAGCATTACGACGGGTCAAGGCGAACAAAGGTGCTCCGGGCGTTGACGGAATGACGGTCAACCAACTCGGTGGCCACCTGAGACAGCACTGGCCAACCATCCGGGAACAACTGCTAAGCGGAACATACAGACCAGAGCCGGTGAAGCGGGTAGAGATACCGAAACCGGACGGCGGAGTGCGCAAGCTGGGTATTCCGACGGTACTGGATCGATTCATCCAGCAAGCGGTCATGCAGGTTCTGCAACGGCGATGGGATCCGGAGTTTTCCGATCACAGCTACGGTTTTCGTCCGCGGAGATCGGCTCATCAGGCTGTAGCGCAGGCACAGCGGTATATCGCTGCAGGCTATGGCTGGGTGGTTGACCTCGACTTGGAGAAGTTTTTCGATCGAGTCAATCACGACAAACTGATGGCGCAGATCGCCAAGCGGGTCGAGGACAAGCGGCTGCTGAAACTCATCCGGGCGTTGCTGAATGCCGGGGTGATGGAAAACGGGTTGATCAGCCCAAGCGTGGAAGGGACTCCCCAGGGAGGTCCACTCTCGCCCCTGTTAAGCAATCTCGTGCTCGACGAACTCGACCGCGAACTGGAGCGCCGGGGACATCGACATGTCCGCTACGCAGATGACTGCAACATCTATGTGCGCAGCGAACGTGCGGGTCAACGGGTGATGAGGAGCATTACGCTCTTCATCACTCAGCGCCTCAAGCTCAGGGTAAATGAGACCAAAAGCGCGGTAGCACGACCGCAGGAGCGAAAGTTCCTCGGGTTTAGTTTTACGGACGGCCCAGAGATCAAACGAGCGATTGCTCCGAAGGCTCTGGAGCGGTTCAAAGACAAAATCCGGGAGATCACGCGACAGGCCAAGGGTGTCAGCATCGAGACGACAGTGAAGCGACTGGCCACTTATATGGTGGGATGGCGCGGATACTTCGGCTTTTGCGAAACCCCCGAAGTGCTGATCGGGCTTGTTCGTTGGGTGCGACTCAGGCTGCGATGCGCACTCTGGCGACAATGGAAAACCCCACGTCGTCGCCGGGCTGCGTTGCTGCAACTGGGAGTACGTCCGCGATTGGCCACCAATACGGCCGGTAGTGGTCGAGGCCCATGGTACCTTGCCCGCGCCAAAGCTCTGTCTGTGGGAGCTTCGAATGCATACTTCCGCTCGCTCGGCCTTCCTTCACTGTTCGAGAACTGCTAGCCTAACTTCTCGAACCGCCGTGTACGGACCCGTTCGCACGGTGGTGTGGCAGGGGTCGGCAGGTGACTGCCGCCCCTATGCCGTTCAAGTCGGCCAGTCTTCAGAGATCCGTGTCCGGTCAAGTTGACGGAAAACGGGCTAGCCTGACATGTGCGCCTAGTCGTCCGTTGTTGCCAGCAGCCCGAGGCACTCATTGACCCAAGTCGCATGGTTCGATAGCGCGATACTATCGAGGCGTCTCTCTGCCTTTCAACGCACCCTGAATGCCGTCTAGATTGTCGCGGCGGGCGATTATTTGGCGGTTTTTCTGGTAACACGAACTTGAACCTTTTTGTGCCGGACGATCAGGGGTGAGTGCTTCCGGGAAGCTCGCCATTTCAGCCCGCCGCTCTCTATGAATGCCTTGTTCCCGCTGAAATCGAACAAGGACATTTCGGTGATCCCGAATACGTCTTTGAGACGCTGCAAGGTAGGGCGGCTGACGAAACTCTTCCCCCGCTCTATCAGGTTGACGAGATCCACTGATCGGCCGATCAGTTCCGCCAATTCTTGCTGGCTCAGATCGTTGTCTCTGCGCAGACTTTTAATCCGGATACCGAAATCCGGCTGGTCAACCTCGATATCTGCGGGTTTCTGCTGCACTCCCAAAGTTTGTTAAGGAGCGAGTTTTCGTTACACCGAGCCAGATTACGGGTTATACTCTGCGTAAATTGGGAGCGGACTATTCTCTTGGCGGGGTTTCCGGGGCGAAATCGAAAAAATCGCGTACAGGAATATTGAGAGAGATCGAGAATGCCTCGATCGACTCAAATGAGGGTGCGTTAAGGCCCCTTTCGACAAGGCTCAGGAAGTCGACGGAGATATCGAGAAGCTCTGCAAATTCTTCTTGAGTCATGCTGCGGCGCTTGCGGATTGAACGCAATTTCTTGCCGAATTGCTTCCTCAAGGTAGCCACACGTGGAGTGTGGCTGAGCGTACGAGTTGATAACACCGAGTATCGCTACGGATTTTGGCAATACTTTCAAGCGAGGACTGCTGCTCCGATGTTTCGCGCCAACAATACCGTCCAGTCGCCCCGAGGTTCAGAATGACCTCCGACGCCGTCTCTTACTTCCCGAAGGCGATAGCGCCAGAGGCCGATGAGACCTCCGGCCCGGAAAAAGTAGCTGTCAAAAGGGCGGCCCAAGGGATTTCGCCGCTCAACGAAATCTCAGACGAGAAGCTGCTGAAGCGAGTCGGCAAAGGGGACAGGGACGCCCTGTCCGTGCTCTTCCGGCGGCATGCGCGGGCGGTGTTCAGCGTGGCTTGCCGTATCCTCCGCGATGAGAGCGAAGCGGAGGATCTGGTTCAGGAATTGTTCTTATTCGTCTTCCAGAAGGCCAGCGTCTACGATCCGGCGAAGAGTTCCGGGGCTTCGTGGATCATCCAGATGGCCTATCATCGCGCCATCGACCGCAAGCGCTACCTGGGCGTCCGGCATCACTACACCTCGCAGGAGATCGAGGAGGAGAGATTGCCTGCCCTGAAGGGGAAGCCCTCCATCGATGGCGTCGCGGCGCGAACCCTGCTGGAGAAGTTTCGTGGGGAGCTTTCTGCCGAGCAGAGACAGACGCTCGAAATGCATTTGTTTGAAGGGTATAGCTTTCACGAGATTGCCGAGCGTACGGGCCAGAGCTTTACCGGCGTAAGGCATCATTATTACCGGGGCCTCGAACGGCTGCGTCAGCATGTCTTTGCCAAAAGATGAGTCAGTGGTGAGAAGATTAGGGAACAGTTGTTATCGGCGGGAGCTAAGCGGGTGAACCCTCAATTTCATGAAGAGTTCATTGCACTGGGCACGCTCTTCTTCTCGGGAGAACTGTCACAGGAAGAGTGGGCGCTCCTGCAGGTGCATCTGGCCTACTGTGACTCCTGCCGGGAGCACTTCGAGCAACTGCAACGCATCCACCAGGACATCATTCCGGAGATGGCGGCCGCGGCCGCCGCCGAGCACGCAGACGATAGGGTTGCGGATCGATTCTCGCTCGATGCCGCTGAAGAACGGCTCATGCAGGAGCTGGACCGGATGCCTGCTCCTGAGAAGAAGCGTTCGCCCGGCAAACTCGTCTGGGGCCTCGCCGCGGGAGTGGTGGTCGCGGGGGCTCTGGGAGCTTTGTGGGGCATGCATCTTCCGGTGAGGCGCGCGAACCCGGCTTCTTCCATGGAGGCTCACAATACTCCGCCCGCTCCGATGCCGGCGCCGCGCGCGGCTTCCGTGCAGAAGACGGCTCAGCCGGAACCTTTGATCGAAGAAGCCGAGGCGAAGAAATCTGACGAGTTGAGCAAGCAGCTCAAGGCCTCGAAGACTCGGTACGCTCAGTTGTCTGTGACTGCGAAGGAGACACAGCAGCAACTTGCCGAGCTGCAGGCTCAGGAGCAACAGATAAGCAATGAGCGCGATGCGCTGCAGCAGGAGCTTGCTCAGGCCCAGGCTCAGATTCAAACCCTGAAGACGGCATCTGCCACGATGACCTCGGCTGTGCAGAACCAGAACCTCCGGCTTGCAGATTTGCAGACGACGGTGGATGTGCTGAATTCATCGCTGAATGAGAAGAACCGGCTGCTGGCGCTCGATAAGCAGTTCCTCGCCCATGACCGGCAGATTCGCAATCTGATTGCTGCGCGGAATCTCTACATCGCGGACATCTACGATGTGAAAGACAACGGCGAAACCGCCAAGCCGTTCGGGCGAATTTTCTACACGAAGAACACCTCTCTTGTGTTCTACGGCTACGACCTGGACAAACATGTTCGGCGCAATAAGCTGGTTTCTTTCCAGGCCTGGGGCAGCGGCAACGACCAGCCGGAGGTGAGCCTGGGATTGTTCTCCAAGGATGGAAAGCAGAAGTGCTGGATACTGCACTTCAACAACACGAAGACGCTGGCGCGGCTCAACAAGGTGTTCGTGACCGTCGAGCCTCAAGGCGGCAGCAACAAACCAACAGGCAAGCAAATTCTGATGGCCTATCTTCGCATTCAGCCAAATCATCCGTAACGGCGGAATGCGCAGGGACAACATTCTGGGACCACCCGTAGATCGGAGGAGCCTGACTCACTCTCGATCTTCTGGAGCGCCACCCGATGAAACACTGGCTTTGCCTGCTTCTTTGCGGATTGTTCTTCCTACCCCTACTAGCTGCTGCCCAATCGACGAACGCCACGATCAGCGGGGGAGTGACCGACCCCATGGGGCGATTCATCGCCAACGCGCAGATTCAGGTCGCCAACGATGAGACTGGCGCGGTCTATTCCACCAAAACCAATAACGCCGGGATCTATCTCATCCCCGTTCTCCCACCAGGCCACTATCACGTGCAGGTCTCAAAGCCGGGCTTCGAAACCATCATCAAGCCGGATGTCGTTCTTTACGTTCAGGGCGCGCTGTCGCTTAATTTCACTCTGCCTGTGGGAGCGGCGTCAGAGAGCGTTACGGTCAACGCATCGTCGTCGCTGTTGAACACCACCAGCCCTGCGGTGAGCACGGTCATCACGCGAAAGTTCGTGAAGAATATCCCACTGAACGGCAGAAGCTTTCAGGACCTCATATCGCTGACGCCGGGCGTGATCAATCAAAGTCCGCAGTATTACCAAACGGAAGTTGTGGGCGGGGGTGGGGACTTCAGCGTCAACGGGTCACGTACACAGTCGAACTATTACACGGTCGATGGTGTGACCGCGAACATCTCGTCTGGAAATGGCGGCGGGGTAGGGAATGCGGCCACAGGCGGCGCGCTGGGCGCGACTACGGCGTTGGGTACGACTCAGACGCTGGTGCCGGTGGATGCGCTGGAAGAGTTCCGCGTTCAGAGCTCCACCTATTCCGCGGAATATGGGCACTCACCGGGAGGCCAGTTCTCGCTCGTCACTCGCGCCGGCACCAACCGGCCACACGGCAGCGTCTTCGAATACCTGCGGAACAATTATTTCGACGCGAACGACTGGTTCAATGACCACTATGGAGCGCCCACGCCGGCCTTGCGACAGAACGATTTCGGCGGCTCGTTTGGGGGCCCGGTGTGGATTCCGAGACTCTACAACGGGGTGGACCGCAGCTTCTTCTTCGTCGCCTATGAAGGGCTTCGCCTGACCCAGCCGACCGCAGCCACCATCCAGTACGTTCCCGATAGTTACATGCGGGAGCAGGCAGTTGCTGCGATGCAACCGATTCTGAATGCCTATCCCGTGCCGAACGGCATCGACTACGGAACGGCCAGCGATCCGAGTCTTGCACAGTTCATCGCATCCTACTCGCTTCCCAGTTCCATCGATTCGACCAGCGTCCGTATCGACCACATATTCGGCCCCAAGCTGGTCGTCTTCTTCCGGCTGGGAGTCACGCCAAGTTCGACCGAATCCCGCCCATACTTTTCCAAATTAACGACAGCGATCAACGCTCAGACCTACACGTTTGGCGCGAGCAGCCAGCTCTCCGATCACCTCAGCAACGAATTCCGTTTGGGCTATGCACGCTCCAACTCCTCGATAACGGGAGAGATCGACGCGTTCGGTGGAGCGACTCCGGTCAATCTGGCGGCTGCGATGGGAGCGGGTTCCTATCCGCAGGCGGAGCCGGCCATCTCAATCAATTTCCCCGGTATTGGGGCTCCGTTCATGGCCATTGAAGACACGAAGAATCTCGGACGTCAGTGGAATCTTGTCGATACAGCCTCGCTGCTCAGGGGGCATCATACGCTCAAGTTTGGGATCGACTATCGGTACATTAAGTCGCCAATCGATCCACCGCAGGTAGAGCCCTACGCGGTTTTCGATAGCACTCATGCGGTTCTGGCGGGGAAGCCGGACTTACCCATCGTTTCCAGTTTTCTACAAGCGACGCCTATTTTTCACGAGCTTGCTCTCTTCGCGCAGGATGAGTGGCGCGTGCTTCCTCGCCTTACTCTTTCCTACGGTTTGCGCTGGGCAGTTGATCCTCCTCCCACAGAGCAGCATGGAAATGATGCATTCACTCTGCGAGGCAACATCGACGATCCGGCCTCACTGACACTGGCGCCTCGCGGAACGCCGCTGTGGCAGACGAGTTGGTACAACTTTGCACCGCGCTTCGGCGCGGCATGGGTGGCGCGCAACCGGACTGGATGGGAAACAGTTCTTCGCGGGGGCGGCGGTGTCTTCTTCGATTCAGCGAACGAAATTGCCGCAGTCGGATTCAGCGGCTTCGGATTTCATGCCGAGTCTATTCCTGCCGGTGCAAGGCTGCCGTATACCCCTGCTCAACTCAATGTTCCGGTCAAAACGACCGCCCCTTACACGAGCGGAATCATTACTGCGTTTCCGGAGCATCTCCAGTTGCCGTATACGCTCGAATGGAATGTGAGCCTGCAACAAGAGCTAGGCGTCAACCAAGCCCTGACCTTGGCTTACGTCGCCTCCGCCGGTCGCAGATTGATGGGGTTGCAATACCGCAATATCGAACCGCTGAATCCGAACTTCGGCACAATTCAATATCTCGCGAGCAACGTCACGTCGAACTACCAATCGCTCCAGGCTCAGTTCCAGCGGTCTGTATCCAAAGGGCTGCAAGCGCTGGTCTCTTATACCTGGTCTCATGCCATCGATGTTGGCTCTCAATCGACGGAGCTGGCACTTCAGCGAGGCAATGCCGACTATGACGTGCGTCAGAACTTGCAAGCCGGGTTGACCTGGGATATTCCGGAAGTCCACCGCAGCCATTGGGCGCGTCAACTCACGGGTGGGTGGGGACTCGATGCGCGGCTGATCTCACACACTCCGTTTCCAATTACGCTCGGAGGAGCCACGAGCACAGATCCGGCAACGGGAGCGCAGTATAACGGCGGTCTGAATCTGGTTCCGAATGTGCCGGTGTATGTATACGGATCCAAATACCCTGGCGGGAAAGCGCTCAATCCCGCCGCGTTCCGTTTGCCTAAAGGCAATGCGACAGGAGATGCACCACGTAACTTCGCTCGGGGTTTCGGAATGACGCAGCTGAACCTTGCGATCCGACGGGATTTCCCGATTCATGACCATCTGTCGCTGAATTTTCGAGCGGAGACCTTCAACGTCTTCAATCATCCGAACTTTGGTTACGTCGATCCCAACTACACCGATGCGACCTTCGGTCAGGCCACGCAAATGCTCAATGCCAGCTTGGGCACGATGGCCTCTCAGTACCAGCAGGGCGGCCCGCGCTCAATGCAATTCGCGCTCAGGTTGAGTTTCTGAACTCAAGCCTGCTTTCCACATAGCGACCTCTTTTCACCCTAACCCGGAGGGAATCGATGCACCTTGCCCGCTACGGGGCAGCCATCGCGTTAGCGTGGCTCGCCCTCCCTTGCGCCCATGCGGTGAAGAGACGCTTCACCGTGAGAGATGATATCGCCATGGTGAGGTTCACCCATCCGCGAGCCAGCCCCGAAGATCCCGGAACCGCGATCGCCGAGCCGTCGCCCGATGGCAAAAGCATCGTGATCGTCGTCACTCAAGGGCGTCTGAGCGATGACCTCATCGAATCCAGGCTGCTCATCTTCCAAGTGAGTGCGATCAGGAATGCTGCTATGCACCCGCAGCTTTCGATGCCAAAGCCAAAAGTGCTGGCGACTGTTCAGGGGATGCCGCCACCATTTGCTGTTCATGCCCACGATGGAGTCATAAAGGACGTTCGCTGGGCTGCGGATAGCTCCACGATCTACTTTCTCACCGCAAATCGTCAGGGCAATTATCGCCTCTGCGCGGTGCGGCGAGAGGGGGGCAGAGTAGACCATCTGACCCCCAGCACGATGAGTGTGGATCGCTTTACGCTTTCAGGGGACAGAATCACTCTGCTTGCATCCGGGCAGCGGCCTGCTTCTTCCGCGGCAGGGCAGGCATTGAATGCCGACGCGCGGGATATCACGGGAACTCGCCTGATCGAGGATCTCTTTCCCGATAGCCGGTATAACCGCGCCATTAGGGTATTTAGGCTCTACACCATTAGACTCGATGCCAACAAACCATCGATACACTCGGTCCCAAACTACGCTTTGGAACAGATCCCATTTCTGGCTAGAGCCTATCCATTCGCGGCTTCCTCTCAGGCCGGTGAGCTTATCAAGCTGGAGCCGGCAAAATCAGTGCCGAAATCATGGTCTCGTTATGCGCCCGCTACCGGGTATCCGCAACTACGCTTACGGCAGGGGTCAACCACGGGTCAATTTCAGGCTGCAAATATTATGCGGCCGTTGGAGTACACCGCCATCAATCTAGCCAACGGCAAACAGACTCCGTTGCTTCCGGCTCCCAATGCTCGAAGCCTCGGGTATCTCAGAGATGCGAATAGAGCGGTCTGGTCGTCAGATGCCAAGCGGATACTACTCACTAATACGTTTCTGCCCGTTGATCGATACAGTGACACAACATCAGGAGATGTCTACCCTTGTGGCGTAGCCAGCATGGACATGCCCGACGATAGAGTTCGCTGCCTCTTTTTTGAGAATCGTTCTCTGAACCCCAAAGTGTTTCACGTGCAGGATGTTGCATTTGAGAAGAGCGCAGCGAAGGTCGCAGTTCTTCTTCACAACGGGCTCAACCAGCAGATTGTTCAGCACTACACTCTTCGCCAAAGTCATTGGTTGCTTATTTCGACCGATCTGGTTCAAAGCCCCGTGACTTCTCTGCGTGAGTGGCAGCGTCAGGATTCTGATGGCGGCTTGCGTTGGCGGATGTTTATCCATCAATCGCTCAATGACCCGCCTCAGCTATGGGTGCGTGCGCCGAATGGAAGTTCACAGAAAGTATGGGACCCAAATCCGCAGTTCCGGCAGATGCGGTTTGGCCATGCGTCCTCCTATAGCTGGCGGGACCCACACGGTCATCAATGGTCTGGCATTCTTATCGAGCCCGTGGGATTCATCCGCGGGAAGCGCTATCCGCTCGTTCTGCAGATGTACGACTATGTGGACCATCAATTCATTACCGACGGCCTTTATCCAACGGCGTTCGCGGCCCGCGAACTTGCCAGTGCGGGATTCGTGGTTCTGCAATTTCGGAAGCAGCGGGACACTGGTTCAGAACGAGACCCTCAAATTGCCCTGGAAGGTTATCAGAGCGCCGTGGCCCAACTGAATGCGGCAGGCATGATTGATCCAGGTCGCGTCGGGGTGGTCGGGTTTAGTCTTACCTGTTGGTATGCGGCCTACGCTCTTGTCCATGATCCAACGTTGTTCCACGCGGCTACCATTGCAGATGGACTCGACAACAGCTACATGCAATTCATGATGTTTACGCCGGGCGAGTATTTTCTGCGGCGTCAGATGCTGGGTGTTCGCGGCGTTGCACCCTTCGGAGTCGGGCTTGCTCATTGGGTGAAAACGTCCGCCGCTTTTCACTTTGACCGGATTCAGGCGCCAGTGAGAATCGAGGCGATTGGTCCATCCTCCGTGCTCCAGGAATGGGACCTGTATGCCTCATTACGACTGCTAAAGAAGCCCGTTGACCTGATCTATTTCCCTCACGGAACGCACATTCATAAACATCCCCTCGCCAGATTGGAGTCACAGCAAGGCAATGTGGATTGGATGTACTTTTGGCTCAAGGGAGAGGAGCTTCCCGATCAGAGTTCAGTGGTGTCATATCCAGAATGGGAGTCGATGCGGCGCTCCTATGATCGGTTAAACAACTCAACAAAACCGGCGTCGCAATGACGCAGGAGCGCCCGCCCGTCCATTCGACTGGACGGACGGGCGCAGAACTGCCTATTTGCTCCTTGCGGTGCCGCTACTCGTCGGACTCGTAGCTGGCTCCGGTGGAAGGCAGAGCGGATTCAATTTCCTGAACCGCTCCACCCTTCTGAAACTGAATGGCTTTCTCAGCTTCGTAGGTGGCGATGATGCGTGGTGGTGTGTAGAGCATGTTTTTTCTCCTTGGGTTGGAATATCCGTCGCTCCAGGCGGATCGTGCTGCATGAATGACGGAGCTTGTAGGCCGCTTCTTACCTGGCCAAATTTGGTTCAGAAATCTCTTCGGTCTTGATCGATTCTCCAGATCGCGACCAGATCTCCAGTGCAATCGTCCGAAGGATCGCTTGCCAGTCTGATGGCTGCCCATTGCAGCACCGCTTCAACTCGGCGGCGAAAGGGTCCATTTCGATGAAACCTTGCTGAGCCAGACGGCAATCACGGAAGAGAGATTCGATCTCGCTTTGCCGCCGCTGCAGCACTCGAAGTGGACCAGTTACTTGAAAGGCTTTGCGCTTGCGTTCGAGGATTTCGTCTGGCACGATGCCAACAAGTGCGCGACGCATCATGAACCGGCGGCGGCCTGGCCGGAGCAATTGACTGGCAGGCACACGCAGCAGGAAGTTGACGAGGTCCTTGTCGAGATAGGGGTAGCGGTACTCCGGCCGTGCCAGGATGCGGGGATAGCTGTGAGGCAGTGTTCCCATGACCGCAGTCCAGGTGCGTGCGTTTTCGAGTTGGCGCGGGGTGTACTGGACCAGGTCCTGGCAGCGGAATGGAGTTCTTACCGAGTTCGCCCTTAGACCAGAGGTGCGGTGTGCGAGCCACGGAGGCGGTGTGGCCGCGCGCGGATTCTGGCAGTAGAGTCGCGCAGTCCGGCCAACTGTTCGCAGCAACGTTTCGACGATGGGATCACGGTTGACGAGTGACCAGGCCAGGCTCTGCTTTAGGAGTGATGCCCATGCGCCTTCAACCAGATAGCTGGCCAATTCCGGATAGCGATCCGGAACCCCGCCCAGCAACTCGTCACCACCTATGCCGGAGAGGATTGCCCGAAAATCGCTTCTCCAGACACGCTCATGGAACTGCTCTTCGCGGCGGATCGATAGGCTGTCGGCTCCTGGCAAGAGGTATCTTCCCCGGGTGGCATCATGAGGCAGAAAGGTTTTTTGTGAGAAGCTCATGTCGAGGTGGACGCCTACCTTGCCTCGATATGTCTCCGTATGCGAAAAGTAGCGGCGCTCATCAAGCGAAGGTTCTTCATCGTCGAAGTACGACACCGTATCGAGCAACGGAGCGCTGGCGTCCACCTTTCGTTGGCAATGATCTGACATGCAGACGATGGCGGTTGAATCCATGCCGCCACTGAGTTCCGCCAGAACATGAGGAGCATCCTCAGTGCGCCGCTCGATGGCCTGGCGAAAGAGCATCAGGAAATGCTCGTCATATTCTTCTTCGGAGGAGTATGCCAACTCACTCTCGCCGAGCGGCGACCAGTGACGTTCGACTCGGATCGCACCGCTACGTATGGCCAGACTGCACCCGGGTGGGACAGCAAAGATTCCCTGGTAGGGTGTCAACTCCCCAATCTGTTGACCGGCGAGATAAGCGGCAATGTATGGCTCGGAAAGCGTGGGACTCTCTGTTGAAGAGAAGAACGTATCGAGATACGTGGCCCAACGGAGTTCATTCGCCTTCGCCCGGTAGTAGAGAGTACGCGTCCCCGCGTGATCACGGGCCAGATAGATGGTATTGGTGCACTCTGACCACACCGCCACTGCCCAGTCTCCGGTGAATCTTCGGAAAGAGGACGGGCCCCAATGGGCGAAAGCAGTCAGTGCAATTTGCGAGTCGGATGTGCTTGCCACGTGCAGGCCAAGGTCCTCCGCCAATTCGCGGGAGTTGTCCAACCGTCCATCGAACGTCAGCACGTTTTGAAACTCATCCCGGACAGGACCAGACTCAAGAGAGAAACGCGGATGACTGCCATATGGCTGCCAAGCCATGCCGAGTCCGGTCTTCACATAACTAGTGCCCGGGCCGGTGGCATACCGGGCCGTGGAGATGGCCCAGTCGTGCAGCATCGCCTCTGAAGCTGGCGAGCCGTCTGCCGCGTGTATGCCGAACAGAATGCTCATGGCCCACCTCTCTTAACACCGCTCCAGAACTTGAAACTTGTCTCGGACATATGGCCTGTCGTTAACGACTCGCCCATTGCATTCGACCCACGCGTGCGAATAAAA
The DNA here is from genome assembly GCF_000022565.1 of Acidobacterium capsulatum ATCC 51196. Taxonomy (NCBI): domain Bacteria; kingdom Pseudomonadati; phylum Acidobacteriota; class Terriglobia; order Terriglobales; family Acidobacteriaceae; genus Acidobacterium; species Acidobacterium capsulatum. The sequence continues at coordinate 3,736,218 of NC_012483.1, forward strand.
GGGCAGAAGCTGAACGCCGATGACCAAGTCGGCTGCGTATCCCTGGCGACGGAACATCACGGCTGTGGCCGCTGAACGTTGCAGACAGAGCACGCGTTTGAAGTAGAAGACGCATGCCAGATCCATCGCACGACACAGTGCATCGAGATCTGCGTGGCTGCTTTGTCTGCGAGGACAACTGCGAACGGCGGCATAGAGCTTTTCGAAGTTGCCAAACCGCATCAGGCAGTCGAAGTAGAGCAGCAGAGCCCATGCTTCCATCAATCGAATCGCCATGAGAGTTTCCTCCGGGATCGTTCGCTACGCCGATACAGAAGCCATGCCGGCATGCGTAGAGTGCCGGCAACGCGTCCCAAGAAAAGCAGGTTTCCGAGCTGCTCGATCCATATGGCGTGCCAGCATGCGGGCATAGGATTGCCGCTTCGGATCATCGCGCGCGGGCGACGTCAGCCAGGTGCCGCGACCGTAGAGAGCGCTAAAAGCGGCGATCAGAGGAGCAAGAACAAATGCTTCATCGATCTGGACAGCGTCGTAGCCTGCCAGCAGAAGACACCTGTAGCGCTCCTTCAAAGCATGATGCTCATTGCGCTGGCGGACAGGATCGGAATACGGATGCAAGAGCAACAGATGCTCCAAGGTACAGAGCGGGAAGCCAACATACGCCTCGGCCCAATCTGTGATCTGGCAGTGCTCAGGGCCAATGAGGAGATTCCCAAGATTCATGTCGCCATGAACAACCGTGACCGGAAAGTTGAGTGCGTCCAGCCTTGCGCAACTGTCCTCGACAAGACGGCGCAACTCGCCCAGGCGCGCGGAAGAGATGCGCGGGACTTTTCTGGATGTTTGGTGGCCCATGGCCTCTTCCAAATAGCAGAAGAACGACTCGGCCCCGGCGGCAAGCGTCATCGGTCTCTGATCCGACGCTCCGGCCCTGAAAAGAGTGTTTGCTGAGCCTATGGTGGAGACCTGAATGGCTGCCAGAGCATCGACTGCTCGGCAAAGAATCTGCTGCGCTTCATTGCAGTCTTCTGGCCATGTCTCCAGGCATACCGCCTCTTCCCGTGAGAGCCATGCGTTCCAGTCGGGCCTGTAATCGATGACCTGAGGAAGGTATCTTCCGCACAACTGCGAGAGCGCGAGGGTGACGGGAAGCTCCCGCGCATTTTGTCCGCTCGTTGCTTTGAGCCAATACGCCGAGCCGTCTTCCATCTGGAAGCGGATCAGAGTGAAGCCGTGGCCTGCGTTGTATTGTTCGTACGGATTCTGCTCGGCGACACGAATGCCCGTTACGCTTTCCAGCCAGCGGATGCCATCGCCAATCCAGCCCGGACGAGCGAATGGATTCCGGGTTCTCCTTTCCATGACTTCCAGCAACCTCTGGCGCTCATTGTGAGGGAGATCTCCTTCATGGACAGACGCGAGACTTACAGGGACGAGCGAAGACTCGTCGGGAAGAGAATCCGCTTCCACAGCCGCAAGTGGCACCAATGCTGAGTCATCACCCAAGAAGTCAAGAACCAACGCATGGATCCCGAATCCGTTCCAGAGAGCAGAATGCAATGCTCTGGCAGGCCGGCTTCCCGGTGAAATCGAAACACGGGGCAAGCAGTAGCCCTTCTTCTCGCGAACTGCCAGCACATTCTGTCGGTCCGTAAGGATCAGTCCGATGCGATACTCGATGCTTTCCGGATGATTCATGACTTGTCCTCTCAGAATCTGTCTGACAGCTTTACGGGTGCAGCCTGCGTTCTTTCAGGTCGCGAATGAATGCAAGTACGTCTGGCTCGATGGTTTCAGGGGTCGTATTGGTTTCACGGGCGAGAGCACTCACAACCTCTTCGGGACTCTCTCCTCGCTCCAGTGCCTGCCATATGAAGACGCCGGTAGCGTTGAGCGTCGAGATGATTCCTTGCTGTGAATCGAGGATCGCTGCGCCGTCCTGAGTAACGACTGACCGAAGCTTGGTCATCGGGTCTCCCTCCGAGCGGCTCTGGCCGAACCAGAGCTGGAATAGGACCGAGCGTATCTCCGGGAGTGCGATTTGTGTGGGGCAAATCGGCGATTGGCCAAAGTTACCGTGTCCCGTCAAAAACACGGGAGTTCGGCACAGAGGATGCATCAACACTGGTGCGAAGGCGTTGCGCGAAAATGGCCACGATTACTGAGTTCGGGATTTAGACCGGCACCGCCACCCCAATCACACGCCGCAGGTTGCGAACTTCATCGGACGCAAACAGGGCCTTGACCGCCCTTCCATGCGGGGTCGCTGTGAGGGCGTACCCGGGAGATTCTGCCCTGAGAAATCCGCAGAAAAGTTCGACGCCCCTTTGAAGCGTGTAGATCGGTCTCGACCATCCGGTTTCATGCCGAAGCGCGCGCTCGTCCAAAGCAGGCGGAGTTTTCTCAAGCAGCATCCACGAGCCGGGTGCGATGGGTGGCTCCAAACCATCCAGCGACTCAGCATCGCCCAATCGCACGACCCGATCGCTCAGCAGAGACAACTCAGGAAACTTCAACGACAGCATCGGCGGCCATTCGAGAAACTCCCTTCGCAGTCCTTGCCAAACTGCCAAAGGCTCGGGCACTCTGGCCTCCGCTCGGGCCCGCACAGCATCTTCCCACCGTTGCGCCCGCAGCAGAACATCCAGCGAAAAGCGGCCGTGATCGCTCAATTCCACTCCACTTGTCTGCAGAGCATCGCTGTAACGCGCATAACTTTGCAGCGTGAAGTGAAGCAGGGAATTCACGTGTGGATCAGAGGGCGTGTTCTTTCGATAGCGCCGCTCTGTCCTCGCGCTGGGGCCGGTGCCAAGTATGGCAAGGAGATGTTCTCGAACAGCAGCTTCCTCTGTCTTGGAGCGTTGAAAGCGCTTGTGCTTGGCCATGAGCAGCGCAGCCCGGCTGCTGTGTTCCCACGGCAGAATCAAGCTCGCACAGCCATCGCACGGCGGAAAGGATTCAAGCGAGCGAAGCCTTGGCAGAGGAAGCGCCAAGGCAAACATCCTTACGCGGCCCGCAATGCGAACGGCGCCAGGGTAGAGAAACTCCTGCGGGCCCCGGTACGTAAAGTCGGAAGAGAGCAACTGCAATCTGCCGCGTGAAACCACGCAGCGACAGCAACGATATCCGTTGCTGAACTGAAGCAGGTAAATAGCACGCGGGTTCGGAATGGGTTGTTCGTTGTGTTGGATCGGTTCTACCAGCGCCAGGGAACCCGGAGGGAGACTTGACCCCAGACTGTCTTCGGTGCCCACATGCACGTAAAAACTCCCCGGCTGATGCCAGTCAGGAGCTTGCAAGGCCCGTACAGGAACGTCCAGCTGCCATTGCTGCACCAGATCCCGCAGGACCCGGTTCGCCCGGAACGCCTCGGCAGAGGCGAACTGCAATGGCAGTTCCACCCGTTGGTCACGATCAAACGCATTCGACTCAACGATGTGGGTACGACCATGATTCAGCCTGAGATCGAGCGGCCCAATTCTCGTCAGGTCGTATCCAAATAGCCGGTGGGCACCCTCGACGGTGAGCGAAAAGAGTTCTGCGATCTCCGAGACTATTCTGAGCGTTGGATGTGCACTGGTGCGTGGCAGATTGGAGGCCAGATGTTTGAACGCCAACTCGCGACGCTCAACGGCAATTTCGGTCTCGCGTTTCTGGCCGCTACTCTTACGGTGAAGGTCACGGATATGAGCCAGGGCATCCAGAACTTCGCTGCGTGCGACGGGGGTGTACACGGCGATATCCGCTCCTCATAAAACTCAACAAGAGAGTTGCGAACACGCAGATCAGGGACAAACCACTACCACGTTCGGTGCGGAAGCTCTCCGGCCTCTAGATCTACTATCTGGCTATGCACGACGGCCTCGTCCATCGTCGCGGGCTTGTGCAGCACGACTCGATCTATCGTGACACACTCTGTGCTTCTGATGACGCGCCGGTTGAAAGTGATTCCCGGGTTCAGGCTATCCATGCCCACGGATCACACCGTCATGTCTGTCCACCCGGAATTTGGTACCCAACGGCGGGTATCTGTCACCACTGCTGAATCGGCGTACAGGCAAGGAAGGAGAAATGCTCGGAGAAGTACGCCAACTTCGTCAAGCGATGGACCTTCCCCAGTGTCCTTGAATCGGGAGATAAAGGCATTCCATTGTTGCTTCTTCTGCGCATCGTTCAGAAAGTCTGCGCTAAGCACAAACGGTGTACCCTCCGGAAGAGCGAGACCGCGGCGTTTGAACACGGCCACAATAGCGTGATGCAGCGGCGGCATCCCGAAACTCCAGGTCTGGGCCATGTACCAAATGTCGTAGAAATCCTTCATCCGGCTGTTCCGGATATCGAGTTCAACCATTGCATGGAACTTCTCTGCGATTGCGGACTCGCGAGGATAGGTGGGAATCTGCGGCGCAGCCATCGGATGGAGGACCGGGATGCAGCCAACTCTGGTTCCGGATAAACGGCATCTCCGAACCCAATATCCACCTGTATGGGGATTCGCGCGCTGGCGAGGTGAGCGTTGAACTTGATCCGCACGCCATCGTGCTCGTCGTCTTCTTTGATTCTTGTCCCTTCCACGGATTCGGCGTCGAAGACGATTCCATCCGGGGCTTTGACTTCACAGATCTCCCGGATTATGGCCTCCACGTCTTCTATCGCAGAAGATCCGTATCCAAGCAGATCAAGGTCTTTGGTCGGGCGATGGGCTTGTCCGGTCCACAGCGTGAAGAGCGTGGCGCCTTTGAGCACAAAGCGGTCTCGGTGTGAGCAGTGTCCAAGACGATAAAGAAAGCGCTCGATTCCGTATCGGCCGAGTACTCGCTGATAGTCTTCTCCGCTCATCTGAGCCAGACGCAGCAGGCGAGCACGGATGGAGGCTGCCAGATTTGCGCCGAATTCCTTACTCACAGCGACTCCAGGTATGGCCGTATGACGTTACTGACACGGCAGATTGCGGCGTAGCGATAGATCGCATTGACGCTGGCCTTCTTCTGGCGAAAGGCATCCCGCAGAGCTTCCATTGCCACGTCGAGTCCGATCTTGTTGCGAAACTTGAAGCAGTCGGCCACCGTTTTTGGGACAGAGTAGACGCGCACAGGAACGCCCTCGATTTGATGCTCTTCAATGCCTTCTGTCAGGGACGGCCCGGAAAGTCGCACAACTCGAATGGCCGGCGAGGTGAAGGAAGGGGTTCTTGCCCCCTTGCGCAGCGCAATCCACACCGCCGCAGGATTCTGCGTGGTGATGCCGTGGAATGCAAGCGCAGAAAGCAGACAGAGGGTGGCATTTGGAACGCGCTTCGATACCTCCGCGTAGGAATGTCGCTCCGTGACATCGGCGTGCGGAAGGCTGTACATCCCTCGTCCGGCACGATCCAGTTTGCCCTGGCGATGGAGACGCAGGAGGTACTCCCGCGGAATGCCGATGGCCTCAATGTCGCGTGGCCGCACGATCCCGTGTTTCGTCACGTATTGCATCGTCTTTTGCATGTACTGAGCCATTGGTGAGAGTGTTGCGATATGCCATTACATAATATCAAGTAATGACGAAACGCAACACTCGAACACTCGTCTGGGTAGCGGAGACTGGGCGAAAAGACGGCGATCACGCTGCCTCGGGAAGGCAGAAGTCCTACGGCCTCGCAATTTGCCAAACCACGTTCTTCCAACGGCGTAGCTTAAAATTTTCAGCCGCTTTAGGACACGTTGAGGCATCAATAACGGCCATCGTTAGCTAATCTGCTCCCCTATGATCATTCCGACCATACGTGGCACGCCACGGATGATGAGAACTTTGAGTGGTTCGGCGAGCACAAGGCCGAACTGATTCGTGTCAATCTCTATCTCAAGAGCAGCAAAACGTCGGACCTGCTGCGGATTCTTGCCAGCGGACAAGACATCGCCCACCTCACCACGGAACTTGCGCTCAGGCTGTAGCCAACGCTCGCCCACCCATGTTCAATATTGCAGTGAAGCCCATCGTAGTGGGCTGCAATCCAGGTTTCCTGCTCATGGAGCGGGCTGACGGCGTGCCCGTTGAGAATATGCTTTGAATGCATCGGCCAATTTCTCTGAAGCTCATTGAGTACCATCAACATGAGGAGTCGTTCGGATGTCCAGTTCAAAGTACGCTGCCTATAAAGGCGCTGAGCCCTACTTCAAGATCGTTCGAGAAGCGTTGGGTGACCTCGTCGATGGGGATCACTTCTTCGATATCGTCACCGAACATACCATCTACGAAGTTCTCTATGAACTGGGATGGCCTCGCATCATTCATGGGCGAATCGAGCTGATGCATGCGTTCCGAGGCTATACCGACATCATTAGTCTGCAATCGGCTGATCATCTGGCCGTCCACACTGCGGACTCGGGCCGTGTCATCGTGATCGAGTACGAGGTTCATGGAACCGTTTTGGCGACGGGCAAACAGTACGACAACCGGTTTTGTTCTATCCTTCGGCTTGAGAACCGGAAGATCGCGCATTGGAGAGACTACATGGACTCTCACGCGGCTTGGAATGCACTGGCGGGGCGCTGATCGCCAATCTCGTCATGGCCAGACGAACCGAGCTCATACATCATCCCACGGCGGATGTTCATCGAAGCAAAGGACTTCGCACTGCCCCTAATCGGCTCTTTGTCATCAAAGTCCAGCAATGGCTTCCAACCGTTTCTCGATTAGAGGTACTCGCTCGTTTTGTAGTACGAATCCTGGCAGCACATCACGAAATTTGGATTCTGCAAGAAGTCTCCGTGCAGCGTCAGCAAGGTATTCTCGAATCTCCGATGGTGATCCGGCGATCTCTTCAATCACACTATCTCGACCTTCGATTACAGCCACAAAATCTTCAAGATCATGGCTGGCTTGATAGTCCATATTGCCTCGTCCTCGAAACGCCTCCATCTTTGTACCCAGGAAGAATGGCGCCGTAATCACTCGAATTGAGAGGCCACTCGGAAGAGTGAATTTCGACGCATATTTGAGCGCGAGCGCATACCACCGATTGGTGAAACCCAGAACCTCTGCGCTGAGAGGCAGTACATCAAGTATCAAATTGTCATTGTGCCATCGACAGGTGAGGGGTTGTTCGCCGGCATCTTCCGTGAAGGCTGCTTTGCGAAGGCGCTCCGAAAGCTCCACATAGCCGTCATATGTCATGATTTCGGCGATCACATCGACATCATTCGTGCCACGGATCGGAGCGGCAGCCAGGTCTGTGATCAAAAGCCCCAGCGTGACACCACCGACAAAGACAACCTCTTCAAGGAAGGGAGAAAGTTTGTATGCGGCGTTTTCCAACAGAGGCAGATTCGGATCAGGCATGAAGCTCCTTCTCAAGCAGCTCGATGGCGAGATTTCGCTCTCGGGTTCTTCCGCCACGAATGGCGTCGCAGAGCGCGAGAACTGCATAGAACCTGGCATCCTTCAATGCGGCGCTGGGTGCTCCTTTATATAGAGGAGCAAGGGCAATGCCCCGGACTTTACCTTCCGCATAGGGCCAGACTTCGGGAGGATCGCCGGATTCTAGAAAACGGGACTTCAAAGGCTCTGCAGCCGTCGCTGTAGGAACACCACGAACCAGAGAACCCTTGGCTGGTGGAAATACATACCTGAATCCGTGTGACAGAAACTCCAGCAAGGCAGAGCGATTGACCCTCTTTTCTCCGTTGACCATATGGAGCAGTCCCGACTCCGCGCTTCGCTTTAGGGATTTCGACACCTCGGACGGCGAAATAAAGAGACTTTCCGCCAAGTCCTTTGAGGGTACTCGTGGCTCATTCTCAATAGCGAGTTTTAGGAGAAGCGCAACATCCTGCCCTTGCATAGGCCAATGGTAGACGAATATTTCCAATTTGGAAATTGGAAAGTCACGATTCGGGCGACTGCGGGAAATCTATGTTCTGGATCTCTCGGGGATGCAAAATCCGTTTTCACCCATTTTTAGCCGTTTCATACCCATGGCCAGCGTTGGTCAGCCGAGGACTGCAAATCCCCTAAAGGTCATCAATGCCATCTCCAGCGGTGGTTCACTAACCAAGAAACCCGCTCACAATCTACGATTGCAGGAGAAAGCGCCCAACAAATCATTTGTCCGGCATTTCATTGCGCTAGAGTGTTTTAGGCCGTCTTTGACCAAGCCTCCACTTGGCGTTCAAACGGGATCACGAGTAAATTCGAGACGTTCCAGGCCCCCGCAAACAAAAGAAATTTAAGGGCGCAATTGGGGCGCATCTGCCCTGCTGGCCTGCTCCCCGAAATCCGCACATAGCGGAGTACGATTTTCGTATTCCGAAATGGACGGATTCAGGGGAGCAGGCCAATCCGCGACCACCCTGCTGCCCATGCGTAGCATGGACGCTTTTCGCTCGCTGCGCCACTGCTGCCCGATGGAGCCACTGAAGCAGCAAGCCGCCCCGAAGAGCGGCCTGCGGAATTACAACGTGAGAGGAAGCAAGGGGGCCTGAGTACCCGCTCGCGCCCTTAAGGACAGGATTGTCTCTTCGGAGAACTGCTCTGGAAGGCCCGCTAGGAACCTGATGTCCGCTTCTTCCAGGCGATGCTCCTCTTGCATTAAGGGATGGGAAGCGATCTGGCTATCCTCTTCGGGGGAGGACACAACCGAGTCTCCCTGGCTGCTTAGGTAGAGGTACAGGGAGTCACCGGCAAGCGTTGAGACGCTTGTGATGTGGTCGGCACAACCATCTTGCGCAAACTCCATGATGTCATTCATCGCAAGGGCTGCATTCAAGGCGTAAGAAGTGAGGTCGTGAGAGTAATCCTCGGTGTCCGGTGCGCCCCTGAGACATACCTCACTTAGTGATCGGTCTACTGGTCCATTCTGCAAGATAGCCCATGCGGCATCTTTGGCTTGCAAGTAGCAGGAGTCATCGAAGCCTGTGTCCTTTGAAAAAGCAACCAGGCTTGGCAGCATTCTCTCAAAAACCAACAGAGCAAACGCAAGTTGCTTCTTTGGAGAGAGGCTCGTTATTGAAACTAGGTTCTTTTCTTCGCCGATCATCGCGTCTCCATGCTCTTTAGAACGGAAGTGTTGCTTTGAGGGCGCTCAGGGCTGCCACGCCCGCCGTCCTCAAGAAATCTGCACAAGAAGGACAAATCCCTCTGCTCGCGGCTACACCGGTTGGAGTAAGTCCCATCTGCCTGGCTGCATTAACCCCCGTGACTTCGGCGTGTCCTGCTCCATTTGCAGCAACCTCTCCGGGTTTCAAAAGCGCCCTAACAGCGGGTCGAAGCGCCTTTTCGCTCGAACTGACAACGGAAGTACCTTCCTTCGTCTCCGTGATCGCAAGTGTAACGAAGTCAGCAGTCTTTCCTAATGAACTCGCAACTTCCGTCACGCGCAATAGTGCAGCGCCCGCTTCCCCAAGACCATCTGTTCCAACCAAAAGCGCTAGGTCGAGCGGCGTCTTCGGCATGAGTGCCGTCATCACCCTATCTGCCATGCTGGGGGGAGGCGGCTGGACTTCGGTTGGGAGTGTCGGGTCTCCGTTCTGCTGTTGGGCCGCTCCTGCTGGAACATCGCCCTGCTCATAGGGGTTCGTATAAAGGATCATGTTACTTGAGCATCCGCCAGGACACCCCCTAGCGTGCCCATTCTGATCAACGCCGTCAAGCGGGCTGTCGAGCATGTAGCTATAAAGGTTCAGACTCTGCGGATCACCCAGCTTGGCGTAGGGCACGGGCTCGACCTTGGCGGACCAGTCCGGAGTCAGAAACCTTGCATCATTTTCGGAGTAGTACCTGGCCCCGAAGTAGTCATTGCCTGATTCCTGGTCGTGCTGTTTGCCGGTGAAGTGCTGTTCGTTGGGCGATTGCGGGGAGTTGGTGCAGTTGAGCCCGTCCCCATAGGGCAGGCTGGCGCAGAGTGATTCGAGCACGCCTTCATAGTCGGTCGAAGCACGCCGCGTGCCCAGCCAGTCATTGAGCAGGAAGTGCAGCCCCTGCGCATCGTAGGTGGCGAAGAGCACTCCGTTGGCATAGACGTTGGTGAAGTTCCACTGCATCACGCCCGTGTCGCTTTTGGTGGTTTCGGTCACCGTCTGGCCGGACTGGTTCAGCACATAATCGGTTTCATAAGCCGAGCTCTCAAAGCCGTTCGTCGTCGGATCGCAGCTCCAGCTCGTGATCGGCCCCTTGGCCACGCGATTCCCATCCGCGTCGTAGATGTAGCCCACCATCGCGCTGATCCCATCCACGGCAGCACCCTGCACCGCGCAAATGCGGCCCTCCGCGTCATAGAGATACTGGCGGCCCTTCGCATCCGAAGTAGCATCTCCGGCCTGATCATAGCTGGGCGCACCCGAGCCCGTCATCTGGTTGTTCGTGTTGTATTGAACCACGGGTTGTCCACTGCAAGGCGAAGCCCCTCCCGCCGTGCTCGAATAAGCCGTCGCCGAACCCTCCGCATCCAGACGATTGCCCCACTGGTCGTAATACCAGCAATTGCTGGTCTGGGTAAGCCCGAGACCTTCGACTTCCTCGGCTTCACGCACATCTGCGGGAAGACAAAGAAGGGAAGGTTCATGGTGCTTCGGCAGACGGTTCGCGAGCGCATGCAAGCCAAGCTGCAAGAGGTGAAGACCGAGTTGCGGCGGTGTCCGCATGACCCTGTTCCGGAAGTTGGCAAATGGTTGAAGTCCATTGTGGGCGGGCATATCCGATACTTCGGAGTGCCGGGCAACCGGCACGCTCTGGCCCATTTTCGTTACACCGTGAGCAACCTCTGGCATCGCGCTCTGTGCAGGCGAAGCCAGCATGGTCGCGTCAAGTGGGAACGAATGAAACGGCTCATCCGCAAATGGCTTCCTCCGGCCCATATCTGCCGTCCTTATCCTTCGCGCCGTCTGCGCGTCACCACCTGAGGTAAGAGCCGTATGCGGGAAATCCGCCCGTACGGATCTGTGCGGGGGGTACGGCGTAAGCCGTATCCCTACCGCGACAACGTATATCCGGTGCGCAGCACCGCCGCGCATCCCGCAACCCCAACGGATGCCGGACACACGTCGAACAGACCCGCACAGCGTCCGGCTTGCATTCGATTTTGATTCGACGACGGGCCGCAACCCGGCCACGTGTTAGCGCCGTCTGAATAATCCTCAAAAGTGGCGTTTGAAAAATCCCCGGTGTAGGCCGAGCGGCGGCATTCTGATCCGGGAGGATGAAGGATGCTGCGACTGGAGGATTTCATGGAGATACAGAAGCTGCATCATGAGGGCTGGAGCGTGACGGAGATCGCCCGGCATCTGAGCATCGACCGCAAGACGGTGCGGAAGTACCTGCGGGAAGCGCCGCGGGCGTATGAACGCAAGCCGAAGAGCTGGAAGATCGATCCCTGGCGGCCCTGGCTGCGGGAGCGCTGGGAGCAGGGCGTGCATAACGCCAGCCGGTTATTTATGGAGATGCGCAAGTGAGGCTATGACGGCTGTTACACGCAAGTGAAAACGACGGTGCGGGAGTGGCGAAGCGAAGACCGGGAGCGGGCGTTTGTGCGTTTCGAGACGGAGCCGGGCGAACAGGCGCAGATGGACTGGGGTCATTTCGGCAACTGGGGCGGCAGGCGGCTGTACGGATTTGCGCTGACGCTGGGCTGGTCGCGGATGCAGTACGCGGAGTTCACACAGCGGCAGGATGTGGAGACACTTCTCAACTGCATGGTGCATGCCTTCCGGCATTTCGGTGGAGTCACAGCGACGGTGCTGACCGACAACATGAAGACGGTGGTGCTGGACCGCATCGATGGGCAGCCACGCTTTCATACGAAGATGCTGGATTTTGCCAGTTACTACGGCTTCGTGCCGCGGGTCTGTCATCTTTACCGGCCGGAGACGAAGGGCAAGATTGAGTCTACGATCCGGTACATCAAGTCGAGTTTCTGGCCGGGGACGAGCTTCGATTCCCTGCCGGAGTTGAACCATCAAGCGCTGGTGTGGTGCGAAGAAGCCAACCGGCGCGTGCATGGAACCACGCGCGAGGTTCCTCTGGAGCGGTTTGCGCGAGAAGGGTTGACGCCACTCGGCGGCCAGCCGGATTACGATACCAGTTACCTCAGCCATCGCCAGGTGGCGAAGGATTGCCTGCTGAGTTATCGCGGCAACCGCTATTCGGTGCCGCATGCGTATGCCGGCAAGAGCGTGGCGGTACGGGAACCTCTGGATGTGCGCGTCATCCGCATCTTTCATCAGCGGGACCTGATCGCCGAACACCGCATGGCCACAGGCAAGGGCCAGGCGGTCATCGACCCGGCGCACTATGCCGGCTTGCCGCGCAGGGTCCGTAGATCAACGGCTCCGATATCAGCGCCAACCACGGAGCTAACGCCCGGTCCCGGCGTCGGCTTGCATCATCCCGTGCCCGTGGTGGAGCTCCGCTCGCTGGATATCTACGAGGAGGTGGCCCATGTCGCTACAGTCTGAACGTCTGCTCAACCACATGCAGCGGCTGCGCTTGTCGCACCTGCCTAACTGCTATGAAGCCATCGCCGAAGAGGCTTCAGCCAAGGACCTGCCCTATCTGGATTTCCTGGAGCAGGCCCTGGAAGCCGAGAGCCAGGCCAAGCACACGCGCAACGTGCGCCTGAAGACCCAATGGGCGCATTTCCCCTACAACAAGGGCCTGGACCAGTTCGATTTCGACTTCCAGCCCTCGGTCGACGAGCGCAAACTGCGCGAGCTGGCCGGTCTGGCGTTTCTGGAACGTAAGGAGAACGTGCTGCTGCTCGGCCCGCCCGGAGTGGGTAAAACGCATCTGGCCATCGCGCTCGGCACCGAGGCCATCGTGGCCGGAAACACGGTCTACTTCGTCACCGTGCAGGACCTGGTGCAGCAGTTCCAGCGCGCCCGCGACGAGAACAAGCTCAAGGAGCGGATGACCCTGCTGGTCAAGCCCAAGCTGCTGATCCTGGATGAAATGGGCTATCTGGCGCTGGATCCCTTCGCCGCCACCTGCCTGTTCCGGCTGGTCAGCGAGCGCTATGAAAAGGGATCGATCATCGTTACCTCAAACAAGAGCTATGGCGACTGGGGCACGATCTTCGCTGACAACGTGATTGCGTCGGCGATTCTGGATCGTCTGCTGCACCACTCCACCACCATCAACATCAAGGGCGAGAGCTACCGGCTCAAGGACAAGAAGAAGGCCGGGGTGATCGCCGCCAAAACCCCCAACAGGGAAGGAGCCTGACCCCAACCTGGACCGGCTTCCGGGAGTATGCGGCTCCGGGCTACGCCCTCCGCCGCACACTCCCGGCCTGATCCAAAATCTCAACCTGCCAAAAGTGGGGAATTTTCAAACGCCCAAATACGAGGAATTTTCAAACGGCGTTGACAGAGGACTTCCATGTCGGCGGAGGAGTAGCCGAAGGCACGTCATTCGGTCATACGCTTCCGCCCCATAAGGGCAAGCGCAGCAATTCCGAGAAGGACTGGGCCTGGGTCACGGCGCAACTCGCCCATGGAGCCGATGCCATGAAGTTGACGCGGGAACTGGCTTCCCGGCGCTCCGACAAGCCCAACCCCGTCTACTACGCCCAGCGCACCATCGATGTCGCTTCCGCTCATCTCTGGCTGCTCGAAGGCATCCGCATCGACGGCGTTATCACCATGCTTGAAGTGCGTCGCCGCTTCGAGTTTCCCCGCGCCCTCTGTGCAGTCCGAGCGAGAGAGATAGCCTCGACAGCGGAGCGTATGGTCGCACGCAAGAGAACAGCCTGAACACGCACCCCACGAAGGAGAACACAAATGCCCCTGCTTGAAGTCACCCGAACCCGGCACATCAACGCCTATATCCGGCTGCTCGACACGACGGCTACCCAACTCGATCAGTATGCCGCATTCCTCCATGCAACAGCGGATGAAGTCATCGAACAGGCGCTCGCCTACATCTTCTCGAAGGACCGCGACTTCCAGGAGTTCCTGAAGTCCTCCGAAGCGCAGACCGTCACGCCCACTCTGAGGACTCGCAAACCATCGCCCAATGACTCACCGGAGCAGTCTCCGAGAAAGCCTGCAAGCCGTGCTGCCAACGGCAGCACTTCGGTGGATTCCGTCGCGGGTACGAGGAGCTGATGCAACCGAAATATCGTTCCCGGAACCACAACGGTGCTCCGCACCGGATGTACGTAGTCGCGGTAGGGATACGGCTTACGCCGTACCCCCCGCACAGATCCGTACGGGCGGATTTCCCGCATACGGCTCTTACCTCAGGTGGTGACGCGCAGACGGCGCGAAGGATAAGGACGGCAGATATGGGCCGGAGGAAGCCATTTGCGGATGAGCCGTTTCATTCGTTCCCACTTGACGCGACCATGCTGGCTTCGCCTGCACAGAGCGCGATGCCAGAGGTTGCTCACGGTGTAACGAAAATGGGCCAGAGCATGCCGGTTGCCCGGCACTCCGAAGTATCGGATATGCCCGCCCACAACGGACTTCAACCACTTTCCGACTTCCGGAACAGGGTCATGCATGCGCCGCCACAAGCCGATCTTCACCTCTTGCAGCTTGGCCTGCATGCGCTTGCGAATCGTCTGCCGAAGCACCATGAACCTTCCCTTCTTTGTCTTCCCGCAGATATGCGTGAAGCCGAGGAAGTCGAAGGTCTCCGGCTTGCCCAGACCGGCGCGCTTTCGGTTCTTCGCCGCATGGCGTCCGAACTCGATCAGCCGCGTCTTCTCCGGGTGCAGCTCCAGTTGGAACTTCTCCATTCGTTCTTTCAGTTCCAACCAGAACCGTTCGGCCTCGTCTTTGTACTCGAACCCAACCACGATGTGTCCGCATAACGCACCACGATTACATCGCCGTGCGCACGCTTCTTACGCCATGCCTGAACCCAGAGATCGAAGACGTAGTGGAGGTAGATATTCGCCAACAGGGGCGATGCACTTCCGCCCTGTGGCGAGCCTGCTTCCACGAAGGTTCGCTTGCCCTTTTCCAGCACGCCCGCGTTCAGCCATTTCTGGATGAGACGCACAACGCGCCGGTCCGCTATCCGATGCTGGAGGAACCGGACCAGCCATTCATGCGACAGCCTGTCGAAGAAGCTGCGCACGTCCAGGTCCAGCACCCAGTTCACACGTCGCTCATGGAGTCCACACCACAACGCATCCAGCGCTTTATGCTGGTGCCGCTTTGGACGGAACCCATAAGAGAAGCCGAGGAAGTCGGTTTCGTAGATTTGATTCAGTACCTCCACCGTCGCTCTCTGAACGAGCTTGTCTTCGAGCGCCGGGACGCCGAGCGGTCGCTGCCGCCCATCCGCCTTCGGGATGTACACCCTACGCACCGGCTTGGCCCGGTATGCCCCGCGCTTCAGTCTATGGGAGAGATTCTGGAGATTCTCCTCAAGAGCCTCGCCGTAGTGCCGCCATGTCTCCCCGTCCACACCCGCCGCAGCGTGCCTCTTCAACTGCAAGTAGGCGAACCGCAGGGTGTCGATCCGGTAGACATGATGCATCAGAGCAGTGAACCTTGCATCCTTGTTCGATTTTGCCGTTTGTCGTATCTGTTCCAACTCACTTGGCGCGCTGAGAGACCCCAGCGACGAAGACCTGTCGCCGGGGACCCCCTTGATCCGGCTCTGAGTCCGGGGCGCGTTTTGTTGGCCCAGATTCCCCTTGGTCAGACCCCTTCCCTCCATCTCCTCCGCCACCGATACTCTGGCTTTGTTCGGAGACTTCCCCGGTACTATGAGTCTGTCCGACTTCCCGTGTTCGTTCATCATCGGCTCCTGTCCTTAGACTTCCCGATGCGTCCCGAGAACGCTGGCCGCTCTCAGGTGAACCCGGGATCTCTCAATTTCCGTGCAAAGTGTGTCCCTACATGCCAGGGTCATAGACCGCGCAGGACTCCTGCCAAGCTCGCCATACTGCTTGTCAGGATGTTGCCTTCCGCGTTGTGTCAAGGCGTCGGCGTCCTGAAGTTAGGGATATTTCGCGGCTCAATAGCCTGGCCTGTAGTTCCTCCTGTCTACGCTTCGTACATGGCCTTACGGCCACATCCGCAAGACTCGGAGCCGGTGTGGCTGGCTAGGCCCTCACCGTACGACTCTTGCATTCGCTACACCTTGCCGGTTCCGTGCTTGCGCACGGGATTGACGCTACGACACTCCACCCCTCACAGGGAACTGTTTAGTTCCCCGCGGGAACTAATAGGTTGTCGTTCAAAACGCATAACTTGCTCGTTTACCGGGAACTATTAGGTTTCCGTCTATCCGGGCTGAAAGAGCGAGGCGCTATGCCACTTCTTGAATCAGAACGTCCGGTGAAACGAGGCATGATCCGTGCCCGCGAAACCCGCAATCAGAACCTGAACACAAAACTCACCGAAGCCGAGTATCAGGCGATCGTTAGGGTGTCGGCAGCCGACGGCAAGACCGCTGGAGAGTGGATGCGCGACCTCGCCCTGCGTCGGCTGCGGAGTGGAGCAAACGATGTCGAGATTGTCGCTTTGTCTGAGCTCGTTGGTGTCCGGCTACTCCTCGTCAATGTTCTGCGCACTCTGGCGACCGGACAGAAGCTGAGCACCGATGCCTTCGACAAGCTCGTCGACGAAATCGGAACGACGAAGTATGACCTCGCCACCAAACTGGTTGCGGAGAGACGGAGCTGAACTATGGTGAAGACGACTTGGGGTCGCAAAGAAACCATCATCTGGCCACGGCACATGCCCACCTACACGTACAGTATTGTTTTCGGCGTGGCCGTTCTGACCTTCCTGGCTGTCTGCATTCGTATCCATTTGGCAGAGCCGCTCCAGCGCTACTACCTGCCCGCCTACGAGCGCGCTTCCGCCTTCGGCTCGGTACTCAAGACGCATAAAAGCACATACCGTCTCCTGTTCATCGGAGGCCCTAGAAGCACTCCGCGCGCCGCCATGAACGACGATGTGATCCTTGGCCGGACTTCGGAGTCGGGCGGGCAGACGATACCTCTGGAACTTTCGCCGGATGCCCGACAGCAGGGTTACTCTCTCCTCTTTCGGATACCGGAACGGAGCTTCGTGGACACGCGTTTTAGCGCCTATCTGCGGGGTGCCGTGTACGGCGGATCGAGCCTCTTTGCGTTCTTCCGCCCGCCCCTGATCGGCGGTGGCATATTGCTCCTGGCGTTGTTGCCAGTCGCCGCGTTCAAGGATGTCCAGTGGCAGAAACAGTTGAAGTATGGTCGCCGCCTCAAAGGCCCGGAGATGCTTACCCCGAAGCAGTTCAACAAGACCGTGAAGGGCGACGGAATCGGGTTCAAGACGAATGACATTGAGCCCATGCTTCGTATCCCCAGCCGCGCCGAGTCGCGGCACATGCAGATTATCGGGGACACTGGTGCGGGCAAGTCCGCCTTGATGTTTCAGGTGCTTCGACAAGTGCGAAGCCGGGGCGATGCGGCCATCGTGTACGACCCTGCGCGGGAGTTCGTGAAGCGCTTTTACGATCCAGCGCGCGGCGATGTGATCCTCAATCCTCTCGACAGCCGGTGTCCCTACTGGGGACCAGCTGATGAGCTGTGCAGCCGCTCAGAAGCTAAGGCTTTGGCGGCATCGCTGTTCCAGCCTCCGCAAGATAAGAAGGGCGAGTTCTTTATTGAATCCCCGCAGAAAATTTTTGCCTTTCTGATGGCGTACGGGCCGACTCCGGAAGAGCTCATTCAGTGGATGTCAAACCCGGAAGAGATCGACCGGAGGCTCAAAGGAACAGAGCACGCTCACCTCATCGACCCTCACGCCCATCAACAGCGCGCCGGTGTGTTGGCGTCGCTTGGTCTAGTAGCCGACAGCTTACGCCTGCTTCCCAAATCGAGTGAGGGGAACGGGGTGTGGACTGCCACTGAGTGGGCCGAGAAACGGCAAGGATGGATCTTCCTAACTTCACTCCCGGCAGAGCGTGAAGCCCTTCGTCCGCTTCAGAGTCTGTGGATAGACTGGCTCGTCTTGCGGCTGTTGAATGAACCAACAGAAGCACAGCGTCGGGTGTGGTTCGTGATCGACGAGCTGGCAAGCTTGCAGAAGCTCCCTCAGCTCCATACGGCAATTACAGAGGCACGCAAGAGTCGCAATCCTGTCGTCCTCGGATTCCAAGGCAAGGCACAACTTGAGTACTTGTACGGTCATCTTGCCGAGGTCATGCTATCGCAGCCCGCGACCAGTGTTTGGCTCACCACGAAGGAGCCGAAGGCCGGCCAATGGGTGAGCGAATTCATCGGCAAAGTTGAGGTGGAGCGCCTTCGCGAGACGCATTTCGATGGCACCCGTGCGGGACGAAACTTCGCCCTTGATCGCCAGGTCGAACCGCTTGTCCTTGAATCTGAAATATCGGGACTCGCTGACCTCCACGCATTCATGAAGTATCAAAACTATGTGACCCGATTCTCATTCCCGTACTTCGATATGCCGGTGGTCGCGAAGGGTTTTGAACCACGCGAGCGGCCCGAAGAGAAGCTGCCTTATCAATCCAAACGATCGGCAGGAAGCGACCCGACGCAGGCGGAATTGAAGCACGAACCGGAAACATCCGCGTCAGCCACAACGGATGGAATTTCCGAGGTCGAGCAGATTGAGCCTGAAGAAGTCGTCATCGCCCCCGACGACGTTCAGAACCTCATCACGCGTGGATAGGAGTGTGCCATGTTGACAATTTCCAAACCGCTTTCATCCACACAAGCGCAGACCTACCACGCGAAGGAGTTCACCGCCGCGGAGCAAAACTATTGGAAGCAGGAGGACATCATTCAGGGTGAATGGCGCGGTCAGCTCGCAGAGAAGTTCGAACTGTCCGGAGCTGTCGGCGGTCAGGAGTTCGCACGGCTTGCGGAAGGTCAGCATCCGCAGACCGGCGAGCAGCTTGTGCGTCATCGGGCCGTTCACGAGTACAAGACGGAGGACGGTAGAACCGTCACGCCTGTGGAACATCGGGCAGGTTGGGATGCGACCTTTTCCGCTCCAAAGTCGGTATCGCTGACGGCGCTGGTCGGCGGCGACAGCGAAGTTCGCGAGGCACATCGAAAGGCGGTGGCCTTTGCGCTCGCCGAGTTGGAACGCTATACCCAAGTCCGCATCGGTGGGAACAATCCTCCTGAAACTACCGGGCGATTTGTGGCCGCGACCTTTGAACACGACACGGCCCGCCCGGTCGGCGGCTACGCGGCTCCCCAGCTTCATACCCATGCCGTCGTCTTCAATATGACCGAGTGTGAAGATGGAACCATACGCGCCCTGCAACCGCGCAGTCTGTTCGAGACGCAGCAATTCGCAACTGCCGTCTACCAGTCCCATCTCACGTATCAGCTTCGTTCGCTCGGGTACGAGATAGAGCCTGGGCGCAGTGGCGCTCCTGAGATCAAGGGCTATTCGCAGGAATACCTTGACGCCTCCAGCCCGCGACGGCAGCAGATCGTCGAAGCCGTTGCCCGAAGCGGCTTTTCGGGTCCAGAAGCTGCCCAGATTGCAGCTCACAACACCCGCGACGGCAAACAAATCCTTTCCCCAAGGGAGGTTGTCGCTGCACATCGTCAGATCGCAGCGGAGTTTGGAAATCAGGCAGACACAGTTATCGCCGAAGCACGTTCGCGCCGTCAGGAACAAGCCCGGGAAAACCCACCTGATGAGAGAAAACAGCAGGTCAATTCAGCAGTAACTTTTGCGCGAGATAAAGGCTTCGAGCGTGAAGCGGTGCTCGATGAACGCGCGATCTTAGTAGACGCTATGCGCAAGGGTATGGGTGAGATGACCTATCCAGAGGTACGTGCCGGCTTCGAGGCCCGCGTGCGCTCCGGTGAGTTTCGAGAAGTCTCCCATGATGGAAAAGCAGCGGCGCGCTCCTTCACCACGGCAGGAACGATCCAAGCCGAAAAGGAGATAATCGCGTCCGTCCGCGAAGGACAGCATCGGTCGCCGCAGCTCATGTCGGTTCAGGACGCTATCCCGCTCACGGAAGCACGCCAACAACTGAATCAGACCCAGCGAAAAGCCATCGAACAGATACTCACTTCTCGCGATCAGATACAGGGACTGCAAGGGAGCGCAGGCTCAGGAAAAACAAGTACGCTTTCCGCGATACGCCTGGGAGCGGAACAAAACGGCTATGTGGTCGAAGGTTTTGCTCCGACATCGCGTGCTGCACACCAGCTCCGCGATGCGGGAATTTCCGCCGACACCCTACAGGGTTTCCTCGCACGAGCTCGGGTTCAAGACGCTCCGGGCCGGAGACATCTGTATATGGTCGATGAGTCCTCCTTAGCCTCGACGGAGCAGATGCGAGATTTTCTCCGGCGCATCAGCAAAGAGGACAAAGTGCTACTGATCGGCGATGTTCGCCAACACCAAGGCGTAGACGCTGGCAAACCCTTCGAGCAGTTACAGCAGTCTGGGATGCAAACAGCGATTCTCGATCGAATCGTCCGTCAGAAAGATCCCGAACTCCTTCGGGCAGTGGAACACCTATCGAAGAATCAAACGGAAGCCGGACTTCAGATGCTCCAGCAACAGGGGCGGGTCACGGAAATAGTCGACCCGGAGCAGCGCATCTCGGCCATCGCCAAAGCCTATGCAATGCATCCTGAAAAGACGATCATCGTCTCGCCGGATAACGCCTCGCGACGGGCAATCAATCAGGCCGTCCGGCAGACTTTACAGAGTCTTGGAAGGTTGGACGCGGAAGATCGCTCCATCAACGTATTGACGCCACGTTCGGACATGACCGGGGCGGATCGAGCCTGGGCAGCCCGCTATCAACCTGGCGACGTGCTTCATTACATCCGAGGAAGCAAAGAGCTTGGTATCGAGGGCGGCAGCTACGCTGAGGTGATCGCGGCCACACCCAAAGACAACCTTGTCACGATCCGGAAATCAGACGGAGAGCTTGTGACCTACGACCCCTCACGCCTGCATGGCATATCCGCTTACAAAGAGATTGAACGCGAGTTTGCGATTGGTGACCGGGTGCAACTGACAGCCCCCAACCGCGACCTGCAGGTCGCAAACCGCGACCTAGGAACGCTCAAAAGCTTCGACGATGCGGGACGTATTACCCTGCGAATGGATAGCGGAAAAGACGTGTCGTTCGACCCGAGAGACATGCGTCACTTCGACCACGGATACGCGGTAACGTCCTACAGCGCGCAGGGGCTCACCTCAGAGCGCGTCCTAGTGAACATGGATATCGAAGTTCACCCGGAATTGATTAACGGACGGTTCGCCTATGTATCCGTCTCTCGCGCCTCGCAAGAGGCTCAGATATTCACCAATGATGCGTCCAACCTAGCGGAAAGTCTCAGCCGCGATGTATCAAAGACCTCGGCCATTCCAGCTCCGCGGCCAGAATTGATCCAAGACCGTGCGGAGACCCGATCCATAGGGCTTGGGCATGCGCTTTCCCACTAAGCTGGACGTCCGCCCTTCTTAGCTAACGCTTTGCCGTTCTTGTGTGAGGAATTCTTGACCGCAAATACCCAAGTGGAGTGCAATGTGAACGATACGACATCTGCCACTAGCTCCTGAACTCTGCCTTGGAAGGGACTCACTTGCATCTCAACTACCTGCCGCTACGTTTTACTGCCGACATATTCAAAGGGGGCGCTCTGACCTTTCCTGAAGGTTCAGAAAAAAACTGGACCTCCGACGACCCAATCAGCAAAGAGTTGAGCAAGTTGAGAGAGAAGCATGGGGATTCCCATGTTTTTCATCGAATGGGAAATAAAATCGCCTGCATCCCGGTAGTAGAAAACGCGATCGCAATTGGCACTGAAACAGACTTCAACATCATCTCCGACTTTCAGTTAGCGAATGCGCTCGCACGCTCAGCATTACATAGATATTTCAAAGCTGCTGGCAGAGAGACTGTTATCGGCTTTCGCCCTGTCACGCTCCTACTCGAAAAACATAATCTCGCTTCTAACCGCAAAGACGTATTTGGCATTTTCCCCGAATACACGCTCGACGTTAGGCCGTTAGCTCCGCACGAGGGGGACATCGCGAGCGGAGTTCTTATTGGATTTGGAATCAAATACGTCTTCCTCCAGAATGTCGCTGAACTTCAGGCTCAGGGTGTTTCAGCAGCCGGCATGTACGCCGTGCGGTTAGTTGACGAGTCCGAACATCAGTTTGATCGGGCCTACCTCGGACGGATCGACCGCTTCACAAAGGACAACGTAACCCTAGTCGATTCTGACTATGCGGAGTATCCAGCCGATCAGTGCTATTTCGAAGGTAGTCGTACAAATATCGAGGCAGTCGGCCGAAGCCTCCTTGGCAAAGACTACGATGCCTTTTCGAGCTCGCTTCTTCAGGAAAGCTACAAAGTGACCGGCGCTCCCAATCAGACCCAGCGACTCCATCAACTTGGAGCCTGGTTGGAAGCAAAATCCCCAATTCCGTGCGCCGTCGGCTTAGGAGTGCGGATCGCTAAGAAACCCCATGAGTGTTCACGAGGCAATGATGCCGGCTACTCCAGATTTTTCGACTCTCCCAAATGTGTCCTTCGCCCTGGAGGTTCGTTAACCGTTCCTTGGCCTGTCGACAAGCAAATCGACCTCAATGGTCCTTACGACGCAGAGTCATTTCCAAACAAACGGGTGCGCATCGCCGTCATCTGTCCGCAAGAGTTCACCGGGGATGCCGAAGAGTTTTTGAGAAAGCTGAAGGAGGGGCTACCCAACGCTCCTGATGGATCGCCTTTCCGGAAAGGTTTCGTCCGCAAATACCACTTGAGCAGTTGCGATTTTACGTTCCACGAAGTGAAGCGCAGTTCGAATTCCGACGACATTTACAAGGATGCTTCGTTGGAGGCGTTGAAACAGAAGCCAGACATGGCAATCGCAATCATCCGTTCGCAGTATCGAGGGCTTCCCGATGCGTCGAACCCGTACTACACCACTAAAGCGCGATTGATGGCGCAAGGTGTTCCAGTACAACTATTGAATATCGAAACCATCCGTCGAAAAAGCCTTGACTACATTCTCAATAATATCGGGCTTGCTATGTACGCGAAGCTTGGCGGAATCCCTTGGACGCTGACCCAGAACAGCGATATGGCGCACGAGATTATCGTTGGTATAGGAAGCGCCAGATTGAACGAAAGCCGTCGTGGTGCAGGCGAGCGGGTGATCGGAATTACGACCGTTTTCAGCGGCGATGGCCAGTACCTGTTGGCAAACAATACTCAAGAGGTGCCTTCAGAAGAGTACGTTGATGCTCTGACTCAGTCTCTCTCGGAGACTGTGAGTGAACTCAGGAGCCGATTCGGTTGGAGACCAAAAGACAGGGTCCGATTCATCTTCCATCAAAAGTTCAAGAAGTACAAAGATGCTGAAGCTGAGGCAGTTGATCGCTTCGCACGATCACTCAAAGATTTCGACGTGCAATATGCCTTCGTTCATGTCAGTGACTCGCACAACTGGATGTTGCTAGATCCCGCATCGAGGGGAGTGAAGTTCGGCGACACAATGAAGGGAGTGGCGGTCCCGCAGAGGGGACAATGTGTGCCTCTAGGGCCAAACGCTGCTCTTTTGACTTTGTCCGGGCCATTTCAGGTCAAGACGCCACTGCAAGGTTGCCCTCATCCAGTACTGGTGAGCATTCACGAGAAGTCCACGTTCAAGAGCGTGGATTATATCGCTCGCCAAATTTTCAATCTCAGCTTCATCTCATGGAGGGGTTTCAACCCGTCAACGCTTCCAGTTTCGATTTCTTACTCAGACATGATCGTAGATCTGTTGGGGCATTTGAGAAGGGTTAAGAACTGGAATCCCGAGACGCTTTCGACCGCACTGAAAGAAAGGCGCTGGTTCCTATGAGCCAACAACTCTTTCTGAAACCAGGACTGGATAAATTGCGAGTCGCGATTTTGGAACAAAATCGTCCAGGCTCCGTCGAAGGTCTACTCGCTCACCACGTTCTGAAGGACAACATACGATTCAACATTGATTGGCAGGTGCTTTGTAACGAACAGTGGATCGAGCAACATTATCGAGCTGCCACCCTCGACCATGTTGCTGCCTTGGGATATTCCATGTGGGCATTTCCCGTCTACACAATGGCAGAAAAACTACTCGAAGGTTTTGAACGAATTCGGGAGCGAGATGCTTTCAAGGGAGAGCATCTGAGCTTGGCCCGCAATTCGACCAGACTGCTGGGCATCATTTTGGGCGCGAAGAGCCTTGGCGATGATGGCAAAGAAACATTGGCTTGGTCGCGTACCGTGCTGGAAGGCATGCAGCAAAAAGGGCTAAGTAAAGATGACCCCCTGTTTCCATATCTCTATTTCCGAGCGTGGGATATTCCTATCCCACTTGGGGTTGGCCGTGATCTGAGCCTCTATATGCTTTCCCTTCAGGATTGGTTCGTTAGGCACCGCATGACGGAGAGTATTCCATCAAACCAACAACTCGAGTCTTCCAGGCAAGAAATTCTGTTTCAGACCGCTACTGAGCCGCGCTTCGAATCGGCCGCGCAGGCCGCCTTCATTTGGGAAAGCGTCAACTCAACACTGTTTCAAGCCCTCGGCGCTGCGTCACTGAGTCCACGGAACGTCGCTGAGGTTCTCAATAATTTCGAAGCTGCAATGAAACGATGGCGGAACGACGGACCGAACCTGAAAAGCCCTGTCAAATGGCCCATCCGTCAAGAGCGTGAAGTGCAAGATATCCTTTGGCTCATCCTTCGGTCATATTTCAACGACGTGGTTGATGAAGATACGCTTCCGAAGCTCGGCCATTCAACGTACCGAGCCGATTTCGGAATCGGCTCGCTGAAGCTCATCATCGAAGCCAAGTTTGCAAACAGCAAAGATGACTTCAAAAAGATCGAAAAGGAAGTGCAGGAAGATTGCATCCCGTATTTGAGGGATCTTCGATACGAGGCGTTGATCGTATTCATCTACGACGACTCAGCAAGCGTTCAGGAGCACGATATCACTAGGCGCGCATTGCTTGAAATACAAGGCGTCGTTGATGTAGTAATCGTGAGCCGTCCGTCACAACTTGCAATCAACGTTTGAGACGTTATAGTCGGGTGCGATCGTCTCGGCCGTGATGCGCCGCGCCCGCACGAACTCAGCGATCTCCTGCTTGGTGCCGTATTGGAACTAACGTCCGCACATAAGATGAGGTTACAAGGCTATACTTAATTCACGCAGCCGACCACGCACGGTCATCTGCTCCTGAAGCGCGCACGGAAAACCTATAATTACGAAGTCTCAAAATGTGATTGCTAATGGACAAGAGAAATCGCGAAAACCGGTGCCTCTACACCTCTCCGGCCGGTCTTTGTCCAGGCACAAGTCCTCTTCACCCGAAAGAGCACTACCTTCCTGCCGGGCTCGGAAACTTTGAGGGAGATGTCCGCCTCAGAGACTTCATTTGCTATGACTGCCAGAAGCGCTTCGCTCAACTTGAGGAGGTTTTTCTGCGAAATAGCACGGAGGCTTTCTTCAGGAAGATACTTGGCGTACAAGGTAGAAAAAATAACAATCCGAAGAACATTTTCGTAGAACCGACGCTGGGACTGCCCCCACTCACAGTCAAGGCAATGCATCCCTCTCTGCAGCAGGAGTTCCTATGGGAGATGAATTCCGACACAGAAGCCTACCTGATGCATCAACTCCTATTCCGCAAGCCGGATGGAACTTTCGTTCATGTGCCGATCCGATCCGGGCTCATTGAGAAAAAGCTGGAGGAACAGAGTCCCACCTGGCGTGAATGGCAGCTCGTCGCCTGTATCGCCGGGGAGAAGGATGAAGAAGAGCTGCAGAACGTCGTGGGCGACGCGCTCAAGCAAATGCCAGATTCGCCACTCGATGTAGCTGAAAGTCAGCAGATCGAAGGCCAGATGAACGCGATGATTTCACTGCCATATATAAGGGCCATCGCCAAGATCGCATTCCATTATGTCCTTGCCATGTTTCAGTTCTCCGGATTCGAAGATGAGTTCGACGATCTCAAGCGTTTCATCTATCACGGCGCTGGTGAGCCCCTCGCAAAGATTGTCGATGACGTGATTCTGCCAGAAGTGGAGCCCGACCATGTTCGACTCAAACAGTGGAGCCATATCCTCACGGCCGAGTTCAATCAGGATGGTTTCTTTGCACGGATGCTCTTTTTCGCAGGACCGCGTCTGAAACCCTTCACCTGGCGCGTTCGATTGGGCGCGAATCCCTCTCGAATACTTCCGCAGCGGTCTATCGGCTGGCGCTACACCTATTCTGATGAGCCCAGCACATCGGGCTACGTCGGGAAGGCCGCCGAACTTCAGCAAGGCCCAATGATATTCGCGAAGCTGTGAGCCCCCTTCACAATCTTTGAACTGGAAATAACAATGTCAGACGAGAAACAAGAGGAAAGACTCACCAATCGAGACCTGATTTTGAAGGGGCACGAGGTTGCGTCGGAGACGCTGCGGCTGTTCTGCACCCACTTCAATGAGACACTGCCGCTCGAAGGTCTTGCTGGCGCGCGCCTTGCCGTTTTGATTGGCACCGCGATGAAGGCGATCAACACAAGCAACGCCATTCGTATGCTGTGCGTTGAGAGGCCTTATTTCGAAGACATGTATATTTTAGTGCGTACACTCATCGAGTCGATCGTGAACGGAGCATACATCCAAATCGCGGAAGATGACGAAGTCAACGCATTTCTGCATTTCGATTCGATCTCCCTCGCCAAGTCGTTGCGTGTTGCGGAGACCGTCTCGCCCGAAGCGGTTGGCACAATGTCTGAGAAGCTGCGCGATCAGTTCCGAGTTCATACCGAATCCATCAAACAAATGATCGGAAAAACCGAACAGGATTTTAGCTGGACACGCCTCGATATAGTTTCCAAAGGCGAACGGATTGACAAGAAACTTGGAGTGCCAACTTTCGGCGTAGTATGTAAGGTCCTGTTTCCTTCAAGCCACACCTATGTGCATGGTGGCTATCGTTCCCTCGAAGCCTACATTCACCCGGAACGAATCGCTATACATGAGGACTTTCTGAATTTTCAGGCAGATGGTGCGCTACACCATACGGTAGTCGCGCTTTTGGCACTTTGCATCACGATGAATCAACTGACAGACCAGCGGCTCGATAATTGGCTGGCTGTGATTCAAAGCATACTCACCACCTATTCGGATCAGGTCAAGTCCGCAATCCCTCGCACTTACGCTGCGAACGGCTTCTGATGCGAAAACTCCCTACAAGCGCGTTGTCAGATGGGATCGACTAAGGGGCGCGCACCTTGGGGGCGAAGAATCGTAACTCGGTGCCGTGCGCGAGTTAACCCGACGCGCAGAAGCCTCCGGCTACGCTCATATGGGGATACTTCCTTCCGCTCATCGAAGAAATGGGATTTGAAAGCCCCTTCGATGAGTACGACGCCGTCAAACTCCTTTCCCTTCGATTTGTGGATGTTCATAAGGATGCAACCACGCGGGTCACGCTCAACAGCAATCAGTTTCTCTTGTTCGAGGATGCCTTTGACCAGATCGCTGACGCCTTCATAGCTGCCCGTGGCGAGCCATCTGTTGCTCAATCCGCTGGCGAGCGCATCCGTTGCCCGGAATAGTCGAACGAGTCGGACCTCGCGGTACAGTTCACCCAAAGCAGAAATCTCCTGCAACACGCGACGTGCGGATTTCCAATCCGCAACAGGGTCGCCGACCATTTGTATACCGCTCTGATGGGCTGCCAATAGCTCCTTCGCAGCCTTAATACGTGGTGTCTCCTCACTCGCCACCTTAGAAGCCGCTGCCTCATATTTCTGGGCCGCTTCTGCAGCAGATTTAGTCGGCTCTTCTGCATTCTTGAGTTTGTAGTAAGCAGCAATGAGAGCCAGGGTTCGTGCGACCGCGACCTCCGCTGCCGCCGTAGGCCATTCCAGGGTGGAAGCCACGACAACCGCCGCCGCGGCTGAAAGCTCAGCGTCCCAGACTACGTCATGCTCGACGATGGGAAGCTCTCGCCCGTTGTAGGCATGCTTCTCAGCAAGGATGGCAGAGACATCGGAGATCAATCCATTACTACGTGAAAGGACTGCAACGCTTGGATTCTCAACTCCGAGTTTCCTCAGCTCCGAAAACGTGAAGACCACACATGCGTGAACAGTCGAGGCGAATGCACGAGGCCAGTACCGAAGCTGCATGATGTCCGAAGTATCTGGAAGCGGTGATTGATTGTGGAGCACGGCATTTGCAAAGTTGAGGATGCCGGCGTTGGGGCTTCGATGGTTCTCCCCTCCCAGATCGAACTCGCGTGGCGCCAATGTGGTACGAAGACCTTCAATACGCAACGGGTCGATGTCATCTCGGTAGTCAAAAATCCGCTGATCGGGGTCGGCAAGACAAAAAATGTCAGCGACTTTCGCGAGCTGCGCAACGATGCGCCACTGATTGTCGTCCGTGTCTTGAAACTCATCGACAATAATCATCGGGAAGCTATCGCCAATCAGCTTGCGAAGGGCGGCGCACCGCTCCAGCAGCTCCGCCGCGCCCTGCGCAAAAAGATCGAAACAAAAGATGCCCATCTCTTTGGCTTGACGTTGACGCTCTGCTTCCCAATCTCCTTCAAAGGCAGCTTTCTGAAGACGTTCATCTCCGGGATACATGAAGCGAACTGGGTGCCCTAATAAGAGCCTTCCGTGAGCACGAAGCATATCCATACAGAAGGAGTGATACGTTTGAACCGCGACTGCGCGCCGCTCTGCGGGCTTCAAGATCTCCTTGCAGCGGAGCAATACTTGGCGGATCGCCGCACGCGAAAAGCTCAGGAAAAGTATTTCCTGACTTGGCTTGAGCGTAGAAAATCGTTGCTTCGCTTTGAAAAGAGCGACAGTTGTCTTGCCCGATCCAGGACCTCCCAATACCAGCAGGTGACCTGGCTCCGCGATGATTGCTTTGCGTTGGTCACACAATTGGAAGTTCATTCTGCGGAGGCCTCGGGCGCGAGCAGTGAAGGAGCGTCGAGGTCCTCAGGAACAGCCTGCAGTTTGTCATGGATAGTCGTGAGGATTTCACGGATGGTCTTTGGTAATTCCTCGGCGGTCGCACAATGACCAACCAGCAGGGCGGCGTATCCGTAGGCATCGCCCTTTCGAGCTTTGAGCACTTTGAGTGCGAGACTGAGCGCAGTCGGCTCATCCATTGCTTCCTGATACTTCGGCTCGCCCGGATAGTCGGACCTATCCTTCACCGCCTCAAGGAAGCGCCGCACAACGACGATCGGCATCTCGTCGAGCAGTAGCGCCTCGATGCCTTTCTTCGGCGACTCCCAGTATTGCGTGTAGTTCGCCAAATTCTTGACAGCGTCGTCCGTCAACGGTGAATTCGGCTTGTCATAGAATCCGAAAGATAGTTTGCCCAGAGCAGAAAATGTTGCCCCGTAGCGAGGTACGGCACCGTCGCCTCCAGCATTGAAGATCGTGACGCCTGCGAGGTCTAAGTGCATGTAGTCGTCTGACGGCAGGTTTTCTTCCAGCACCGTGGAGGCAACAGGAAACAGAGATGCTTCCGTCGAGCCCTCCACCACTAAAACGGCTCGACTCAGGATTGCTTCGGCAAACTGACGACGCTCTACGCGAAAACTCTTAGGCTTGATCGCCGTTTGGTCAATCGGTTTTCCCGTCAGTTGACCATCATGGTCGCGGTCAAGAATGACAATCTGTGTCGGCTCGAACTGTTCGATGACGTAGGGAGAGTGGGAAGTAACAATGGATTGTCCCATCTCGGCAAGCACAAAGCGGGTCACGCGTCGCTGTGTATGCGGTGGCAAGGCAATCTCAGGTTCCTCCATTGCAAAAATCACTGATTGTCTGTCTTTGAGTTCAGCAATGAAGGTGAGCAACGCGAAGACCAGAAGATTTATCGACCCTGTTCCGAGGCGAGCGAAAGGTACAAGATGTTTGCCCGGTTGGGCGGCAATGAACAGCCGCACGACTTCACGCACATGTTCGCGAGTGAGATCAGAAGCAAAAAATCCAGTTGATTCGTCACCGTCTGCAAGATTCACGAAACGCCCCATGCGCGCCCGAATCTCATCGCGTATCTGTTTGAGCTGGGCAATATCGCCAATGGCAGGGTCCAACGCCTGTAGCCGACCGAGGGTGTCTTGCCACATTTCGACTGAACCAGAACCACCCAGCCGCAACACGCTGTCAAGCAGCGAGCCCCTCTGAAGACTTAGCGCGCGCGATCCGGTCCGAAGTGTGCGCAAAAAAACGAAGCCGCACAGGCGTTTGTGAGCGCGAGTGAACGGCACCCGCCCACTGCCCAGCTTGTTCTCAAGCTCATCGTCTAACGCATCGGCTTCACCGGTCGGATGATCGAAAAATGTATTGCCGATGAAGTCGTCTTCGTCCTTGTCATAGCGACCGATGAAGATCAGTGGAAGCGCCCAGATAACGCCGTCGTTATCGGCCTTGTCCACGCCTTCGGGCTCTTCATCGACAAAGGAACATTTCTTATCGTCCCAGCGGCGCGCATGGCCGCGGAATCTACGATGAGCTTCGTCGGACAGATCAATAAGGGTCGCCTCGATACGAATCTCGATGGGGTTGCCGTCTTTGTCTAGATAGCGCCCACAATGGAAATCGTGCTCATCTACTACAGGCCGTCGGAATAGCCTCTCGGGGCCGAGAACGAGGTCGAGAGCCTCGCAAATCGTAGATTTGCCAATGTTGTTGCCGCCCACGAGCAGTGTGTGCCCAGTGAAGTCAACGGAGCCTTCAGCTACGCCACGAAAATGAGTGATTTTCAACCGTCGTACACGCATACAAATTAGCTCCACAAGAGGTCTGTCAATCGGATAATCATAGCGAGAATTTATTCCGTCACGAGCAAATGCTCTCGTTAGCTCCGTGCCCTCTCTCTGGCTGCGCTATTTGACCGCAGAAAAGGTAGCCCTAGACAATTCCTCGGCGCCAGTCTGCCTCTTGCTGAGAAAATGGCTTATGGCGAATACAACCACCGTCGACGCTTTGCAGATGCGGGAGTGGATTTACGAACGCTTGAAGCGAGGCCCCTTTGCTAATTCGGACTTGGAGCTGGCCGAGGTTGCTCGCTCAGTTTACGGGAAAGTCTACCCGGATGCACCGATGCGGCTGATGGGTGCCCACGAGATTCCAGCTTTCATCTCTGACGCCGTTCGCGGGGTCATATGGGGACTGATTATCCAAGGCATCGTCGTCCCAGGCACGGGGATTGGCAGTGGCGCGGGCAGCCCGGAACTTCCTTTCTTCCAAGTGACCGAATGGGGAAAGACCTGTCTGGCATCAGGCGAGTTCACTCCATATGACACGGGAAAGTATATCGAGCGCCTCAGAGTCAAGGTGCCCCAGGTGGAGCCCACACTTCTTCTGTATCTCACGGAATCTCTCGATGGTTTTCGCGGTGCCTCGTATCTCGGTTCTGCCGTGATGCTCGGCGTAAGTGCGGAGACTCTACTGCTTTCCTTACGCGATGCGGTAAATACGGCGCTCGATAGCTCGGCCAAGCAGACCAAGTTTTCTGCCGAAACCAAGGGAAGGCCCGCCAAGCGCATTTACGATGAGATTCGCAAGCGCCTCGACCCGATCATGCAGACGATATCGCGTGATCTCGGGAAAGAAGACATCACCGCAGAACTGACCGGCATCTTCGACATGATCCGAAAAACCCGAAATGACGCAGGCCATCCCACCGGTCGAAGAGTGGAACGAGAAGAGGCCTTCGCTCTTCTACAACTTTTTCCGCTTTACTGCGACGCGGGGTACGCAGTGATTGACTGGCTGGCTAAAAACAAGATCTAGGCGGGCTAATGTCAGAATCGTTCCACACGTCTTCGAACCTACACCACGAGCTTCTTGACTCCGTCGATGAAAGCCTCAAGGCGGACCCTACCTTCGCGTCCAATCTAAACGTCCATGGCATGTACGAGACCATGCGCTTTGTGCTCCGCTTGAGTCCGCGGAATCATGAACTCCTGGAAATGGTTCCCGTTGACGGAATCGTTCTGTCGCGCCTTCCCCCCGAAGCTGTGCAGGCCTTTTCTACCTACCTCCATGAAACTGTGCATTGGTGGCAACACGTAGGTTCAAGTTCTGGTCTGGTGTTTAGTCTGAGCTACTTGGCACAGTGCCATTCGAGCTTAGGGGAACTTCGAACCATTCTCGCCACCATCGGCAAAAAGAAGTCGCTAAAGCGCTATACAGATGATGTTCTCAAGCGCGAAGGACCTTCAGCCCAGGCAAAACTCGCAGTCGCGAACGTTGCTGTGAACAATGCCTTGGATGTCGAGTATTACAAGTTCTACGCCTATTCTCCTCACGAGAACATCGGCTGGATGTTCAAAGAGCCGCATTTCGAGTCCGTAGGCCACGGATACTTCGTCGTGTACAGTCATCTGCTTGGGATACTCTCTGAGGTCATCGATCCTGACCATGTTGTTGTGCCCCATGGCAACTGGAGCAAGGAGATACTTCGATTGAGAGCAGAGCGGATCGAAGGCTACTTCTGGAGATCGCCGGTCCGACTTCCCGCAGTCGGATTGAAGGCGATTTTTGAAGGGCAGGCAAGGTTTACCCAACTCAACTTTCTCGACGGGACGCGTGAGCGGCCCTTGTCATGTGCCGAATGGAAGGATGCAGGCTACCTATCTGGCATCTATGTAGAGGCGTTTGAGTCGTTTCTAAAGTTGTCCGAATCGCAATGGCCGGAAACGCTGGAAGATCCGCTTGTCGCGTTGTTCTTGCTAATCTGTGACGTGGCAATCAACCCGACGCGAGGGTTTCCACTTCCAGTCGAGGTTTTCGAGGATCTCATTCGTGATGTTGACGTAGGCGTTCGGTTCACAGTGCTGTGCCAGACCGCAGCACAACTGCCACATCTCAAGGACAGAATTACTCAGTATTCCAGGGAAGAGTACATTTCAGTATCCGAAGAGCTGACGAAACGGGCCGGGTATGACCCGCCAATCGCGGCCTTGAAGGCGTTCGCGCAATGGTTTGAACAAGCGCGAGGACTCGCAAAGCTAATGGAAGAGTATGAGTCGTTTCACTACGATCCGACTAATTTTCCAATCAGAGTGTTTGTCTCCCATTTCCTTGCGTTCTGCAAAGACAGGCTAGATCATCCTGAGTTCTTTTGTTGGGCCGGAACCTACATGTCCGGTCAGCGGAGCATGTCCAATTGGCAAGCTCTCTGGCTGCGTCATCTGTCCTTGTTCAGTGATCGCGGTGACAAGCATGGGGTGTTTCCCCGTAAGCATCCAGGTCGATCCGACGAGGCAGTAAAGGGAATGTTCAAGCAGTTTTTCCGGACGTTGCCTCTGTACGACCTGACTCGCCAATGGCTTCTGAAGGATGGCCCATTCGTTACTGACTTCGACTGGATGGCCGAGAATCCCGACAAGTCTGGTTCTGAAGCTTTGGCGGATCACGTCTTCAAGCAGGTCTATGGCGTGACGCTGGGCGAGTTCGAGATCATTCAGCCCAAAGCCCCCTAACCGCAATGCATCAAGTTCTTAGGGTGATCTCAGCGTCTACGATTCTTCAATCGAGAGAAACTCTTCTACGAGCGCGTCGAACGAGATCTCATTTTTACGCTGAAGCTCTTGTTCCAAGACACCGGCAGCCAGCGGTGACTCCGCTAGCCGTCCGCCCTCTCCCGCATCTATTCGCGCTTTCATCCGAACGAGTAGTTCGCGAAAGGAATGGTTCTGTCGCTCCTGCATAAAAGTTAAGAACCGTTGTTGCTCTTGAGGGGCTTTTCTGTACTTGGAGAACCATCGTCCCAATCGACGTTGCGACAGCTCCCGGCGAGTGCGAACAATACCCGCCGCGCGATCCAGGTAGTCGGAGGCAGCCTCGTTGTGGATTTCGACCTGTGGCCTCAGATGGAGGAGAAACGGCGGAACCCTTGGGCCAGGGCTGACGATCTCCAATTTCCGTTCGGAGGACCATTCCAACCAGTCAACCAGGACTTGGTTGATATGCAAATCACCGAAGCCATATCCGATGCAAATCAGCGTGGAAACGAAATTGATGTTGGACGCGAATTGCTTTAGAAATTCTTTTGGAATTACCTGAGAGTGACGGTTGTCGAACTTGTGAGTTCCCGCGACCAGCGAGCGCCGAAGGAACTGCATGACTCCTTCATCGTCTGCGTAGGTGATCTCGTTGGTCGCCTTGAAGGAACGGCTTCGCGCCGGATCGACGAAAATCAGTTCGTGCTCTGCTATGGCCAGCATGTCGATGATGCCTCGTACCGTCGGCGCGTCGGGCACGAGTTTTGCGAAGTCCTTGCCGTCGCGATAGGAAAAAACATCGAGAGCGCCATGGATCTTGAGAAGATTGATGCCGATCGGCCCGGACGTCGGGAAGGCCATGCCTCGTTTCAGATCGTCCTCTGTCAATGATTCAGCTTTGAGCTCTCCGATCTTTGTGCCGGCCGGATCTCGTCGAGGAAATGTGATCGGCGTGCCGCAGAAACCGGATCGGATTGGAACCCCAAACTTCGCGCCAACGCATTCCACGATCATGTCGTGATTCAGAGAGAACACCCAAAGCGGTTCATCTCCCTGTCCTAGTTTGGCCATGCCTTCGAGCAAGGTCAGGTTGCGTTCGATCAGGTCAGCATTGTTCGTGTGCCGCATCCGGAGAATGTGGTGCACGATTTCTACAAGCAGAGAATAGAGCCCGTGATATTGCTGGCGTAACGACGATTGTCGGTTGGCCTGCGTTTCGAGGTATCCGAGCAGACTCTCGTAATGCATCTCCTCTTTGACCAGGACCGAGATGAAGTCTTCTATCACTTCGTCCGGGTAGCCGGTCCCCTGGCTTCTCCAACCGGCATTCAGCTCGCGGAGTTTTTCCGGAGTCAGCCACCCTTTCAATTCTTCGGTGAGGTCCCAAACAAGCGGCATACCCACTTCGGCCGATGAACCAGCACCTAGAAACAACCCGATCACGTTCCGCGATGTCGCCATTCTCTGCCGCCTAAGAGTCTATTTTTGCACCCTTTAGGCGGGAGGACATTTCCTCCCGGCTGCAGCCGCTTTGCGTCTTCCGCTCCCACCTCAGCGGGCCGTTCCCGCCCGCAACGCCCACCCTGAAATCAGGTGCGCTGACGCGCACGAATAAGGAAGACAAGCCTCTGTCAACGCCGTTTGAAAATTCCTCGTATTTGGGCGTTTGAAAATTCCCCACTTTTGGCAGGTTGAGATTTTGGATCAGGCCGGGAGTGTGCGGCGGAGGGCGTAGCCCGGAGCCGCATACTCCCGGAAGCCGGTCCAGGTTGGGGTCAGGCTCCTTCCCTGTTGGGGGTTTTGGCGGCGATCACCCCGGCCTTCTTCTTGTCCTTGAGCCGGTAGCTCTCGCCCTTGATGTTGATGGTGGTGGAGTGGTGCAGCAGACGATCCAGAATCGCCGACGCAATCACGTTGTCAGCGAAGATCGTGCCCCAGTCGCCATAGCTCTTGTTTGAGGTAACGATGATCGATCCCTTTTCATAGCGCTCGCTGACCAGCCGGAACAGGCAGGTGGCGGCGAAGGGATCCAGCGCCAGATAGCCCATTTCATCCAGGATCAGCAGCTTGGGCTTGACCAGCAGGGTCATCCGCTCCTTGAGCTTGTTCTCGTCGCGGGCGCGCTGGAACTGCTGCACCAGGTCCTGCACGGTGACGAAGTAGACCGTGTTTCCGGCCACGATGGCCTCGGTGCCGAGCGCGATGGCCAGATGCGTTTTACCCACTCCGGGCGGGCCGAGCAGCAGCACGTTCTCCTTACGTTCCAGAAACGCCAGACCGGCCAGCTCGCGCAGTTTGCGCTCGTCGACCGAGGGCTGGAAGTCGAAATCGAACTGGTCCAGGCCCTTGTTGTAGGGGAAATGCGCCCATTGGGTCTTCAGGCGCACGTTGCGCGTGTGCTTGGCCTGGCTCTCGGCTTCCAGGGCCTGCTCCAGGAAATCCAGATAGGGCAGGTCCTTGGCTGAAGCCTCTTCGGCGATGGCTTCATAGCAGTTAGGCAGGTGCGACAAGCGCAGCCGCTGCATGTGGTTGAGCAGACGTTCAGACTGTAGCGACATGGGCCACCTCCTCGTAGATATCCAGCGAGCGGAGCTCCACCACGGGCACGGGATGATGCAAGCCGACGCCGGGACCGGGCGTTAGCTCCGTGGTTGGCGCTGATATCGGAGCCGTTGATCTACGGACCCTGCGCGGCAAGCCGGCATAGTGCGCCGGGTCGATGACCGCCTGGCCCTTGCCTGTGGCCATGCGGTGTTCGGCGATCAGGTCCCGCTGATGAAAGATGCGGATGACGCGCACATCCAGAGGTTCCCGTACCGCCACGCTCTTGCCGGCATACGCATGCGGCACCGAATAGCGGTTGCCGCGATAACTCAGCAGGCAATCCTTCGCCACCTGGCGATGGCTGAGGTAACTGGTATCGTAATCCGGCTGGCCGCCGAGTGGCGTCAACCCTTCTCGCGCAAACCGCTCCAGAGGAACCTCGCGCGTGGTTCCATGCACGCGCCGGTTGGCTTCTTCGCACCACACCAGCGCTTGATGGTTCAACTCCGGCAGGGAATCGAAGCTCGTCCCCGGCCAGAAACTCGACTTGATGTACCGGATCGTAGACTCAATCTTGCCCTTCGTCTCCGGCCGGTAAAGATGACAGACCCGCGGCACGAAGCCGTAGTAACTGGCAAAATCCAGCATCTTCGTATGAAAGCGTGGCTGCCCATCGATGCGGTCCAGCACCACCGTCTTCATGTTGTCGGTCAGCACCGTCGCTGTGACTCCACCGAAATGCCGGAAGGCATGCACCATGCAGTTGAGAAGTGTCTCCACATCCTGCCGCTGTGTGAACTCCGCGTACTGCATCCGCGACCAGCCCAGCGTCAGCGCAAATCCGTACAGCCGCCTGCCGCCCCAGTTGCCGAAATGACCCCAGTCCATCTGCGCCTGTTCGCCCGGCTCCGTCTCGAAACGCACAAACGCCCGCTCCCGGTCTTCGCTTCGCCACTCCCGCACCGTCGTTTTCACTTGCGTGTAACAGCCGTCATAGCCTCACTTGCGCATCTCCATAAATAACCGGCTGGCGTTATGCACGCCCTGCTCCCAGCGCTCCCGCAGCCAGGGCCGCCAGGGATCGATCTTCCAGCTCTTCGGCTTGCGTTCATACGCCCGCGGCGCTTCCCGCAGGTACTTCCGCACCGTCTTGCGGTCGATGCTCAGATGCCGGGCGATCTCCGTCACGCTCCAGCCCTCATGATGCAGCTTCTGTATCTCCATGAAATCCTCCAGTCGCAGCATCCTTCATCCTCCCGGATCAGAATGCCGCCGCTCGGCCTACACCGGGGATTTTTCAAACGCCACTTTTGAGGATTATTCAGACGGCGCTAACAGTCCTCTGGCGTCCAGACGGAATCGTCGGGATATTCGACGGTCACGCGGTGGGCAGGATCGTACTTGCAGTTGAGGAAGCCGGGGATACGCAACACCCGGTTGCAATCGGTGCAGGCCGGATCACCGCCGAAGGCGTTTGCGAGCAGCTTGAGCGTCAGTTCCTGCTGCTCGAAGTCAAAGCCCTCGACACGCCAGAGGACTTGATACTTGCCGGATGATGTGGAGAGGATTGCGGTGGCCGTCGGCACAGCGTCGGAGCCGCGAAGAGCAGCCAGCTTCTGGTCGCCGTCACTGTCCATGTCGAGATAGAGATGGCGGACGCATTCAATGCTCTCTTTGGTGCGCTTCCTGCTACCGGCGCGGAGCGTATTCATGGCCACGTAGATATTCGCGCCATGCTGGTTCTCGTAGACGAGCCAGGCGAGGTATTTCGGCGAGAGCGCCTGTTCCAGCCTGACAACCCGCTGCATCACCTTCGCCGGTAATTCGGAGCGCAGGAGCAATGCAATCGTTTCATCAAGCGCGAAGCAACGGGTGAGAAAGGTTTGTGCGACCTGGTTCATCGAGGTACCTCCGAAGCGATTGGTGCGAGCGCGATGCTGGGGGATTCACTGCCGAAGAAGTCCGGCTGAACGCCGGACTTCCCGGTTACGGAGGAGAAGCCTATGCGGCCTCTTCCTCGGGGTTGTCCTCGTCGTCTTCCGCTGCTGCTTTGGCGGCGCGGTCGAGCTTCAGGATGGAGTTCACCCGGATCTCCCAGATGGTCTGCTCCGAGTTGGTCTTCTTGCTGTCATACTTGCGGCTGCGCAACTCGCCCTCGACCTGGATATGTGCGCCCCTCGTGAGCGTGGCGGCAAACTCTCCGAGTTTGCCGAAGACAACGCAGCGGTGCCATTCGGTGTGCTCGATGTACTTGCCGTCTTTCTTGTAAGAGGACTTGGTTGCCAGCGAGAGAGTGGTGAGGCTGCGGTCGTTGTTGGTGTGAACCTCGGCATCGCTGCCAAGGAATCCGATGAGGGTGACTTTGTTCTGGTACATGGTGTGATCTCCGTTTCGTTGAAGTTCCCGTATCCTGCTCGGGTCACCCTTCGCGAAGCGAGCGAGTGGCCCCTGCTCCCAAGGCCGAAGCTATGCATTTACGGAGGGTCCGTCGCAGACGGAAACCGTAACCCGCAGGGCGCGGAACGCGAAGCAGAAGAGCGAGCCTGCCGCCGGGCGCAGGATAGGCCCGAAGCGTGATCCCGAGCAGAGGACGGGATACGAGGCGGAAGGCACGCATATGCGCCGAAGTCACGGACAAGATTCCGGCGATGACGATTCGCCCTGACCGTTGCCTTCGATGGGGTGGCAATGGTCTCTGGAAGCGGCTTTGTCGAGCACTTGCACCGCTGTTTGTCGCGAGCTGGGATTGCCACGCCGGGCGAATTCAGAGACGAGTTGGGCTGTGCAGCCATAGAGGCAGCAGAGTTGGACATCGGAGTGACCTCGGATTCGGGTTAGAGACTGAAGCTCAGGGGGGTGCTTGTCAGGCAGAGGAAGCGCGATAGACGACCTCCGTCTCAAAGGATTCGCTCTTAAGGTCGTAACCGGAAACCGTAAGCAGTTCCCGGACTCGGCGGCGGCCCCCGGCATCGCGCTCGCAATGCAGGACGAAATCGACAGCCTTGCCCGTCTGCGAACGCACAAACGCCTGATTGAGATTGGTGCGGGCACTGAGCGCCATGTCGGCCAACCGGTCCAGCGCATCGAGCGCGGAGTCTGCATGGAGCGTCGAGAGCGTTCCACCGTGGCCTGTATTCATGGCCTGGAGCAGGTCATAGCCGCACTCGTCGCGTATCTCGCCCATGATGATCCGGTCGGGACGGTGGCGCAGCGCAGCAGCTACGAGCTGGCTGGTCGTGATGGCTACCTGGCCAGGGATAGCATCGACGGCCTCCCAGCGCACGGCGTTCGGGTGGGCAATCTTCAGCTCTGCGGGCTGCTCGATCACGATGAGCCGCTCCTTGGCTGGGACATGGTCGAGCAGCGCCTTCATCAGCGTCGTCTTGCCCGATCCCGTACCACCGCTGATGATGCCGTTCCTGCGCTCGTGGATAAGCCCAACGACCGCATCGCGGACCTGCTGCGTCATCGTGCCCGATGCCACCAGTACGTCCGAGGAATACCAGCGGTTGAATTTGCGAATGGTCAGCGTCGCCCCATGAATGGAAGACGGAGGACCGACGACCGCCACGCGGGAGCCGTCCGGCAGGCGGGTGTTGAGGATGGGATTCTGGCTGGTGAGATCCTGCCCGAGGACGCGCGCGACCCGTTCAATCGCGGCCTGCAGGCGGTCGTTGGTGTATGGCATCGAGAGTGCGACACGCTCGATCCTGCCGCCCCGGTCTGCAAAGACGCCGGTGGTCCCGTTCATCATCAGGTCGGAGATCGACGGGTCGAGCAGCAGCGCCCGCAACTCCTCGGGAAAGAACGGCAGGATGAGTTCGTAGCTCACGGCTTCACACTTCCTGCGGAGGGCGCGCTCGTGCCAACCGTAAGCGGGTCTACCGAGACCTCGTTCTCGTGAAATTGCGTGATGGTCAGGCCCAGCGGATTGATAGTTTCGAACTGCGGGAAGATCTGAGCCTGCCGGCTGACTTGGGCGGGGTTCAAGTAGTAAGTCACGCTGACCATCCAGTGCTCGGTGCGAGGATGCTGGGAGTGAGTTGGGGAGTAGATACGGTCGAGAGCCACCAGCGCGGTTCCACGCGCTATCTTCTCGCCCTGCACCTTCTGGACGGACATGGAGGTAATGGTCACATCGCGAACCACAACGTCGCTCTGCTCGATCTCTCCGGACATGACCTTCGAGACAAGGTGGTTCTGGTTGTCCTCTGACATCAGCCGTGAGGCCAGCGATTGGGAAAGGAAGTAGTAGTTCAATGGATACTTGGTGGCGATGGTGTCGGGATGGATCGTATAGCGGTAGTCGGCCCAGTCGGTAAGATACGTCCGCACCTCCCCATCGCGCGGCGTGAAGTCGAGGTCACTGTACTGGATGGCCTGGGCGCGGCCCATGGCATTAATGCGGATGTAGCGATCGACGACCGGGCGGGTGGCGAGCGAGAAGTTGAGCCACATAGAACCGCACAGCAGCACGGTTCCGCAGCCGAGGATGAGGCGATAGGCTTTCCGCTCCGCGTAATGCGAGGCGTAGACCTCGTTGCCGACCTGGTCGGTCAGGAGCGCTTGCGCTGGAGTCAGGGATTCTTCAACGGGTGCTGTGTGCGTGGACATGGGGAGCCTGATTCCTTTCCGAGACGGCATGGAAGACGACATAGACATAGATCAAACCAGCGATCAATACTCCTGCGAAGAACAGGATTACGATCGGCTTCCAAAGCCGCCGCGCGGCCTTTGTCTTTCCGATTGCACTTCCTGCTCCTAGAGCGACTAGAAAGTTCCACATCGTTAAGCACCTCCACTTTTCAAAGCAGCCAAACTTCCTACAACACCTGGAGCGGCTGAAGTCAGTCCAGCAGCCCCGCCGAAAATCGCCTGCGTCATGCTGGGAATGAACAGCATGTTCACGATGAAGGCGATGAACACCATGATGCAGGGAATGAGGTTGGCAAGCCACATCGCAATCGAATAATTTCCGTTGAAGGTCTGCTGAAGAAATGTGTTCATGAATCCGGCCCACACGAAGATGAAAGCGGCGGCCACGGCGCGGATCATCGCGAAGCTGACCAGCACGTCGAGGAAGTGAAAGAACTTGGCACGGAAGGTCTGAGTCATGAGCAGTGGAATGAATACAGGCCCGAAGAGCGCCGTCACGCCGTAGAGGATGAAGGCGCTGCAATTGATGACAAAGAGAATCGCAGACGCAATGCCAAGCAATCCCTGCACCACGAAATAGCAGAGGATCTCAACGGGAGCCATGATCGACGGCATGGGGGTGTTGTCGCCTGCCGTCTTCAGCAACATGAGCAGATGATTGAGTGAGTTCTGATCGAAGACGGCGACCATCGCCTGCGCGATGTAGCTGAAGAAGTGATTGATGCCGAAGCTCGCGCCCGGAAACGGGTTGACCCAGTAGTTTTCGAGCAGGCAGCAAAGAATGAGACGCAACAGGAAGTTGGTAAGATCGCCCGCCCGTACCGGATGGGTATGAAAGCGCAACGTCATCCCCGAGGTGTTCCAGTTGATGACCATGCTGATGAGAGTGAAGAGTGCAATGCAACTGAGTTCCGTCAGGCCGAACTGCGTCAGCGCCCCGCCATTCTGCGTGGTGAGGTTGGTCAAATTGTTGGTGAACTGGTAGAGCCAGTCCACGCCGGAACTTGCGGTCGGTAATGTCTGAGCCAATAAATCTGCGGAAACCATGTAGCGACTCTCTGGTTGACATCAAGGGTTGGACTTCTGCCAGGTCTTGCTCTCATGCGCGGCGGCGGAGTTGTGCTTTCGCTTGTCCTGCTCCACCTGCTGCCGGAACCGCTGATACTGTTGCTGTTCCCGTAGAACCGCTGCTTTCGCAACGGTGTGCCTGTGGTAGGCAACGGCGCCGGCGATCA
This sequence comes from Acidobacterium capsulatum ATCC 51196, assembly GCF_000022565.1. Taxonomy (NCBI): domain Bacteria; kingdom Pseudomonadati; phylum Acidobacteriota; class Terriglobia; order Terriglobales; family Acidobacteriaceae; genus Acidobacterium; species Acidobacterium capsulatum. Next base: position 3,778,115 of record NC_012483.1, read on the forward strand.
GGATCAGGACGGCGAGGATGGCGAGCAACAGCTTGAATTGAATGGTCTTCAGCATCGTTTCTCCCTTCATGGCAGGTAGGTATCCCAGGTGTTGCCTTCGTTGGCTGCGCTGGCGTCGTCGGCGGTACGCTGCTCGGCAACGAATGCGGCTGTATTCAAATCGATAGCGGCGGCGTCCCTCTGGCGCATGTTGGCGATCGTCATCTCCGATGCCAGGCATGCCTGCAATACGCCCTGCGATTGCATCTCGGACATTTTCTGGGCCTGGGCTGCATTGAGGAGATTCAACTGCTCGACTTCGCTATTGGTGGCTGTGCCGCCGTCGAGTTGTTCTGCAGTGAGGCTGCTGTTGGCCGCTGCGTCCTGCTCCCGGGCGGCGCGGTATTGCCCCACGGCAGTCAGACAGTCAGGCGAAACCGAATCGGATGCTTCGATCAAGGCCAGCTCCGAGCGCGGGGCGGAGCCGGCCGCCTGCGCGGCCAGATACGTATCGGTGGTGTCGTCTACCGGAACCGTGGCCGCGGTCCATGCCGTGCTCGATGCGGCGGGAGAGTTGGTGTTGAGCGCGGTCGTCATGCCTTCTGTCTCCCCAAAGAGATCCCGCACATTGGCCTGCTTCATCTCTGTCAGCGCCGTCTGCCATTGCTGCTTGAAGGAAAAGTGCTCGATATTGTTCTTCAGCATCCGGTACTGTGTTTCCATCGTGGTGAGCTGCGAGACCAGGTTGGCGTAGCTGGTCGGGTCAAAGACGATATCGCCAATGCCAAAGAGCGCAAAGCTGGGCGTTGCGGTCAGCAAGAGCAAACCTCCCGCGATGGCGTACCAGTGACGTTTCTTCAGGCTGACCTTCATAGCTCCTCCTCGGGTTAGAGATTGGGGTTGACGCGATGTTCCGCGTAGGACGGGACAAGAATGTCGTGGCTGACGTAGATGCGGGCGCGCGAGCCTTCCTTGAGCGTGATGACCGGCAAGCGGTCCAGAAAGTGATTGAGCACCTGTTCGCCTTCGGCGGCGGACTGCTCGGAGATGCCGTTGCGAATCTGAGTCGAGGGATCGAGGATCGTGCCGTTATTACCGATCTGTGCGAGTCCGCCCAGACCGCCAATCGCGGCGGCGGCGGCGAAGGCCTGAAAGTATCCGTGGTGAACTTTGGTGGCGAGGCCGGTCGTACCGATCTGGTCGAGGCCGACGTAGTTGTCGAGGCTGAGAGAAAATCCATCGGGACAAATGGCACGGTGGAAGACCACGAAGAGCTTGCGCTGCTGGGCATTACCGACGCTCTGGACCGTGCCGATCAGGCGGGTTCCTTGCGGCAAGAGCAGATGCTGATGATTGTGCGAGTAGTAGTCCGTGGTCAGCATGACCAAGACCGGGCCGCTGAAGCCGCCGTCGATGTGATTGGTGACGACACCCTCCAGAATCGTGCCCTCGAAGATGCGATAGAGCTTCCCCTGGTAGTGATCGAAGTTGTAGGGTGCCATTGCGCTGGCGGCGTTGCCGGTGTTCTTCTTGTGAAAGGAAGTGGGCTGCACAGCGGATGACTTTGTTGTTCCCGTGTTTTTTACGGATTCAGGAACTTCGGGCTGTACGTTTTCCGAGGATGGAGCTTTCTGCTCAAAATCAATGGCTTCGGTGTCGCTGTCGATGGCTTGCTGGTGCTCCCTCTGCTTTGCTAAGACCCGCTGCTTCGCCTCCGCTCGTGCTTGGGAAGCCTCGGATGTGATCACCGGAGCGTTGGGGCTGCTGCCATAAATGGCCGCGCGCTGTTCGGCGGTCATCGGCGGCACATTATTCCCTTCGGGGCCGGGCTGGGCTTCCGCCGATTGCAATTCTTGTTTCGCCTGGGCCAGCTCTTGCCGATACTGCCGCTGCTGGGTGTCACGCTTGGCCTGCAACTGTTGCTGCGTCTCGAAGCTGCTGACTTCCTGCGCGTTCGGCGCTGCCGGGCGCATGGCGGGCACGGTTCCTGGCGGTGCGGCCTTCCGGTTTCCATGTAGCAGACTGGTCAGGTTAGCGATACCGATCAGCGCCACGATCACGACCAGCGCAATCACTACAGGCATTGTCTTTCGCACGGGCAGCTTGGCCACTGGCTGCTCGGGAACCGTTGCAGGCGTGTTTTCATTCGGCTCGGACATGACTAGCGGCTCCCATCCGTGCGGTGGAACTCCACCTTCTGCTTGCCGATGATGAGATAGCCGCGAGCCAGTTCCTTCGGAACGGTGTACAGGCCGTCGTTGAAGTCGTAATTGATCAGCGAAGGCTTTCCGGCCTTGACTTCATAGAGCGCCGGCGTCTCTTCAAAATCGCCGCGCAGGTAAGTAAATTTGCTGTCATGCCAGATTTCGTGAAGGCCCAGAGCATTGCCCTTGGATTTGTTCCAAGTGAAGTCAAAGCGCAGCGTGCCGGGATATTGACTGCGGAATTCCTCCGCTTTCGCCCGTTCCTTCCGAATGGCGGCGGCTTCCGTGGCCTCCGCGGACTTTAACTCTTCTTTTTCAGCTTTTAGCTCAGCCGCAGGCACAAATATTGGCAACTCAATGAGCCGGGCCTTCGCGGCCTTATCGCCCGGCTCCAGGAAAACCTTGGAATCAAAATGCGGGTCGGTCTCCCCGGAGACCTCGCGCAACTCCAGCGTGTACTCGTTGCCGTGGTCCGAAATAATGTGAATATCGGTTTCGGCCCCCGCGGTCTTGGGCTTGACACTGAGAAAGCGGCTGGCGACGTGCCCGCCGTCGATGACCCAATCGACCGTGTCGCCTGCAAAGACGTTGGCGACCTTTTCCTGCGGGGGCAGGATCAGCAACGTCGATTGAAGCAGGGCGGTATCGATGACCGGCGGCGCTGCCGTCGCAGTCACGATGACCGTGCGCGGCGGATTGGGCTGCGGTTGTGGAGGGTGAGTCGCGGCCCGTGACGAAGCACAGGCAAAGGTGAGGGACAGAATGACGGCAACGGGAATGAGCGGTTTCATGGATCAGTCCTTTCGTGGGGATGACTACAAGGTTTCTCCTCTGGCAAAACGATCGATGCCGTCTGCCAATCCATACTTCGCAATCAGCTTCGAGCGGAGCACACGGTCTTTCGGCTTGGTGGTGAAGGTGGCGTAACTGCGTTTGTCGAGATTGAGGATCACGACCTTGGTCAATCCATCGCGGCGGATATAGAGCGCTTCGCGATCCTGCAAGCTCTCGAAAAGCGCGATTTGTTGTTCATTCAACTTGAACAACTCCGCATAGCGCTTCCGATTGAAGGTCGCGTCTTTCAGGAATAGGAATGACGAGCAGGAGTTCACGATGGAATCGGCATTGTCGCCCAGGTCGTCGGCCGATTGCCCGATAAGGGTCACGCCGCCGAGATTCTTGCGGACAGTCTTAATGGAGGTCAATGCGCCTTCGAGCAACTGCCGGTTCTTCATCGAAGAAAAGATCTCTTCGACCAGGATGTGCTTGGGCACGCCGAGATTGGCGGGGTCGTAGAGCACATCGTTAATTCGCCGAAGAATCCAGACCATCAACGGCTCGATTAAATCGGCATACTGCTCATTGTTGACGCCCGCGAAATCGAAGCACTGCACACGCGAAAATGACAGGCTGTCTTCCACGTTGTCGAAGATGGCATGATAGACACCGCCACGAACCCATTTTGCGAGGTAGCGGTCGAGCTTCTTCGGAAGGTAGAGATTCGAGAGTCGGCGATTCTCGGGGTCGAGCAGGTACATATCCCGCACAGCCTTATGAATCACGTCGTCGTCTTCCGGCTCTAGCGCTGCTCCGCCGTTTGTGAGCAGCAGTTTGACGAACGAGTAAAGGAACTTGATGTTGCTTTCCGTCGGCTCCAGGGCGAAGGGATTGACGCGGGGGCCGTCTTTGCCGATGCGGTCAACCCGCCCGCCGTACAGTTCGACGACACTCTCGTAGCTACCGCCGATATCGAAGATGTAAGTGAAGCCACCGTACTTCTGCTCCAGAGCAACGAGCGCATTGCCGTGGACCGACTTCCCGGACCCTGTAGGACCGAGGATAAGCATCACTCGCACGCCATCCACATACACATCCTGAAAGAAGGGCGTCCGCGTGCGTGTTTCAAGAACATTGAGATATTCCGCATCGAGATCGTCGGAGTGAGGGTGTCCGAGGTGCGGAGCGAACAGCGAGGACAGCCGCGCATGATGCTCCTCACTTAACCACAGCGGGAAGACGTTGAACTTCGCGTTGCCGGGGAACATCGCATAGAACGCAGACAAATTGCCAAGAGTCTCCTCAATGATCTGCGCCCGTGCATCGACGAAGATACGATGGACGGCAGGAGCGACATCGCGCAGTTGCTCCGGGCTGCGTGCGGATACGAGCAGCCGGAGCGAGTATTCGCCCTGGGCTTTCTGATCGAGCGAGCGGATGACCTCGCTCAGGTCATCGACGCTGCTGTTGGCGGCCTTTGCCCCGGCCCCGGCATCGAGCGACGGGAAGTTGCGTCCGCTCATCACCCGCGTCAGCACACCGACTTTGAAGAAGTTGATGAACTTTTCCTGCGCGTTGATCTCCCGGCGCGCGGCCGTTGTGGACTTCGGCCGCCAGGTCGAGCAGAGGATGCTGTCGCAATCGAGGGTCATGAGATTGGAAAAGAGGCACGGTCTTGACGCCTCCGGCGTCGTCTTGAGCGAGAACATCTGCACATAGCGTCTGCCGATGCGCAGATGATCGCTTTGCCATACGACCGGGCTCTTCACGATCTGCCGGTCTACGCCGCCATTGTTGCGGAGCTGATCGGCGGAAGCCCATTCTTCCAGGTTGAACAGGTAGGAAAAGAATTGGAATGCAGCATCCTTATTGAGCAGCTTCAGGCCTATCGAACGCCTAAGATGGCCCTCCAGAATGGTCGCTGTCTTTTGCAGTTCTGCGAGCATTCGTGAATTGTTCGCGGTATGTTCCTTCGGCTTCTGCTCAAAGGCTCGGATCTTCGACGGCTCTATCGTCAGGCACCAGTGGAGATCGATGCGCCGGAAGCCAGCCGTCTGACCGAGGAAGTTCAGACGGTCATCGACAAACACCTGCGTGACCGGGTTGTACTTCTCCTGGCGGGGAAGATCGAAGCCGGAGATCACGCGGGTGTACTGGTAGAGGCAGGAACCTTCCGGAAGCCCGCGCAATGCACCCTCGATGGACCGCATCTGCGCATCGAGTTCCTGGTCGGTCAAACCCTCTTCGTCGGTGCCCGTCAACGAGAGCAGGCATCCGTAGCCGCCGCCTTTGAGCGCAAAAATGTGCTCATTGACGAAGCGTGCAATCGGCACAATCGAGCATGCGGCTCCGGCCTTTGCGTACCACGGGACGAATTTTGACTGGCTACTGTTTGCGCGGGTCATAGTAACTTTTCTGGCTGAGGCTCAGGCCCCAGAGCTGAAACATCTTCGGGTGCTTGCGGACAATCAGCCACGCGGATACTGCAAGCGTGGGAAATGCAAGCAAAGCCACCAGACGAAACCCGACGAGAAAAACCGCTACGCAGACGAATAGGATCGTCATCCATGCGCTGAGGTCGAGGCCCAGTTTGGCCCGCGGCCTGTTGAGCGCCTGATTGATCGGCAGCGGTTCTCCTCGCCTGGTCATGGCCGCTCACCGTCACAGTTGCTGGCCGGTAAGGGAGCCAATCCAGCCAGCGCCCCATCCCAGTACGGCAGCGCCAAAGAGCGCGCCAAATAGTCCTGGGATCGCGTCCTGGAACCGCCCCGTCATCATGCGTATTCCGGCGAAGATCAATCCGCCAAGGCAGATGACCGCACCGGCATACATGGCAAAGGTCTGGAAAGTTTGCACCAGCGTGTCCGCACCAGAGAAGTCCATCGTTCCCTGAGCATGGGCTGCGCTGCCCACTGCCATGAATGCCAGGGAAATCAGTGTCGGACGCATCACGTAGAGTGAGTGTTTCAGGTTTTGCTTCGACAGGAGCTTTGCCGAACGACGGAGAAGGGAATGGGACGGTCGGAAGGTTTGTTCTTTCATCCGAACCGGACGGCGGATTCTGAGCATCTTTGCACCTCCGCTGACTTGGTGTTCGCCAGCTATGGCGCAAAGCTACTGCTGCTTCAGGAATGCGTCCAATGACTTTTGGGGAGAACGTCATGCCTCTGAGGCATGACGGCGCTAGGTGAGGGAGGTTCTAGAGCTCATAGTCTTTGATGGTTCTGGGTGTCCCAGCACCACCACGGAACAGGATTCCTTTTATGGTGGGTTGATAGGAGACAGAACTAGAGAACGATGTTCCATCCGTGAATTCAATCAACGTTTCGCATCCTTCCGTGATGTCTTCGGATATTTTTAGCGACTTGATTGTTTTGCCGATCAATTCGGTGCATTCCACAAAATCTCTTGTCACGCCCGGTCTCCTTCATGCGTGCCATGCTGCCCCTTATTAGGGGATTCGTCAAGCCTTTTCGACACTAAAAAGGTGAAGAAACAACGGAAGCCTGAGACTCGCGTATCCCGCAAGGGCAGGACGACGCAGCATCAGGCTCTCTACGACAGCTTTCTTCAAAAGTTGATTTCGGCTCGCGAAGAGGCAGGGCTGACACAGAGAGAGGTTTCCGCCCGTATGGGCAGAGCACATTCTTTCCTCTCGAAATGCGAAACGGGCGAACGTAGCATCGAAGTGTTTGAACTCATCCAACTCGCCCAGATCTACGACAAGCCTCCGCAGCATTTTCTGATTCCTGATTAGCGATCATCTTAAAAAGCCCCGAGGCGAGTCTAATTCAGACCGCCCATGTATTCACGGAGTGCAGATGTTGTTTGTGCTACGCCTTGCACTTCCAGCATAGTGAGGTATTCATCCGCAGATTCGGGCGGATTTTGGGAGCTGCTTCGATGGTTTTTGGCGGCCTCGACCGCCAAGCATTTGGTGCGCATTAGGCAACTAGCTTGCCAAGGTCGCGGATAAGAGGAGGCATCTCGCCAGATAAAGTTGGCGAGTGTTGTAGGCAGCACACTGTTACGGTCTAAACGTTCGAAATGGAATGGGTGGCGGTATAGATTACTTGGGCCAAACACGGAATGGATCATAGCTAAAAGCCGAGGTAAGCACGATAGAGACAGCGGCAACCGAGAGCACAAGTACAGCCTTGATAGGGAAGCTCGGGCAGTTTGTCCAACCAGTAAGTTTTTTTGTCGAGAGCGATACAAGTTTCGCAGCTTCCCGAATTGGTGCACATGATGCTGGCCTTCTTGACGCCTAGCTTTTTCCATTGTTCAAGATCCTGTAGATGCCGGTCGTAAAAGCTCATCATCCGCAACACCGTGGCTGAGTCCATCGCGCCCAATCCCGTGAATGCGGGCATGCATTTCTCGGTGGTCGAGTGGCCTAGCAACTGCCAGATTGCATAGTTAAGATGGAGGCCCTCCCATTGTTCGGGCTCCAATCGCGCTAAGATTTTCGGGCGCAACGTGAACGTTTTCGCGATTTCAGCAGCTCGCTCTTCGAGCGAGCGTGGTGGAGTCCTGATGGTCAACGCTTCTTGGGCGGGGTGCACAGGCAGTTCAAATCTCCCGTTCCGCCACGCATCAGCAACCCGGATGGCGGTCTGGAACTGACGGTTTCGCAAGGCGGCGATGGTTTCGTCCGTTGCGGCTTCGTAAGACTGAGCCTCGTGATCGAGCCAAGCTTGGACGGCCTCGCTTGCGCCAGGTGTGCAGCGCACAATTTGGTGCTCCGCCGCAAGCTGGCGCATCGCCTCCGGATCAGCGTTGAGCAATCGCTGAACTTGCTCGGCCTTCTTGCCGTTGACCTTGAGGTTTCGCTCCTTGAGGAGCTTCTTCAACTCCGCTCCGGTGTGGCAGAACTCGATGGTCTCGGCGAGCGATGTGGGTTCGAGCAAACGAAGCGCGAGAAAGCCTTCAACGACATTCCGAGGATGTGTCCCGAACATCGGTGCCCAGTGATCGGGAACGCCGGTTCGTGTGTCTCGCATCGAAAGAAACCGCTGAAGTAGAGCTAAATGCGGCGGACTGGTGGCCCAGTCGGCGGGGATAGCTGTTGCCCTAGAGGATGAGGGCTGCGAGAATCCATCCGGCTTTCGTCCCAGCCATTTCGTCAGCCAAGCCATTACGATTATCTGTCAATCCCCCTTGATATGAGTGGCACAGGATCTTCGACTTCAACTCGGCAAACGTATCACCTTCGACTAAGCTCGGTCGACGTTTACGATTGGTGAAAAGGGATCGTCGGGGAAAAGTAGTTCCTGGTCAAGCGGCAGCTTGCGGGAACGATGAGGTGAGTATTTGAGATAGCCATTATCGAACGCATACTTCTTCCCGCGGCCGTGTGCCTTGCCGCTGCACCCCTTGCATTGACAAGACTTCGAAAGCGCACGCTTGCCTTTCGCATAGCATTGAGGCGTGCAATAGGCTCGGTGTGAAATGGGAGCAACTGGCCCCTTCGCAGCCGGAATTAACCTTTCCCCTTCCAGCGTGGCCTCCGTCTTATGCATGGAATGCTCGAGCATCATCCGTGCCCGTTGCGCAACTTGTACAGATGCGCGGCGCCACAGATCTTGATTCTGTAGCGGATCAGTTCCCGGCTCACCTCGAATTCTTCTGCCAATTCCTCGATGGGGCGTCCCGAGTTGATCCTCTTAAAGAAAAGACTCCATGGCAGTAGCACGGCGGCACCGATGCCGAATGCTTCCTCTTCCTGCAACTTCTCATAGTCTCTGACTCGTCCATAGTCTTTGGCCACCAGCTTGGTTGGCGTATGCCCGAGGAAACAGTGAGAAATCTCTTCCATCAGTGTGATCTTGTTTCGCCTATAGGGGTGTGTGGGGTTGAGCATGCAGATGCGGGAGCCATCGGGCAGGGTCTGTGCGAAGACACCACCTGACCAATCGCCATTCGCGTGATTGGAAAGGTAGTTTTGCTCTTCGGGATCCAGCCCCTGAAACGAACACGCAATCACAGTAAGGCCGACTTCCGGCGCAAGCTTCCATGGGTCGAACGCCACAGCGTCCCGATCGGGCCTTGGAACCTTTCTGCGCAGTTGCTCGGCCAGTGGCTCCCATTGTTTCGATCTCTTGCTGAATGGGACAAATGCCACGGACTCATTCCTTCTTTTCGGCAGCCGCCTCACGATATGCGGCGCGGAACATTTTAGCCAAGAGTTCGGCGGTCTTACCTGAAAGGTGCTTGTCCGCACGGAGGTGAAGTTCGACGATATCGGGCGTCGAGGCCCCCTTAGGAATCGCTTTGGGAAGATTCACTGTGTCGCGATCCTGGAAGTTCTCAAGCGGGAGACTGGCCCAATTGGCCAATGCAAGGAGTCTCTGGCTCTCCACGTCGTTGGCATCACCACGCTCAATCCTGGACAGAGTCTGAATACTTACGCCCGTCTTTTCAGAAACTTCACGCAGTTTGGCCTCGCGTTCCAGCCTTACTTCCCGGAACCGCTTTCCGAACTTCTCAAGGTCGAAGCTTTTGCTCATTCACACCTCTCTGTGCTGAGGATACTCCCGGTTGGTTCCTTCCTGCGGGAAAAATCAATTTGACAGGATGGCAAAATGGGTTCACTCTGGATATGGAATTTTCCAATACATGGGAATTTCTGCTTTGTTGGCAGGGCTTTCTATTCGGGAGGATAAATGAACGCAACATTTGTGACGCATGGACTCAAACTGATTGGCGGGAACACGCGGATGTGGGTAGGAGTTGTCGTAATCGCACTCGCAGCGGCGCTTCTTGTCCATTTTCTTGAACAAGAACCACAGAAGTGTGCAGCCCAGTCAGTACTTTGGGGCTAGCGCTAAAGCTCAAGCAGTCTTCGATCTCACAAAGGAGAGCAGTTATGGCAAATGTGTATGTTGAAGCCCGTCCAAAGGGACGTCAGGAAGGATCACGCATCGATGACTATGTGGTTGAGGATCACGCCGACCATGTACTGGGTATATTTTCTACCCAGAAGGAAGCCATCGATTGGGCCAAAGCACAAGGACACCGTCCACTGGTTGCTCGGGTTCGGCACCTGAACAACAAGAAAGTCCCCGACCACTGGCGAGCGGCTTAGAAGCAATGGCAAGTGACTGACTACGGGGGAGGGATATGACCTCGTATATGATTGGAGGCCTCAAATGAAAGAACCTGGACTGGATGGGCGACACCGCGACGAGCGCCCACCCAAAGTTGGCGAGATTCAGCAGAAGCGCAGTGACACGCTCAACCGGAATCTGAACCCACCGATACCCGAGTTCCGGTCCGACGCAACACTCGGAGCAATGCGCAAGGCAACCGGCAAGGTGAGCGAAGCTGCCGTGCGGCGGGCGGCACGGCGATTGCGCGGCAATAAAGGATGAGCGGGCCTCGGTAACAAAACACATGGACAGCCCGAACCTATGAGGTGTAGAAGCAGTCGTCCCCTAAGCAAGCGTGACTCGCGACAATTGGACTTAAGGAAGCCGAATTGAGGCGGACGCCTTCTCATATGCGATCGGCGGCGATAATAACTCGCATGTCCCAGGAGGGCGGCAACGCCTCGGCAAGGGTGACGCAAAGGTGTGTTTCTTTGCGATATTACAGGCACAGCGTCTCGGACTTCGAGACAGCGAAGCGTCGAGTGGGCCTGCCACGAATAAGGCGAGGTTGTCAGACTCTTTGAATCTTTTGCTTTTTTACTGAATAGCCGTAGCCCTCAAGCCGACGTCGAGCGCTACGGAGACTTACCTTGCTGAAGAACGGAATATCCAAAGGTTGCACCGAACCACTAATGATTGCGAAGACGACATCGTAATCAGCAGCCCTAGGCTTGGTACGCTTTGGGTCGCTCAGCTTGTATCCACGCGGAAGCAGCTGATTCAAGCGCGCACGAAATTCTCCATCGCTCACAAGCAGTTCTCCCGATACAGCTCCTTGCATGAAAAGGTGGCTCAGTACACTTGAACCGCCATACTTCTTCACATGTACAAGTTTCTTATCGCGTGTCAGGATGTCGCAAAACTCGATCTTGTTGTGCCCCCCACCGTGCGAAATCATTCTTTGATCCATGCAGCACGCGTTACCGAGTATCTGGGCCGCACTCTGGTTGTAAGCCAATTCCGATCCCCCCGTGTATTCAGGAAGCGCGAGTCTGGCGTCTGGTATGCCTTGGAAGTCAGCCTGTACCTGCTCTCCGAACGCTGGAGCTATCTGATACCATTTTCCGTTATTCAGAATATAGAGCTTTCTCCCAAGCTCGACCTCGGCATAAAGGCACCGGAACGCCGACCAGCGTTGCAGCGGGTCTTCATTCTGTGCCTCGATTGCATATACGTGTGCATTCTTGAGCGCGTCGATAGACAAGGTATCTCCCTCAAGTTCGTCGAGGAATTCTTGCAGGATGAGATCCGCTCTCAGTTTGGCTCTCTTCGGACGTACTGAACGAAAACCGGCAACGCTTGCCCAATCGATAACTTCAGGAACGGCCATCCAGGTCTTTTCGAGGTTTCCCTGACCTAGCCGATCAATCAGCTCCGCATTCAGCTTGTCCTCAATCAGCGTGTCTCGTACTTCCCTGATTTGGTCGATCCAGTCGAAATTTGTTCTGTAGGCTTTGCTGCGAGAACGTGCTCGCGCATAACAAAGAAATGTGGCAATGTTTGTTACATCGACAGGTGCTGAAATGTGAAGAGCGTCTTTTCCGGTCAAAATACTGCCGAGCGTTGGGTCCTGTGAGCGCCCCGTCACCGAGCTAACTAAATCCTGTTCGACGTCGATGCCAAACTCTCCGGGAGCGACATCACGACTCATCTGCTCTCGACTATGTTTTGGAATTGCGCCCAATGCGGTCTTGTCGATACTACGGAAACTCTCCGCACCAACTGAATTGAGAACCACACGCAGTCCAAATCGCTCCTCTACGACGCCCTCTTTAAGCAGGTGGCGTCCTTGTCCGAACGAAATTGCGAAGTAGGTCTTGCGATCATTCTCGGTAAGAGGAACCAGAAACAAAGCCTTTGCGCTCGAGGTCAAGATGTTTATTTGTTCGTCCAGTCTGTTGCCGAAGAACTTGGTTAGCCATGTTGGTGGTGCGGGTTGAGATCGTTCATACACAAACGTGCCTAGACTCCCAACCTCGATGGTGACGGTTTTACGTTCGACGATCTCGCTAAGGGAGCGAAACTTTGACTTGATCTGATAGACCGTAAGCCGGTTGGTGCTTGTTCGTGCCATGAAAACTCCTCATTCGGTCCTAACTCCATAAAGTCAAGAGATGAATTGCCGTTCCACTTGCTGGAAGCATCTCGATATCAAGGCAAGAGCGAAATGCGAAGATTTGCGAAGGTCAAATACTAGTCCATCCACTCATTGGGAATTAGTGCCTGTCCGTTGCGCCACTCATCGACTTCGTGAACCAGAGGGACTCCGCCCCAAACCGCTTTGGCTGCGTGATCCAGTACGATGACTTGAAATTTATCTGACGTGGCACTCATCGCTTGCGACATGGCTGCAAAGACTTTCCGAACTGCTTCTGCGTCTTCATCCTGCCATTCTGGCTCTGAAGCAGGCTCAGCATCTTTACGGTCTGCAAGGCGTTGGGGGAAATAGACCTGACTGGGCTGGTCATAGACGATGAAGTTTGGCACCGGGCATGAGGGAAGGGTAAGGAAGAATTGGTGCAATGCAAGAGTTATCGCAACGTGGTAGGACAACCAATTCGAACCGCTTCCAATTTCCCAAAGAAAATCTTCACGTCCTGCGCGTTGGACTTTCAACGTCAGTTCGGTGTCAGAAAGGCTAACTGGGTCATTGGGAGCCTCCGCATCCAGAAACGGCATGAGGCGGCCAGCAAAAAGATTCACTGAGGAGAGTGCCCGCCGCAATCTCTGTCCGATTTCTGCTTCGGAGATCAGGATCTCCAACTCATTGACGCGATCGCGTAGTAACGCAACCTCCGCTGAGAGTTCACCATCCTGACCAATGGTGTCGAAAATGGCTAAGTCCGCTTCTAGGTGCCCCAGAAAACGAGATGCCCGCATCTGCGCATACTGGCGGTCACGCGCTGCCTGAGATTGCTTGGTCAGTGCGGCCTGTCGAATACGGATACCTTTCAAGCGTTCCACCTGCTCGGAGATGGCTGAGCTAACTCTTTCGAGTTCTCGGTCAAAGCTAGGCGGAAGAGCGCTGGTAGAAGTTGCTTCTTCGAGTATGGTAAGACTGCTCAGCAGCTCTCCGAGTTTCGCCGGAGGCTCGACAAGATGGGTGTTGCAGAGCGGGCAGTCCTGTCCTGACTGCTGGTCACTGAGCCAACGGCTCAGCTGTAGGCGATCTCTCTGCAATACAAGGGACTTATGGTAGGAAGTCGAGCTTTGGCGAAGTTGCTCCATTTCCGCGCTGCGCCGGCGCAGCCTAGAGAGCTCCTGAGCGATGGTCTGCTCTTCGGAGCTTAATCTATTGAGTTCGGTCACGCCCTCATTGACTGCAGCCGTAGTCACGAGCGGATCAACATTGACGGAGGAGGCTATAGTACGCAGTTGATCTATAGCGCCCGCTTGATTTGCAGCTACGGGCGCATCACTCGCGATCAGTCCAAGGTCCTTCGCTTCAGAGACTCTGGCATCGATCGTCGCGCGCCACCGCTCTGACAGGTTTTGTATGTTGCGAAGATCGGCTTCTTTTTTCTTAAGCTCTCTTTGCCGCCGTTGCAGCTCATGCCGCTGGGCCAGCGTTTCTCCACTGACGGCCCCTAGAACGTAGGGAAAAATGCTTTGCAGCTTCGCGCGGTTCTTTACGCTGTCTGCCTTGTAGAACAAGACGTTTGGATTGGCAACAATATTCTGGGGCTGGAAATTGAAGGAGGCTAGATCGCGAAAGCTAGGCCGACCGAGTCCGTTACTGCCGGCGTCATCCACGGTGAAACTAAGGGTTGAAAGCATCGACAGGCTGTCTAGTCGTTGCTTCACGGAATCCTTTGTAGCGTTTTTGGTCACGACGCTTGGGATCTCTACTTGGGCAGACTCCTGCAGGTACATGTCGTCGGTGGCCTGTAGTTGCTCGGGCTCGCGCCGGGCAAACAATTTTTCGCCCTCTGCGGTGCTGATAACGACGCCAAACCAGCTTGTCCTTTCTCTAATAATGCCAGTGGGAATTGTGCATCTGCGCGAGCCTAGGCAGTAGTCGATGATGGGGACGATTGCCGACTTGCCAGTTCGGGATAGGCCTGAGATGACATTGATACGCCCGCGCTCGAAAGCGACGGTACGAATTTCGTGTTTTGGATTCTTTGGCCAAAGGATGATTTTGCTGATCTGGAAGTCCACTAGAAGGTCACCTGCATTTGTAGGCCGATTTCATACAATGTGAGGCCGGAAAACCAAACTCCCAATTTTTCGGCGTAGCGGAGCATTGGCCGGATAGAGATAGGCACGCCACTGACGAGTGGGGTTTCGGACAAAGACAACAACGTTCCTTTAGCGGTATCGAGGGCGAGGATATTCGAGGTGAATGCAAGTCGCAGCGATTCCCAAGAGAGGTCACGCATCGCGATCGCACGTCCGCCAACGGCAAGCAGGAGGTCCGTTTTCGATTCCTCAGCGCTACGAAACTTTTCTGTCAACTTGCGCAAACCGGAAGCCGAGCGCGTCGAGGCAACTAGTGTTGCGGTCTCCTCGTGATAAAGAATCGGAAGCACCAAGAAGGCCAACGGTAAAGGCATGAAGTCGCCGGTAGGATGGGTCTGCTGGTATCTAGCGGCGGCTCGCCAAATTAAGATCGACCCCAAGGCGGGGTTCTGAACAGCCCGGACCTCTCTATTCAGAATCGCCATGGCAGGCTCCGGGGCTAAGGAGAATTCTATATTCGGGGTGCCATCCAACTGTCTGGTTCTCAGCGAGAGCGTGAAAGCTGCCAGGAGTAAAGAATGGCGGTGGTTCGAGCCCCTGAAGCTTCTGTTGGTGAAGACCGCAATCGGCAAGCAAGAGCTTGCCTCGCTCCACGCTGGGCAGACTTTTGTGGACGATGTCGTTGATCGATCGTTTATTTTTCCAAAACGCAACGAGAGCCTCCTCGTATTCGTCGAAGCTCTTATCGTGGACGATTCCTTGCTCGCTCCATGCTGAGCGTTCCGCCGAAGCGCGAAGAAATTGATTGATCGCCTCAATCACATCTTCCTCGGTGTGCTCTATGAGTTCAAGCTGCCGCACATAGGTTCGCAGATGTTCGGCAGCAATCGTATCGTCGGTTAGTTCAAATGTTCCCGCAACTGAGGTCAGAATTTGGCGAAAGTCGATTCGTGGCAGAAAGGACTGCATTTCGACGTTAAATTCATCGACGTTCAATGTTGCAGTTTTACCTTCCTGCAGAAGTCCATCGAGCCGCTCTTTGATCCATCCATGCGCATGTTGAATGACGGCGTCGACGCTTTCGGGGCGCACCCACTTACTCACGACCTTTGGCCGCAGATCACGCAAGGGGTCTTTGGCCGCGACAGAGAGACTAAAGCGCTGAATGATGCCAATCACATCTTGGGGCGGATCATCGAGCACATGATTGACATATGGCGCCAGTGTCTCCGCGAGGTTCTTCTTCTTGGGGTACTTTTGACCTGGACCCCAGAGGTCGGCGCGGGCCTGCTCAAAGGCAGCCTTCGCATCCTCCTCCGTTTGTGCGTCATGGAAGATATGGACAAGCTTACCGGTACGGCGCTTGGCTAGGTAGATCTCAAACTGAGAAGTGTCAAGCGAAAGCTGACCAGATGTGATCGCGGTCTTCCAGTTGCTGAATGTCTTCCAAAGGTCTACCGCCCTATCGCTTACGGGATTGGTTTTAAGAGCCGACTTCGTCTGAGAAGCGAGCGTATTTCCGGAACCGTCCACAGAGCCAACATCTTCGAAGACTTCAAGGCTGAGAGTCGTTCCTGCTGCAGCATTCAGTGCCAGACTCAACAAGCGAATCGGTTGCATCGAATAGCCGAAAAGCTGCCCTGGAACTTGGGCGCTCTTGCGAGACAATACATCCTTCGGCTTTCTTGCTCTGTTAGCCATAGTGCGCGTAAAGGCTCGTACAATTCAGCTTGCTTGAATTCCATATCTTCTCATAAGAATTCATTAGTAATCCAATCTGCGCTGTGATTCGGTCACTGCCGTCCGATTTCTACATGGATATGGGCAGTAGCGATGGACGCTCTTGTATTAATTGATCGGTAAAGTTTCAGCACGACTATGAGCACTCAAGATCGAATTAAGTCTTCAGAGTTGGGCCAAAATCTCTGCCGTGCAACTTTAGAGATCTGGATCAATTTGAATGCTGCTGTTCTGTAGAGCTGCGTACGGCTGAGGCCGGAGCATCATAATCACATCTGGTGCTATGAGACTTCATGAGCGCATACACCCC
This sequence comes from Acidobacterium capsulatum ATCC 51196, assembly GCF_000022565.1. Classification (NCBI taxonomy): domain Bacteria; kingdom Pseudomonadati; phylum Acidobacteriota; class Terriglobia; order Terriglobales; family Acidobacteriaceae; genus Acidobacterium; species Acidobacterium capsulatum. Next base: position 3,794,458 of record NC_012483.1, read on the forward strand.
TGATGGAAGGAGGGTGCAGTTCCTGAACCTGATCGATGAGTACATGGGGGGTGTCTGACGATCCATATTGGGCACCGCATCAATCGAGGCCAAGTTGATAAGCGTCGCAAGATTCTACTTCAGGCCACCCATGTATTCACGGAGCGCAGAGGTCGTCTGTGTTAACCCTTGCATTTCCAGCATCGCGAGGTATTCATCCACAGATTTCGGCGGATTCTTGAGACTGCTTCTATGATTTTCAGCGGCTTCAATGACCAAGCCTGGGGAGAGATCAAACAGATTGAAAATGAACTCGTCTGGATGCTGTGCCTCTATATTGAATTCCCGGAGCGCCTCGCGGGGAAAGTCCTCCAAATTGCATGTGACGATGACACTGGCTCTGCAGCGGATCGCCGCCGCCAGGACATGGCGGTCATTTTCATCTGGCAAGAAAAGGCCCGGAATGAGGTGTTCATATGCTGTTACGAGCGCATCTGGAGCGGCTTGATCCATGAGCTGCCTCGTGCGTTCCAACTTCTCGCGAGTGAGGTCGGGCCGGTTCTTCAAGAGATTCCTGATCCATTCTTCATGTACATCTGCGGACCACTGGGCACGAAACACTCCCGTCAATGCGAGATACATGAGGAAGCTTCGCAACTCAGCGGGATAGAGTACATTCGCGTCGAAGAAGACAATGAATGCCGCCACAATCAGATCCCGATCTCCTGGTCATAGGCCACCAGTTCGGCAAGAGCCGCCCGGCGATCTGCATCCGCTTGGCGTTTGTAGGCCATCAGGGCATCGAAGCGAACGCGACGATGCGTGCCAACCTTCCGATACTCCATCTTCCCCTCGTCCAATAGCTGAATCAGGGACGGGCGCGAGATGTTCAGCATGTCCGCCGCTTCCTGTGTGGTTAACTCAGCGTGGACTGGAATCAAGGTTACGGCATTTCCGCGCGCCATCTCCTCCAGAATGCGAATGAGCATTTGGACGGCGGGAGCCGGAAGTTCCAATGTTTCTTCTTTGGCTGCGCCGACAACGCGCACGCGGAGCGGTGCCTTTGAGCGCATACGAGGGGCGAGCAGACGGCTGGTCTCCCGTGCAAGCGTGGCATCGGTCTCTGTGGGAAGGGTTGGTATGAGAAGTGTCTGGGACATCACATCACCTCAAATAGATCGTCCCACATATTCGAAACAATCGCAAATAAGCGAAATATTCGAAAGCGGTAAAAAGTCAGCTTGCACTTCCAATCTTGCGACCGTTGGGTGCAAAACCCAACCTTGAAAACGCGCTCCCAATAGACTCCCAATAGACTCCCAATAGGGTGTCCGGAGGGTACTTTTCGGTACTTCCGTGTCGCTATCCGCACCTAAGAAATCAGTTAGATACGCGAGTGCACGGCCACTCATAACCCAAAGGTCGCAGGTTCAAATCCTGCCCCCGCAACCAAAGCCCAGTCTTTTTATCCCTTCGGACTGTAGCTTGAGCTCAAGTGATCGCTTTCTGGATAGGTCTTGTGCTCTTGAGCGGGTGTTGATCACTGACTCAACTTGGAAAGTTCATCCCGTTTCGAGCGACAGGTGGGCTTTGAATTCATCTCATTCACATTTTGTAGTCTTCTGACGGTGACCTGCTAGCCTCTGTTGACGCCGGGCGCCAACCTCGCCGTCTCTACCCGTGGGCTAGCGTTTTTTTTTGCTGCGCACCGGCCTCTCGTGCAGCGGTTGCTTGAGAGGCCGGTACGGAATCGGGCATGGCGCATCCCGTTAAAGATCAAGATCGATGATGTGAAGTTAAAGCGCAGGCCGGGTTTGCATGGCATGGGCGAGCGCGCCAAGAGCCTCATCGCGTTCATGCCCGGTGATCTCAAGACGGGGCCCACGGACTCGCTCATTGCCCATGCCGGTTTCCTGCTGTACCAGCTTGATGAGCTGTATGAACTTGGGAACGGTATCCATACGAAGCAGCGGCAGAAACCAGCGATAGAGTGCAAACGCCTCTTCGTCCTTGCCGGCAAGGGCGAGACGGAATAGCTGCACCGATTCTTTGGGGAACGCGTTGACGAGTCCTGCGACCCAGCCTGTGGCTCCGGCAGCTATGCCTTCCACAATCGCATCATCGACGCCGACAAAAATAGAAAGCTTGTTTGTGAGAGCGCGAATTGCGGTGATGCGGCGGACATCGGTGCTGGACTCCTTGACGGCTTGCAAATTGGAGTGTTCTGCGGCGAGCTCGGCAATCTGTTCGGGAAGAAAGTCAGTGCCGTAAGAAACAGGATTGTTGTAGAGCATGCATGAGAGCGGGGTCGCGGTGATCACTTCGCTGAGATAGGCTTTCATCTCCCGCCAATCCCCCTTGTAGACATAAGGCGGCAAAACCATCAGCCCCTTACAGCCAGCAGTGGCTGCCGCTTTTGCGAGGGAGACTGACTCCGCAGTGGAGAGCGAAGAGATGGCCGCAACCACAGGAACCCGTTGACCGGCAGTCTGCACCATATTGTTGAGAATGGCGATCTTTTCTTCGGTTGAGAGGGTAGCGGCCTCTCCGAGCGAGCCAAGCATGATCAGTCCTGTGCATCCACTATCGATCATCCAGTTTGCGTGCCTGGCCATGAACGTGTGATCCACCTGCAGTTGCGGATCAAAGCAGGTAGTCATGGCGGGCATGACGCCTTTCCATTGCATAGATGTTTCTCCTTATTCGATTGAGTGAGTAGAGGTTGGATTGGTCTCGAGTCCAGCAAGTGTGCCTACTTGCACGGGCACGGCCGGTGGCCGGGTGCTGTTGGCTTGCCAGCCAAAAAGAAAATCAGTCGCCGGGCCGCAGACACGCCCCTGGCACGGACCCATGCCGCAACGGGTATGCAGTTTGGCTGCGCGCCAGGACGTGTGGCCATGCAAGCGCTCATAAGAAATGTCTTCGCAGCGGCAGACCAGCGTATCTGGCTGGCAGAGGTTGCGTAGTTCATCCCGCAGAGCAAAGGCGCGGCGCATCGCGGACGAAAAACGAATGGCGCGGCTTCTTTTATGGCGAAGCGCTTGCGCCTTCGCCACTTGCCCACTGCTGGCATAACCGGCAATCTCGCCTTCGATGAGCGACTTCTCCAGGCCGCCGATGCCGGTGCTTTCTCCAGCGCAATAGACTCCGGCAATGCTGGTTTGCTGAAGAGTATCTACGGCGACTCCGTGGTTCAGAATCTCGCAGCCTAACAATGCGGGCAACTCGAGGTTAGGCACGAGATGGAAGCTGCAGGCGAGCAGGTCACAACTAATCTCCATCTTGCGATGACCATTGCTCATGGTTACAGCATGCACTTGCCCGTTTCGGCCATGCGCTTTGACGGGCCACCAGCCGAGCTTGTAGCGAGTTCCCGCCAGGGCGCTGCGGTATCGCAACCCTTCTGCTACCTTGCCGGGATGACTCAAGAGCGCAACCGAGAAGCTGGCCAATTGGGCCGGAGATGCTTGCTCGCAGACAGCGAGAACCTGTGCGCCGTGTTGCCGCAGGTGGGCGGCGACGGCCAGCAGAAGGGGACCGCTGCCTGCTACCACGATTCGTTTATTGGTGACCGGCAGGCCGGATTTCACGAGTGCTTGCAGGCCTCCAGCGCCTGTGACACCGCGCAGGGTCCATCCAGGAAATGGCAGAAATTGTTCCCTTGCTCCCGTCGCGAGAATCAATTTTTTATATCTGATCTCGCAGAGCCCATCAGGCCCCTCGGCGTGCAGGAGACCTTTGGCCGGTGCGGCAAAAATGCGATGTCCTGCGAGGAAGGCGATTCTCCTGTCGTAGATTTTGCGGCGCCATTCTTGTGCGAGCGGGCTTCCTGATTCATGAAGCGCTTTGCGCCATATCTGGCCGCCGAGAGCTGGGTTGTCATCCAAAACCGCTACGCGCGAGTTCCCGGCAGCCGCCCATGCAGCGGCCATTCCTGCGGGGCCGCCACCTGCGACGATCACATCGAACTCATAAGCACAGTTGTTAGCCATCCGTCCGAACCTCCATGCCTTCTGAGCAGAGAGTTCGGCAGGAAAGCTGATCTGGAACGCCGTTGATGGTAACGCGGCATTCGTAGCAGATGCCCATGCCGCAGACCGGCCCTCGCGATTCTCCCGTCACGGATGTTCGGCAGCCAGTTTCCTGCTGCATCAGAACGGCGGCAAGGGATGTGCCGCTTGCAACCTGAACGAGACGATCGTTGATGCGCAGAGAGATAAATTCAGACATATTGCACCTCGCTCCGCGTGGAGATCAGGCGAGATGGAAGATAAGGCTCGATTGGGATGTCAATGCTCGATCCTGTGAAGATGTGTCGCAGGATTTTTGCGGTAGCCAGCGAAGTCGTAATGCCGAGGCCTTCATGTCCGGTTGCGAGATATAAAGAAGTATCCTGCGGATGAGGGCCAATCAGAGGCAGCTTATCTGCGGTGGCGGCCCGGAATCCCGTCCAGGTGCGCAGTACGGTGAGAGGCTGGACACTCGGCATATACAAGAGCGTCTGCCGCAGCATCTGCTGCAATATGGCATGGTCGATGCCCGGATGATTGGCATCATATTGACGCGAGGAGCCAATCAGAAGCTGGCCGGTTTTTCGGGGCTGCACATTGAAGGCCACCGAGTCTGCCGTGCCTGAGCCGGCACTGCGAATGTAGCCAAGCTCCACTAACTGGTGCCTGACAAATCCCGGGGCGCGGCCGGTGATTGCCAAATGTCCTTTACGAGGGCGTATCGGTAAATCAGGCGTAATTGCTGCCGCTGAAGCTCCGAGGGCGTTCACGATACGCGGTGCGGTGAGGGTCTCTCCGCTCTTTAGCACCACCTCACCCTGTGAAGCCTGTAGAGCGGTTTGGGAGATGAGTCGGGCACCGGCCTGCATCGCTCGTTGTAAAAAATAGAGCGCCGCACAGGGCGGGTAGACCACCGCGTCGTCTTCCACCAGCAACCCTCCGGCCAGACCTGGGCGCAGGTTGGGCTCTTCGTGTGCAAGCTCGCCCGCATCAAGAATGCGAAGTGGAAGCCCGCACTGTGAATAGAGAGCGTGCTTGCGATTTACCTCCAGCATTTCTTCTTCGTTCGCGGCCACCCAGATGGTGCCGGTCTTCTCATACTCCACATCGTCCGGCAATTCGGCAGCGATCTGATTCCAAAGTTGCTGGGAGTATTGCGTGAGGGCAAGCTGCTCGGGGGAGTCGTCCATGACGACGATATGGCCCATTCCCGCTGCGGTGGCTCCTCCGCCCACCACGTCCGCTTCCACGACGATGACCTTCATGCCGGCCAGAGCGCACTCCATCGCGCAGGCTGCGCCAACAATGCCTCCGCCGAGAATCAGGACATCGCAGGAGGAAGTCATGCCTGTATGCCCAGCATGAAGGGGTCTTCGGGATCGAGAATCAGAGTGGATTGAGCGGTGATGTATGCCGAGCCTGTGACGCTGGGATAAACGCCGTCCTCACGAACATCGAGCCGGCCATCAAAGATGCTGCCCAGAATGCTTTCCTGCCGCCACACCTCTCCCGGCTGCAATCTACCGTCGGCATGCAGGCAGGCCATCTTGGCGGACGTTCCCGTTCCACAAGGGGAGCGGTCGTAAGCCTTGCCGGGACACAAGACAAAGTTACGGCTGTGCGCTCCGCGATGGACTGCAGGACCGAAGAGTTCGATATGGTCAATCTCCTGCCCTCCGTCTCCCGTGATGCCTTGCTGAGTGAGCGCCTTGCGAATGGCCCAAGTGTATGCGGTCAATTCGTCTACGTATTTAAGGTCCAACGAAAAGGCGTGATCCTCCACCAGGAAAAACCAGTTTCCGCCCCAGGCGACATCTCCCGTGACGGGTCCGTAGCCGGGAACGTCGACCGTGACCTGCTTGGCCGAGCGATAACTCCTGACATTGTCGACGGTGATCAATCCGTTCTCGTACAGGGTCGCTTTGACTGCGCCGACCGGTGTATCCACCCGATGCTCGCCGGGCTGGATCCTGCCGAGGTAGGCGAGTGTTTTGATCACTCCCATGGTTCCATGGCCGCACATGCCTAGATAGCCTACGTTGTTAAAGAAGATGACGCCGATATCGCAGGCGGGATCGTGTGGTTCACAAAGCAGGGCTCCAACAATGACATCGTGTCCGCGTGGCTCATTGACCACTGTGGTGCGGAAATTATCAAACTGCGTCCTCAGCCGTTTGAGCCTATCGGCGAGAGGGCCGCTTCCAAGGTCGGGCATTCCATCCAGAACGAGTCGCGTGGGCTCGCCTGCAGTGTGAGAGTCAATGATAGATATCCGGCGAGCAAAATTCATAGACGGGAAAGATACTCCAGTTCCTGTTTACCACATTGGATACATTTTTGTCTTCACTTCGTTTTCACGCCCCGCAGGGAAATATCCGAACAGAGGCCCGTCATTGATTTTCGCAGGAGAACGAGGGGGGAGTGGGTGCAGGTGCTCTCACAAATGCGCCCTTCACCCCAGCGTCTTACGTGTTGCCCCGTAGCAGGATCCCGCATTTTCACTAAATGCAGTTGCCAGAGAGGAATAGGCCAGCCAGAATGATTGCATCTGTTTTAGTATGCAAAAATGAGCGCAATAGTGGCTTGATGATTTCCAGAGGCAGCATGCTGCGAATGTAACGGCTACCTCGTGAACTCCAGATGAGGGAAAAATGAAGAAGCTAACTGTATATCTGCTTGCGGGCTTGTTCCTCAACAGCATTGCGCCGGCAACTGTGCATGGCCAGAGCCTACGCCAGAATTTCAAGACGGCCGCGACGCTGGGCGAGATCTATCGCAAAGACACATTGAATTATCCGGGTACGCCGGTATGGATCGAAAACAGCGACAGCTTCTGGTACCGCAAAAGCGTTGAGGGTGGCCACGTTTTTGTGCTGGTGAACGCGGTGAAGCAGACGCGCGGACCTGCCTTTGACCAGGCCGGGCTGGCGGCAGCTTACAGCAAGGCTAGCGGTCATGCTGTGACGGCTCTCAAGCTTCCTTTTTCTTCATTCCAGTTTGTGAATGCGAGGAAAGAGATCACCTTCACTACCGGCCAAACCGAGTGGACGTGCGACTTGCAGCAGTACAAGTGCAATCGAACCGGCAAAGATGAGCCTTGGTGGCAACAGGATCATTCTCCCGAGCCAGACAATGATCCACAAAAAATGGCCGTGTCTCCCAATGGAAAGTGGGAGGTATTCATTCGAAACTTCAATGTCTACGTGCGTCAGAAAGGCAACGACCATGCGGTTGCGCTGAGCACCGATGGTTCACAAGGGAACTTCTACTATCTGCCGACGGCGCGCTGGTCCCCTGATTCGCAGAATCTTGTTGTTTACCGGATTCGCCCCGGCTTTCGCCGCGAGATTCACTACGTGCAGGCGGCCCCGCCCGATCAGCTGCAGCCGCGCTACTCATCGATGGAATATGAAAAGGCCGGAGATGTGCTCGACCTGCAGCAGCCTGTGCTCTTTCATGTCGCTTCCGCACAAGAGGTTCCAATTGCCTCAGAACTTTTCCCCAATCCTTTCGATCTTTCTAATACGAAATGGTGGAAGGATAGCCGAGGATTCACCTTTGAGTACAACCAGCGCGGGCATCAGGTCTATCGCGTGATCGAAGTGGACGCGAAGACGGGGCAGCCACGTGTCCTCATCAATGAGACGAGTAAGACCTTCATTGAATATCCGCGGGTGACCGGCAGCCAGTATGACACCGGGTGGACGTACCGGCATGACTGGCAAGACGGCAAAGAGATTATCTGGATGTCGGAGCGGGATGGCTGGCCCCACCTCTATCTGTACAACGGAACCACCGGCGTAGTGGAGAACCGAATCACGCATGGGAGCTGGGTCGTTCGGAATGTGAATTATGTGGATGATGCGAAGCGTCAGATCTACTTTGAAGCCAGCGGCATGAACAGGGATGAAGACCCGTATTTCATTCACGGCTATCGCATCAACTTCGACGGCTCAGGACTCACCCCGCTCACTCCTGAAGCGGGGAATCACACTCTCGTTTTCTCGAGTGATGGCAAATACTATGTGGATACATGGTCTACGGTCAGTGCGCCTCCGACGATGGTGCTCAAGCGAACGTCAGACAACGCTGTGATCATGCACCTTGAGAAAACTGATATTCACAAGTTGCTGGCGGCCGGCTGGCAGCCCCCGACTGTCTTTCATACTGCTGGACGGGATGGAAAGACCCAGATATGGGGCTTAATCTACAAGCCGCTGCACTTTGATGCCAGCAAGAAATATCCGGTCGTCGAGGATATTTATGCAGGGCCGCAGGGCTCCTTTGTTCCGAAATCGTTTGGCCCGAGGTTTGAGCCGCTCACTGCGCTCGGTTTTGTCGTGGTTCAGATTGATGGCATGGGGACCAACAACCGGTCCAAAGCCTTTCAGGATGTGATCTGGAAGAACCTGAAGGATAGCGGCTTTGAGGATCGGATTCTTTGGCACAAGGCAGTCGCAGCCAAATATCGCTGGTATGACATTTCGCATGGGGTAGGCATCTTTGGTACCTCGGCGGGCGGCCAAAGTACGCTGAACGCACTTCTGTTTCATCCAGAGTTCTACAAGGCGGGCGTGGCCAACAGCGGATGCTATGACAATCGCATGGACAAGATATGGTGGAACGAATTGTGGATGGGTTGGCCGGTGGGGCCGCAATATGCGGCTTCTTCCGGGGTTGTGAATGCGTACCGCCTGCAAGGCAAGCTGATGTTGGTGATGGGCGGCATGGACCATAATGTCGATCCCTCCTCTACGTTCCAGGTGGTGAATGCGCTGATTCATGCCGGGAAGGACTTTCAGCTGCTCGTTGTCCCCAACGGGGATCATGGGGCAGGCGGAGCTTACGGTGAGCGCCGCCTGGAAGACTTCTTTGTAGAAAACATGCTGCATGAGCAGCCACCTGATTGGAACAACAGCCAAGGGCAATAGGGCTGTTTTGTCCGTTTTCCATATCTTTCACAATCAACCGCGAGCCCCGCCGTCCGAGCGGGGCTCTTCTGCGTGATCACGCTCCTGGAATCTCCAATGGTGGTGTCAGAAGGCCCACTTGAACGTGATTTTGACCATCGATTTATCCACAGCTATCTATCTGTTGACAGAGGCAGAATTCGAGGTGTAACGTGGTCCGCCATTAGGAAACGTTTACCAGTTTCAGTGCTGTTACCACCTCTATCTGAACCATATCCCTCTGGAGGTAGCATGATACGTAGTCTCCGCAGAACCCTGTTGCTCTTGGTGATGGCGTCACTTGCTGTGGGCACCGCTTTCGCTCAGGAAAATGCCAGCATCACGGGTACCGTAACCGATCCAACCGGGGCCGTGATCCCAAACGCCACTGTCATCCTTACGAATACCGCTACAGAACACCAGCAGAAGTCGCAGGCGAATACCGATGGCATTTATATCTTTGGCAATCTTGGGGTGGGTAGTTACAGCCTGAGTATTTCCGCCAAAGGATTTACTCGCACGACGATTGGCGGTATCACTGTCAATGCAGGGCAGACTGTACAGGAAAACGTCTCCCTCAAAATCGGTAGCACTGCGCAGACTATTACGGTTCAAGCCGGCGCGCTGGAGTTGCAAACACAGACGAATGAGTTGAGCACGCTGATGACCGGCAAACAGGTTTCACAGCTGGCCACCAACGGACGAAATGTAACGGCCCTGGCGGCGCTCGGGCTTGGCGTCTCCAACAATCTGCCTGCCTTCAGCGGCGTGAATGCTCTCACCTCATCCAATGGCATCAGCTTCAATGGAACCCGCACTTCTCACAACATCTACCTGCTGGATGGCGGGGAATTGAATGATCGCGGCTGCGGAGGCTGCTTCAGCTCGCTGCCTTCGATTGATGCTCTCTCTGAGTTTCGCACTCTGGATAGCAATTATCCGCCCTATTACGGACTCGGCTCAGGCGGCGTGGTGATGATGGTCATCAAATCAGGCCAGCGCAGATATCATGGCGAGCTTTATGAGTTCAATCGCAACGAAGCCTATGATGCGAACAATTACTTCACCAATCTCGCCCATCAGAAGCGGCCTGAGTTTCGCCTGAATGAGCCGGGAGGCAATATTGGAGGCCCGCTTTTCATTCCGCACGTGTACAACACCAACAAGACACGAACGTTCTTCTTTGTGAATGAAGAGTGGAGACGCCTGATTCAAGGCAGCTCGCCTTCCATCGTGAATACGATTCCGAGCAATGACTTTCCCACACTGGGCCAGCCGCTGGCTTACAACATTCCGGCAGGAGGAGCGGTGCCAATCGTTCCAAATACGAGCGACCCCGCGAAGCTCGCTCTTTACGCCTCCGATGGGCTGACGCCCGGGCAGCCATTCCCGAACAATGTGATTCCGGCAAACCTGATTGATCAGAATGCGGTGCTTGAGTTGAACGCGGGAACCTTCCCTCATCCCAATTACGGCAACAGCCAATACATTTCTTCCATCCCTCTCACCGACAATGTGCGTGAGGATGTGGTGCGCATCGACCACACGATCAACTCCAAGCTGCAATTGATGGGGCACTTTCTGCATGACGCTGTCAGCGAGACGTTTTACCCGCCACTGTGGGGTGACAGCACGTATCCGACAGTCGGCACGCAGATGAAAAATCCTTCCTACAGTGCCGTCATCAGCCTGACGCAGACCATTTCTCCGAATCTTTTGAATGTGACCGCGTATGACTACAGCGGCAACAAAATTACGCTGGATCCGGTCGCGGGCAAAGGCGGCTCATTTACTCAACCGCAGGGTTGGAGCGCGCAGTCCTTCTTTCCAGTATCGGACAACTTTGGTGCACGCCTGCCCGAGATTGATCTGCAAGGATCTCCGTTGAATGCCAATTGGAGTTCCTCATATTTCCCCTGGAAAAATGGCTATGAGGGCTTTGAGTGGCGGGATGACCTGACCTGGAACCGCGGCCGGCATCAGTTACGATTTGGCTTCAGTTGGCTGCACGACTACAAAAATCAGCAATTGCAGGCCAATACGCAAGGCACGGCGGTCTTCAATTCAAGCAACTTCTCAAAAGACTCCTACATCAACTTTCTGCTCGGGGATGCAAGCAGCTTCACTCAATTGCAATACCTGTATGGCAAGCATTGGGTGAGCAACAACTACAGCTTTTATGCCAACGATGATTGGCATGTCACGCGCGATCTTACGTTGAACCTTGGCCTGCGGTACGACGCCATGCCGCACACCTTTGAGCGCTACAACCAGTTCGCCAACTTTGTTCCGGCGGATTATAACTACGCAGCAGGCTATCCTCTCGACCCGGCGACCGGCACATTGCTCTCCTCGTCTCTGACTCAGTACAACGGCGAGCCGTTCTACCTGAATGGCATAAGGGAGGCAGGGGTCAATGGATTTCCCCGCGGCGTTGTGAACAACGACTTCAAGACCGTAGAGCCAAGGGTCGGCTTTGCATACGACTTGCATGGCGATGGTCGAACAGTACTCCGTGGTGGATTTGGTCTGTTCTATGAGCGCGTGCAGGGCAACGACGTCTATAACGCAGCGTTGAATCCGCCCTTTGCGTATCAGCCATCGGCGACCAATGTCTATTTCTCAAACCCTAAGACAAGCGCCCTTACGGGGCAGACTACGACGCAGAGTTTCCCCTCGGTGCTCACCGGCATCAAGTATCACTATCCGCACCCCGGTACCGCGGAGTATAGCCTCGGGGTGCAGCACAGCATCACCAACTCGATGATTGCGGTGATTCAGTATGTCGGCACCGATGGATGGGACCAGAACGATGATCGCGGGATCAATACGCTTCCTTTGGTCGATGCCGCTAATACTGCCAGCCCGTATGATCAGCGCGAGGGAGTCGCGAACGGAAGCCTCAATGCGAACTTGTATCGCATATTCCCGGGCTACAGCAGCATCTCTCAGGAGGAAAACGAAACACACTTTAACTACAACGCGCTCCAAATGGGTTTACGCGCAGATAACTGGCATAATCTCACGGTAGTGCTGGCATACACCTATTCGCATGAGATCGATGAGGTAAGCGCAGATCTGAATTCTGTCTCCAATCCCTTCAACCTCAAGTATGACAAAGGCTCGGGTTCGTTGGATCGCCGTCATATCCTCAATCTCACTTACATCTATGCGTTTCCCTTCTTCCTGCATAGTTCCAATGTGGCTGAGCGGGAGGTTCTGGGCGGCTGGGAGTTTTCAGGCATCACCAGTGCGGAGACGGGAACGCCTCAGCCGATCACTTATACCGGCTCAGATACATTGGGGCTCGGTGGAGGAACGACGAACCGGCCTAACCTGGTCACCGGATACGTGCACTATATGAAGCACGGGTTGCAGTGGTTTGACCCGGCGTCATTCTCAAATCCGGTTGCACCGTGGAATGGAGGAACGAATCAGGGATTTGGCGACGCCGGCAAGGATGCTGTGGTGCTGCCGGGCTTGCTTAACTTCCAATGGTCGCTCTTCAAGACTTTCCACTTCACTCAAGGCGGGCTGCCCAATCTGGAACTGCGCTTTGAAGCCTTCAACGTGTTCAACCACACCAACTTCACGGGCATTGACGCGAACTCCGCCGACTCAAACTTCGGCCAGGTGACCTCAGCCTACGATGCACGTGAGCTGCAATTCGGCGCGAAGTTCCACTTCTAGCTTTTCTCCTGAATAGTCAAAGGCGTCTCCGCTCGGGGGCGCCTGCTTTTTTGCGCGATACGTTTATTCGTGACTCTGTTCAGGCATTTGAGGAGCGCATGGTGCGCCAGTCCCCAAACGAGTAAGCGCCAATCAGCAGGTAGGCGGCCAGAGGAACCAGATAAGCGAGCGCCTGGCTGCCGGAGGCATCGGCGATGTATCCCATGAGCAGGGGAATCAAGGCTCCGCCCACGATGGACATGACCAGGATGGAGCCGCCGATCTTTGCATTTTTCCCGAGTCCGCGAATGCCCTGTGCAAAGATAGTGGGATACATCAAGGACATAAAGAAGCTGCTGAGCAGCAGACTCCAGACACCGATCCAGCCAGGAAGAAAAGCTCCCATTGCGGCCAAAAGAGTATTGGCGATGCAGTAGATACCCATCAGTAGACTAGGCCGCACATAGCGCATCACCCAGGCTGAAAAGAAGCGCCCCACGCCGAAGCCCACCAGCGACATAGTAAGCAAATATCCTGCGGCCTTGTTGTGCTCAGGCGTATAAGAAACGACGTATGGAATAAAGTAGCTCCACGTGCCAACCTGTGCGCCCACGTAAGCGAATTGAGCCAGCACCGCCAGAACAAAGTGCGGCTTTTGCAACAGACTGGCAATGCTGCCATGCTCTTCCGGCTCGTCGTGAGTGGTTGTCAGATCGTGCGGAAAGCGTGTGATGGCAATCAGAATCAGCAACGCAAGCGTGAAAGCACTGAGTACCAGGTAAGGATCGGCGACGCGCAGCGTCTCGGAGTGCAGATAGGCCAGATAAGTATGCGCGGCCTTTTGCGCTGCAATTTGTGTGGCGCTGAGGTGAATGCCCGAAAAGATAAAGATCGTTCCAATCAATACACCGGTGATAGAACCGAGCGGATTGAAGGCCTGCGCCAGGTTGAGCCGCCGGGCCGCGCTGCGAGGGTCACCGAGTTGGACGATGAAGGGATTCGAAGCTGTTTCAAGAAACGAGCATCCGCTGGCAATGATGAACAGCGCAGCAAGGAAGAATGTATAGCTATTGGCGACCGCCGCCGGCCAGAAGAGAAAAGCCCCGAGTGTAAAAAACGAAAGGCCAATCAAGAAGCCGGATTTGTAACCGAACCTGCGCATAATAAAGCCGGCCGGCAACGCAAGGAAAAAGTAGCCCAAATAAAAGGCGAATTGCACCAGCCCGGCCTGCAGGCGAGTCATGGCAAATGACTTCATGAATTGACGGATCAGCACATCATTGAGATTGTTTGGGATTGCCCATAAGAAAAAGAGTGCCGTGATGAGCACAAATGGCAGCAGCGTCTTGCGGGTAATGATCGGAGCGTTGTGGGGTCCGCCGGAATGATGAGCCGAAGGCTCAGGAAGTGTGGGAGTGCTGGGCAGCATGGCGGATGTTTATCCTCTGGAATGTGTGTCGTCAAGATCGATCATGATCTTGGTGAACCCTGCGGGGTTGGCGCTCCACTCCGCCAGCACACGCGGAGCATCTTCGAGCGGAACCATGGTGCTGACTGCGGCATCCACAGGGAAGCTTCCGGCTTCGAGCATGCGGATGACATTGCGAAAATCCTCTGGTTGCGCATTGCGCGAGCCGCGAACATCCAGCTCCTTTTGAACGAAGAGCCGGGTCTCGTAGCTCACGGGTTCTTTTGCGTAGCCGATGTACACGACGCGTCCGGTGAAGGCGACCTCTTCGACAGCCGCGCGAAAGGTAGCAGGCGTGCCGATGGCTTCAATGATCACGTCCGGGCCCCGTCCACCGGTGAGCTCTTGCAGGGCTTCATGCAGGTTTTGCCGTTGCGAGTGAATCGTATGTTGCGCACCAGCCCGCTGCGCGATGGCCAGCTTGTCATCATCGACATCAATGGCGATGGTGGTTGCGCCTTCAAAAGCCGCAGCCGCGACCGCGCCGAGGCCTACGCCTCCGCAGCCAAGCACCGCTACTGTGTCGGATGCGGTCACGCCTCCTCTTGCCACCGAGTGAAAGCCCACGGTCAGCGGTTCCACGAGACACAGAGATTTCAAGTCGAGTCGCGCGGGATAGAGACGATCCACAGGCATGCTCACATACTCCGCCAGTGCGCCATCTCGCTGCACTCCGAGCGTCTGGTTAAACTGGCAGGCATTCTTGCGGCCACGCAGGCACGAGGCGCACTGATTGCAGCATGTGTAGGGAGATACCGTTACGTCCATGCCGACGGCAAGGGGCGCGTGGCCCGCATCAATCTCCACAATGGTGGCGGCGATTTCGTGGCCGAGAATCCGCGGATACGAAACCATGGGGTTCCGGCCGCGATAGGAGTTGAGATCGCTTCCACAAAGACCCACGCGCCGCACGCGCAGCAGAGCTTCTCCTGATTGACGTACCGGTTCGGGAACGTTCGTCACCGAAGCTCGTTCTGGCTCGTGGAGCAGGAGTGCTTTCATGCTGAATGGTCCTTCAGGCGATAGATTCGCGTGGCATTGCCGCCCAGAATACTCTCCTGCTCGGCGAGTGAGAGGGCCGAGGCCCAGGCGCGCAGCGTCTGCCACCAGCGGGAGTAGCTGGCAGCCACGGTACACACCGGCCAGTCTGAGCCGGCCAGCAATCTCTCCGGGCCAAAGCACTCCAGAGCAGTCTCCAGGTATGGAGAAAGATCTTCAGGCGTCCAATGCAGCCAGTCGGCTTCGGTGACCATCCCGCTGATTTTGCACATGACGTTGGGGCGCTCGGCCAATCTGCGCAGTTGCTTGCGCCAGGGTGATAGTTCGCGCGCGGCGATGCTTGGTTTGGCCAGATGGTCCAGCACAAATGTCTGGTTTGGGTGCAGGTCTGCCAGTTCGATGGCTGCCGGCAACTGATGCGCATAGATCAGAATGTCGTAAACCAATCCGGCCGGTGCCAGCAGGCTCAGCCCGCGCGTAAAGTCAGGCTGTAACGCATAGCGTTCATCCGGCTCCCCCTGCAGTACATGGCGTAACCCTTTCAGGCGGCTATTGGATTGCAGAGACTCCAGGATATGGGGGAAGTCAGGGCTTGCGATGGGAGCCCAGCCAACTACGCCGGCCAGGAATGAATGCTTTTCCGCAAGTTGCAGCAGCCAGTGTGTCTCTTCGAGCGTTTGCCTTGCCTGCACGGCCACTGTCTGCCTGACCTCTGCTCTGTGCATTTCGTGCTCAAGGTCGTGCGGCAAAAAATCCCGCCGCAGCATCTGCATGGAATCGTCAATCCAGCCATATTCCGCCTCAGAGTAACGCCAGAAATGATGGTGCGCGTCAACGGCGTACAAAGATCACAGCTCCTGGTTCCGCAGATTTGATTCACGGTACAGGAATCGTTTACTGGATGGCAAGACTTCGTCTCTGAATTTCTCTTAATGGAAGAAAAGACAGCATTTGCATCTTGGCTTCCGCCCTGTATATTGCGAGACATGGCCGTTCGCCTCAAAGACATTGCGCAAGATCTAGGCCTCTCAGTTGTCACGATCTCGAAAGCGCTGCGCAATCATCCTGATATTGCTGAAGAAACGCGCATGCGCATTCTGGCGCGCGTCAAGGAACTCGATTATCAGCCGAACCTGATGGCGCGCAGCCTGGTGACTGGCCGCAGCTATCTTGTCGGACTGGTGGTGCCGAGCCTTCTGCATCCGTTCTTCGCAGAGGTTGCCCGCTCTCTCTCTTCGGTGATTGGCCGGCAGGGATACTCACTGATTCTTGCCTCTTCAGAAGAAGATCCTGAACTGGAGGCTCGTGAGATACAGCAGATGACGGCACGGCGGCTCGACGCACTGGTCATTGCCACTTCAGGTGCCGATGCCGGCCCGCTCGAGCGTCTGCAGGCGAACGGTATGCCCTACGTGCTCATTGATCGCGAGATATCGGGCCTGGAAACAAATTTTGTGGGCGTCGATGACGTTGCGGTCGGCCGTATGGCGACCTCACATCTGGTGCAGCAGGGTTGCAAGCGCGTTGCACATATTCGCGGCCGTGACAACAGCACGGGTCTGCGGCGCTTTGAGGGCTACCGGCAGGCTCTGAAGAAGGCCGGCCACGAATTCTCTGAAGATCTGGTGGTGGCTCGCTCTAACGTTGACGTGGACAGCACGCGGATGGGGGCTGAGGCCATGCGTCTGCTGCTGCGGCGCAAGCCTCGTCCGGATGCTGTGTTCGCCTACAACGACCCTCTCGCCATCGGTGCGATGGAAGCCATTCTTGATGCCGGGTTGCGCATCCCGCAGGACATCGCGGTGATTGGTTGCGGGAATCTTCATTACAACGAGTCTCTCCGCGTTCCGCTTTCAAGCATTGATCAGCGCAGTTCGTTGATTGGCGAACGCACGGCTGCCATTCTCCTGCATGCGATTGCGTCCAAGACGCCGCCGCGTCCGGTCTCTGTGATCCTTGACCCATCGCTGGTCGTGCGCGGCTCAAGCCTCAGGAAGGCGTCCACTCAGCCTGCCACGCGCTCGAAGAGGGAACAGGCTTCGAAGAGAGCACATGCAAAGAAAAGCTAAATATTAATCGATAACTGTATCGTTTGACATTGATTTGCATGCACGGCTATCCTCGCAGGACGAGGAGTCGCGCAGTAAGATTTGCGCGCTCTGGCGTCGCTTATTGCAATCAGGATCGGAGGAGCATTGATGCAGCGGAGAGATTTCTGCAAATTGATGGCGGCCATGGCGGCTTCGTCAGCATTGCCTTTGAGGGGGCAAACAGCAGGGAATGCGTTGGCCAACGCACCGGCTGGCTTTGATGCGCTCACGATGGATTACGCGCAATTCTGCGCCACGCCGGCTGATGAGCGGGTGTTCTACGCACTCGTCAATGGTCAGATCGTCAAGCAGAGACTCGATAACGCCAATTGGACGCCCACTGCCTGGGGCAAGCCGCCCGCGTTGCCGGTTCCTGGTGGTTCCTGGGACGGCGTGCCGATGCGCTCGCCCATTCCGAACCTTGCGGGCACCGGCAAGTTCAAGCCCACATGGGATTCGCTGCTGCAGTACGAAGCTCCCGAGTGGTATCGCGATGCAAAGTTCGGTATCTGGGCGCACTGGAGCCCGCAATGCGTGCCCGAGGACGGCGACTGGTATGCCCGCAACATGTACATACAGGGCCAGCCCCAATACAAGTTCCAGCAGGAGCATTACGGGCCGCCTTCCACCTTCGGCTACAAAGATCTCTGCGCGCAATGGACGCTGCTCAACTGGGACCCGGATGCGCTGATCGAGCGCTATCAGCGCGCCGGTGCGCGATTCTTTATCACGCTGGCCAATCATCACGACAGCTTTGATACGTGGAACTCAAAGCACCAGCCATGGAACGCAACTGCCATTGGCCCCCACAGGGATGTGGTGGGTACCTGGGCCACGGCCGCGCGCAAGCGGGGCATGCGCCTGGGGGTCACAGTGCATCAGGCGCGTAACTGGTGGTGGTTCCAGCCCTCGCACGGCGCGGACAAAACCGGTCCGCTGGCCGGCGTGCCTTATGACGGCGATTTGACGATGGCTCAGGGCAAAGGCCAGTGGTGGGAGGGGCTTGATCCTCACCGTCTTTACAACGTGAAGCATCCTCACGATGCATTGCCCGATATCTCCTACGTCAAGAATTTCTATGACCGCACGCGCGACCTGATCGATCAGCACAACCCTGATCTGCTTTATTTTGACAATCCGCGTGTGCCGCTGGGCTGGGCCGGTATGAATCTGGCGGCTTACTTTTACAACCACAATATGGCGACCCATGGCGGCAAGCTTGAAGCAGTGCTGAACGGCAAGCTGATGCCGCCAAAGATTGCCGGCGCGCTGGTGGCCGATTATGAACGCGGCTTTTCGAGCGAGATTCTGCCCCATGCGTGGCAGTCAGAAACCTGCATTGGCGAATGGCACTATCAGCGCAAGCTGTATGAGCAGCCGGGCGAGTACGGCGGCTACATGCATCCGCGCGATGTGATTCACTGGCTCATCGATACCGTCAGCAAGAACGGCACCTTCATCCTGAATATTCCGGGCAAGCCCGACGGCACCATCGACAGCAAAGAGATCGCGGTGCTCGACAAGATCACCACCTGGATGCAAATCAATGGCGACGCCATTTATGCCACGCGCCCGTGGAAGATCTACGGCGAGGGGCCTGACTCGGTCAAGAGTGGCGCCTTCCAGGGCAACAGCATCCGCAAGCTGAATGCTCAGGATATTCGCTTCACGCGCAACAAGCAGAATACCGAAATCTACGCTCTGACCATGGGGTGGCCTGAGAACGCTATGCTCATCAAGTCCATGGGCACAGCCGCTTCCACCAACCCGGGCAGGATTGAGCACGTGCAATTGCTCGGCACCGGCGAACGCCTGAAGTGGAAGCAGCGCGCAGACGGGCTGCATATCGAGCTGCCCAAGAGCTATCATCCGCCGGTGGATTTTGCGGCCGCTCTCAAGGTGTCACTGGCATAGGCCGGTGGCACCGTTATCCTGTAGATCAAAATCAGAAGCAGGGAAGCTAAAGAAGCATGCGTCTTGTGAACTTTCGTGGTGGGGCTCAGGCCGGTTTCGGTGTGGAGCGCGATGGCTTTGTGTATCCTCTCAGCGCCGAAGGATGCGCCACAGAGGCGGAGTTTTTTACCGATGTTGACCGCGGACTGGCCGCAGCTCGCGCGGTGCTCTTGAACGACGGCGCGCAGAAGCTCGCGCTCGCAGATGTGGAATTGCTCGCGCCGGTGACCCGTCCGGGCAAGATTCTCTGCATCGGACTCAACTACCGTGACCATGCCATCGAGTCCGGCATGGAGATCCCCAAGGTTCCCACGGTATTTCTCAAGCTGCCGCACGCGGTCATTGGGCCAGGCGCTGAGGTGGTGTTGCCCGCGCTATCGCAGCAACCGGACTACGAGGCTGAACTTGCGGCGGTGATCGGCAAGCATGCTCGCAATGTGCGCGCGGAAGACTGGGAGCAGTACGTGCTTGGCTATACCGTCCTCAACGACGTGAGCGCGCGAGACGTGCAGTTAGCCACCTCGCAATGGGTGCTGGGCAAGAGCTTTGATACGTTTTGCCCTCTGGGGCCTGCCATTGTCACAACAGACGAACTGCGCGATCCGCATGCGCTTGATATTCAGCTCTCAATTGATGGAGAGACGCTGCAGCACTCCAATACGCGCGAGCTGATCTTCAAGCTGCCGGAGTTGATCGCTTATCTGTCGGCCATCATCCCGCTTGAGCCGGGCGACATCATCAGTACGGGCACGCCGGCCGGCGTAGGGTTGGGGCGCACGCCAAAGCGCTGGCTCAGGCCCGGCGAAGAGATGACCGTGACCATCGAAGGCATTGGCGCGTTGAAGAATCGCACGGTCGCGGCCCGCGTCTGAAAGGAAGTCGCAAAGACCTATGCCTCGAGTTCTGCAGATCGACTCACGAGACAACGTGCTGATTGCGCTGGAAGATCTGCATCAGGGCGAGACCGTCATGATCGGCGGCGAGCCTGTCGTGCTGCCCGCGCCGGTGCCGTGCAAGCACAAATTTGTAACTGAAAATCGCGCAAAAGGTGACCCGGTCGCGATGTATGGCGTTCTGGTGGGCCGAGCCCGCCAGAACATCGCGCGCGGTGAAGTCATCACAGTGCGCAATCTAAGTCATGACAGCGCGGCCTTTACCTCTACCCGTCAAACGCACCCCTGGACGCCGCCCGACATCAGCCGCTGGCAGCAGCGCACCTTTCTGGGCTTCCACCGCGATGACGGCCAGGTGGGTACGCGAAATTACTGGGTGGTAGTCCCGCTTGTCTTCTGCGAAAACCGCAACGTAGAAAGCCTGCAGCGTGCCTTTGAAGAGGAGCTGGGGTATAGCGCCCCGCCCAGATATCGCCGCCTCGTGGCCGAGATGGCGCGCGAGTATCGCGCAGGTAAGGCGGGTTCAGGAAGTATCGGTGTGGAGCCTCAGTCTGAAGCTGCCGACTTGCCCCGGCCGGTCTTTGAGCATGTGGACGGCATTCGCTTTCTCACACATCAGGGAGGGTGCGGCGGGACGCGTGAAGATTCTGATAACCTGTGCGCGCTGATTGCAGGCTATCTGCATCATCCCAACGTGGCTGGTGCAACGGTACTCAGCCTGGGTTGCCAGCATGCGCAGTCCGCCGTTCTTATGGAGCAATTGCGCAGGCGCAATACTTCGTTCTCTAAACCGCTTGTGATTGTGGATCAGCAGACCGCCGGAACAGAAGCCGCGCTGATGGAGCATGCTCTTCGAGAGACCTTTCACGGTCTGGTACAGGCAAATCAGCATCGCCGCCAACCTGCGCCGTTGAGCAAGCTCACCATTGGTCTCAAGTGCGGCGGCTCTGATGGATTTTCCGGCATCTCGGCAAATCCTGCTATTGGACATGTTGCCGATCTGATGGCCGCGCTCGGGGGCAAAGCGCTGCTCTCCGAATTTCCTGAATTGTGCGGTGTGGAGCAAAGCCTGGTGGATCGCTGTGCCACTCAAGAGGCGGCAGACAAATTTGTCAAACTCATGAACGACTACGCCGCTCGTGCCAGGGCCGTGCGTTCGGGCTTTGAGATGAATCCTTCTCCCGGCAATATTCAGGATGGCCTCATCACAGACGCGATGAAATCCGCTGGCGCAGCGCGCAAGAGCGGCACGTCGCCGGTGACCGATGTGCTCGATTATCCGGAGTACGCGGTGACGGCTGGGCTGAACCTGCTCTGCACGCCGGGCAATGACGTGGAGTGCGTCACCGCGCAGGTGGCAGCGGGCGCCAACCTTGTGCTATTCACCACTGGCCTTGGCACCCCTACGGGAAATCCCGTCGCGCCTGTGATCAAGCTGGCCACGAACTCCGCTCTGGCGGCGCGCATGCCAGACATTATCGACATCGACACGGGCAGCGTAGTCACCGGCGAGTCAAGCATTGAGAGCATGGGCGAATCTATTCTCGAACGCATGGTCGATATCGCCAGCGGCTCGCTGAAGACGAAAGCTGAACAGCTCGGCCAGAACGACTTTATCCCGTGGAAGAGAGGAGTTTCTCTATGACGCAACCCTTCCGTCTGGATGGAAAAACCGCAGTCGTGACCGGCGCGGGCAGCGGAATCGGCCGCGCGATAGCGCTCACCTTTGCCGCAAGCGGAGCCACTGTCTATCTGATCGATCTGCGCAAGGACGCTGTGGACGAAACCGCACGAAGCATCGCCGAGGCTGGCGGTTGCGAAGCTGTTTCTCTTCCGTGCGATGTTACCGACGCCTCCCAGACGCAGGAGTGCTTTGCCGGAATCGTAGATCGGACCCGTATCGACATTCTGGTCAATTGCGCGGGTGTGGCACACATCGGCCGTCTTGAAAATACGACCGAAGCCGACTTTGAACGGCTCTTTCGCGTGAATGTGAAGGGCACTTATCTGTGCATGCAAGCCGCAATTGGTCCGATGAAGCAAGCCGGTGGCGGAGTGATTCTCAATCTCGCATCGATTGCTGCGAGCGCGGGTATCAGCGACCGTTTTGCCTACTCCATGACCAAGGGCGCGGTGCTGGCCATGACGCTTTCAGTGGCGAAGGACTACATTGCGGACGGCATTCGCTGCAATGCGATTTCTCCGGCGCGCATTCACACTCCTTTTGTGGATGCTTTTCTTCGCGACAACTACGCCGGGCAGGAAGAGGCGATGTTTGCTCGTCTCTCCCAATCGCAGCCCATCGGCCGCATGGGGTCTCCTGAGGAAGTCGCCTCCCTGGCACTCTATCTCTGTTCTGATCAGGCTTCATTCATTACGGGCGCGGACATTCCGCTCGACGGCGGCTTCTTTAACCTGCGAGGGTAGCATTGTGGATCTTGGCCTGAAAGACAAAGTCATATTGATCACCGGAGGGGCCGAGGGGATCGGCGGCGCCATCACAGAAGCCTGCATTCGCGAGGGCGCGGTCCCGGTTATTGTGAATGCGGATGCTCCCGCTGTGCAGCAGTTTGCCGGTGATCTGAGGGCGCGCGGCGCTGTCTTTGAATTGCTGACAACCTATCTTGCCACTCCGGATGACTGCCGCGCTGCTGTGGAGGAGACGCTGCGCCGCCGCGGTCGCATTGACGCGCTGGTGAACAACGCTGGCGTCAATGACAAGGTGGGTCTTGAGTCGGGCAACCCGCACGATTTTCTACGCTCGATCGAAAAGAATCTTTGGCACTACTATGCGATGGCTCACTACGCATTGCCGGCACTGAAGCAGGCGAGAGGAAGCATTCTTAATATTGCATCGAAGACGGCATTGACCGGCCAGGGAGGCACCTCAGGTTACGCGGCTGCCAAGGGCGGCCAACTGGCACTGACCCGTGAGTGGGCCGTGGAGCTATTGCCCTGCGGCATTCGCGTCAACGCCATTGTGCCCTCAGAGGTAGCCACGCCGCAGTACCAGAGATGGATTGCGACCTTCCCCGATGCGGAGGCGAAGATGCAGGCCATTCTCTCCAAAATCCCCCTGGAGCAGCGCATGACGCAGCCGGAAGAAATTGCCGCAATGGCTGTTTTTCTGCTTTCTTCGCAATCAGGACATACGACGGGACAGCATATTTTTGTCGACGGCGGCTACGTGCATCTGGATCGCGCCATCTCCTGAATGCCGTCTTGTTTCAAGAGAATGCAGCAGCTTGAAAAGTTGGCCTGCGCATCGCATTTCGTCATTTCCTTATCTTTTCTTCATCTCCTCGCGTGACACAATAGCGGTTTGGAGTGCGTAGGTCATCGCCCCGAGTTGCGCGATGCAGTTCTTCCAGGCAACGAAGCCGCTGCTCGTCCCGGATACTCCGGCTGCGAGTAGTGTGTAAGGAGGGTGGCCCTTGGCCGAGGAGAAAAAGCGATCGTCCGCTTTGAATGAGATTGATCTGTTGCACGAGATTGGCAGCCGCATGGCGGCGGCCGATCCGTTTCACACCGTGCTCGAACGCATCATCGAACTGGTTACCGATGCCGTGCAGTGCGATTCCTGCTTTATCTATGTGCTTGACCGGGACCAGCTTGTTCTGCGCGCGTCCAAGAATCCGCATACCGACATCGTGGATCATGTCTCACTTTCAATGGGACAGGGCATTACGGGATGGGTGGCCACGCACAAACAGGTGGTGGCGATTCCCGCCAAGGCGTCGAGCGATCCCCGTTTTGCCCGGCTCAGCAACCTGCCAGAAGACCGCTTTGAAGCATTTCTTTCGGTGCCTGTGTTGTGCCGGGGCAAGCTCGTGGGCGTCATCAATGTGCAGCATCGCCAGCCGCACCCGCATTCCCAGCAGGAGATTCGCCTGATCACCATGCTCGGCTATCTTGTGGGCGCTGAGGTCGAGCTGGCGCGCATGGAGTTTGAGAAGGCGCAGCTTGCCGGGCAGTTGGAGACGCGCAAGATCATGGAGCGAGCCAAGGGAATCCTGCAGCGCGAACTGAACGTGGATGAAGAAGCGGCTTATCTCGCCCTGCAAAAGCAGAGCCGGCAGCGTCGCAAGCCGATTAAAGAGATTGCTGAGGCCATCATCCTCATGGACGATCTGCGTCGCGGAAAGAGCATCACCGCAAAGAAATAGCGCTCTACTGCTGCTGCTGCTGTTGTTGTTGCTCAATCTGTTGCAGTTGCAGAATGGGCGAGGCCTGCGGCAGCAGTTCCTGCGCACGCTCTACGTGAATCGACCAGTCTTCGGGAATTGGCCAGTCCTGGTCGAGTGCGGGCGCGGATTCATGTGCGGAAACCTGCACGGCAACATGTAATTCTTCAGCGCTGGTGCCGCGGTACACGCCACGCGTAGGGGGGACATCAGCATAGTCGCGGCCGAGCGCTGTGCGGATATGGGAGTCATGCGCAAGCAGGTTGTTGGTCGGGTCAAAGCTCACCCATCCCAGATGCGGCAGAAAAGCGTCTACCCAGGCGTGAGTGGCGAGAGGCAGCTGCCTCTCCTTCTCAACACGGGAGTGATGCTGATAGCCGCTGACGTAACGGCAAGGGACCCCCAGATGTCGCACCAGGGCGATCATCGTGTGGGCATAGTCCTGGCAGACGCCCTGGCGTTGCGCAATTGCTTCGTCAATGCTGGAGTCCACACGGGTACTCTGCGGCGCGTATTCAAAATATTCGTGCAGCCGTGCGTTCAACTCACGTAGCAGCGTCATCGGGTCATCGCGGCGTCGTACTTCCAGTTCCTGGGCCAGCGCCAACAAGCGCGGAGTGGGCAGAGCAAATCTGCTCGGCAGCAACATCTCCCAGTAGTCGCCCTGTGCCACCAGCTTGTCGAGCAGTTGCCAGTCGTCGGCTGCCAGTTTCTCGGGGACGGGAGCAAGCTGCTGCATCTCGATAAGTGATTCCGCAATGATCACCAGCGTGTCGTGCTCTGCTGGAATATCAAAATGATGCACGCTGTTGCCCAGATGGTCCCGGTAAGAAAAGACGCGGCAGCGTGGGCTCACTGACAACGCAAAGTGCAGGCAGCGCTGGTTCGTATCCGTTCGGGGATGCATCCGGGTCTCCATCAGCGTCTCGCAGATGGGGCTCGCATACTGAAATCGGGTGAGATGGCGAATCGAATAAAAATACATACGCGCTCCGGTTACATGGCCAACGCCGTGTCAATGGAATAGCTGATATAGAGCCGATAGATCAGCTCCTGAATCATTCGGCATTGATCGAGCACCTGGCGCAGATAGGCCGCGGCGTCCTGCTCGATGATTTCACCGATCTGCGCGAAGCTGAGAGAAGCCCGCAGACGACCCGCGCGGCGTGCCAGTTCATCGGCGCTGGCGCGATGGCTGTCCTGTTCAATGCCCGCCAGTGCTTCGACAATCGAATTTACCGAATACCACAGCGAATGCGGAAAGCGTCGATGAAGCAGCAGGAATTCCAGAATGCGCTCCGGGGTCAGGTCCGCGGTGTACACCGTACAGTAGGACTCGAAAGCGGCACAGCACCGCAGCAGGCCCACCCATTCGACATACTGGCCGGCATCGGCAAAGAGATCGCGATTTGAGAAGAACTCGCGGTAGTACAGTTCCAGCAGCGTAGCGGTCTGCATGGCCCGCTCCATATAGCGTCCGGCCCGAATGAACTGCCAGCCTTCTCCATGGGTCATGGTCGTGTCGGTGACGCCCTGAAAGAGATGAACGCCATCGAGGATGGTCTGCATGGCGTCAGAAACCATGGCCGGGCGTCCGGAGAGATGCATCTCGCAGAGATGGTGATATAGGCTGTTCAGCTTCTGCCATTGTTCGCTGCTGAGTTCGTCGCGCACCTGACGTGCGCTCTCTCGCGCCAGCGCCACACAGGCCGCTGCCGAGGCGCGATTACCCATGTCAAAAATCAGCGACTCAATGGTCGTGTCGCCGTCGGTTTCCTCCAGGCCAGCCGGGTTGCTGAAGGCCTGCAGCACGCGCCGCCAACGCGTCTCCCTGCGGGTGTGTGAACCTTCCAGCATCAGGTTCATGTTCACGTCCACAATCCGGAGGGTGTTTTCGGCGCGCTCCAGATAGCGGCCTATCCAGTACATGCTGTCTGCTACCCGGGAGAGCATGGCTATTCTTCCAGTACCCATGTGTCCTTGCTTCCTCCCCCCTGCGATGAGTTGACCACCAGTGAGCCCTTTTGCAGCGCAACGCGCGTCAGTCCGCCTGGTGCAATGTGAATCTGATCTCCGTAGAGAATGTAAGGTCTGAGGTCGACGTGCCGAGGCTCGATGCGATCGCCCATGAGACAGGGTGCGCGAGAAAACGTCAGAGTTGGTTGCGCGATAAAGTTGCGCGGGTTGGCATTGATGGCGTCCCGAAAGCGGGTGCGCTGCTCCGGGGTGCTGTGCGGCCCAATCAGCATGCCATAGCCGCCTGATTCGCCCACAGGTTTGACTACCATTGATGCCAGATTGGCGAGCACGTGCTCCCGCTGCACATCATCGGAAAGCAGAAAGGTCTCGACGTTGTTGAGCAGAGGTTCTTCGCCGAGATAATAGCGAATGATGCGTGGAACATAGGCATAGATCGCCTTGTCGTCGGCCACCCCAGTCCCGAATGCATTGGCAATCGTTACATTTCCTGAACGGTAAGCATTCAGCAGGCCGGCTACGCCAAGGATGGAATCAGGGCGGAAAGCGAGCGGATCGCTGAAGTCGTCATCGACGCGGCGATAGATCACATCCACCCGGCGCAGCCCCGCCGTGGTGCGCATGTAGACGAAGTTGTCATGCACCAGAAGGTCGCGTCCCTCCACCAGTTCTATGCCCATCTGACGCGCCAGATAGGTGTGCTCAAAGTAGGCGGAGTTATAGGAGCCGGGCGTCAGCAGCACAATCGTTGGCTCCGGGCGGCTTTCTGGTGCGAGCGAGCGCAGCGTACTCAGGAGCATCTGCGCATAGTGATCGATGGGGCGAACCCGATATTTGCGAAAGAGCTGCGGCAGCGTTCGCTTCATCGCCCGGCGGTTGGTCAGCATATAAGAGACCCCGCTTGGCACGCGCAGATTGTCCTCAAGAACCACGAATTCGCCCGTGCTCAGGCGTAGTAAGTCCGATCCGGTCACAGCGATATAGATATTTCGAGGCACCTGCAGGCCTCGCATCTCGCGGCGAAAATGACGGCAGGTATACACAATTTCCCGCGGCACCACGCCGTCGTTGAGAATCTTGCCTTCGTGATAGATGTCTCGCAGGAACAAGTTCAGCGCCATAATGCGCTGCTCCAGACCCTTGGAGATGATCTCCCACTCCTGGTGCGTAACAATGCGCGGCAGCAGATCGTAGGGGAAGATGCGCTCGGTACCCTCTTCGCGCCCGTAAACCGTGAAGGTAATGCCCTCCGTAAGAAAGGAGAGATCCGCCGAACGCTTGCGCGCCTCCAATTCCTCTGCGGGCATTGCTAGAAAGGCCTTCAGCAGTTCGCGATACTCCGGCCTGGGCTCGCCTGACCGGTTGAACATTTCATCGAAGGCATCGTCGAGCGGGTATTGCTCCAACGCGCGGCTGTTGGACGGCAATAAATCGGAGGGGGTCATACGGCCGCCCCCGCCAACTGTTGCAGGGCGCTGCAGCAGACCAGAAAGGGAAGAAGCTCGGCCGCTGGACCGCTTCTGAAAATGGAAATGAAATCGACGTGCCCATGAGCTCTTTGCATCGCGCTATCCTGTCTTTACCTTGGGGAAGACACACGGCGGTTTTGAGCTGAGGTGCGACGTGGAACGTCAGCGATTGCCTATTTAGTAGCAGCGTATGGCCCACAGTGCAAGCAGGAAATACAACGGAGACGGGTACAAGCATCGCCATGACCTATTGCGTAGGCATTAAAACTCATCAGGGACTCCTTCTTGCGTCGGATTCGCGCAGCAATGCAGGCTACGACCAGGTCAACACCTGCCGCAAGATGTTCACCTTCGTAACGCCCGGTGAAAGAGCCATTGCCGTGCTCACCAGCGGAAGCCTTTCGCTCACGCAGTCCGTGACCACGATGCTTCGCCGCAGCTATCGCGCGGGGGAAGGGTTGGCGGCGGCCGCAACGTTTTACGATGCCGTGCGTGTGATTGGAGAGTGCATGCGGCAAGTCGCCGACCTCGACCGCGCGGCGCTGGAGAAAGACGGCCTGAACTTCAACATTCACATGCTGGTGGCCGGTCAGATACGGGGAGAGGAACCGCAGCTCTACATGGTCTATCCACAGGGAAACCCCCTCGCCGCAACGGCGGAGATGCCGTTTCTGCAGATCGGCGAGTACAAATACGGGCGGCCCATTATTGAGAGAGGCGTGGTCTACTCCGCCACCACTTTGGAATCAGCAGCGAAGTATGCATTGCTGTCCTTCGATGCGACCATGCGTTCCAACGTTACCGTCGGGCCCCCCATCGAAATGCTGCTCTACCGTTCCAACTCACTGGAGTTCGACGAGTACCGCAGCTTTGGAGCGGACGATCCTCTGATGCTTTCTATTCATAGCCAGTGGGAGCATTCGCTGCGCCATGCGGTCGAGCAGTTGCCGGAGATTCCCTTCAAGGCATGCCTGCCCGGGACGCAGCCCGCGGAGTAGCGCGCTCAGGCTTCGTCGAGTGAAAACCGGCGCGACAGAAAACCAGCAGTCTTTTTAATAAGGCTGCTTGAAGGGGCTGGCATCCCAGGCCGCAAAGCTTGCCTGCGCCTCTTCACGCAGCAGTTCTTCGGCAGGCAGTGAGCGCTCGGCGGTCGGCAATGCCATCTCTCGATAGAGAAACGCATCATCAAAGCCGGCGCGTGCGGCGTCTTCTGCATTGGCTGCGAAGTAGATGCGGTCCAGGTGTGCCCAGTAGCAGGCGGCCAGGCACATGGGGCAGGGCTCTGAGCTGGTGTAGATCACGCATCCCCGCAGTTCAAATACCCCCAGGTTGCGGCAGGCTGCGCGAATGGCATTCACCTCGGCATGCGCGGTGGGATCGTTTGTGGTGAAGACGCTGTTCGCGGCTTCGGCTACTACCTTATCCTCGCGAACAATGACCGCTCCGAACGGGCCGCCTTTGCCTGCCTGAACATTCTCAAGCGCGAGTGCGATGGCTCGCCGCAGAAAGGTTGCATGTGTCTGGTTCTCATTCGATGCCATCGACTTTGCCCTCTTTGCCTCTACCGCTTGCCCAGCAATACCAGCGAGACGCCCAGCGCCACCAGAGCCACCCCAATCCAGCGTTGCCGCGTAACTTTCTCTTTCAGGAAGGTCACGCCGCCAAATACGCCGATCACGTAACTGAGCGCCGTCATGGGCACCACAAAGCTCACCGGCAAAGCCGCCAGCGCGCCGAGCAGCGCAAAGAAGCCCGAAGCCATCATGGCCACGCCCAGCCACATCCAGGGCTCCCGCAGCGCACGCAAAATCAGGCGCGCCAACTCGGCAGGATGAAAGCCCTTGGCTTCGCCCACTGACTTCATGGCTCGCGAAACGCACAACTCGCCTCCGGTGCCGGCCACGACAATCAGGGCAAACAGAATGAAGTCTTTCATCTCAGGCCTGCTCCACTATTTCGGTGGCTGCTGCCGGGGGCGCGGCGGTTTTAGGGTTGGTGCGTCCCACTACGAAAACGCCGAGGCAAATGATGGCGATGCCGGTCCACTCGATCGGGCTGACATACTCTCTCAAGATCAGCCAACTCAGCAGTGCGGTGACGCCGTAGCCGAGCGAGGTGGCAGGCTGCACAAAGCTATAGTCGGCCCAGGAAAGCACCAGCGCGTAAGAGATGAACCAGCCGATCAGCGAAGCAACGCCGATCCAGATCGCCGGAGTGCTAAAGATATGCAGAGCCGTCAACCACAGCATGTTCAGTGGCCAAATGGCGAGCGTGCCAGCGTGCTTCATGCCCATGCCCAGCATCACGTTGCCAAAGGGCATGGCCACAATGGTGACCAGCAGCATCAGGTAAGTCTTGAAAGGAAGAGCCGGGTGCGTCGTCTGCGCACTCCCGGGGTTGGGTACTCGTTCAGTGGCCACAGCTTCATCTTATAAGGAGGAGAAGATGCCGGCAGGAAAGAAGCAGGAGGGATGAGCGTGCTCTCGCCCATCCCCCATGTGATCTAGTGCCGGAAGTGCCGCATGCCGGTTACAACCATGGCGATGCCGAGCCGGTCCGCGGCGGCAATGACGTCTTCATCGCGCACCGACCCTCCGGGCTGAATCACCGCCGTCGCTCCTGAGGAGACGACAACTTCCAGGCCATCCGGGAAAGGAAAGAATGCGTCGGAAGCGGCCACGCAGCCCTGCAGCGGCAGCACGGCCTTCATGGCGCCAATCTTCGCGGCGTCCACGCGGCTCATCTGGCCAGCGCCTACGCCTATCGTCTGGCCGTCGCGCGCGTACACAATCGCATTCGACTTCACGTGCTTGCAGATCTTCCAGGCAAACAGCATCGAGGTCAGCTCGGCGTCCGTGGGCTGGCGCTGCGTGACCACCCGCAGCTCGCTCGCCGTGATGCGGCCCGTGTCAGCATCCTGCAGCAGCAGACCGCCGGAAACCTGCTTGATCACCTGCCCCGGCTGCGCGCTCTTCACTTCGATGAGGCGCAGATTCTTCTTCGCGGCAAAGCGCTCTTTGGCTTCGTCCGTGAAGCCCGGTGCCGCGATGGCCTCTACAAACAGTTTGGCAATCTCTTCGGCGGCTTCGCCATCTACCACGCGATTGATGCCAATCACGCTGCCAAAGGCGGATACCGGATCCGTCGCAAGCGCCTTGCGATAGGCCTCAACGACTGACGCTCCAGTGGCCGCGCCGCAGGGATTGGTGTGCTTGATAATCGCCACCATCGGCTCATCAAATTCCTGGGCCAGCTCCCAGCATGCGTCCAGATCCACCAGATTGTTGTAGCTCAGCTCCTTGCCCTGCAACTGCGTCGCCCCGGCAATGCCTGTTCCGCTGCCATCCGCATACAGCGCGGCGCGCTGGTGAGGATTCTCGCCATAACGCAACGGCATCGCCAATGGATAAGCAATGCGCAGCGCCGCAGGGAATTCTGCTGGCTTGTCATCCTTCGTGTGTACCGGAGCCTCAGCCTCGGGCGCGGCAATCTTTTCGAGCGTGTTGGCAATGGCTGTATCATAAGCTGCCGTCGTGGCAAAGGCCTGCTTGGCCAGCCGCCAGCGGGTTTCCAGGCTCAGTGCGCCCTGATGTGCCTTTAGCTCTTCGGCCAGCGCGGCATAGTCGCCGGCTGAGGTCACGATGGCCACATCCTCAAAGTTCTTTGCTGCCGACCGCACCATCGAAGGGCCGCCAATGTCGATGTTTTCAATCAGGTGGCCTACCGTTACGCCGGGCTTGGCGGCCGTCGCCTCAAAGGCGTACAGATTCACCACCACCATATCGATGGGCTCAATGCCGTGCGCCTCCACGGCGGCGCGATGCTCGGCATTGCCGCGAATGTGAAGAATACCGCCATGCACCTTCGGGTGCAGCGTTTTCACGCGCCCGTCGAGCATCTCAGGAAAGCCGGTCAGCTCTGAAATGTCGCGCACCGCAAGGCCTGCTTCCCGCAGGGTCCGCGCCGTTCCACCGGTTGAAACCAGCTCCACACCGTATGTGGTCAATGCTTGAGCAAATTCCACCAGCCCTGTCTTGTCGGTTACGCTCAACAGCGCCCGCTGTACCTTCTTCAAACCGGTCACGTCTCTCTCCTGATTATTTTGTCGGCAATCTTTGAAGCCAATACGACCGTCATCCTGCATTCAACATCCCATTTTACGAGACAGAACCAGGATGAATCGTTTGGACGCGCCGCTCCTCCGCGCTGGAGCCGGAGTTTGTCAGAGTAGTGCCCCTAACGATAGCCTGAAGAAAGAGATTTATGCGGCGAGAGACAGGGCAGACATACAGAAACGGCATGGACCAGTCGCCCGAGATTCTTCCGCCCGGTTCCTATCCGTCACAGGCGGAGCCGGACTACTACGCGGCATCCTCTGAGCCTACCTACACGCGTCCTCCGCAACGCAGCCACTGGGCCATGGCTCCCGCCACCTACACCTTGGTGGGCATCAACTGCCTCGTCTACTTGTGGATGTGCCTGCGCGGTTTCTCGCCCTGGGCGCCAACCACTCTGCAGCTCTATTACAGCGGAGCGAACATCGGCCCCCTTGTGCTGGCACACCATCAGTGGTGGCGGCTCATCACCGCCATGTTTGTGCATGGCGGCATCATTCACCTGGGCGTGAATATGTGGTGCCTCTGGAACCTCGGTCTGCTCGCCGAGCCGCTGATGGGGCCTGTCGGCGTCTTTGCTGCCTATCTGCTCACGGGGTATGCCGGCGATATCCTCAGCGTGGCCCGGCATCCTGGTGTGGGCGGTGGTCCACAGGGAGTGGTCTCGGTCGGTGCCTCTGGCGCCATCTTTGGTCTGGCTGGAGTGCTGATCATCCTGCTCAAGTCGCCGCTGTTGCCGATTCCCAAGGCTGATCTGAACAAGCTGCGCCGCAGCGTCATCTGGTTTGCAGTGCTGAACCTGGTGCTGGATGCCGGCATCGATTTCAGCCACTTCTTCATTCAGGTCGACAACATGGCCCACATCGGGGGATTCCTTTCGGGCATGGCTCTCGGTCTGCCGATGGTGCCACGTATCGGTTCGCGGCCAGAGATCTTTCGTACCCGGCGCAAGCTGGCGATCGTTGGTGTCACTTTCCTGCTGCTGCTGCTGACTTTCGGAGTCTATTCGTTCTGGATGGGGCACGGAAGCACGCCAAGGATGCGATAGCCATACACAGGTACAGGCCGGGCCGGGGAGATACTCACCCGGCCCGCCAGTTTATGAATCGGAAGCGTGGTTACTTGGCTGCTGTGGCTGCGAACTTCTTTACCATTGCCAGCAGCAGTTTGCGGTCACTGTCATTGAGGTTTGAGGAATAGCGTCGGATCTGGGTAAGAAAGCGCAATTCATCGTCCGTGAGTTTCTGCGTGTTCAACTCGCGCCCTAGCGAGTCTTCCGCAAAAAACTGGGCCAGCGGCAGGTCGAGTGCTCCGGCAATCTTGGCCAAGGTGTCCAGCGAAGGAACGGTGTGACCGTTCTCCACCCGGGAAAGATAACAGCGCAACAGTCCCGTTCTCTTTTCGATGTCCCCCTGCGATAAGCCCTTCTGCAGCCTGTATCCCCGGATTGTCATGCCAATTTTCATCATTTTTGCTCTTGCCTGTACTTTCCCCTCGCTTGTGTTGGCGACAGAGCCGTGCGAGGTGTTGGCTGCATAGTTAACACGCCACAGAGGCGCATGCAAGAAGTATTTTCATCCGATGCGTCTTTTTGCTAATTTCAAACGTCTAGCACCGGCCAATGCGTCTTCTGAGCGTCATTCCCCAGGGCGAGACGTCTCCTTCTTTGAGACTTTCAGCTCGCGGGCAAAGAAAGCCCGCATTCTTGCCTGCGCATCGGCCGCATCGACCGCGCGATACCCCATCCGGTTATTAGGGTTCTCAAAAGCGTGTCCAGCACCGGGGTAGGTCTTGATTTCGATCGGCTTGCCCAACGAGTGCATCGTCTGCTCAAACTGAGCGACTTCCTGCGGAGTCACAACCGGGTCGGCTCCGCCAAAGATACCCAGAACGGGAGCATGAATCTTTGCCAGTTCCGCGCGGTTCTGCGGCAGCTCGCCATAGTTGATGGCCACGGCCTTCAGTGCGGCGTCGTGAACCGCCAGCAGTGCCGCGTAGCCTCCTCCCATGCACCATCCCACCGCGCCGATGCGGCGCGCATCCACATTCTTCTGTGCCGCCAGGTAGTGCGCAGCTCCCACCACATTGGCGGTGGCCTCTTCCGGTTTGAGCGCCATGTCCAGTTGCCGTGCGACCCGAGGATTCGTCGTGACTTTACCACTATAGAGATCCACGGCCAGCGCAACGTAGCCCTCATGGGCAAGCTGCTGTGCCTGCTGTTCGATCCAGGGGTCCAGACCCCACCACTCATGAATCACCACAATGGCCGGATGCTTGCCATGGCCCGCAGGCTCGTAGATCAGTCCATGCACGGTTTGTCCGGTGCTGGTCACGTACGAAATTTTCTGCGGACCGGCGGCCATTAGCGAGGCTGGGAAGAGGATCAGAAAAGCAATCAGAGCAAAACGGCAGAAGCGCGAGCGCATCAGATGAGTCTCCCGGAGAGCGCAAATAAACGCCCAAAGCATGACACATTGCTGGTGCATTTGTATGCAGAGAAATGAAGAAAATGCATGGCGCGCAATCGTGGTGTAGTTCCCATGAACACAATGTCATCTATCTCGACGGCTTCGTCTTCGAGCTGCGCACCAAAGCAGATGCCGGGGCCAGAGGAATCTTCATGCCTTCGTCCGTTACATTGGTACGTCAATCCTTCGACAGAGATCTCACAACATTGAGGAGTAGTGGATGCAAAAGCAGCGGCGGCTTCCGCCGGTCTGGACGATGGGCCTCACCAATGCAACTTTTGGCATGATGGGCGGATTCGCCGTCGTTACTCTGCCGCAAATCCTGGCCGCCGAGGGCGTGCCCGGCGGACACATCGCAGCCATGACCGCTGCCGTTATCTCTCCCGGCTTCTGGGTCTTCCTGCTCTCGCCGATGCTTGATGTGCGCTTTCGCCGCCGTACCTACGCGCTTGTCTTCGGCGTGCTCACTGCATTGGGCGTGGGATATACCGTGCTGCATCACGGCAACGTCGCGGCGACTGAGGCCGTCATGATTGTGGCCTACACCGCGGCGGCGCTCTATCAGGGCACTGTCGGCGGATGGACGGGCAGCCTCATCACCCACGAGCAGGACAGCCAGCTTGGCATGTGGTTCAACGTAGCCAACGTCGGCGCGGGCGGGTTGATCGAGATCATCGGCGCGCCCCTCATCCTGCACTCGCCCCCTGTGCTGGCCGCCTCTGTGATGACCATCGTCATGCTGCTGCCCATGCTTTCCTTCATTGCCATTCCAGCACCCGAGCCGGACAAGATGCTGGCCAGCGAGAGCTTCGGGCGCTTTTGGCGGGAGGTGGCATCGTTGCTCAAACGGCGCGACGTTCTCGTGGCACTGGCGCTCTTTGCCATGCCTTCCGCCTCGTTTTCTCTTACGAACGTGCTCGGTGGCCTCGGCAAGGACTATCACGCCAGTCCCCACATCGTGAGCCTCTTCGCGGGTGTGGGTTCTGTCGTGGCGGGTATTGGCGGCAGCTACCTGGTGCCGCAGCTTGCCAAAAAGTTTCCGCTGCGCCCGCTCTATTTGGGCATTGGATTCATCGGCGCGCTCTTCACACTGGGCACGTTGCTCCTGCCCCGCGCGCCCTGGACCTTTGGTCTGGTCTTTACCGGCGAGATCATCTTTCAGTCACTTGCCTTCACGGCCATGAATGGCATCACCTTTGAGGTGATTGGCCCGGACAATCCCTTGGCGGCCACCCTCTTCACCGTGCTCATCGCGGCCTCCATGCTGCCCATCACCTACATGGGCTTTCTCGATGGATGGGGCTACGATCGCGGCCACCTGATGGGCAGCTTTCTGATGGATGCCGGCCTCAGCATGGCGGCCTGCCTTCTGCTGGCATGGCTACTCTTTGGCAGAGAGCGGCGCAGCCGGGCTTAGAACATCGCTTGGAGTGGGAGGGCGGCATGGGCCGGATGGCCCACGCCGCCGCCCATTACATGTACATGCCGCCGTTCACGTCGAGCACATGCCCGGTGATGTAACCGGCCTCGTCTGAAGCCAGAAAACGCACCGCGGCCGCGATGTCTTCGTCCGTGCCGGGGCGGCCCAGGGGAATCTGCCCCAGCATCGCGCCGCGCTGCTTCTCATCGAGCACCGCCGTCATGGCCGTTTCGATGTAGCCCGGTGCCACGGCATTGGCCGTGATGCCGCGAGAGGCCAGTTCCCGCGCCAGCGATTTGGTGAAGCCGATCATGCCGGCCTTGCTGGCTGCGTAGTTGGCCTGTCCTGCCTGTCCGGTTTCGCCCACCACGCTTGAGATGCTGATGATGCGGCCCCAGCGAGCCTTCATCATGGCGCTCACAAATGCCTGCGTCAGCAGAAACATGCCTGTCAGGTTCGTCTGTATGACTTCATCCCAGTCGCTGCGCTTCATGCGCAGCAGCAGCGTGTCGCGCGTGATGCCTGCGTTATTCACCAGAATATGCACGGGCCCCAGGCGTCCCAGCGCGTCCTTGGCCACCGTCTTGATCGACTCTTCGCTGCTCACGTCGAGTACGAAGATCTCGGCCGTGCCGCCGACCGCGGCAATCTCAGCCGCTACTTCCTGCAGTTTGGCTTCGTTCCGGGCAGCAAGGCCCACGCGGGCTCCGGCCTTGGCGAGCGCCAGCGCGCAGGCGCGTCCAATGCCCTGCGAGGCTCCAGTTACAAATGCGTTTTTTCCTTCGAGAGT
Organism: Acidobacterium capsulatum ATCC 51196; assembly: GCF_000022565.1. Lineage (NCBI taxonomy): Bacteria > Pseudomonadati > Acidobacteriota > Terriglobia > Terriglobales > Acidobacteriaceae > Acidobacterium > Acidobacterium capsulatum. Next base: position 3,830,891 of record NC_012483.1, read on the forward strand.
TCCAGCCATCGGTGCAATTTTCCTCTGGCCGATTATAGAAGGCGCTCAGACCTTTTTGCTGCGCCCCGGCAGGCGCGGCGCCACCGCATAGTTGAGCTGCACCAGCAGAATGAAGCCGATGCTCCAGCGTGTGCCCAGCACGCACAGCAGCGCGCCCAGCGCATAGAGGCTTTGCGCCACGACCACTCTGCGCCGCACCGCGCGCCGAATCTCCAGCGGAATCTCTGCCTTCAACAGCCCGGCCCGCGTGGCATAGCGCCAGCTTGCGTAGAGCAGCAGCCCGGGCAGCAGAATGTTGAACCAATAAACCACGAGCGCCGTGCGGTAGGCCAGAAAGTGCGCCAGCAACTGCGTAGTGAAAGGCATGACGGTGATGGTGAAGAGAAAGCCCAGATGCAGCCATGACAAATCACGGTCGCTGCGCTCAAAAAAGTGGAACTGCGTCTGCTGCCCATTCCAGAAAATGCCGAGCGTCATGAAGCTCATCAGGTAGACGAGCACCTGCGGAGCCAGCGTCCACAGTGCGGCCTGCAAGCCGTGCTCGGAGTGAATGGCTTCGCTGGCCGGCAGATGCAGATCGAGCACCAGCAGCGTCATGGCCACGGCAAAAATGCCGTCACTCAGCGCGGCCAGCCGTTCCAGGCTTTGATTGGCAATCCGGTTGTAGAGCGTAGCCATCGAAGGTGAGTGTAACTCTGCTGGCGAACGGGAGCTACAGCGGCTTCGGCACAGGAACCGCTGCTCCCGCGCGTAGCTTGCTCAACGCGGGCACCGTCTCCAGGTTCCACACGTACACCACCAGTTCGCGGCTGTAGTGCAGCAATGGCTGGGTGCCGGGCAGGCGAAGGCCATGCGCCTCGGGCAGCTCATTCAACTCAATCTCCGCTTCGGCCTGCTCCAGCGGCCAGGGCATGTGGTGAATGTTACCCTGATAGAGTTCGCCCGAGTGCCCTGGAGTGAAAAGGGCATAGCGTTCGGTCAGAAAATGTTCGATCAGGCCCTTCTCCGCCGGCTTGCCCAGGCTGCGGTAGCGCGCCTTGAAGCGAACCGGCTGTGCGCTCATGCGCCGCTCGCTGGTGTAGTGAAACCATCCGGTGCCACGGCCGGAGATGTCCTCGCCGGACTTCTCTTCCTGAATACCCATCCTGGCCCAGAAGTAGGGCAACTGGAAGAAGAGGCGCGCCACGGCCACGGCCAGTGGACTGGCTGCATCCAGCGAGAAGAAATAGACGCCCGGCGTATTTTTGCTGCGGTCTCGCACATAGGTGCGCAGGTTGAGCTCAGGAAAGCGGTTCGCGCCGGGAACCGAGGGCAGTCCGCGCAGGCGCACCCGGTCCATCCAGAAGGGCACTACGCCGATCCATGCCGAGCCATCGAAGGTATCCACGGCCAGCGAAGAGGGAAGCAGCGCATTGATTTCCTCAGGCGGCACCGGCCAATGGGCAAACAGCAGGTCATTCCAGCGCTGCAGCATCGTCCAGGGCCGGTTGGGCAGAGGCCATGGGCGATGACTGGTCGCGGAAAGTATCTCGTTCATGCCATTCGATCCGCCACGCCTGACACGGGCGCGGGCAACTTCTTTATCGTATGCCAGATCGATGGCCATCAGGGGTGATTCTCAATTCCCCACAGAGAAGTGCACCCGGAATGCCGTATTCTGGACGCGACATGCCCGACCTTCAGGCCGAACTCCCCAGCACGCAGAACGTCCCCGAGCACTCGCAGAACCGCACCGAAGTCTTCGCCGTACATGGCGCCGATCCTGAGGTGCTGGCCTATGCCATGGCCAAGTACTCGCGCTCGGCGCTCTCCATGAAAGAGTCGCTCAAAGAGATCAGCAGCCAGCGCGCTGAGCAATTCCTGAACACGTTCTATTTTCAGTACGGCCACCGCTCCATTGCTGATCTCGCGCACATTGCTTTCGCCATTGAGCGCCTCTCGCTGCTGGCGGCAATCGAACTCGTCGACGAGCAGCGCTGGGACGGCCAGGAACGCTCCACGCGCTATCAGAACTTCCGCAAGTCCGGCTGGTATCTGCCGGAGTTTGGCGCGGAGGCCCCCGCCCGCGCGCGCTATATCGAGTCCATTGAGTCGAGCTTCGCCGCCTACCATCAGGTCGCCGACGGCATGCTGGCCATCTACAAACAGCAGGTGGCCTGCCCGCCTGAGATGAAGCCGGAAGCCTACGAGCGCACCCTGCGCGCCCGCGCCTTTGACGTGGCGCGCTATCTGCTGCCCCTGGCCACCAACACTTCGCTCGGCCAGATTGTGAATGCGCGCACGCTGGAAACACAAATCTCGCGACTGCTCTCGCACCCGGTGGCGGAGATTCGCCAACTGGGCGAGTCCCTGCGCGAGGCATCGTCCAACCCCGCATGGAATGTGCATTCCGGCGACCTGGCCGGTCTGCAGAAACGCATTGCGGAGTCTGATCCGGAGCTGGCCGAAGAAGCGCGCGCCATGCTGACGCGTGAAGTGCGCCCCGCGCCCACGTTGGTCAAATACGCATCGCCGAACTACTACCAGATGGAATCGCGCCGCGAGCTGGCGCAGGCCGCGAGTGAAATCATGGGCGGCGCGCCCATTGCCGAGGCTCCGCTGGTCGATCTGGTTGAAAAGACCGAATCGCTCGAAGCCGAGATTGCCGCCACGCTGCTCTATGCCCACTCGCATTACTCCTTCCGGCAGGTGCGCGACACCGTCGCCGCGCTGGGTGAGGCGCGCTGCGCTGAGATCGTGGAGATGGGGGTGCGTCATCGCGGCCGCCACGACGAGTTGCTGCGGGAGTTCTCCGCCGGACAGGCCCTGCGCTTTGACATCCTCATGGACATTGGCGGCTTCCGCGACATGCACCGCCATCGCCGCTGCACGCAGATCATTCAGCGCTTGACCGCGCTGCACGGCTTTGATGAGCCCGATGGCATCGCAGGCACAGAGCTGGCCCCGGTCTTTGCCCAGGCCTTGACCGCGGCCCATGCCGCTTATGCGGAGCTGGCCGCGAGTGCGACGCCTGAAACGGCCTCTTCGGCGGCCTATGTGCTGCCCCTGGCCACCCGCTGCCGGGCGCTCTTCAAAATGGACTTCGCCGAGTCGCTCTACATCTCCGAGCTGCGTTCCGCTCCGCAGGGGCACATGTCCTACCGGCGCGTCGCCTGGGAGATGTACCAGGCCGTCGAGCGGCAGCACCCGGCCCTGGCGCGTCATTTCCGGGCGACGGACGTGCATGAACCGGTCGATCTGCTCAAGCGGTGACCATTACCTCGGTTTGGGTGGCTTCAAAGCTCTCTGCAGCGACTCCCGCTCCGGTGGTACACTTCGCTTAACTTTCACCCCGCATTGAGTGGGAATCAGGAACCGGCGCTCACGAAGCGCCCGCAAATTCTGGAGTTTTTCACGTGGCTGACGATCGTTCTCGCGCCGTAGAACTGGCGCTCTCACAAATCGAAAAGCAGTTCGGCAAGGGATCCATCATGCGCCTCGGCAGCAAGGAAGCCGTGGTGCCTATCTCGACGATCTCGACCGGCTCCATCTCCTTTGACGCCGCGCTCGGCGTGGGCGGCGTGCCGCGTGGCCGCGTGGTGGAGATCTTCGGGCCGGAATCCTCGGGCAAAACCACCATCACGCTGCAGATCATCGCCGAGGCTCAAAAGGCCGGCGGCATGGCCGCGTTTGTGGACGCCGAGCATGCGCTCGACCCCATCTACGCGCAAAAGCTGGGCGTCGATGTGGACAATCTGCTCGTCTCGCAGCCCGACTACGGCGAGCAGGCGCTCGAAATCACCGAGGCGCTGGTGCGCTCCGGCGCCATTGACGTGCTCGTGGTGGACTCGGTCGCCGCGCTCGTGCCCAAGGCCGAACTCGACGGCGAAATGGGCGACTCCCACGTCGGCCTGCAGGCGCGCCTCATGTCGCAGGCGCTGCGCAAGCTCACCGGAACAGTCTCCAAGTCGCGCACCTGCCTGATCTTCATTAACCAGATTCGCGAAAAGATCGGCGTCATGTTCGGCAATCCGGAAACCACCACCGGCGGCCGAGCGCTCAAGTTCTACTCGTCGGTCCGCGTGGATATCCGCCGCATTGCCGCCGTCAAAGAAGGCGACACCGTGGTGGGCTCCCGCACCCGCGTCAAGATCGTCAAGAACAAGGTCGCAGCGCCCTTCCGCGAGGCCGAGTTCGACATTCTCTATGGCGAGGGCATCTCGCGTGAGGGCGACGTGCTTGACCTCGCCGTGGCTCACAATATCGTGGAGAAGTCCGGCGCGTGGTACAGCTACTCCGGCGAACGCATCGGCCAGGGTCGCGAAAACGTTCGCAGCTTCCTCAAGGAAAATCGCGATACCTTCCAGCGCATCGATACGCAGTTGCGCCAGAAGCTCGGCATCACTCTGGCCAATGTGCCGCAGGCCGAGGTCCCCGCGGTTCCGGCCAACGGTGCTGCCGCCGCGCAGGACGCCGTCAAACCCTCCCGTCGCGGATAGGCTTCACTTTCGCGGATAAGCTTCACTTTCATCATGCATAAAAGAGGCCGCTTTGGCGGCCTCTTTTCGTTGTGTGGTCAACGAAGCCGCGCGGCCATGGTGTAAGCCTCTGTTCTCAGTCAGCTACAATCAGCTTGCCGTGCATACCGTAAAAGCCATCTACCCCGGCAGTTTTGACCCTGTCACCAACGGTCACCTCGATCTCATCGCGCGGGGCGCCAAGATGTTTGACCATCTCGTCGTCGCCATCCTTCGCAACTCCACCAAAGCGCCGCTCTTCACCGAGGCCGAGCGTGTGGAGATGCTCACCGAGGGCGTGCGCGGCTTCGGCAACGTCAGCGTGGCCACCTTTCATGGCCTGCTGGTGGACTTTGCCCGCGAGCAGAAAGCCAACGCCGTGCTGCGCGGCATCCGCGCCATCAGCGACTACGAGTACGAGTTTCAGATGGCCCTCATGAACCGCCGCCTCGCGCCCGAGGTGGAGACCATCTTCCTCATGCCCGACGCAAAATACTCCTTTGTCAGCTCGCGCCTCATCAAGCAGGTCTTTGAGCTGGGCGGCTCGGTGGATGGCCTGGTGCCGGATTTTGTTGTCGAACGCCTCAAACAGCGCGTGCCGCACCTCTAGCCGCCGCCTGCCGCGCGGATTCTTCCCCCGCCGCGCATGAAAATCTGAAAAAATGGTGGCATGGCTACCACCGCTACCCGTGTCTTTGCCGAACGTATCGGCCGCATTGAGGTCTCCGCAACCATGGCTGTGACCGCCGAAGCCGCGAAGCTTCGCGCTCAGGGCCACAAACTCGTCGACTTTGGCGCCGGCGAACCCCACTTTGCCACGCCGCAGCATATCAAAGACGCCGCCATCCAGGCGATTCATGACAACTTCACGCGTTACACGGTGGTCTCCGGTATTCCCGAGGTGCGCAAGGCCATTGTGGAGCGCCACGCCGCCGACTTCGGCACCGACTACGCGCCCGAGGAATGCGTCTTCACCACGGGCGGCAAGCTGGCCCTCTTCAACGCCATTCAGGTGCTCATCGATCACGGCGACGAAGTGATTCTGCCCGTGCCCTACTGGGTCTCCTACAAGGACATCATTCAGTACGCCGGCGGCAAAGTCGTGTATCTCGAAACCGACGAAGCCGAGAATTTCCGTATCACCGCCGATGCCATTGAGGCGGCCATCACGCCGCGCACCAAGGCCATCATTCTCAACTCGCCTTCCAACCCGGCGGGCTCGGTCGTTTCCACTGCCGATCTTGAGCGCATCGTCCGCCTCGCCCACGCGCGCGGCATCTTCCTGATGCTTGATGAGTGCTACAGCTACCTGCAGTTCAACGGCGAGATGATCAGCGGCGCTTCCTTCAAAGAAGCCAAGGAGCACGTGATCGTGCTCGGCTCGCTCTCGAAGACCTATGCCATGACCGGCTGGCGCGCCGGCTACGCGCTGGGCCCCAAGGCCATCATCGCGGCCATGAGCAAGCTGCAGAGCCAGTCCACCTCCTCTACGGCATCGATGGTGCAAAAGGCCTCTCTGGCGGCCGTCGCCGGCCCGCAGGAGTGCGTCGCCGAGATGCGCGCCGACTACATCAAGCTGCGCGACCGCATTCTGGCCCGCCTTGCGGAGATTCCCGGCATCACCTGCACCAAGCCTGAGGGCGCGTTCTATGTTTACCCGAACGTGAGCGCTTATCTCGGCCGCCCCGGCGCGCAGACGGCCATGGAGCTGGCCTCGCGCCTGCTGCAGGAAGCGCATGTCGTCTCCGTTCCGGGCGAGGCTTTCGGAACGCAATCACACATCCGCCTCTCCTATGCGGTGTCGCATGACAACGTGGAAGAGGGCCTTGCACGCATGAAGCAGTTCTTCGCAAAGCTGTAAGCAGTCATCTATTCGGCTCTGATCCGAGCGTCTGGCCCTCCGCGGCTGGACGCTCGATCCGCCGGTCGCCCGCCCCAAAACTGCTACCCTGAAAAAGTGAAGATACAGACTCGCGGCATTTTGTTTGACATGGATGGCGTGCTGGTCAGCTCGCTTGGCTCCGTCGAGCGCAGTTGGCAGCGCTGGGCAGAGGAGCACGGCGTTGACCCCGCGCTCGCGATTCGCACCGCGCATGGCTGCCGGGCCATCGATACCGTTCGTTTCCTGCGCCCTGACATTGATGCTCAGGCCGGGCTGCGCCGCATTGAAGACCTCGAAGTCGAAGACAACGAAGGCCTCGAAATTCTTCCCGGCGTGCGCGCTCTGCTTTCCCAGCTTCCGCCCCACGCGTGGACGGTCGTGACCTCGGCCACCGAGCGGCTGGCGCGTGTGCGCCTCGCGCAGGGCGGCCTCACCGTGCCGGAGCACTTCATCACCGCCGATCTGGTCGAGAATGGCAAGCCGCATCCTGAGCCGTACCAGAAAGGTGCAAAGCTGCTCGGCCTGCGCCCGGAGGACTGCCTTGTCATTGAGGATGCCGCTTCCGGCGCCAAGGCCGGTCACGCGGCCGGGTGCAAGGTGCTGGCGACGCTCTTCTCGCACTCACTCGAAAGCCTCGCCGCCGCCGACTGGATTGTGCAGTCGCTCGAAGACGTGAAGCTCACCGTTCTTGAAGATGCGCAGGGCGTCTTGCTGGAACTCGATTTCACTCCGGTGGACCGCATGGTTCTGGCCCACTGAAAAGCTGCCCCGCGCAGAAGCTCTTCATCGTAGCTTCGTATCAGGGCATGGCTTCAGCCATGCCGCAAAAGCGCCGGAAATAACAGGGCCTTCGCCCCTGCACAAAGCTCATCGCCCTTGTCCTTCGCGCTTTTAATAACAAAGGCCGCTCCCATCGGAGCGGCCTTCGCTTTTCAGTCGTGATTTGAGACTGGTGCTTACAGATTGCCGCGCAGCTCCTGCTCGCGCTCAATGGCCTCAAACAGTGCCTTGAAGTTGCCCTTGCCAAAGCTGCGGCTGCCCTTGCGCTGAATGATCTCGTAGAAGAGCGTGGGCCGATCCTCGACCGGCTTGGTGAAGATCTGCAGCATGTAGCCCTCGTCGTCGCGATCCACCAGGATGCCGAGCTTCTCCAGCTCTTCAATCGGCTCGTCAATCTTGCCCACGCGGCCTTCAAGTTCTGTGTAATAGCTGTGCGGCACTTTCAGAAAGGCGACGCCCTGCGCCTGCAGCTTTGAGACCGTCTCCAGAATGTCATGGGTCGCCATCGCCACATGCTGCACGCCGGGGCCATGGTAGAACTCCAGATACTCTTCAATCTGCGACTTTCTGCGCCCCTCGGCCGGCTCGTTGATCGGGAACTTCACGCGCCCGTTGCCATTGGCCATCACCTTTGACATCAGCGCGGAGTACTCGGTCGAAATGTCCTTGTCGTCAAAGTGCTGGTAGAGCGAGAAGCCCATGATGTCCGCATAGAAATCCACCCAGCGGTTCATCTCATTCCAGCCCACGTTGCCGACCATGTGGTCCACATGCAGTAGCCCTGTCGGGCGTGCAATCGTGTCTTCTGCCTCGGCGCGATAGCCCGGCAAAAAGACGCCGTGGTAGCTGCCGCGCTCCACAAAGGTATGAACGGTATCGCCATAGGCCGCTATCGAGGCCATCTTGACGGTGCCGTGCTCGTCCTTCAGTTCAAAGGGCTCGCGCACGCTGCGTGCACCACGCTTGGTCGTTTCCTTCCATGCCTGCCGCGCGTCGTCCACCCACAGGGCCACGTCGCGAATGCCGTCGCCATGCAGATGAATGTGCGCGGCAATCTCGCCATCGGGGCGCAGCGGCGTGGTCAGCACGAAGCGAATCTTGTTCTGCTGCAGCACATAGCTGGCGCGGTCGCGCACGCCGGTCTCAGGGCCGGCATAGGCGACCAGTTGAAAGCCGAAGGCGACGCGGTAGAAATAGGCCGCCTGCTTGGCGTTGCCAACATAAAACTCAACATGGTCGGTGCCGTTCAACGGCAGAAAGTCTTTTTGTGTTGCGACTTCAGGGTGAACCAGGGTGGACATGCTGTTCTACTCCGATACAGGTACAAAAGTTTGCCGGGCGCGGGGAAGTGCTCTTTTCCCCCAGCGACCCTCTAAGCTATACCCGGAATGGCACAAATGGCAAAGGGGGGAACTGTTAAGATTCATGCCCTTTCCCCTTCTGGCAACCGGTGCTCTCTGCATGATTGAGATGCCCGCGCGCGGTAAGCGGTGCAAGTGACTTAAGGGAATGTCCTGGAGGCGCAGTCTCCGATTTTTCGCGTGGCTGTCACATCGAATGTTGCACAATACTAGGGACAGGAGTTACGCCGTGCCTCGCATTCACTTTCATCAGCAACTTGCCGACCTGAAGGACCGCCTGCTCGCCATGGCCGCCCTCGCCCAGCAGGCTGTCGAGTCCGCCGTGGATGCGTATTGCAACTTCGACGATGGGCTCTGCCAGTACGTCCGCGAGAACGAGACCGCCATCAACCTGGCCCAGCGCGAAGTGGACGAAATGGCCTACGATCTGCTCGCCAAGGAGCAGCCCATGGCCGTGGACCTGCGTTTCATTCTCGCGGTCATCAAGATCAACGGCGATCTGGAGCGCATTGGCGATCAGGCCATGGGCATCGCGCGCCGCACCCGCGAGCTGCTTGAAACCGACCGGCCCGAGCTGCCCGTGGATATCGCCCAGATGGGCGAGCAGGCCTGCAGGATGATCCGTACCTCGGTGCTGGCGCTGCTCGATGGCGACGCGCAGGTGGCCGACACCGTGCTGACCATGGACGATGAGATTGATGACCTGAACCGCGATGCCCAGCGCACCCTGCTGGGCAAGATTCAGGAGTCGCCCGAGTGTGCCGAGCATGCCTTGCTGGCCATCATGGTCTCGCGCAGCCTGGAGCGCATCGCCGACCACGCCACCAACATCGCCACTGACGTCATCTTCTGGATTCGCGGCGCGGACCTGCGTCATCAGCTCAGCATGGCGGAATAACCGCCCGCTTCCCGGTACACTAGCAGTATGTCCGCTATTGTTCTTGACGGTAAGGCTTACGCGAAGCAACTGGAAGGCGAGATGCAGGAGCGCGTCGAGCGCATCCGCGCCAAAACCAACGGCGAACCGCCGATTCTGGCCACCATTCTGGTGGGCAGTGATCCGGCCTCGGCCACGTACGTGCGCATGAAGGGCAATGCCTGCCGCCGCGTCGGCATGGACTCGCTCAGCGTTACCCTGCCCGAAGAGACCACCACCGAAGAGCTGCTGGCCAAAATCGACGAACTGAACGCCGATGAGCGCGTGCGCGGCATCCTGCTGCAGCATCCCGTACCAAAGCAGATTGATGAGCGCGCCTGCTTTGATCGCATCTCCATTGACAAAGATGTCGATGGCGTCACCACGCACGGCTTTGGCCGCATGGCCATGGATGAGCCGGCCTACGGCTCCGCGACTCCGGCCGGCATCATGCGCCTGCTGCGGCATTATCAGATTCCTCTGGAAGGCAAAGAGGCCGTTGTGGTGGGCCGCAGCCCCATTCTGGGCAAGCCCATGGCCATGATGCTGCTGGCCGCCAATGCCACGGTGACCATCTGCCACTCGCGCACGAAGAATCTGCCCGACGTCATTCGCCGTGCCGACATCATTGTGGGCGCGCTCGGCAAGCCCGAGTTCATCAAGGGCGACTGGATTCGCGATGGAGCTGTCGTCGTGGACGCCGGTTATCATCCGGGCGGTGTGGGCGACATCGAGCTTTCGGCCGTGATTGGCCGCTGTGCGGCGTACACTCCGGTCCCGGGCGGTGTCGGCCCCATGACCATTGCCACGCTCATTGCGCAAACGGTGGAAGCCGCTGAAAAGGCCGCCGGCATCTAGCGCAGCCTCTGTTTCGCGCGGGCCACTCAGCAGAATGAAGCGAAATCGCCGGCTCGTGCATCTTTTGAAGAACGATAAATTCATTGTCCGCGCATGCGGGGCAAGGTTGCCCCGCACCGGCGTGGACTCTACAATGTCACAAAGCTGCTCCTGCCCGCCTCCTTTCTGAACGCATTGGCCCTCGAGAGCTTTTGCCGAAAAAATACTTATGATTGATGGACCGATTCCCGAAGCTCTGACGTTTGATGATGTGCTGCTGGTTCCTGCCTACAGCGAAGTAATTCCCAGCCAGGTCAGTACCGAGACGCGACTGACGCGTACCATCCGGTTGAACATTCCACTTTTGAGTGCCGCGATGGACACCGTGACCGAGTCGCGCCTGGCCATTGCGATGGCCCAGCAGGGCGGCATTGGCATTGTTCACCGCAACCTCACCATTGAGGAGCAGGCCGGGGAAATCGACAAGGTCAAGCGCTCTGAGAGCGGCATGATCGTCGATCCGGTCACGATGGAGCCCGAGCAGTTGATCTCCGACGCCCTCGACGTGATGCGGCGTTACAAGATCAGCGGCGTGCCCGTGACGCGCAACAAGAAGCTGGTCGGCATTCTGACCAACCGCGACCTGCGCTTTGAGACCCGCACTGATGTGCCCATCGGCGAGGTGATGACCAAGGAGCATCTCATCACCGTTCCCGTCGGCACCACGCTGGAGCAGGCCGAAGAGATTCTGCATCACCACCGCGTCGAGAAGCTGCTGGTCGTCAATGACCAGTACGAGCTCAAGGGCCTCATCACCGTCAAGGACATCCAGAAGAAGCTCAAGTACCCCAACGCCTCCAAGGACGAGCAGGGCCGCCTGCGCGTGGGCGGCGCCATCGGCGCTACGGGCGACTTTCTGGAGCGCGCCGCCGAGCTGATCAAAAATCGCGTGGACGTACTCTCCATCGATTCGGCCCACGGTCACTCCTCGCGTGTGCTCGATGCCATTCGCGAGGTCAAGAAGCGCTTTCCTGATGTCGCTCTGCTCGCCGGCAATGTGGCCACCTACGAGGGTGCCAAGGCCATGATCGAGGCCGGTGCGGACGGCATCAAGGTGGGCATCGGCCCCGGCTCCATCTGCACCACGCGCATGGTCACCGGCGCGGGCATGCCGCAGATCACGGCTATCTCCGAGGCATTCCGTGCGGGCCGCGAGCATGATGTTCCGGTCATTGCTGACGGCGGCATCAAGTACTCCGGCGATATCGCCAAGGCCATCGCCGCCGGCGCAAGCTCGGTGATGATTGGCTCGCTCTTTGCCGGTGTGGATGAAAGCCCCGGCGAAACCATCCTCTACCAGGGCCGCTCCTTCAAGGCGTACCGTGGCATGGGCTCGCTGAGCGCTATGTCGCAGGGCTCGGGCGAACGCTACTTCCAGGGGCCGAGCGACCGCTTTGCCGAGGCCGTGCGCAGCGAGGGTGTCGTCAGCCGCGAGCGCAACGGCGAGAACCGCCTCGCCAAGTTTGTGCCTGAAGGCATTGAAGGCCGCGTGCCCTATCGCGGACCCCTCGAAGCCATGGTCTACCAGCTTGTCGGTGGCCTCCGCTCCGGCATGGGCTATCTGGGCTGCTCCAGCATTCACGAGATGCAGACGCAGTCTCGCTTCGTGCGCATCTCCAACGCGGGCCTGCGTGAGAGCCACGTGCACGACGTCATCATCACGCGCGAGGCTCCCAACTATCACGTGGAGTAGTCCTCAGCCAATCAGGCAAGACAAAGGGTGCGGGAGATTCCCGCACCCTTTCCATTTCCGCTGATATTGCCGGCCTACGCTACGATGCGGTTGCCGACGACCATCCCCAGCCAGACCGCCAGAATGCCCAGCGCCAGACTGCTGCCAAAGTAAAGCACCGCTGTGCCCATCTGGCCATGCTGCGCGGCCCGCAGCGTTTCGTACTCAAACGTCGAGAAGGTCGTGTACGCACCGATAAACCCGGTCGGAATCGCGAGCCGCCATGCCGGAGACAGGTCCATGTGCGCGTCCAGCACGGTCAGCGCGAGACCGATCAGGAAGCACCCCGTCACGTTGATGGCAAAGGTGCCGTAAGGGAAGCGGGTGCCGAGACGCTCGTAAATCCACACTCCCACGGTGTAACGCGCCAGCGCGCCCAGTGCGCCGCCCAGCGCAACCCACAGATATTTCATTTGAAAAGACTCCTTCCTGGCACTCTTTGAACCGCGAGCGCGGTGCTTCAGCAAAAGTGTCAGGAGTCATTGGCTGCCGGGACCGGCAACGGTTGGGACTGAGGCGAACTCCACCGCCCGTATCTCCAGCATGGCGAAGGGCGCGCCGCGCGTCAAGAGGGCACTGTGTTCATGAGCGCAAAACCACTTTACGCAAGATTTATGATGGGCGCGGCGTAACAGTTGGTCTCAGGCGTCATCATACAAGTACAACGCATGCGAATCCTTACGACCTCCACGGCTTTTCCCAAGCACTACTATACGCAGCAGCAGATCGCTGAAGAGCTTTGCCGGTATTGGGAGCAAAGCATTGATATCGCGGTGCTTGAGCGGCTGCATGGCCGCACCGGCGTCGATGGGCGCTACTTTTCCCGGCCTCTGGACGAGTACCGCTCGCTCGACACCTGGGGCAAGGCCAATAACGTGTGGATTGAAACCGCGCTCGACCTCGGCGAGCAGGCCATCGAGTGCCTGCTGCGGCAATCGGGCGTGCGGCGCGAGCAGATCGGCGCGATCTTTTTTGTGTCGGTGACCGGCGTGGCCAGCCCCTCGATTGACGCGCGGCTGGTGAATCGCATGGGCCTGCCGCGCAGCATTCGCCGCAACCCCATCTTTGGGCTGGGCTGCGTCGCCGGAGCCGCCGGCCTGGCGCGCGTGGCCGATTACGTGAAGGCCTATCCCGATCAATATGCCGTGCTGCTGTCTGTCGAGCTGTGTTCGCTGACGTGGCAGCGGGGCGATGTGTCGGTCGCGAACCTCATCTCGACGGGTCTGTTTGGCGATGGCGCGGCCGCCGTTCTCGTGGGCGGAGCCCAGACGCCGGCGCTGGCCGGCGCGGGGCCGCGCATTCTGGACCATGCGCAGGTCTTTTACCCCGGCACCGAAGACGTGATGGGCTGGGATATCTCCGAGCGCGGCTTTCAGATCGTGCTGTCGCCAGAGGTGCCGCAGGTGGTGCGCGAGAATCTGGGCGGCGATGTGGACCGCTTTCTGGCCGGGCATGGGCTGACGCGGGCCGATATCGGCTGCTGGCTCATGCATACGGGCGGCCCCAAAGTGCTGGAGGCCTCAGAAGAGGCGCTCGGCCTCGAGCACGGCGCGCTGGTGCGCTCGTGGGAGGCGCTGCGGCGCGTGGGCAATCTGTCGTCGGCCTCCGTGCTGGTGGTGCTCGATGACGTGATGAAGCAGCACCGTCCCGCGCCGGGCACAAAGAGCCTGCTGGCCGCCATGGGCCCGGGCTTCTGCGCGGAGATGCTGCTGCTGGAGTGGTGAGACGAGCTTTCTCCCTTTAGCGGCAGAGCAGGGCTTCGGCTTCTTTGGCGGCCTCGAAGATCTGGTCAAACGACTCGACGGCGTACAGCACCGGCTGCATCTCTGAGACGTTGACCGTCTGGTTGAGCACCTGTTCGAGGTTCCAGTCGCGAATCTCGGGCCTGCCCTCAATCACATGCGTGGACTCGCCGTGCGAGGAGATCAGCCCGCTGCCGTAGAGCTTGATTTGCCCATGCTGGCGGATGACGCCGAACTCCACGGTGAACCAGAAGAGGCGGCCCATGCGTTCGAGGGCGTCCTTGTCGTGCATGATGCGGGCGCAGGTCTTGCCATACTGCTGCAGAAAGTCGGCAAAGACGGGGTGCGCGTGCATGGGCACGTGGCCGAGCACGTCGTGAAAGATGTCCGGCTCAGGGGTGTACTCCATCGACTCGCGGTCACGCAGCCAGGTTGTGGTGGGGAACTGGCGGTCGGCCAGCATCTCAAAGAAGGCGTCGGGCGGCAGAAAGCCGCTGACCGGGGTGGCGTTCCAGCCGGTGAGCGGGCCCAGGCGGCGGTTGACGTCCGCAAGGTTGGGGATGGAGTCCTCGCGCAGGCCGATCTGGACGAAGCCGGAGAGATACTCCTGGCAGGCGTACTGGCGCAACTGGGGCATGCGGCGGCCGACCAGCTCCTGCCAGATGGCGTGCTGCTCGGATGTGTACGCGTTCCAGTCCTGCTGGATGAGGTAGGGCTCGGCGACGGTCAAGGTAGAGGGCATATCGGGACTCCGGACGAAACCCTTTAGCATCGCGCGCCGGATTGGGGTTGTCAAACGGCTCCGGCAAGCCCCCATCGATGTGGGCTTGTCTATCGGAGACGGGCTAGGGGGGACGGGCCAGGGGCGAGACGGGCTAGGGGATTGTTTGCCAGCGCGGTGCGGGGCTCTTGCGAGAGGCTTCCTGGGTGCTTTTGGGCGGGGTGGTCTTCTTCCGGGCGCTGTCACGGTTCTGTAGGATGCGGGGGCCGCGTTTGTGTATGAAGCTGGTCAGCGCATGCACGTGGGTGCTGAGTTCGCGGCCGAGCGGCGTGAGGCTGTACTCCACTTTGGGCGGTTTGGTGGCGAGCACGGTGCGCTTGACGAAGCCATCCATCTCCAGGCGGCGCAGGGTTTGGGCGAGCATTTTCTCGCTGACTCCGCCGATGAGGTAGGCCAGTTCGCTGAAGCGGTAGGTGCGCTCGCGCAGCAGCACGATGACGAGCGATCCCCAGCGGGACATGATGTCGTCGAGGATGATGCGGGTGGGGCAGTCCGCGGCGTAGAGGTTGGGCTTGGGGATGCGGGCGGTTTTGGTGGAGCGAGGCCAGGGCATGCCATGAGCTTACCTGAAGGTATGTACTTACCGGAAGAAAGCTCATGGGCTAACGTGGAGATGAGGCGCAATGCCTGAGAGGAGAAGTGCAATGATCGTGATAACGGGAGCAACCGGGCAGCTAGGGCAGCTTGTGATTGCCGAACTGCTGAAGAGGACCGAGGCGGGAAAGATTGTGGCGGCGGTTCGCACGCCGGCCAAGGCCGCGCATCTGGCCGCGCAGGGCGTCGTGGTGCGGGAGGCCGATTATTCGCGTCCCGAGACGCTGGCGGCGGCTTTTCAGGGAGCCACCCGGCTGTTGCTGATTTCGGGCAACGAGATTGGCCAGCGTGAGCCGCAGCACAAGGCGGTCATTGATGCGGCCAAGGCGGCGGGCGTCCCGTTTGTGGCCTACACGAGCCTGCTGCACTGCGACACCTCTCCGATGGTGCTGGCCCGGGAGCATCTGGTGACGGAGCAGTATCTGGCGTCGAGCGGCCTTGCCTATTGCCTGCTGCGGAATGGCTGGTACTTCGAGAATCAGACGGCTGCGATTCCGGCGGCGCTTGCGCAGGGAGCGTTTGTGGGGGCGTCAGGCGAGGGACGGTTTGCGGCTGCGTCGCGCGCGGACTATGCCGCCGCGGCGGCGGAGGTGCTGACCGGCAGCGGGTATGAGAATCGCGTGCTCGAGTTGGGCGGCGACGCGCCCTACACACGGGCGGAGCTGGCCGCGGAGGTGAGCCGGCAGACGGGCAAGGAGATCGCGTACCGCAATCTTTCCGAGGCCGAATACCGGGCAATCCTGAGCAACTTTTTGCCGGCGGCGCTTGCCGAGGCCATCGCGGACTCGGAGGCGCATGCCGCGCAGGGTGCGCTGGACGATGACTCTCACACGCTGAGCCGCCTGCTCGGACGGCCCACGACCACGCTGGCGGAGGCTGTGGCCTCGGCGCTGCGGGCCCCTGTGGCGAGCCACTAGGCCGGCGCGAATGCTCGGGGGCTGGCCGGGGTTGGGAGTGGCCGGCCGGCCCGCGAGGGGTTTGCCCGCCGCCCCGCCCGGCTTGCAAAAAAAAACTCACATTAACGTCTTGTAAGCTGCTGATTCTAAAACTGCTTGCGGGGGGTTAGTCTCGCAAGTCCTTTAGAATCAACATACATTAACCCCGCTTTGGCCCGGGTTTGATTGGGGCCGTGGCGCGCCGGAAACGAAAAAAAGCTCAGGGAGGGACCGGGTTGGGGCGGTCTTTTTCTGAGCTTCTATTTTTATGTTAGCGGAATGAGGGGGAATTCCCGGCAGGGGGCGGGTTACTTTGGGGGAGGGGGGGCAGTAGGATTGGAGACTTGGCGCTTGTCGAGTCGGTGTGGCGATTAGTGGGATTGAATTCCGTGGATGCCTACTCTAGATCCGAAGCGCAAATGAAACCGGATGAACGCTCAGTCGTATTATCGTCAAGCGGGACCCTTGAGGCTGCAGGACGCGAATATAGACTGGCTTTTCGCCCGCGCCCCGGCCCCTCGCGGTATATCCTACTCGAAGGAAAGGAGGCCTTCATGGCCAAGGATGAGTTGTATATCGAAAGACGTGAGAAGGGAGATTATGCGATAAGAAAACCAGGTTCGGAAAGGGCGAGCGCAACCGGTAAAACCCAAGCTGAAGCAATTGAGCGGGCTCGCCAATTGAACCCGGATGCAGCAATTCACGTTGAGCGCGTTCGTGACACTAGTGTTGGTGGTAGGGACAAATGGCGGAGACTCTAAGAGTCAAGAGAGTCAAAGCTGAATGTTAAGAAATCGAATCATCGACGCGCTAAATCTTCTCGGTTTGAATTTGCGCTCTTGGCAATTCTCAAACCGGTCTTAAGCGTATGAACTATAGATTTGTGTAATGATCCTTGATCCAGGCGGCAGCCTTGTCGATCTCAGGATAGAGTGTGCTTTCGTTGATGCCAAGATTCTCAAGAGCGTCTCGAATAGGTTTCTTTGCTTTCTGAGGAACAGGAAAGCAGGTTTCTTCGATCATGTCCGGAAGGATTATTTTTTCGGACTGGGACGGATCTATGCCATAAAGGATGAAGGCACCTGATTGCGCCAAAATTCGCCTGTTGCTCATCTTGGGATGAACAAAATATGGCACAAATAAATCTACGGGTTTCATGATTGGCTGGAAATAGGGTTTTTCGGCCCTGACAAATTGAAGAAGTCGTTTTATGACGTTATTTTCATTGAAATTCTTGATTTGTTCGTCTTCGGGTTGTCCAATTAGCGATTCTGTCAATTGATAAATCTTAGCTTTCTCCTCAGAAGTCATATTGGCCAAATTGGCAATACAGCTCACGGAATCGCTGTCATAATACTTCTCCAGTTCTTGCGGAATTGCGAAAGCTGTGACCATGCCGTCGCACTGTTTGCTACCTCGAGGGCTCGGCTCAGTTGCAAAATACAGTGCGACCAATGCATTCCGCGATACGTCGAGCAATCGAGTCGGAAGTCCAAAATGCTGCATTCGGACAAGCTTCTCGAACATGGTTTCGTCAGATGCGAACTCATGAGGTTGAACTGAGATTAGTTTTCGAATTGCGTTCTTCTCATCTTCAAGAAGCTCTTTGAGCTCAGGTCGAAATATACCCGCTAGGTTCCGCCAAGAGGCGTCCCGAACGCCGCGATAGCAATTCAGCCAATATCTATATTTAGACTTCGATGAATATTTCTCAAACGCCTCTATAAAGCCAGCCAGAGAGTGAGGTGGGTCGGATTTAGGTGTGCTTTTCTTATTCATTCAACACCAGAAGGGCTCCAATACGGCAAGGGCGACGCGCTGCTTTTTGCAACAGTTCACCATAGTAAATGGATCCGCACAACCAATCTTCCAATTTGAGACGGGTACAGGAACTACCGAAGGACCGGCTAGCCCTCAATGAAACCCTCGACATTCGCCGTCGGTTGGTCACTTCTAAATTGGTAACGAAATATCGGCGATCGTCCACAATTTAGCCGGTTCACTTGTCAACAGTCGATTTCCGCCAAATCTCTCGCTAAAAACAATTCATGTGTAGCGGAGCGCCGAGTCCGTTGCTTTGGGGATATGAGCGACAGCCTACTGTATAAAGTGCAGCGTGAAAGCATCGTAAGTCGGGACTCAATTTGATTGGAAGGACTCCTGTGGCCGCAAGAACCGGAAGAGTTGGATGGCTCGGATTTGATGGACGCACATTCTTGACCGCGCAGGAACACGAAACATATTGCCGTCGCATGCCTGTTCGCTATGCCGCCAAGAACCTCACGACTGCGCGAGATATTTGCTTCAAGTGTGGCGGCCTCGCTAGCCCTAAGAATCCAATTCAAGTTGCTCATATTGTTCCGTTTGGCGTCGGAATCACTCGGTTCCGACTCACGCCTGAGTGGCTCGATGGATCCCATAACCTCGTTTGGGCCCACAAGCGAGGATGTAATAAAGGCTGTGAGATTTCTGTTAATGAGATTCCTCGATATCTAAAACAGAAGTTTGGGATCGAGATGCCGATCTTTGCTTCGCCGGAAGAACGGGCAAAACGCCCCTGAGTTTTCGTTCCGATGTGGCGTGGCGGAAGTCATGCGCGGATGCGATGCCGTGGTGTGGAGGCGGTGGAAGAGGGCGGCAGGAATTCATGTGAGTGGCTTCTTTCGGCGGGGTGGGTATGCGTTTTCTCAGGAAATAGCTGAGATCAGTGCGGATACCCCATTTTCTTTGGGATAAAGCGTTTTATGTGGTTGCCGTTTGTGGGGGCCAGCCGGTAGTATTCGGGGGCCGCGGGCCGGGCTTTTTGTCTGGCCACGAAAGCGCAGGGCTGACGGGGGTCAGGCTTGCGGGGAGTGGCGCCGCGGGAGCTCGAGTTCAAGACCTCATAAGGAAACTGCCATGTCGAAATCGAAGACCGGGAATGAATTTATGTTGAGCCGCCGCGCCGCGCTGAAGCTGTCGGCGGGGGCGGGAGTGGCCGCCGCGATGGGCCAGGTGGCTCACGCCTCCGACAGCACCAAGACGGGCGTGCACCAGCAGCAGCCGCCGTACTGCTCCACGCCGGACTCGGCGGTGGCGAGCACGAAGTATGGCAAGGTGCGGGGCTTTGTGTCGGGCAATGTGTTCACGTTCAAGGGCGTGCCTTATGGGCAGGACACGGGCGGGGAGAACCGTTGGCTGCCGGCAAAGGAGCCGGCGGCGTGGGAGGGTGAGTATCCGGCGCTGATATATGGGGCGAACTGCCCGCAGAATCTGCATGACTGGCACAGCCAGGAGCAGGTGTTCATTCAAGACTGGGATGACGGCTGGCAGAGCGAGGACATGCTGAAGCTGAATGTGTGGACTCCGTCGCTGAGCGGACGCCGGCCGGTGATGTTCTACATTCACGGCGGCGGGTATGAGTTTGGCTCGGCGTATGAGCTGCCGTCGCACGAGGGCGCGAACATGGCGCGCTACCACGATGTGGTGGCGGTGTCAGTGAATCACCGGCTGAATGCGCTGGGCTTTCTGGACGTGTCGGAGGTGGGCGGCGAGGAGTATCGCGACTCCTCGAATGTGGGCATGACGGACCTGGTGGCGGCGCTGCGCTGGGTGAAAGAGAATATTGCGAATTTTGGCGGCGACCCGGATTGCGTGATGATTTATGGCCAGTCGGGCGGCGGCGGCAAGGTGGCGACGCTGATGGGCATGCCGGCGGCGCAGGGGCTGTTTCATCGCGCGGCCATTCAGTCGGGCGGCGCATTCTTTGGCTCGGCGGCGGATGCGAAGGCGCTGACGCGGCAGATGATGAAGGACCTGGGGCTGGCTCCGAACGATATTGGCGCGCTCAGGAAGATGGACTGGCGGGAGCTGATGACGGCCGCGGATGTGGCGCAGGGCAAGCTGCCGGCCAATCCGCACATGCCGTTCAAGATGCATGGGCCGCCGCACCACTTCTGGATGCCGACGAGCGATGGGCATGTGATTCCGGGGCTGCCGTTCGAGGATGCCGCGCCGGAGATGTCGAAGCATATTCCGCTGATGATTGGGTCGGTGAGCGAAGAGGGCAACATGATGGCGTCGCGGCCCACCGAGGAGGAATGGCGGGCGGGGCTTGCGCGGGCCTACGGCGAGGAGCGGGGCACGGCGATTGCGGATGGGCTGAAGAAGGCGTATCCGCACAAGAGCGTGCGCACCTTGTCCTATATGTGCAGCGGGGGCGGGTTTTTGAATGCGCTCTCGATGCGCAACGGCGTGGTGCGGATGGCGAAGCTGAAGCATGATCTGAAGGCCGCGCCGGTCTATACGTACTACTTCACGTGGCAGACGAAGATTCTGGATGGGGTGCCGGGGGCGTGGCATACGTCGGACTTGCAGTTCTGCTTTGACAACACGATGCGCTGCGAGCAGGGAACCGGTAATACTCCCGAGGCGCAAGCGCTGGCGCGAAAGATGGCGACGGCGTGGGCAAACTTTGCGCGAACGGGCAATCCGAGCCAGCCGGGCATTCGCTGGGAGCCGACGGACCCGGTATCAAACCGGACGATGGTCTGGGACAACGTGCCGCGGATGGTGGATGATCCGGACGGGGCGCTGCGCAAGCTGGTGCTGTGAGAAGTGGCCCTGGCTGGGCCATGGTTGCGGCCAGACCCGCAAAAAAAACCTCCATTAACGTCCTGTAACTAGTTGAAAGGAAGTGACTTGCCAGACATTAGGCTGGCAAGTCCTTTAGGATCAACGCGAATTAACCCCCTATCCGTTGCCCCCTGGCATCGGAAAGCTCAGAAAGAGACCGCTTCGGGCGGTCTTTTTCTGAGCTTCTATTTTTATGCTAGCGGATTGCAGGGGAATTCCCGGCAGGGTGGGAGGCGTAGCGGGGTTACTTCGGGCATGGAGTGGGGCCAGATAGGTAAGTTGGCGAGTTGGCCCATGTCGGTGCCTGTTGCAAGCTAGGACAGGGCATCCCGGTTAGAGAAGTTCCATCCGCGACGTTTGGCTGGACCACCGGCCCTTTTATCGGCAATAAATACGCTGACTAACCCAATCGCTTTATTTGTGGTGGCGGCCTCGGGAGTGAAGGCCGCCAATTTTTCATTTCTTCTGTCCTGCGATTGCCATCGTATTTTCGTGGTCGAAGAGTGGCATAGACGGATACCTGGGGAGGGCGCGATTCATCATCTTTATAAACGCTTCCCAGTCGTCGTTTACCTTCATGAGCGTAATTACTGAGGCCAGATGGGCGCGAAGTGAAGGATCGCCAACATCCTCCGTTAGACGCTGAAATAGCTTGTGCTTACGACGTCCTCTTTCGTTTTTGGGGTTAACCTCTTCTAGTCTCTGCCTCACTCCTGGGGCAAGCCGGTCATAAACAAGGTCGAGCGTCAATTTACCAACCAAAGGAGTTTTCCTCACTACGTCTTCCTTAAAGGGCCATTTTCGAAGGCGGAAGAGTTCTCGATAGAACTCATCGGGAAAGGTCTTCACCCACTTTCTAAACTCCGAAGCAATGAACTTCTCCAAAACCTCTTGGAGCGCATCTCTCGTCCGCGAGTATTGATATCCGGTCGCCTCATCTACTAATGCGATGATCCCTGTATGGGCGAGTCCGCGCATCAAAATTTCAGCACGCGCTGCTATGGGAATCTGCCCTGCCGTCAAGACGCCAGCTTCTCTTGCCTTGAGCCATACGTCGCAAACCTGGGGAAGGTCCGTTGCATCAAGTCCGTGTGATGGGATTGTCTCGTTGCCGATGCGGTAAACAATGGGGTTTTCGCCCGCCAGAGCTAGCTCTTTCGAAATAAAAGGTCTAAGGTTTTTTGCCATGAGGAAAAACGGCAATTGCCCACCACCCCATTCAGCTTGACGCTTCCAGTCTTTGCCGCCTCGCCCACGTCCAAGCACTCGCCCGACACCACGCTGCGATAGGACCCGACGCCCGTCAGCCAAAACCGCGCACGGAATCACCAGATCTCCGATATGCAATTCCCCGACGTGCGTGGCTTGTGGGGGGTTCTTCGGTCTTCCTCCGCCGCGCTTTTCACGTT
This sequence comes from Acidobacterium capsulatum ATCC 51196, assembly GCF_000022565.1. NCBI lineage: Bacteria > Pseudomonadati > Acidobacteriota > Terriglobia > Terriglobales > Acidobacteriaceae > Acidobacterium > Acidobacterium capsulatum. The sequence continues at coordinate 3,853,030 of NC_012483.1, forward strand.
TTGCCTGAATCTCCGCGTAATACTCGGGACCGCGCTCAGCGGTTTTTTTACCGCCCCGCTTCCCAAGCTCGGCCGCCGCGAGTGAGAAGGTTTTCTCGTTGTCATCCATGCCCAGAAGATACTACATGCGCCTCTAGTTTTCATGATTATTTTATTTTTTCGTTGAAAACAGCAAGCGAGGTCTGTAGGATGGTTCCCAGAAATGAAGAACCCCGACCATCGCGCTAAAGCCCCATACTTCGCTCTGCGAAGTATGGGGCTACCCGGCGAGTCAGTCGTAGGGCAGGCAGGTAAATCCCGGGTCCGAACGGACGGACCCGGGGCACCCGGTAAGCACGAGGCACACGCGGGGGGAGTTTTTGTGGGGGCTGAAGTCCTTTTTCTTTTTGTGGTCGTGATGGCATGGCTGAAGCCATGCCCTAATACGGGGCTTCGGGGGATTGGGTGCATGGCCCGGACGTGGTGGACGGGGAGTATCCGGGGCGTTCAGATTGTTTCGCCAGCGGAGGCAGTGCTGAACAGCATTCGGGTTGCGCGTCTTTGAGGGAATCCCCGGGGCCGAGCGAACGGACCAGGGGCACCCGAGCGAGCGAGGGGTTGAGTATTATCCCGAAGGGACGGACCCCGCCAGCCGGGCTACTCTTCGCGGAGTGCCTGCATGGGTTGGACACCGGCGGCACGACGGGCCGGGATGGCCGCGGCGAGGGCGACCATGAGCGCGGTGACGCCCAGGGCTCCGGCCAGCGTGTTGGGATCGTAGGTTGTGACAGGTGTTCGGAGCAAAAGGGCGGCACTGGCCGGAATTTTATGCATCCTATAAATTGAGCCTTTGAAAGTTTCCGCATAGAGCGGTAACCTGTAAGTGCGGACAAACGCATCCGGCGCGCGGCAGGGTTTCCAGGCGCGCGGAGGCGCAGTGGGCGAAAGCCCACTTTTTATTTGCGGCAAAGATATGGCATTTGATCTGGACACAATTCGCTCGGCGGCGCAGCGCGTCGCGTCTTCGCACGGCCTGGACGTGGTGGACGTGGAGTATCAGGGCGGCGCAAAGCACCGCATGCTGCGCATCTTCATTGAGAAGAACGCCGAAGAGCGCGCAAAACTGGCTGCACAGAGTTCCGGGCGCGTCGAGACGATTGAAGTGCACGAAGAGATGCCGCGCGAGGGCATGAATCCGGAGCACTTCTCGGGCGTGACGCATGAGGATTGCTCGGCGTTCAGCACGGATTTTGGCACGCTGCTCGATGTGGAAGAGCTGATGCCGGGGGCGTCGGAGTATACGCTGGAAGTTTCCTCGCCGGGGCTCGACCGCAAGCTGCAGAGCCGCGCCGATTATGAGCGCTTTGCCGGCAGCCTGGTGAAGCTGAGCACCTTTGAGCCGGTGAATGGCAATCGTCACTGGCAGGGCCGGATGGCGGGACTCGACGGCGACACGCTGCGGCTCGACCTGACGGCAATGAAGCAGAAGGGCAAGGGCAAAGAGAAGAAGTCCGCTGCCGAGACAGTGGAGATTGCGCTGGGCAATGTCGAGAAGGCGCAACTGATTCCAGAGATTTAAGGGCAGGTCACTCCGGTCTGGCGGATGCCGGCGCGCGTGCGTCGCATCACAGACAGCGATGCGGCCCATTTTTTAGAAGGATTGAATCGAGAGAACTTATGGCAAGTGTTCTTTACCAAAGCATCGAAGCGCTGAGCCGGGACAAGGGCATTGATCCCGAAGTGGTGGTAGGCGCGGTCGAAGATGCGATCGCGCTGGCGACACGCAAGTATTACAAGACGCAGGAAAACATGCGCGCCGAGCTGGACCGCGAGACGGGCGAGATTCGCGCGTACATCTATAAGGCTGTGGTGGAGACGCCGGAGCTGATTGAAGATCCGCTGAACCAGATCACGCTCGAAGAGGCGCGGCAGCTTGCGCCGGGCGTGGAAGTGGGCGGCGAGATTCGCTTCTACAAGCCGACCGACGTGCTGGGCCGCATTGCGGCGCAGATGGCCAAGCAGGTGATCTTTCAAAAGGTGCGCGAGGCCGAGCGCGACACGGTGTTTAACGAGTATGCCCATCGCGTGGGCGAGGTGCTGACGGCGACGGTCAAGCGGGTCGAGATGCAGGACGTGATCTTTGACCTGGGCAAGGCCGAGGCCCGCATGCCGAAGCGCGAACAGTCGCGGCTGGAGCAGTTCTCAGTGGGCGAGCGCGTGCGCGTGGTGCTGCTGCGCGTGGATCGCGCGGCGAAGGGTCCGCAGGTGATTGTGTCCCGTGCGGCTCCGGAGCTGGTGACGAGCCTGTTTCAGGGCGAGGTGCCGGAGATTTACGACAACACGGTGACGATTCGCGCCATTGCCCGCGAGGCGGGCGAGCGCACCAAGATTGCCGTGATGTCGCGCGACAAGGACGTGGACCCGGTGGGCGCGTGCGTGGGCATGAAGGGCATGCGCGTGCAGTCGATCATTCGCGAGCTGCGCGGCGAGAAGATCGACATCATCGAGTTCAGCGAAGAGGTGACTACCTTTGCCGAGCGCGCACTGCAGCCGGCCAAGGTGAGCCGCGTGAGCATTGCCGATCTCTCAGAAAAGCACCTGGAAGTGATCGTGGACGACACGCAGTTGTCGCTGGCGATCGGCAAGAAGGGACAGAATGTGCGCCTTGCGGCCAAGCTGCTGGGCTGGAAGATCGACATCAAGAGCGAGGAAGAGAAGCGCCAGGAAGTCGAGCAGCAGATGGGCGGCTTCGCGCAGGGCGGTACGGCCACGGCGATTGAAGAAGTGAAGGAGCTGGGCGAGTCGATCATCCAGAAGCTGGTCGCGGCCGGCATTACGACGGTCGAGTCGCTGGCCGACATGACGCCGGAGCAGCTCGAAGAGATTCCGGGCATCGGCGAAAAGACGCTCGAGAAGATCAGCACTGCGGTGCGTCACTACTTTGGCCAGTACGAGCCGGGCGAGGAACGCCCCGCGGTTCCGGAAGCCGAGCAGGCGAAGCTGGAACAGGCCGAAGCGATTGCGGATGCGCAGGCAGCCGAGGAAATCGATGCTCTGGAGCAGGACCTGACGCAGGCCGGCGAAGAGCTGCCGCACTCCGATGGCGAGGAGGATGGCTCCGGGCCCGTGCATGATGAGTTGGCCGCCGAGGAGATCTCTGAGCTGACCGAGAGCGGGGAAGCGCTGGAGACCGAGGGCGCCGAGTCCATGGTTCCCGGGCGCGAAGACACGAGCGAGCGGCTGGCGGAGCATGCCTCCGCGGTAGATGAAGGAACAGGCGTGGAGAGCGCCGAAACGAACCCGGACGGGGACAAAGGTGCGTAATGCGCCTGCGTCTTCGTTCACGAAGTAACAGTATCCCGGAGATGAGTGCGCGTATGAGTGCGAATCGGGGGATAATAGAAAAAGACGATCCCGCGTCTGCGAGGCCATTTATGACGTTGTGAATGCGCGGGTGAACCGGCAGAAGATATAGGGGCGGATGAGTAAAGTTCGAATCAACGATTTAGCGCGGGAACTGGAAGTCAAAAGCAAAGCGATCCTCGATGCATTGGCCGATTGCGGCGTTACCGAGAAGAAGACCCACTCCAGTTCTCTTGAGGCGGATGAGGCAGTGCGCGTGCGTGCACACTTTGCGCGCGGCAGCCGCGGTGCGGGCCAGGGTGGCTCGCGCCAGCAGAATGAGCCGAAGCCCAAGATTGACTGGTCTCGTGTCTCCAAGCCTGGAGACGTGTTGAAAGCCATTCAGGAGCGGAACGAGCAGGAGACCGTTGCGGCGGCCCGTCCGGCGGCAGTGCCGGTTGCGCCCAAGGCTCCCGTGAGCGCGCCTCCGGCGGCTCGTCCTTCCGCGCCGCGTCCGGCCGTGACGGCGGCTCCGCCGCCCGTGGCGGCCCGGCCCGCAGGGGTGCAGCCCGGTTCGCAGCCGGCGGTCTCGGTCCAGCATGGTGCCGAAGCACAAAAGCCTGCTCCACGCCGCATTGTTCCTCAGCCCCGTCAGCCTTCGGCCGTGGTGGCCCCGCCGCCCGCGGCCACTCCCGCGATTGCGGCTCGTCCTCCGGCAGCGCCGGTGGCCGTCAAGCCGCCCGTGACGACGGCTCCCATTGCACAGCAGGAAAAGCCCGCTGCCCCGGCAGCGCAGGAAGTGAAGTCAGCATTGGCCACTGGCCCATCGGTCCCCGTTGCGGTGAGCCCCTCGGTGGTTGTGGCCGCAGCGCCGCCCCCCGCGACAGCATTCCAGGCGCCGGCGGCTCCTGCAGCGCCTGCCGCCAGCCAGAGTGCGCCTCAGGAAGCCAAAACTCCTGCGGCAGAAGCGCCCCCGGTTGCTCCGGAAAAGCCAGCAGTTCCGGCTCCTCCGCAGCGCCGTGTCATTATGCCGCAGACCGGGCCACGCCCGGTGTACACGGCTCCTCCGCCCTCGGCTTCGCCGGTGACGCCGCGGCCCTCGGGTGGCGGAATTCAGCGCGGCAAACCCATTTTTGATCGCCGGCCCACGGGGAATTCTCCGGGCGGACCAGGTGGACCTGGTGGCGGATATGGCCAGCGGCCCTCCGGTCCCGGAGGACGCCGCCCCATGCATCCGACGCGCAACCAGCCGGGCGGTGGACCGCCGGGCGGTCGTCCGGGCTTCAACAATGGTCCGCGTCCGGGATTCGGGCAGCGGCCAGGTGGATTTGGGCAGCGCCCCGGAATGGGCGCGCCGGGACTGGTGCCGCCTCCGGGCGATACGCCGGGCCGTCCGCAGCGTCCGGGCGCAGGCCAGAAGCGCGGTGGCCGCAGCAATCAGTATCCGAAGAGCAAAGAAGGTCCGATGAAGGGCTTTGCGCCGCCGTCGCGGTTTGGCGGCGCGCAGATTCCGACCGAGCCGTTGCCGATCACGCGCACCATCACCGTGACCGAAGGCATCAGCGTGAAGGATCTGGCCGAAAAGCTGGGCGTTCGCGGCAAGGATCTGATCGCCACGCTGCTGATGCGCGGCGTGTTTGTGACCGTGAATCAGTCGCTCGACGGCGAGCTGGTGAAGGACGTGGCGCGGCAGTTTGGCGCGGATACGACGGTTATCAGCTTTGAAGACCAGATGGCCAACGAGGCCTTTGAGAATCTGCTGTCGCAGGAAAATCCGGACGAGCTGGAACTGTCGCGGCCGCCGGTGGTGACTGTGATGGGCCACGTGGACCACGGCAAGACCTCGCTGCTGGACGCGATCCGCGAAACGGATGTGGCCGGGGGCGAAGCCGGAGGCATCACCCAGCACATCGGTGCCTACAAGGTGCGCATCAACAAGGAAGACTCGCCGGCCTTCGGGCGCGAGATCGTCTTCCTGGATACGCCGGGCCATGAAGCCTTTACCCGCATGCGTGCGCGCGGCGCCAAGGTGACCGACATTGTCGTGATTGTGGTGGCCGCCGATGACGGCGTGATGCCGCAGACGCTCGAAGCCGTGGATCACGCCAAGGCCGCCAACGTGCCGATCATTGTGGCCGTGAACAAGATCGACAAGCCGGAAGCGCAGCCGGACCGCGTGAAGAAGCAGCTTGGCGATCGCGGACTGGTGCCCGAAGACTGGGGCGGCAGCACGGTGTTTGTGGATGTTTCGGCCAAGAAGCGCCAGAATCTCGACCTGCTGCTCGAAATGATCTGCCTGGTGGCGGATCTGGGCAACCTGAAGGCGACTCCGGGCCGCTCGGCCGTAGGCACGGTCATTGAAGCCAAGCTTGATCGCGGGCGCGGTGCGGTGGCCTCGGTGCTGGTGCAGAATGGTACGCTCCGGGCGCAGGACAGCTTCATTGTGGGCAATACCTTCGGCAAGATTCGCGCCATGTTTGACGACCGCGGACGCGCGATTGAAGAGGCTGGTCCTTCGACTCCGGTCGAAATTCTGGGCCTCGAAAATATGCCGGATGCGGGCGACACCTTCCTGGTGGTGGCCGATCGCGACAAGGCCAAGGGCATTGCGCAGTATCGCCAGATGAAGGAGCGCGAAGTGCAGTTGGCGAAGTCTTCGCGCGTCTCGCTGGAGGGCCTGGCCGAGCAGATCAAGCAGGCCGGCATGAAGGAACTGCCGCTGATCCTGAAGGGCGACGTGACGGGCTCGGTCGAAGTGCTGGCCGACTCGCTGCAGAAGATGTCCACCGAAAAGGTGCGCATCAAGGTGATTCACTCGGGCGTGGGCGCGATTACCGAGAGCGACGTGCTGCTGGCGTCGGCCTCGAATGCGATCATCATCGGCTTCAATGTGAAGCCGGATCGCAAGTCCGCCGATCTGGCCGAGCAGGAGAATGTGGAGATTCGCCTGCACACGATCATCTACGAGCTGCAGGAAGAGATCACCAAGGCGATGCTGGGGCTGCTTGATCCTGTCTTCAAGGAGAGCTACCTGGGCCGCGCCGAAGTGCTCAACGTCTTCAAGATTCCGAAGATCGGCACCATCGCCGGCTGCCGCGTGCTCGATGGCGTGCTGCGGCGCGACTCCGAGATTCGGCTGATGCGCGGCGGGGAGCAGGTCTTCAAGGGCAAGCTCACCTCGCTCAAGCGCTTCAAGGATGACGCGAAGGAAGTCACCAACGGCATGGAGTGCGGCGTGGGCCTGAATACATCAGACATTCAGGTGGGCGACACGGTGGAGGCGTTCACCATGGAACGCGTCGCCGCGGAGCTGACCGCGCAGTAATGCACGCAACCGGAACACAGCAAAAGCCCCGGCGATGAGCCGGGGCTTTTTGTATGTTGAGCGAGGACCGAGCCTTCAGCCTGCGGTTATTCCTGCTGGAATGATTCGGAGACCTCGCGGCTGAAGAAGAGCAGAGCATTGAGAACGATCAACACGCCCAGGGCGAGGCCGATGCAGAAGTGGTCGAGCGTATCGCCCTGTTGAGCCAGCCCAAACGGCAACCAATGCGACGGGAAAAGGGCTACGCACAGGGCCAGCGCGGAGAGAAGTACGCCGACGCGGACAGGGAAGAGGGCGTTGCGTTGCATGAGCCGCAGCTTAGCACTGAAAGATAGGATACGGTCAGGAAAAGCGCGAGACGCAGGCAACCTTTCGGGTTCCGGAGTGAGCAGGATTTGCCCGAAAGATGCTGCAAAGGGGTGACTGCACGATATACTTATAGCTGTGACGACTATCACCGATCAGCCCACTCCCGCCCACGTTTCTGCCCCTGATGGCGAGCGTAAAGTCCTCCTTCTGAAGCCGCGCGGATTCTGCGCCGGCGTGGTGCGCGCCGTGGATATTGTGCGCATTGCGCTCGAGACCTTTGGCGCGCCGATCTATGTGCGCAAGGAGATCGTGCACAATCGCTTCGTGGTGAACGAGCTGGCCGAGAAGGGCGCGATCTTTGTCGAGGACATCGATCAGGTGCCCGAGGGCAGCCGCGTGATTTACAGCGCGCACGGCGTTTCGCCGGCGGTGCGGCAGCAGTCCAAGGACCGCAACCTGCGGGTGATCGATGCGACGTGCCCGCTGGTGACCAAGGTGCATGTGGAGGCGGTGAAGTTTGCCCGCCAGGGCTATTCGCTGGTGCTGATTGGGCACCGCGACCATGAGGAGATCGAGGGCACGCTGGGCGAGGCTCCGGACGTGACGACGGTGGTTTCGAGCGCGGCCGAAGTGGCGGCGCTCGAGGTTCCCGACCCGAACCGCGTGGCCTACCTGACGCAGACGACACTCTCGCTCGATGAAGCGCGGGACATGATCGAGGCGCTCAAGAAGAAGTTCCCCAATATTGTGGGGCCGCACTCGCAGGACATCTGCTACGCGACGGAGAACCGCCAGGTAGCGGTGAAGAACGTGGCGCATCAGGCGGACCTGGTGCTGGTGGTGGGCTCGAACAACAGTTCGAACTCGAACCGGCTGGTGGAGGTTTCGCGGAACCTCGGCACCAAGGGCTACCTGATCGACAACTCGAAGGCGATTCGCCCGGAGTGGCTGGAAGGCGTGGCCACGGTGGCGGTGACGGCTGGCGCCTCCGCGCCCGAAGTGCTGGTTGAGGATGTGGTGAAGTACCTGGGCTCCAAGGGCTTTGGCTCGGTCGAAGAAGTGGAAGTGATGCCGGAGAATGTGCGCTTCGGGCTGCCGCCTGAGATTGTGCAGGCGATTCAGGCCGCGCCGTCTTCTCCTGTGTCCGCTTAAACGTTGTTCACCAGAAATCGACGGGAAAGCAACGAGTTCGCATGAGCGTATCGGAAAGAGCGCAACCCGGGGGGAATCCTATTCCGGGAAGCACTTCGCAATCCGCAGTGAAATTCGGGCGCATTGATGCGGCCCTGGAAGATGTGAAGCGCGCGATCGCGGGCGCGAAGGACCGCGTCTTTGCGCAGCAGAGCAAAGACGGCTGGTGGTGCGGCGAGCTTGAGGCCGACTCCATGCTCGAGGCTGACTATATCTTCGCGCACACGCTGCTGGGCACCGGCGATGCGGGCAAAATGAAGCGCGCTCTCACCGAGATGCTGCGCTACCAGAATGAAGACGGAAGCTGGAGCATCTATCCCGGCGGCCCCGGCAACATCAGCCTGACGGTGAAGTGCTACTTCTCGGCCAAGCTGATGGGCATGACCGCCGATAACCCGATCCTGGTAAAGGCACGGGAGTGGATTCTGGCCCACGGCGGTGTGGTGGAGTGCAACACCTTCACGAAGATTTATCTGTGCTTCCTGGGGCAGTACGAGTACGACGCAGTGCCGGCGATTCCGCCGGAGATCGTGCTCTTCCCGAACTGGTTTTACTTCAACATCTACGAGATTTCGTCGTGGTCGCGCGCCATTCTGGTGCCGCTCTCGATCGCGTATGCGAAGAAACCGTTCAAGAAGATTCCGCCTGAGCAGGGCATTGATGAGCTGTTTGTGGGCGGCCGCGAGAAGGCCAACCTGCACCTGCGCTGGGACAGCAAAAACCTGCTGAGCTGGCGCAATTTCTTTCTGGCGCTCGACCGTGTGACGCACTGGTTTGAGCGGGTACACATTCGCCCGCTGCGCTCGATTGCGCTCAAGAAGGCCGAGAAGTGGATGCTGGCGCGCTTTGAGATGTCCGATGGATTGGGCGCGATTTATCCAGCCATGCTGAACGCCATCATTGCGCTGCGCTGCCTCGGGTATTCGCTCGATGATCCGCAGGTGCTGCGAGCAATGGATGAGTTTGAGAAGCTCGGCATCGACGAGCCCGAGGGCACGGCGGAGTATGCAGAGCCGACCTTCCGCATGCAGCCCTGCGTTTCGCCGGTGTGGGACACGGCGCAGGCTGTCTTTGCGCTGGGCGAGGCTGGCGTGCCGAGGAACGATCCGCGCATGCAGAAGGCCGCCGACTGGCTGCTCTCAAAGGAAGTGCGGCACAAGGGCGACTGGGCCATGAAGGTGCGCAATGCGCAGCCGGGTGGCTGGTATTTCGAGTTCAACAACGAGTTTTATCCTGACGTGGACGACTCGGCGCAGGTGCTGCTGGCGCTGAACAAGGTCGATAATCCGCGCGAGCGCTACCAGTACGACGTCTGCCAGCGCGCCATTGACTGGATCTTTGCGATGCAGTGCCGCAACGGCGGCTGGGCGAGCTTTGACAAAGACAACACGAAGATGATCTTCCAGTACGTGCCGTTTGCCGACCACAACGCGATGCTCGATCCGCCGACGGTCGATATCACGGGGCGCATTCTGGAGATGCTGGCCACCTACGGCTACACGCGCAAGGACCGCCGCGTGGAGAAGGCCATCAAGTTCATCTATGACGAGCAGGAGCCGGACGGAAGCTGGTTTGGCCGCTGGGGCGTGAACTACTTGTACGGCACCTTCCTGGTGCTGCGCGGGCTGGAGGCCATCGGGGTGTGGAACCACGAGCCGCAGATTCAGCAGGCGGCGGAGTGGATTCGCTCGGTGCAGAATGCCGATGGCGGCTGGGGTGAGACCTGCGGCAGCTATGACGACCCCAACACGCGCGGCGTGGGACCGAGCACGCCCTCGCAGACGGCATGGGCCATTCTGGGGCTGCTCTCAGCCGGTGATGATCGCAGCGATTCGGTGGCCAAGGGCATCAAATGGTTATTGGCGCACCAGAAGCCCGATGGCGGCTGGGATGAGAGCACCGGCAGTGGATCGAAACATCAGGCGCTGTACACGGGCACCGGTTTTCCGCGCGTGTTCTATCTGGCGTATCACCAGTACCGGGATTACTTCCCGCTGCTGGCGCTGACCAATTACGAAAAAGCCATGGAGCGCGGCGAATAAGCCGGCGGAGGATTTGTAACAATGGCCGTACCCATTTCACAGGCATGGACTGTTGCTTCATATGTGCTGAAGCAGAAGATCAAGGGACGCAAGCGCTATCCGCTGGTGCTCATGCTGGAGCCGCTGTTTCGCTGCAACCTGGCGTGCGCCGGCTGCGGCAAAATTCAGTACCCCGCGCACATTCTGAAGCAGGAGCTGACGCCGGAGGAGTGCTTCCGCGCGGTAGAAGAGTGCGGCGCGCCGATGGTGTCGATTCCGGGCGGCGAGCCTTTGTTGCATCCGCAGATGCCCGAGATTGTGGCCGGGCTGGTGGCGCGCAAGAAGTACGTTTATATGTGCACGAACGCGCTGCTTCTTAAAGAGAAACTTCATCTCTTCAAGCCGAGCAAATATCTCTCCTTCTCAGTGCATGTGGACGGCCAGCGCGAGCATCACGACTTCTCAGTGTGCCGCGAGGGCGGCTATGACATTGCGATGGAAGGCGTGCGCGCGGCGGTGGCTGCGGGCTTCCGCGTGACGACGAACACTACGCTGTTCGACGGCGCGGACCCGAACTCAGTGCGCGCGCACTTTGACGAGCTGATGGCGGCAGGAGTCGAGAGCATGATGGTCTCGCCGGGCTACACGTATGACAAGGCTCCTGACCAGAATCACTTTCTGGGCAAGGCGCGCTCGCGCAAGCTCTTCCGCATGATTCTGTCGAACCGCAACAAGAGCTGGCAGTTCAACACGCATCCGCTCTTCTCAGAGTTCCTGATGGGCAAGCAGCACTTTGAGTGCACGCCCTGGGGCATGCCGACCTTCTCGATCTTTGGCTGGCAGAAGCCCTGCTACCTGCTGCAGGACGGCTATGCCGATACCTTCGCCGAGCTGATGGAAGCCACGAAGTGGGAGGAGTACGGCGCGAAGAGCGGGAATCCGCGCTGCGCCAACTGCATGGTGCACTCCGGCCACGAGGCATCGGCGGTGGACTACAACTTCAGCTCGCTGAAGGGCTTTCTGACGACGGCGAAGAAGTATATGTTCCCGTCGCTTTACCCGGATGCGGACGCGCAGAAGATGCTGAACGAATGGAAGCCGGAGCATCCGCAGCCGCTGGTGCAGATTGCGCCGCAGGCTCACGAAACGATGGAAACCGTCTCAGGAGACTAGTCCGCATGGCAACAGAACAGCAGGAACGGGCAAAGACAGACCAGTTGCGGATTCACAACGCCGATGAGCTGGAGCACATCGCAGGCCGCGAAAAAGAGGATCTGCAGGGATGGATTCCTTCGCTGGCGAGCGATGAGGAAATTCGCGTGGCGCTCGAAAAGGCCTTTGATTATCGCGGCGACATTACCTTGACGTTAAAGGATGGCCGCCAGGTGCAGGGCTACATCTTTGATCGACGCACGGGTACGTCGCTGGCCGACTCGCTGGTGAGGATGATTCCCGCGACCGAGCGCACGAAGCTGTCGATTCCTTATGCCGAGATCGCGGCGCTGCACTTCAGCGGGCGCGATACGGCGGCGGGCAAGAGCTTCGAGGCCTGGGTGAAGAAGTACTGGGAGAAGAAGGCGCGCGGCGAGAAGAACATTCAGATCGAGCCGGAAAAGCTGGACTAGAACTCACTATCCCCATGTCCGAAACCACGGACATGGGGCACCCCTTTTCTCTAAAACTCACCATTCCATGTCTAGACACACGGACATGGGCACCCCTTAATCTTTGATCTGGTGTCCAGGCGGATGTCCACGAGGCAGCCGTGAGAGGATTTACGCGGACTCCTCGCCCTGCTGGGGCGAGGTTGCTTTTTGGGGCTCGATGCGGCCGTGCAGGGCAACGATGTCTTCCGTACTGCAGACGTGCTCCGCTTCCTGCGCGCTGAGGCTGTCGACCGGGCCTGCCGCTCCTACGGTGCGAAAGCAGCGCAGGCAAATGCTCTCATGCATACCAGACCGCAACGGACGATGGGCGAACTGCCGGTTCGAGGGCATGGCCGAGGCCTTTTTACAGATGGATTTGGCTGGATAGTAGCACGGTTTTAGAAAATGGTCGCGTCAAACTTTGGGTGGAAGGGAAGTTCTTTTGCCGGGCCGTTGGCGCGCACAAGGGCCTGAGATGTCCGGGCAAATGCCAGAAAGCACACGGCCCGATGCAGGCCAGTGCGGCTTGCATCGGGCGCTATCTTGGCACGCGAGAAATGCTAGTCGAGAATGTGCAGATCCTTGCCTGGCTTGAAGCGGACGGCCTTGCCGGGCGTGATGGAGACTTCGGTTCCGGTGCGGGGATTGCGTCCGATGCCGGTTTTGCGGGGGCGCACGTTGAAGACGCCAAAGCCGCGCAACTCAATGCGCTGACCCTCGGCCAGGGCGTGCTTGAGGCTCTCAAAGACGGTGTCCACGGCATGTTCGGCCTTGGTCCGGGGCAGCCCGGTGCGTTCAATGACGTGGTGAATAATATCCTGCTTGATCATAGGGTCACCTCGGCGGCGCGGAATATGAAGTTAGAACGATGCTAGGAAGAACGCCCCGCATTGTCAACGCGTTGTCCCTTTCGTAAGATGCAGTTTCTGGAAGTATTTTGTTGCTTTCTCACTTAAATTGATACGAGGAACCACAGGAGCAGGATGTCCATCAAAAGCGATCGTTGGATTCGGGAACAGGCCCTCAAGGGCATGATTGAGCCCTTCAGTGAGAAGCAGGTGCGCGAGGGCGTGATTTCGTATGGCTTGTCATCGTATGGGTATGACCTGCGGGTCTCCAACGAGTTCAAGATCTTCACCAACGTCAACAGCGCGATTATTGATCCGAAGAACTTTGATGAGCGCTCGTTTGTCACGGTCGAGGCCGACTCGGTGATTGTGCCGCCGAACAGCTTTGCGCTGGCGCGCTCGATTGAGTACTTCCGCATTCCCCGCGATGTGCTAACCATCTGCGTGGGCAAATCGACCTATGCCCGCTGCGGCATCATTGTGAACGTAACGCCCTTTGAGCCGGAATGGGAGGGCTACGTGACGCTTGAGATCTCAAACACGACGCCGCTGCCCGCCAAGGTGTACGCCAACGAAGGGCTGTGCCAGATTCTGTTTTTTCAGGGCGACGAGCCGTGCGAGATCAGCTACGCTGACAAGAAGGGCAAGTACCAGAACCAGCAGGGGATTGTGCTGCCCAAGCTGTAACCTCTGTCTGCCGCGGGTCAATTGATTTGCAAGATGGCGAGCGAATAAAAATCGGATTGCTGGAGTTTGAGCCCCTCCGGGTCGCGGGGCTGCTCTCGATTTTTGAGGCAGCGCCGCAGTATGAGGTGCTGGCGACGGACATGAAGGACATCCTCGCCAACAAGTCGATTGACCTGGTGCTGTTTGGGCTGCAACCGCCGGAGTCGTTTGAGCGGCTTGCGCGGCTGCGCGCCGAGCGGCCCTCGCTGCGGTTGATTGTGGTGGGCTCGCTGCGCGACGATGAAACCATCATCAACGCCATCGCCGTGGGAGCCAAAGGCTACGTGGAGAACCAGGCCACGCCGGAGCAACTGCTGCAGGCCATCGAGGTGGTGCTGAGCGGGTCCATCTGGGCGCCGCGGCGTGTGTTGTCAAAGTTTGTGGACCGCATGCTGCACTTCTCCGCCAAGCCGGTGCGCCGGCATACCAGCCAGTTCACTGAGCGGGAGCAGCAGGTGCTGCGCCTGCTGGTGGCGGCTCGCTCAAACCGCGAAATCGCCGAGACGCTGGGCATTGAAGCGCGCACGGTCAAGGCCTATGTAAAGACGCTGATGGCCAAGGTGGGCGTGGACAACCGCGTGGCGCTCTCACTGCACGCGGCCAGCGCGGCGCTGGTGGAAGAAGAGGATGAGGCGTAGAGGCTTGTTCGCGGGGCCGGGATTCGGCGCGCCTTTTCGCCCCTGAAAAATCGCAGAACCGCTTTTCATCCAGTCATTTCGCTGTGGTTTGCTACAGGGAAGCGGCCTGTCTTCGGTACCATAGTCGGAATACCATAAAGCCAGGAAGACAGAGCGAGATCCATGTCCGATTTTCTTGAGGCCCTGAAGCAGCGAGTGCTGGTCTACGACGGCGCGATGGGCACGAACATCCAGAAGCACGCGCTCACCCTTGACGATTACTGGGGCAAAGAGGGCTGCAACGAGCTGCTGGTGCTGAGCCGTCCTGACATTATCCGCGACATTCACGCGAGCTTTTTTGCCGTGGGCTGCGACGTGGTGGAGACAGACAGCTTCGGCTCCTCGCGCATTGTGCTGGCCGAGTATGATCTGCAAGACCAGACCCGCGAGCTGAACATCGCCGCCGCGAAGCTGGCGCGCGAAGTCGCCGACAGCTTCTCCACGCCGGATAGGCCGCGCTTTGTGGCCGGCTCCATCGGGCCGACGACCAAGCTGCCTTCGCTGGGGCATATCAGCTACGACGACATGGCGCTGACCTATCGCGAGCAGATTGAGGCGCTGATTGAGGGCGGCGTGGACGTGCTGCTGATTGAGACCGCGCAGGATTTGCTGCAGGCCAAGATCGCCCTGGCCGCCTGCCATGACGCCATGCGCGCGACGGGCAGGCATCTGCCCATCCAGATGCAGGTGACCATTGAGGCGACCGGCACGATGCTGCTCGGCACCGAGATTGGCGCGGCGCTGGCGACGCTGGAATGCTTTGATCCGGACATCATCGGTCTCAACTGCGCGACCGGCCCGGCGGAGATGAACGACGCCGTGCGCTTCCTGTGCCAGAATGCGACGCGGCCCGTCAGCGTGCTGCCCAATGCGGGTCTGCCGCAGAATGTGGGCGGCCATGCGGTGTATGCGCTCACTCCTGAGGAACTGGCGAAGTATCACCGCAGCTTCGTGACCGAATATGGCGTGCAGGTGGTGGGCGGCTGCTGCGGCACCACCCCTGAACATTTGAAGGCGGTGGTCGAAGCGGTCAAGGACGCAAAGCCCGCGCCGCGCCACGTGCAGCCGCAGTCCGTGGCGGCGAGCGCGTTTTCAGCGCTGCCGCTTGAAGTGGATGGCCAGCCGGTCATCGTGGCCGAGGAGATGAATACCACCACGCGCGTCGAGCACTTCCGCAACATGGTGCGCGCCGGGGACTACGACGGCATTCTGGCGCTGGCCAAGAAGCTGGTGGCCGAGGGCTCGCAGATGCTCGATCTCTGCTGCGCCATTGTGGGCGAGGACGAGAAGGCCTACATGTGCTCCGTGCTCGAGAAGATCGCCACGCGCGTGACGGCGCCCATTCTGGTGGACTCGACCGAAGCCGATGTGATCGAAGAGGGGTTGAAGCGCATTCCGGGCAAGCCGGTCATCAACTCCATCAATCTTGAGGATGGTGAAAAGCGCACCAGCCAGGTGCTGCCGATGGCCAAACGCTACGGCGCGGCGGTGATTGCGCTGACCATTGACGAAGACGGCATGGCGCTGACGGCGGAGAAGAAGGTAGCCGTTGCGCGCCGCATTCACGACCTGGCGGTGAACAAGTATGGATTGCGCCCGCAGGATCTCATCTTCGATCCTCTGACGCTGCCCATCTCCACCGGGCAGGAGGACTATCGCACGGCAGGCATCGAGACGCTCGAAGCCGTGCGGCGCATCAAGCAGGAGATTCCTTACGTCAAGACGATTCTGGGCGTGAGCAACATCAGCTTTGGGCTTAACGCCTATGCGCGGCGCGTGCTGAACAGCGTGTTTTTGAAGGAAGCGGTGGATCGCGGGCTCGACTCGGCCATCGTGAACTACTCCAAGATTTATCCGCTCTACAAGATTCCCGAGCGCGAGGTGGAGCTGGCGCGGCGTCTGGTGTTCTACGACACGGTCGAAGGCGATCCGCTGCAGGCCTACATGGCCCACTTTGCCGGCACCAAGGGCAAGGTGCAGGATGACTCAGAAGAGCTGGCCTCGCTGCCGGTGGACGAAACGCTGAAGCAGTTGATCATTCGCGGGGAGCGCAGCGTGGGCTCCGGCAGCAACAAGCGCTCGCTCGAAGAGGTGCTGGAGTCAGCGCTCACGGATTGGAAGCCGCTCGACCTGATCAACGACGTGCTGCTCGACGGCATGAAGACCGTGGGTGAACTGTTTGGCGCGCGCAAGATGCAGTTGCCCTCGGTGCTGGACTCGGCCGCCGTGATGAAGGCCGCCGTCGCCTACCTTGAGCCGAAGATGGAGCGCGTCGAAGGATCGCAGCGCGGCACCATCGTGCTGGCCACGGTGAAGGGCGACGTGCACGACATCGGCAAGAACCTGGTGGACATCATTCTCTCGAACAATGGCTTCAAGGTGGTGAATCTCGGCATCAAGCAGCCGGCGGACACCATCATCCAGGCCGCGCGCGAGCATAAGGCCGATGCGATCGGGCTGAGCGGCCTGCTGGTGAAATCCACGCTCGAAATGAAGTATGTCGTGCAGGACATGCAGCGGCTGGCCATGGAGATTCCCGTCATCTGCGGCGGCGCGGCGCTCACACGCAAGTATGTGGAAGAGGATTTGCGGCAGGAGTATTCGCAGGGCGTCTTTTATGCCGAGGATGCTTTCGCGGGCCTGCACGTGATGACGGACATCACCTCAGAAGAGGCTCTGCGCGAGGCGCGCATGAGCGAAGGCCGCACGGTGAAAGTCTTCCCGAAGAAGCCGGTGGTCGAGGTCTCTGCCGTGGATGCGGCCGCGCCGGTGGTGCGTTCGTCGTGGGTGACGGAGAATCCTGAGGTTCCGGTGCCGCCGTTCTTTGGCGTGCGCGTCAAAAAGGACTATGACCTCGACACGGTCTTCGAGTACATCAACGAGATCGCGCTCTTCAAGAATCAGTGGCAACTGAAGACCGCCTCGGCCACCGACTACGCGCGGCTGGTGGAGGAGAAGTATCGCCCCGTGCTCGAAGAGCTGAAGACCGAGGTGAAGCGCGAGGGATGGTTCCATCCGCAGATGGTGTATGGGTTTTTCCCGGCGCAGAGCGAAGGCAACGACCTGATTGTGTATGACGCCGAAGACCCCGCAAAGGAGCGGCTGCGCATCACCTTCCCGCGCCAGGCGGAGGGCCGCAAGCTCTCGATTGCCGACTTCTTCCGGCCGAAGAGCGAGGGCGTCTATGACGTGGTGGGCTTCTCCGTGGTGACGATTGGCCACGAGGCCAGCGAAGTCACGAAGCGGCTCTTTGACGCCGGTGACTTCACGCGCTACCTCTACCTGCACGGGCTGAGTGTGGAAACGGCCGAGGCGCTGGCCGAGCTGGCGCACAGGGAGATTCGCCAGGATCTCGGCATCGCGGGCGAAGACGCGCCGCGCATCAACGATCTCTTCCACCAGAAATATCGCGGGTCGCGCTATTCCTTTGGCTATCCGGCGTGCCCGAATCTTGAGGATCAGACGAAGATCTTCGAACTGCTCGAGCCGGAGAAGAATATTGGAGTGCGCCTGACCGAAGGCTTCCATCTGGAGCCGGAGCAGAGCACCAACGCGCTGATCGTGCATCATCCGCAGGCGAAGTATTTTGTGGTGTAAGCCGCGCTGCCGGAAATTTGCCGCAAACCTGAAACAATAGAGACAGAGATTCACACGAAAGGGCGAGGCCATGGGCTTCGCCCTTTTTCTGTTTCAGGAGGATGAGCAAGGCATGAGTGTGCAGAGCGAGTTTTTAGCGAAGGCCTGCGCGGCGGCGCGGGCGGCGGGGCACGTGTTTCCTGAGATGGCGGCCTGCGAGGCGGCGCTGGAGTCCGGCTGGGGACATTCGCGGCTCACCGAAGAGGCGAATAACCTCTTTGGCCAGAAGCAGGATGCCGGGCGCAACGAGGGCGTGGGCACGCTGGCGATGCCGACCCGCGAGTTTCTGCGCGGGGAGTGGGTGACGGTCGAGGCCGAGTGGGTGAAGTTTGCCGATTGGCAGGCCAGCTTTGCCGGCCGCATGCAGATTTTGCGCGCGCTGAGCGCCGAGTATGCGAGCTATGCCGCGGCGCTGCGGGCGAAGACGCCCGAGCAGTTTGTGCAACTGGTGTCGGAGCGATGGTCGACCGATCCGCGCCGCGCGGCCAAGGTGGTGGAGATTTATGACGCGCACCGCGCCGCGCTGACTGTCGTCTAGAGCCCGAGGGGCTCTGTTTCCGCGAAGACCCTGCCCACCATCACCAGCGCGGGGGCGGGCAGCGCCGGGTGCGAGGTTAGTTCCGCCAGCGTGAGGCGCACCATCTGCTGCCCCGGCAGGCTGCACTGTGAGATCACGGCGCAGGGCGTCTCCGGCGGCAGGCCGCTGGCGGCGAGGTCATGGGCCAGCCCCGCGTAGTCTGAGCCGGGCATGTAGAGCGCGAGCGTGGCCGAGGCGAGATTTTCCGGCAGGCGAAAGTAGCGGTGCTCGCCCTCGGTGCGCCCGGCGCGGTGCCCGGCCAGCAGCAGCACTCCTGAGGAGGCATCGCGCGCGGTGAGCGGGCTTTCGAGCGCAGCGGCAGCAGCCAGCGCCGCCGTGATGCCCGGCACAATTTCAAAGGGAATCCCGGCCTGCCGCAGCGCGTGGATTTCATCGGCGGCACGGCCAAACAGCAGCGGGTCGCCCACCTTGAGGCGCAGCACGGAGCGGCCGGCGCGCGCCTCCTGAATCATGAGGGCGTCAATCTCCGGCTGGGTGATGCTCTTGTCTCCGGCGCGCTTGGCGACGCTGACCACACGGGTCTGAGCTCCGGCGAGCTGCAGAATGGCCGCATCCACCAGGCCGTCATGCAGCACTACGTCTGCGGTGGCCAGCAGGCAGTGGGCGCGCACGGTCAGCAAACCGGGATCGCCGGGGCCTGCTCCGGTGAGATAAACTTTGCCTGCCTCAGCATTTTGCATTGCTTTCATCGTGTCACAAACGGGCCAGAATTTGTTTGCTTCTGTAACGGGGTACGATTTGCGCGCTTTCATTGTATTTTCTGCAACTTTTCCGGCGTCCAGGCCGTCCATTGGACGAGCCTGCCACAACTGAAAGTTTTCCGGCTGCGCGCATCCTTTGCCGGGACCTGATCAGAGAACCGCACCAGCTCCAACACGCTCCATCGCGAATGCTAAACTCCAATTTTCGACGGTAAGTCGAACGTAAAATACGCTTCCCTGAGACATCACCCGACCTATGGACGAGCAAAATCAGACTACCCCTGTCCCTCCGGACCATCGTTTGCCTGCGCACGCAGCCCCGGATGCGCCGCCCCCGAAGAAGCGTCCATGGATCTGGATCGTCGTCCTTGTGCTGATTGTGCTGGTCTTCTACTGGGGCCTCAAGCGGCATGACAAGAACGCCAAGATGGCCGCCGGCGGCCGGGGCCGCTTCTTTGGTCCGGTCTCTCTGACCACGGCCACCGCCAGGCAGGGCAGCATCGGCGTCTATGTGAGCGCGCTCGGCACGGTGACGGCGCTGCACACGGTCTCGATCAGCTCGCAGGTGACAGGCGTGATCAACGCCGTGCATTACCGCGAGGGGCAGTACGTGACCAAGGGGCAGCCGCTGGTGGATATTGATCCGCGTCCCTATCAGGCGCAGGTGATGCAGGCCCAGGGCACGCTCAAGCGCGACCAGAACCTGCTGGCCGAGGCGAAGATGGATCTCGCCCGCTACCAGACCGCGTGGTCACACAATGCAATTCCGCGCCAGACGCTTGAGGACCAGGAAAAGCTTGTCCTGCAGGACGAAGGCACGGTGGAAAACGACCAGGGCGTACTCAAGTATGACCAGGTGCAGTTGAGCTATTGCCACATCGTGGCGCCCATGGATGGCAAGGTGGGCCTGCGGCTGGTGGATCCCGGCAATCTGGTCACGGCCAACTCCAGCACGTCGCTGGTGGTGGTGACCTCGATGAATCCCATCACCGTGATTTCGCCCATCTCAGAGAGCGCGCTCACCCAGGTGCTGGCGCAGCCGGGGCACGGCCTGGGGCTGCCGATTGAAGTGTGGGACAGCAATAAGACCCACATGATCACCACCGGCAAGGTGACCTCCATCAACAATCAGATTGACACCACCACGGGCACGGTTCTGCTGCGCGCTACCTTCAATAACAGCAAGTATGAGCTGTATCCCAACCAGTTTGTGAACACGCGGCTGCTGGTGAAGACTCTTCAGAAGCAGACGCTGGTGCCCGATTCCGCCGTGCAGCACAACGGCAATGAGGCGTATGTTTTCCTCATTCAGCATGGGCCGCACGGGCTGACCGCCAAAATGCAGGATGTGACAACAGGCGTGTCAGACAACGGGATCGTGGCCGTGCAGGGCATTCAGTCGGGCGATGTGATTGCCAACAGCAGCTTTGAGAAGCTGCAGAATGGTTCGCAGGTCAAAATCTCCAAGGTGGCGATGTCCAGCAACACGAGCGAGAGCAACGTTCCGTGAGTCCGTCGCGCCCATTTATTCTGCGGCCCATCGCAACGTCGCTGTTGATGGCCGCCATTCTGCTGGTGGGTATTGTGGCTTACCGGCAGTTGCCCATCTCTGCCTTGCCGCAGGTGGACTATCCCACCATTCAGGTGCTCACCTTTTATCCCGGGGCAAGCCCTGACGTGACGGCTTCGACGGTCACGGCTCCCCTGGAGCGCCAGTTTGGCGAGATGCCCGGTCTGAGCCAGATGACCTCGACCAGCGCGGGCGGCGTGTCGGTGATCGTGCTGCAGTTCAGTCTGCAGTTGAACATCGACGTCGCCGAGCAGGAAGTGCAGGCGGCCATCAATGCCGCGCAGAGCCTGCTGCCGGCGAATTTGCCCGCGCCTCCGGTCTACAACAAAACCAATCCGGCCGATGCGCCCATTCTGACCATGGGCGTCACCTCAAACACCATGCAGCTCTCGCAGGTCGAAGACCTGATTGATACGCGGCTGGTGCCGAAGCTTGCCCAGATCAGCGGCGTGGGCATGGTGACCATCAGCGGCGGCCAGCGGCCGGCGGTTCGCATTCAGGTCAACCCCACCAAGCTGGCCGGGTACGGCATCAGCCTTGAGGCCGTGCGCACCGCGCTCACACAGGCCAGCGTGAATGCCGCCAAGGGCAACTTTGACGGGCCACGGCTCGACTATCAGATTGACTCGAACGACCAGCTCACCGAGGCGAACGAGTACAACGATGTGGTCATCGCCTATCAGAATGGCGCGCCGGTCTTTTTGAAGAACGTGGCCACCGTGATCAACGGCGTCGAAAACGAGAATCAGGCTGCGTGGATGAACCGCCAGCCTGCGATCATTCTCAACATTCAGCGTCAGCCCGGGGCCAATACCATCTCGGTGGTGCGCAGCATCAAAGAAGCGCTGCCGCAACTGGAAGCGACACTGCCGGCGGGCATTCAACTGCACCAGCTCACCGACCTGACCACCAGCATTCAGGCCAGCGTCAACGACGTGGAGTTTGAACTGCTGCTCACCATCGGGCTGGTGGTGATGGTCATCTTCCTCTTTCTGCGCAGCCTCTACGCGACCATCATTCCCAGCGTGGCCGTGCCGCTTTCGCTGGTGGGCACCTTTGGCGCGATGTATCTGCTGGGCTACAGTCTCGACAACCTCTCGCTGATGGCGCTGACCATCTCCACCGGCTTTGTGGTGGATGACGCGATCGTGATGATTGAGAACATCTCGCGTTATCTCGAAGAGGGCTATTCGCCGATGGAGGCCGCCTTCAAGGGCTCCGGACAGATCGGCTTCACCATTCTGTCGTTGACGGTCTCGCTGATTGCCGTTCTGATTCCGCTGCTCTTCATGGGCGACGTGGTAGGGCGTCTCTTCCGCGAGTTTGCCGTGACGCTGGCGGTGACCATCATCATCTCGGCCGTGGTCTCGCTCACACTGACGCCGATGATGTGTTCGCGCATTCTGCGGCATGATCCCAAGGCGCAGCAGGGCCGCTTCTATCAGGCCTCGGAGCGCGTCTTCAACGGCATGATCGGCTTTTACGGCCGCACCCTAAAGGTGGTGCTGCGCTTTCAGCCCCTCACGCTGCTTGTGGCCGTGGCTACGCTCGTGCTCACGATTTTTCTGTACATCGTGATTCCCAAAGGCTTCTTTCCCACGCAGGACACAGGCGTCATCCAGGCCATTTCGCAGGGGCCGCCGGCAATTTCATTTGATGCGATGACGAAGCGCCAGCAGGAACTGGCCGACATTGTTCTCAAAGACCCGGCGGTGGAGAGCTTGTCCTCGTTCATCGGCGTGGACGGCATCAACACCACGATGAATACGGGCCGCATGTCGATCAACCTGAAGCCGATCAATCAGCGCGATGCGAGCGCGGCCGATGTGATCCGGCGGCTGCAGAACAAGCTGGCCCAGGTGCAGGGTATTCACCTGTATATGCAGCCCGTGCAGGACATCACCGTGGATGACCGCGTGAGCCGCACGCAATACCAGTACACGCTCGAAGACCCCGACAGCGACGAGTTGAATGAGTGGGCCGATAAATTTGTGGCCCGGCTCAAGAAGCTGCCCGATCTTGAAGACGTGGCCACGGACCAGCTCACCGGCGGCCGGGCAATCAATGTGGACATTGACCGCGTGACCGCCTCGCGGCTCGGCATTGCGCCCTCGACCATCGACAACGTGCTGTATGACGCCTATGGGCAGCGCCAGATCAATACGCTCTACACCTCGCTCAACCAGTACCACGTCATCATGGAGACCTCGCCCGAGTGGCGCGAGAATCCAGGGAATCTGGGCGACCTGTATGTGCAGTCGAACATCTCGGCGGGTGCCAGCGGGCCGGCCGCCGCGACCACATTTGCAGCCTCCGGTTCCAGCTCGGCCGGCTCCAACGCGACGACGACCGGAGTGCGCTACACGCCCTCGTCCGGCGTGATGAGCGTGCCCGGCAACCTGATCTCCACCTCGGGGCTGACGGTGAATGGCAGCTCGCTGAGCAGCGGCACCTATGGCGGAGTCACTCCGAACACCACCACGCAGGCTGTCAGCAACAGCGCCGTACCCTTGAGCGCGTTCACGCGCATCAGCTACGGAACCGAGTTGCTCTCGATCAATCATCAGGGGCAATTCCCGTCGGTGACGGTTTCCTTCAACCTGGGGCCGCATGCGGCGCTGGGCAATGCCATCAACTCGGTGGATAAGGTGGCCTCGCAGATGGGCTTTCCCGCCAGCCTGCAGCATGGCTGGGAGGGCACGGCGCAGGCCTTCAAGAGCTCGCTCTCCAACGAGGCTCTGCTGATTCTGGCCGCGCTGGTGGTGGTCTACATTGTGCTGGGTGTGTTGTATGAGAGCTTCATCCACCCCATCACGATTCTCTCCACGCTGCCGTCGGCCGGTGTGGGCGCGCTGCTGGCGCTGTTCCTCTTCGGGCAAAATCTCAACGTGGTCGCCATCATCGGCATCATTCTGCTCATCGGCATCGTGCAGAAGAACGGCATTCTGATCGTCGACTTCGCGCTTGAAGCCGAACGTGTGCGCGGCCTGAATGCGACTGAAGCTATTTATGAAGCGTGCCTGTTGCGCTTTCGCCCAATCATGATGACCACCATGGCCGCGCTGCTCGGCGGTCTGCCGCTGGCGCTCGGCACTGGCTATGGTTCTGAGCTGCGGCGTCCGCTGGGCATTGCCATGGTGGGCGGCCTGCTGTTGAGCCAGGTGCTCACGCTCTACACCACGCCGGTCATCTACATCTTCTTTGACAATCTTGGCCGGCGGCTCGGTCGCAAGCCACAAGGACCCCACCCGCAGCCGCCCGCGCAGACGGAGCTGGCATGAACCCCTGCGCACCCTTCATCCGGCGGCCCGTGGCCACCACCCTGCTGACGCTGGCGGTTGCCATCGCCGGTGCGGTGGGCTATTCGGTATTGCCGGTAGCGCCGCTGCCGCAGGTGGACTTCCCGACCATCAACGTGAATGCCAGTCTGCCGGGTGCAAGCGCCGAAACCATGGCGACCTCGGTGGCGACGCCGCTGGAGCGGCAGTTCGGCCAGATCTCGGGCGTGACCGAGATGACCTCGTCCAGTTCGCTCGGCAGTGCGTCCATCACGCTGCAGTTTGATCTGAACCGTGACATCAATGGCGCGGCCAACGATGTGCAGGCGGCTATCAATGCAGCGCGCACCTATCTGCCCGCAAACCTTCCCTCGAACCCAAACTATTTCAAGGAGAATCCCGCCGACAGCCCGATTCTCATCATGTCGCTGACGTCAAAGAAATACGACACCACGTACATGTATGACAAGGCTTCGACGATTTTTCAACAGAAGCTCTCGCAGATTAACGGCGTAGGCCAGGTCTTCATCGGCGGCGCATCCAGCCCCTCCGTGCGTGTGGAGGTGAACCCCACCCAACTGGAGAGTTACGGGCTGACGCTGCCCGACCTGCAGGCCGCTCTGAGCACTCAGAACGCCGATCTGCCGCGCGGGCAGATTGCGAACAGTTCGATGACCGCCGACGTCATCACCAATGACCAGATTTCAAAGGCTGCGCAGTATCAGCCGCTGATCGTGGGCTATCACAACGGTGCGGCGGTTCGCCTTGACCAGGTAGCGCGTGTCTATGACGGTTCACAGAACGTTCGTACTGCCGGATACACAGATGGCGTGCCCTCGGTAACGGTCATCATCTTTCGCCAGCCCGGCGCGAACGTGATTCAGACCGTGGACCGCATCAAAGCCCAATTGCCGGCGCTTGAAGCAGATATTCCAACAGGCATCGATGTACATATCGTGCATGACCGCACGGTGACCATTCGCGCCTCGGTCAAAGACGTGGAGCTGACGCTTCTGGTCGCGCTGGTGCTGGTGGTGCTGGTAGTGTTTATCTTCCTGCGCAGCCCGCGCGCCACGCTGATTCCCTCGGTTGCGGTTCCGGTTTCCATTATTGGCACCTTTGCGGTGATGTATCTTCTGGGCTTCAGCCTCGACAACCTGTCGCTGATGGCGCTGACCATCTCCACGGGCTTTGTGGTCGATGACGCCATCGTGGTGATGGAAAACATCACGCGGCACGTTGAGAACGGCATGACCCCGATGGCCGCGGCGCTCAAGGGTGCGGGCGAAATCGGCTTCACGGTCTTTTCCATCAGCATGTCGCTGATTGCGGTCTTCATTCCCATTCTGCTGATGGGCGGCATTATCGGGCGTCTCTTCCGCGAGTTTGCCGTCACGCTGGCGACGGCCATCGTGGTGTCCATGGTGGTCTCGCTCACCACCACGCCCACCATGTGCGCGCATCTGCTCAAGGGGCACGAGCCAGAGAAGCAGAACCGCTTCAGCCGCGCCAGCGAAAAGGTCTTTGACAGTCTGCTGTGGGGTTACCGCAAATCGCTGGAGTGGGCGCTGGAGAATCCGGTCCTCATCCTGATCATTCTGGGGCTGACCATTGCGCTCAACTTTGTGCTCATCGCGCGCATTCCCAAGGGCTTCTTCCCCGAGCAGGACACGGGCTTTCTCATCGGCGGTGTCATGGGCCCGCAGGATGCATCTTTCCCCTATATGAATCACTCTTTGTTACAGATCGTGAAGGTGATTCAAGCCGATCCGGCCGTGGAGTATGTGAATGCCTACACAGGCGGCCGCGGCTCTACCAATAATGGGTTTGTTTTCGCCTCGCTCAAGCCACTGAGTGTACGCAAAATCAGCGCGACGGGCGTCATCAACCGCCTGCGTCCCAAGTTGAACAAGCTGACCGGCGCCGCAATCTTTCTGCAGTCGGCGCAGGACCTCCGTATCGGTGGACGCTCCAGCAACGCGCAATACCAGTACACGATTCAGTCCGACAACGAGGCTGATCTGCTGCATTGGGGGACCATCATCAAGCAGCACATGAGCCGCCTGCCCGGTTTTGCCGATGTCAACAGTGATCAGCAGGATGGCGGACTCGCCAAGCAACTGGATTACAACCGCATGACCGCTGCGCGTCTGGGGCAAACCTCGCAATCGCTCGACAGCGCCGTCTATTCCGCCTTTGGGCAGTCAGAAGTGTCGGTGATTCACAGCCCGCTCAACCAGTACTATGTCGTGCTTGAGGTCGCGCCCAAGTACTGGCAATCTCCCGAGGGGCTGAACAGCATTTACCTCAAGACCGGCAGCAGCGGCAGCAATGCTTCCTCCATGACGCCTCTGAGCCAGTTCGCGCGCTTTGAGACGACGACCACGCCGTTGCAGATCAATCACACGGGGCAGTTTCCCTCGGTGACGATCTCCTTCAATCTGCAGCCGGGCGTATCGCTGAGCACGGCGACGAGCGAGATTGACCGGATGGAAGAGCAGATTGGCCTGCCCGGCACCGTGCGCGGCACCTTCTCCGGCACCTTGCAGGCATTTCAAAAATCGCTCTCCACCGAGCCCATGCTCATCATCACGGCCATTCTGGCGGTCTACATCGTGCTGGGGGTTCTGTATGAGAGCCTGATGCATCCGCTCACAATTCTTTCCACGCTGCCCTCGGCCAGCGTCGGCGCGATGCTGGCCCTCATGCTGTTTCACAAGAACCTCGATGTGATCTCGATTATCGGCATTATTCTGCTGATCGGCATCGTGAAAAAGAATGCCATCATGATGATCGACTTTGCGCTGATGGTGGAACGCAACGAGGGAAAAAGTCCGCACGATTCCATCTTTGAGGCCTGCATGCTGCGCTTCCGGCCGATCATGATGACCACCACTGCCGCACTGGGCGGCGCGTTGCCGCTTGCCTTTGGCACCGGCATTGGCGCCGAGCTGCGGCGGCCGCTGGGCATCACCATCGTGGGCGGCCTCATGCTCAGCCAGATCATCACGCTCTATACCACCCCGGTGGTGTACCTTACGCTCGACCGTCTGCGCCTGCGGCTGCAGGGCAAGCAGCGCGATACTTTTCATCCCGGGGAACAAGCCGCCCATTAGCGGAGAACTGCCATGAAGATTCGACCACCCCATACCCGTTATCACCGCCTGCTGGCCGCTGCCACGCTTGTATCGCTGGCCGCGCTGGCCGGCTGCAACCTCGGGCCCAAGTATCATCCGCCCGCGCCGCCGCAGAAGCTGCCTGCGAACTACAAGGAATCCACCGTGCATTTTCAGGATGCTCCCGGCTGGAAGGTCGCGCAGCCCAGCGCGCCGATGCTGCATGGCGACTGGTGGCAGATATTTCACGACGCCGAGCTGAACAAGCTCGAAGGCGAACTGAACATCAACAACCAGAACATCAAGCAGTACTTTGAGAGCTTTCTTGAGGCTCGCGCCCTCGTGGCCGAGCAGCGCGCCAGCTTCTGGCCCACGCTCACCACCAAGCCGACCTGGAACCGTTCGCTGGCTTCCTCCACCATGTCGAACACCTACAACACAGGCACGGGTGCTTCCACGGCCACCAGCTCGGGCCAGAAGAGCACCATCATGGCGCTGCCCTTTGACGCCTCCTGGACGCCCGATCTCTGGGGACAGATTCGCAATCAGGTGCGCACAGCCGAGTACGCCTCGCAGGTCAGCGCCGCACAATTAGCCAATGAAAAGCTGACCGAGCAGGCCAGTCTCGCGGCCTTCTACTTTCAGTTGCGCGGGCAGGATGCGTTGATTGCCATTCTGCAGCAGACCGTGGCGGCCGATCAAAAGGCCTATGACGTGAACCTGTCGTCCTACAAGACCGGCGTGGGCGACTACATCTCGGTGGTTGAGGCCAAATCTACTCTCGAGAGCGCGCAGGCGCAGCTCACTAATCTGCAGGTGGCGCGCGCGCAATATGAGCATGCGATCGCGATGCTGATTGGCCAGCCGGCCACCAGCTTTTCGCTGCCGCCCGATCCCGGCTTCTTCACGCCGCCCCCCATCCCGGTGGGCATTCCTGCCGAACTGCTGCAGCGGCGTCCTGACATTGCCGCGGCCGAGCGCACGCTGGCCGAGGCCAATGCCACCATCGGCATTGGTTATGGTGCGTTCTTTCCCGCCATCACGCTGTCAGCGAGCGGCGGCTTTGAGAGCTCCACCTTCTCGCGCTGGTTTGAGTGGCCGAGCCGCTTCTGGTCGATCGGGCCTTCCATTTCGCAGACCATCTTCAATGGCGGACTCTACATCGCGCAGCTTCATCAGTACTCGGCCACCTACAACGCTGATCTGGCCACCTACCGCCAGACGGTGCTGGCGGCCTTTCAGCAGGTAGAGGACAACCTCTCGGCAACGCGGCTCTATTCGCAACAGATACTGCAGCAAAAAGCAGCCTTGGCCGATGCGCAGAAGTACCTGGCGCTGGAGCAGGGCCGCTACGAGAGCGGCATTGATCCTTATCTGAACGTGATCACCGCGCAGACCACCGTGCTCAATGACCAGCAGACCCTGGCCCAGGTGCAGGTGCTGCAGATGACCTCGGCCGTGCAGTTGATTGAGGCGCTGGGCGGCGGCTGGGACAAGTCGCAGTTGCCCACCCCCCGGCAGGTGGGCGCCAAGGTGCCCAAGAGCGAATACAAGCTGCAGCATTGATGGCATTGCCGGAGCGGCAACATTGACCCGCTCCGGCAATGCTTCGTATGATGAGAGAGCGGCTCCCGCCTGTTTGCGGAACCTGAGCCCGGCGGCGTAGCTCAGATGGTTAGAGCGACGGACTCATAACCCGTAGGTCGGAGGTTCGATTCCTCCCGCCGCCACCAAAGATCCCTTCCGTGACCTCCCACCTCGGCAACCGCAGAGAGTATGATTTGAAATAACGCGGCTTCGCTAGCGCTCTCTGAATCTATGTCTCGAAACTTCAAGCATGTTGTCCTCGGCCTCGCGGCCGCCGTGATTCTGGTCATCTTCCTGGGCGGATTCGCTCCGGCTGGCGTCAGCAGCCATCCCCTCGACAATGCCTATCAGCAGATGGGGGTCTATGAAGAGGTTCTGCACAAGATTCAGGCCGACTATGTGACGGTTCCTGACCTTGCCGACGTCACCACGGGCGCGCTGCATGGCCTGCTCGAATCCCTCGATGGCGATTCGGCCTACCTGACGCCTGTGGAGTACAAGCAGTACCTTGCGCATCAGAATGACGGCACCGCGCAGGTGGGTCTCATCGTTTCGTCGCGCGCGGGCTATGCCACGGTGGTTTCCGTGGTGCCTGACAGCCCTGCGGCCGGGCAGAAGATTCAGGATGGCGACATGATCGAGGCCATCAACGGACAGTCCACCTACAACATGTCCGTGGCCATGGTGCGTCTGCTGTTGCAGGGCCAGGCCGGCAGCAAGATCACGCTGCGCATGATCCGCGCACAGAGCATTTTGCCGGTCAACCTCACCATGACGCGCGCTGACAACCTGGCGCCCGCGCTCGAGGTGAAGCAATACGCAAACAACAATATCCTCTACATCAAGCCGTATTCGCTCACGACGCATCGCGTCGATGAGGTGATTGCAAAGCTCAAGAGCATGCCTGCCAATACCAAGGTGCTGCTCGATCTGCGCGACTCCGCGCAGGGTACCGAGGCCGACGGCCTGCGTTTGGCGAATGCTTTTATTCAGTCCGGCACGCTGGCCTCGCTGCACGGCCAGACCCTCGCGACCAAAGTCTTTCAGGCCAAGCCTGAGGACTTTGTCACGCACGCTCCGCTGGTGGTTCTCGTTAACCACGGTACGGCGGGCGCGGCCGAGATTGTGGCCGGTGCGGTGCTCGATGACAAACGCGGCGATGTGGTGGGCGACCCCACCTTTGGCGAGGGCGCACTGGTCAAGACCATCACGCTGCCCGATGGCGCGGCAGTGCTGCTGACTGTCGGCAAATATGAAACGCCAGACGGCGCCGCCATTGAAGACAAGGCCATCACTCCCAACTATCTGGTGGACGAGAGCATCGATTCCTACCTGGCCGAAGAGGGCGAACTGCCGGCCTCGGAAAAGAACACCCCGATTCAGGACGACCAGCTCAACAAGGGCCTCAGCCTGCTGCAGCAGAAAAAGGCGTAGCGGAACAGGACGGCGCGCTTGGATCGACTGGATCGACGCGGTCCCTGGGATGTCACCGAAGAGAGCTTTCACCGCAGGCCTGCTCGCGCGCAGCGTCCGGAGTTTCGTCCGCCCGCGCGCCGGCGCAAGGTGGCCGGCTCTCTCGCGCTGGTGCTGCTGGTGGTGCTTGCCGCTGCTGCCGGCTCGCTCGGCGGCGTGCTGCTCATCTATTCGGTCGATCTGCCGCAGATCTCCGAGCTTGAGCATTACCGCCCCATGTCCACCACAGAGATTTATGACCGCAACGGCCAGTTGATTGGCTCGTTTGCGCTGCAGCGCCGCACCGTGGTGCGCTACCAGGACTTCGCGCCGGTGCTGCGCGACGCCATCATCTCCATCGAAGACAAAAATTTTGAGAGCCACTGGGGCGTCAATCTCTTCCGCATCGCGGGCGCGGCTTATCACGACATGGTCTCGCACACCCGCTCGCAGGGCGCTTCCACGCTCACCATGCAACTGGCGCGCAATCTCTTCCTCTCTGACCGCCGTACCTTCTCGCGCAAGCTGCAAGAGGTACTGCTCACGCTGCAAATGGAGCACACCCTCACCAAGCAGCAAATCTTCACGCTGTATGCGAATCAGATCTATCTCGGCAGCGGCGTCTACGGCTTTGAGGCCGGCGCGGAGTTCTACTTCTCAAAGCACGCGAGCCAGCTCACCCTGCCCGAAGCCGCTCTGCTGGCCGCGCTGCCCAAAGGCCCAGAGGAATACTCGCCCATCCGCAACCCCACGCGGGCCTTTGAGCGCCGCAATCTCGTCATCGACGAGATGCTTGAGGACGGCAAGATTACCGACGCACAGGCCAACGCCGCCCGCAACGCGCCGCTGGGCCTGCACCTTGCGCCGCCGCCCAACTCGGTCGCGCCCTGGTTCGTTGAGAACGTGCGCGAAGAGCTGGACCGCCGCTTTGGCACGCAGCGCGTGCATGAGGCCGGGCTCAAGGTCTACACCACGCTTGACCTGAATCTGCAGAAGGTGGCGAATCAGGCGGTGCTGACCGGCCTGGAGGCCTATGAGCAGCGCCACGGCTGGCGGGGGCATCTGCTCAACGTGCTCGATGCCGATTTGAACCCCGAAACCTTCTGGCATCCGGACTGGTCAAACCCCGCCGTGCCCGGCGCCTGGATGCATGCCGTCGTCACCGATGTGGAGCCTTACCAGGTGACAGCGCGCATTGCCAAGCGCACCCTGCTGCTCGCTCCCGACGACTGGAAGTGGACCGGCTTCACTTCGGCGGAGAAGTTTCTGCACGTGGGCGACATCATCTATGTTCACCTGACCGCAGATGACGGCACCGTGCTGCACGGCGAGCTCGCCGAAGACTCCGGCGTCGAGGCCGCGCTGCTGGCCATCGACAACTCCACCGGCGGCGTGCTGGCCATGGTGGGCGGCCGCGACTTCAACCTCTCGCAGTTCAATCGCGCCACGCAGGCCGAGCGGCAGACCGGCTCATCCTTCAAACCCTATGTCTACACGGCGGCCGTCGAAGACGGCATCACGCCGCAGGATCACATTCTCGACACGCCGGTTTCATGGGGCTCATACGTGCCGCACAACTATGACCATCGCTTTGAGGGCAGCATCACCATCGAGCATGCCTTTGCCGATTCGCGCAACATTCCCGCGCTTAAGCTGGCTGCCAGGGTCGGCATTCACAATGTGATTGCATTGGCGCACAAATTTGGGGTGACCAGCAACATTCCGCCGTTTCTGCCCATTGCGCTGGGCGCGGTCGAGATCAGCCTTGAGCAGCAGGTCTCGGCCTACTCCGTCTTTCCGAATGACGGCGTTCGCATTGCCCCGCACCTGATTCGCAAGGTGACCGACGCGCAGGGCATTCCTTTGTTGCAGACTGAGCCGCAGGTGAGTGAAGTCATCACGGCGAAGACGGCCCGCACCATGATCGCCATGTTCAAAGACGTCATCGCGCACGGCACTGGAGAAAATGTCGCCGCGCTGCATCATGCGCTGGGCGGCAAGACCGGCACCACCAACAACTACACCGATGCATGGTTTGTGGGCTTTTCGCCCTCAACCACCTGTGGCGTGTGGGTGGGCTATGACGATCGCGAATCACTCGGCAAAGGCGAAACGGGCGCACACGCAGCGCTGCCCATCTGGACGGAATTCATGAAGGCTGCCATCACCGGCAAACCGGATGAGACCTTTCCCGGAGATGCTTTTCCACTGCCAGATTCCATGAAGGGAAGTACTATCCAGATACAACCTCATTCCGCCGCATCGCATCCTTGATGCGTGTTTGATTCACGCTTGAAACCTGCTTCTCTCTCCCCCCAAAAAGCCACGTCTGTGACATCATCGCTGTCTTAAGGGTCGCTGATGGCCATACAAAAATATCTTCGAACACTCCAAGGGAAATCATTGCCTGCTGTAATTGAAGAATTGCGCACTGCGCCGGGAGCGTTGCATTACGAAACGCGCACGCATATCGGCGCGCTGGATGGCATTCGAGGGCTGGCTGTGCTGATGGTCTTCGCCGATCATTATGGCAATCTCGACGCCTACTCACACTCCACCATGGTGATGCTCGCGGAGCATCTGAAATCGACGGGCTGGATGGGGGTGGACCTGTTCTTTGTACTCTCCGGCTTCCTGATTACAAACATTCTCTGGAGAACCCGGCAGCAGACGCATCGTGCGCGTAACTTCTACATGAAGCGCATCCTGCGCCTGTTTCCTGTTTACTACGGAGTCTGGATTTTTCTGCTCCTGTATAGCGCGATCACCGCGACCGGCTGGGAGCCGCGTGTTTTCCTGGAGTATCTTTTCTACGCCGGCAACTATGCGGCACCCACCCATTTGAGAATCGGCCCTTTCATGATCGACCACTTCTGGTCTCTCGCCGTGGAAGAGCAGTTTTACCTCATCTGGCCTCTGGTTTTATGGAATATCCGGCGCATGGATACAGCGCTCAGGCTGCTTGCGGCAATGTTCGGATTGTCCGCGTTGATCAAACTGGTGTGCCTGTTTGTAGATCCGAAAATTCACGCCTACTACTATTTGCCGACCCATATGGAGCCTCTTGCCGCGGGTGCGTTTGTCGCATTGGCATACATGAAGTGGCCGGATGCCTGCCAACGTGCCGCACGGGCCGGACTGGTCTTGACCGTGCCTGCCTTGGTAATTGCGTTCAATTACTTTCATGGGCTCGCTGATACGAGTCTCCGTGTCTTGACGGTGGCACTCCCACTGGTTGCGATCGCTGGCGTCTCGTTGCTTCTGCGCTCGTTGGACTCCAGAGCTTTCCTGGCAAAGCTGATGAACCTGCGTGTTCTCAGGTTTTACGGCAAGATCAGCTATGGTCTGTATGTCTATCACTACCTGTTGCAAATTCCTCTGAAGCAGGTCCTCTATGTGCCGATTCACCATGTCTTGAAAAGTCATCTTCTTGCGGGCGTTGCTTATTTTGCACTGGCACTCGCAGTGTGCACGCTCATCGCCACATTAAGCCTGCAGTTTTATGAGAAGCCATTCCTTAGAATGAAACGCCGATTTGAAGAACCTGCGGGCCCAGCCCAGGAGCAGGCAGCTTGAGCAAACGCGAGGGAGTGGAGCAATCAATGCCTCAATCGCGGCTTTCACTTGGCGGGCCCACTGCCAGCATGCCCGGCGAAACCTTTCCCGGAGTTGACGAGAAGGAGTGATATAGTCTTTTCAAGTCGAACGTAATCACTCGACTTCAGATTAATCCGCAAAATTTATAGTTCTGTAATGTGGACGGTGGATAGGTGCGCAGAGTGCTGTGCGGCTTAACGTCTACAGACGCAGCAGGCATGGTCAACAATTTCGCCTGACCCAGGCAGTCGACTAACAATGTCGAAAGAGCGGCTTAGAAAAATGAATGCCAATGTATTAGATCTCTCCCCTCAGGCGGAGAAGACGCAAATCAAGCCAAAGGCACACATCAGCGCACTCGATGGAATCCGTGGCCTGGCAGTGCTGCTGGTTTTCCTGGATCACTACGGAGATCTTACCCAGCATGCGCACTCTACCGTGCTGGTGCTCATGCAGCGAATCAAGTCGACAGGCTACATCGGTGTCGATATTTTCTTTGCTCTCTCTGGGTATCTGATTACTGGAATTCTCTGGAAAACGAAGCACGATGAGCATCGGGTCCGGAATTTCTACGCCAAGCGCGCACTTCGTCTCTTCCCCGTTTATTACGGCGTATGGATATTCCTGCTGCTGTATAGCGCCATCACTGGTGCGGGTTGGAACCCTGTGGCATTCCTGGAGTACTTATTTTATTGGGGAATCTGGCGGCACAGCATCACGGCATCATCGGTCCATTTCTTGTGGGCCATTTTTGGTCCCTCGCGGTAGAAGAGCAGTTTTATTTGCTCTGGCCGCTCGTTCTTTGGAACTGCCGAAGTTTGACTACAGCATTGCGACTGCTGGTCGCGCTGTTCTTCATTTCGCTTGGCCTGAAAATAGCGATATTAATCGGTCATTGGAACGTCCCGGCGTACTACCTTCTGCCGACTCACATGGAGTCGATTTCAGCCGGTGCGTTTATCGCGCTCGCGAATCTGCGGTGGCCCGACTTCTGTCAGCGTGCCGCCAAGATCGTGTTGCCAGCGACACTCATTGGACTGGTTGCAGCATTCGTCGTTCTGCATGGGCTGCCTGATCAAAAACTATTGCCGATCACCGTGGTTTTTCCTTTGGCTGGCGCGGGAAGCGCAGCATTGATTCTTCGGGCGCAGGATGTTGCATCTGTTTGGTCAAAGGTGATGAATTGGAAGGCGCTGCGCTTCTACGGAAAAATCAGCTATGGCTTTTACATTTATCACTACCTGCTGCGGGAAGTGCTCAAGAAGTACCTTTTCATTCCGCTTCACGGTTTAATCCACAATCGCATATTCGCTGGTAGCATCTACTTTGTTCTTGCTCTTGCAGTTTGCACGGGTATCTCCGCTGCCAGCTTCTACTTTTACGAGAGCAGATTTCTGAAGATGAAGCGCTACTTTGAGTCGCGTCCTGCTCGATAGCATGCATGTGCTCATGGCAAAGCCGCTCTTGGTATACGGAGTTAACGGGTTGCAGTAGAGGTGTGGCTATGGCGGTCACCGGAATGCAGCAGAGTGATTCACCGGATATAGGATCAGACACTTTCTCATTGCACGGCCGGCATGTCTGGCTCGAGCCGCTCACGCTCGACCATGTGCCGGGGCTGCTGGCAGCCGCCGCGGCCGATCCTGCGCTGTATGCGATGACGGTGGTTCCGCAGACGCACGCCGGCATGACAGAGTATGTGCAGACGGCGCTCGCCTGGCGCGAAGCCGGCACGGCCTTCCCCTTTGCCGTGCTGCGCGCCGACAGCGAGGAAGTGATTGGCTCAACGCGCTTCTATCAACTGGAGCATTGGGCATGGCCCCCCGGCCATCCACTGCATGGGCGTGCGACGCCGGACGCGTGCGAAATCGGCTACACCTGGTATGCCCCGAGCGCGGTGCGCACCGCAGTCAACACTGAGGCGAAGAAGCTGCTGCTCACCCACGCCTTTGAGCACTGGCAGGTGCTGCGCGTGTGTCTGCACACCGATGTGCGCAACGAGCGCTCGCGCCGCGCCATGGAGCGCATGGGCGCAAAGCTTGAGGGTATTTTGCGCGCGCACAAGATAGGCTCAGATCTCACCGTGCGCGACTCGGCCCGCTACTCCATCACGGCCGGGGAGTGGCCCGCCGTCAAAGCGCATCTTGAGGCTCTCGAGCAGCGCTACCTCTGACATTTCTCTTGCATCCGGCGCTCTCGCGGTGAATCCAAACAAAAGCCATGAAAAAGGTCACGCTTTATAGTCAACCCGGATGCCCGCCGTGTTTCGCGGCCAAGGCCTTTCTGCAATCGCGCAACGTGCCGTTTGAATACAAGGACGTGCAGGCCGACCCCGCGGCTTTGCAGGAGTTGCTCGCGCTCGACAGCCGCTCCACGCCCACGCTGGTGGTCGGCGAAGAGGTGATGATCGGCTTTGACCCCGACCGGCTCACCCGCATGCTCGAGGGGTAGAGCAGTTTAGGAAATACTGTGAACTTTCCTGCGGTTTCCTGGGTCGTCGCTCGCTGTTGGTCGCGACGACTTGGCGGCGGAGGCTTCGAGCTACACCATTTCCTAAACTGCTTTAACGCCGCTCGCACGCGCGGCAGCATGTTTCGCTTCGCAGCAGCAGGCCGTCAGCCCAGCCGCTCCGCCAGCCGGTGGTAGTGTTCGGCCTTCGCCACGTCGCGCATGATCTGCGCCTTCAGCGCCTCTGGGGAAGGGAAGGCCTGCTCGTCGCGCAGCCTTTGCAGAAAGCAGACTTCCACCGGCGTCTCCGGCGTGATTTCGACCGGGTCCGCTTCCGGATTCCAGCCCAGCAGATACGACTCAATCGCAAAGCGCTCCACGCCAAAGGTGGGGCGCACGCCGCAGTTGGTCACCGCGCGAAAGCTGCGCTTCGCCGCGCCCGCGCCGATGCGCACGCGCGTCACATACACGCCATGCGCCGGAACCAGCTCGTCATACGCGGCCAGATTGATGGTCGGCACCAGCAGCCGGCTGCCGATGCCGCGTCCGCGCTCCTGCGTGGAGCAGACGGAAAACGCGCGGCCCAGCAGCGCCCGCGCCATGCCCATTTCGCCGGCCGCGATGCGGCGGCGCACTTCGCTGCTTGAGACCGGCACCCCCCGCACGGTCAACACGCGATGCCCATACACGGCAAAGCCCATCTCCTTGCCGAACTCCACCAGCTCCGGCGTGCCGGCTTCGGCGCCGCGCCCAAAGCGGAAGCTGTCGCCTTCATGCACCTCCACGGCGTGCAGTCCGCGCGCCAGCACGCGCTCGGCAAAGTCGCGGGCCGGGGTCTGCGAAAACTCCCGTGTGAAGGGCAGCACCAGCGTGGCATCGAGACCCGTGGCAGCCAGCAAATCAAGCCGTTCCGGCAGCGGAGTGATGAGTCTCGGCGCGGCCTCGGGCCGCAGCAGGCGCACCGGGTGAGGATCAAACGTCACCGCCACCGAGGCTGCCTGCAGCGCGGCGGCGCGGGCGCGCACATCGGCGATGATGGCCTGGTGTCCGCGATGCACGCCGTCAAAGTTGCCGATGGCGGCCACGGTGGGGCCAAGCGCGGCGGGAATTTCGTCGAGTGAGCGGAAAACTTGCATGTCAGATTTCAATGGGGATGCGCAATCCGTCGTAGGACAGCCGCACATGCGGCGGAAAAGTGGCTTCAGTCGCCTCGTGATCAATCTCGTGCGACATATGCGTGAACCACGCCTGGCGCGGCTTCACCACCTCTACCCAATGCAGCGCTTCCTCAAGGTTGGCGTGGCTCGGGTGCTCCTGCGGCCGCAGCGCGTCGAGAATCATGACATCGAGCCCCTCAAGCAGCGGCAGGCTTGCGTCAGGAATGCTCTTCATGTCCGTCAGATAGGCAGCGTTGCCAAAGCGAAAGCCGGAGACCTCCACGTTGCCATGCTGCAGCGGTACGCGCTGAAAGGCGGCTCCCGCCACCTGCGTGGTGTCGTGCCCGTCAATGGGGAAGAGTTGGACGCGCGCGCGAGTGGGATACTGCGACGCGGGCGAAAAGGTGTACTCAAACACGCGCTCCAGAATGCGCGCGGTGTTGGCGTCGGCGTAAAGCGGCAGATAATTCGGCCTGTGGCGAAAGCTCAGCGGGCGCAGATCGTCCAGCCCCAGAATGTGGTCGGCATGCGGATGCGTATAAAACACCGCGTCCACGTGGTGTACTCCGGAGCGCAGGGCCTGCTCGCGAAAGTCCGGCCCCGTGTCGATGAGCACGCGGCGCGGCGCACCCTCCCACTGCCACTCCACGGCAATGGAGGGCCGCATGCGGCGATTGCGCGGGTCGGTCGAGGTGCACACCGCGCAGGTGCAGCCGAGCGTGGGCACCCCCATGGAGGTGCCGCTGCCGAGAATGACGATCTCTGCCTGCATGCCGGCTGCGGAGCCTACTTCTGCCCCGGAGGCGGCTGGTGCGCGGCCTTGGAGATGGCGTTGGTGATCTCCAGGAACATCATGCGCAGCTCAAAGAGCGCGCTCTGCAGCAGCGTCTGCTCGCGCTCGCTCAGGTTGCCTTTGGTCTTCTCCTGCAGCACGCTGAGCATGTCAATGCTCTGGCGCGCGCCAAGAATATCAATGCGCGGCTTCTGCCCCGGCTCGGTACCCGCACCCATGGCGATCATGGCCGAGAGATAGATCGACTGCACCACATGATCAAACGTCACCGGGCCGCTCGCCTGCATGCCGGGATTGGCCTGCTTGAGCATGTCATCGAGCTGCTGCGATGAGGCTTGATACGCCGCATGCTGCTCGGCGGACTCCTCTGCGGTAATTGGCGCGGGCTGGTCTTCTTCCGTCGCGGCTTCCGCAGCGGCATCTGTATGTGCCACCACAGGCTCCGGGGTTGCGGCCGCTTCCGGCTCGGGCTCGCGGCGCGGCATGCTGACCACCTTGGCGGCTTTGGGAGCAGCCTCCGGCGCGGATTCAGGAGCTACTGCCTGCGGCTCGAGGGTCTTCGCGGCTTCGCTCGGGCTCGCGGTGGTTTCGCCGTCGCGCAGGTCACCGTCAAAGGTGAACTTGCGGCGGTCAGTCACGGTAAATGCGGGTGGTTTCTCGTCCATGTCTCGTCTCTCCGCGTGAGCCTCTGGCTCCACGCTTAATCTCCAAGCCTGATGGCGCGGCCTGTCTTCCGGTCCAGATCACTTCGCCGGATGCTGCGCCGCCGGGGAAAGCTGTTGTGCTGCCGATGAAAGAATTTCAGTGCGAAGTGCAGTCAGCGCCGCGGCGTCAAGCGCGCGCAGCGTGCCTCCTTCATAGGTCAATGTCTGCTGGCGCTCCATAGCCTCGTTGCGCAGCATGGCCAGCCCCAGCAGGCGCGGGCCGCCGGGCAGCGCCGCCGCACTGGTGATTTCGCCAATCGCCTGTGCCTCGCCAACCTCTACGGGC
Organism: Acidobacterium capsulatum ATCC 51196; assembly: GCF_000022565.1. Taxonomy (NCBI): domain Bacteria; kingdom Pseudomonadati; phylum Acidobacteriota; class Terriglobia; order Terriglobales; family Acidobacteriaceae; genus Acidobacterium; species Acidobacterium capsulatum. Next base: position 3,892,017 of record NC_012483.1, read on the forward strand.
GCGGGCAAAGCGGGCAGCGTGCCGGTCAGCTCCACCACGCGCAACTGCCGATGCACGGTCGCGCGCGAGCGAATGCGCTCCACAATCTCCTGCCCCAGATAGCAGCCCTTGTTAAAGTGCAGGGGACGGCTGCCGTCCACTTCCTGCGGCAGATATTTCTCGCTGAAGTCCACGCCATACTGCGGTACGCCTTCGAGCAGGCGCAGCATCTCGAGCGCGTCCGCACCTGCGGGCATCATCCCGGCCACTGCGAGCCGGTCCCAGAAGGCAGGCGCGTCGGCCTCGGCCATCCAGAGCGTGAAGCGGGGCACCACCGGCCCATACTCCTGCAGGATAAGAACGGGCTGCGAGCCCAGATCCGGCGCATCCACAAAGGTCAGCGGACCCTCCGGCAGCGGCAGTCCGGCACGTTCCAGCAGCAGCGCGGCTTCCGGTCCGGCCAAACCGATGGCGGCGCGTCCCTGCACCTTTTCGAGCTCCACATCGTCCATGATGATGAAATGATCGAAATGCTCCGCCAGCCCCGCCACCTGCGTCTCATCGGTCACCAGCAGGATATGATCGGGAAAGCGGCAGGCCGTCAGGTCGCCCAGAATTCTGCCCTGCGCATTGAGCACATAGCTGTAGTTCGAGTGGCCGGCAGGCAGATCCTTGATCGTGTTGGTGATCATGCCGTTCAGCCAGCGCTGCTGGTCGCCGCCGCGAATCGAAAGCAGGCTGCGATGCGCCAGATCAAAAACCGCCGCGGTGCTGAGCAATGCGTGCAGCTCCTGCGCGGCATCGCCAAACCGGCGCACGATGGCGCGGCCACTTCCCTGAGCCTGATCAGAAGACCATTCGGCTCCGGGGTACTTTTCCGCCAGATGCAAAGCGAGCGGGGAGATCGCTGCAGGGGTATCTACCATTCCTTGACTCACACTCGATTATATCGGGCCGCCCCCCCGCTACCACACCCGCTTCGCGCCCGATTCACACGCAAATTACGCATTTCACAGGACATCACGGGATGAATCTTCGACCTCGCCTTTTTTTTGCCACCGCTGTGCTCGCCGCGAGCGCGCTCTCAACGCTTCCCGCCACGGCGGCGGCGCAGACTCTGGAGCCTCCTGCCGCCAAGCCGGCCAGTGCGCAGCCCGATCCCTGCTCGGCCTTCGGTCCGGCTCCGGCGGCCAAACCAGCGGCGCAACAGAAGGCGGCCGCTGCGGCGAAGGCTGCCCCTGCTCAGGCCCCGGCCCAACCTGCAGCCCAATCTGCAGCCACCCCCCCGGCCAAATCCACGGCAAAAAAAGACAAGATCATCACTCCCGCCCAGGCCAAAGAGCTCTTTGCCTCCGTCGATCAGATCATGCAGTTCGACTCCAAAGACACGGGCCTGCCCATCCGGCATCCGGTGAAGCGCCAGCTCACCACGCGGGCGGCCGTCGAAAAGTATCTCGACTCCAAAATGCGCAACGGCAAAGACGAGCGCCGCATGCAGCGCTCCGCCGTTGAACTGAAAAAGTTTGGTCTGCTGCCGCGCGACTTTGACCTCGGGCCATTCCTGATCAAGCTGCTCAAGGAGCAGATCGCCGGCTACTACGACAGCAAGACCAGGACCGTTTACCTGCTCGACTGGATCGACCCCGACGAGCAGAAGCCTGTCCTCGCGCACGAGCTGACGCACGCCCTGCAGGACCAGTACATCTCGCAGTCCCACGTCTCTCTTTCCAAGTGGAGCGGCGTTTCGCTCAACGGCATCTCGCACAACGTGGCCGAAGACAACCGGCACATCCAGCTCGACGAGGCCGATACGGCTCGCGAAGCCGTGCTGGAGGGCCAGGCCATGGTCGCCTTCATTGACTATGCGCTCGCGCCGCATGGGGCCAGCATCTCCATGAATCCCGACTTCATCCTGAGCCACATCGACGAGATGACAGCCGACACCTCCGGCTCGCCCGTCATGGCCAGCGCGCCGCGGGTGCTGCGCGAGTCGCTGATTTTTCCCTATCGCGAGGGGCTCAAATTTGAAATCTCATTGCTGCGCGATGAGGGCAAGCAGGGCGCGTTCGCCGGCGCGTTGAATCATCCGCCGTCGAGCAGCTACCAGATCATGAACCCCGCCGCCTACGAGCACCATGCGAAGGTGCCGGTGCTCACCATGCCCGACATTCATCCGCTCATCCGCGCCCACTACAAGCCGTATGACGTGGGCGTGATGGGCGAGCTGGACGTGCGCATGCTCATGCAGCTCACCGCCAGCGATGCCGTGGCCAGCCGGCTTGCTTCGCAATGGGATGGAGGCATCTACTACGTGGCGCAAAAGAAGCATTCTTCCACCCCCGTGACCACCGCTGACGTGGCCATGGTGTACCTGTCACGCTGGAAGACGCCCGGCGCGGCCGCGCTCTTTGCAAAAAACTACGAGCAGGAGCTGCGCAAACTCTATCCCGGGGCCGAGCGCCAGCTCGCGGACGATGCTTCCGGCGCCCGCATTTACACCACCACCGAGGGGCCGATGATGATCGTGCCCGAGGGCCGCGAAGTCTACGTGAGCGAGAGCTTTCCGCTGCCCCTGGCCCGCAGGATCGAAGGGCTCATGCTGGCGTCGAATCCCGCCGTCTCCGGCGGAGAAGTGGCCGCGCTCCACCCTGCGCCGCACGCTTATGCTGACCTCACCGGGGGCTTGCAACAACTGCTGCCCGCCGATGCCGTGCTGAGTATGGAACTGCCCGCCGCACAGCTCCTCGCAAAGCAGTTGGCCCGTCACGCAGCGTCGTCGCGGCAGCACTGACCGGCCGCGCTCATAACAACCCTGCCGGGAGGGCGGAAACTCAATCCCTCCCGGCATTTATACTGGCTTTTCTGTTCCAAAATTCGTCTGGGAGATCCCCCTTTGCAACAGGCAGAGATCGGCATCATCGGCGGCAGCGGGCTTTATGCCATGCCGGGTTTGAGCAACGTACGTGAACTGAGCGTGGACACGCCCTTCGGCAAGCCCAGCGATCCGCTGGTGCTGGGCGACCTTGAAGGCCGCAAGGTGGCCTTTCTGGCGCGCCACGGGCGCGGGCACCGCCTGCTGCCTTCTGAGCTGAACTTTCGCGCCAACATCTACGCGATGAAGCAGATCGGCGTCGAGCAGATTCTCTCGGTCTCGGCCGTCGGCTCGCTCAAGGAAGAGCACAAGCCCACCGACTTTGTGATTCCCGACCAGTTCATTGACCGCACCTTCCATCGCGAATCCACCTTCTTTGGCGAGGGCATCGTCGCGCACGTCGCGTTTGGCGACCCCGTCTGCGCCAACGTGCGCCAGGCGCTCGAAGCCGGTTGCACGGCCGAGAAGGTTGTGGGCAAGCAGGGCGGCACCTATGTCTGTATGGAGGGCCCGCAGTTCTCCACGCGCGCCGAGTCCAACCTCTATCGTAGTTGGGGCGCCGACGTGATCGGCATGACCAATTTGCAGGAGGCCAAGCTCGCCCGCGAGGCCGAGATTTGCTATGCCACCCTCGCCATGGTCACCGACTATGACTGCTGGCGTGAGGGCCACGACGACGTGACCGTGGACCAGATCGTCGCCGTGATTCATCAGAACACGGCCAACGCAAGCCGCGTCATTCGCACCGCCGTGCAGCAGCTGCCCACCGAGCGCACCTGTGCCTGCAAGACCGCGCTGACGCACGCCGTCATGACCAGCCCCGATGCGATTCCGCAGGCCACGCGCGCCAAATTGGCGCTGCTGCTCGATCGCGTGCTGCCGTAGCGGCGTTTTATCCCCCTGACGAGAGAACTGAGGAATTCCCGCATGTCGATTCTGGTTGTAGGCAGTGTTGCATTCGACACCATTGAGAGCCCCGCGGGCCGCGCCGAGCGCTGCCTGGGCGGGGCAGCCACCCACTTTGCGCTCGCCGCCAGCTTCTTCACGCCCGTGCGCGTGATTGCTGTGGTGGGCGAGGATTTCACGCCCGAAAACGAGGCTGTGCTCACCCGTCGCGGCATTGACACACGCGGCATCGATCACGCGGCCGGCAAGAGCTTCTTCTGGAGCGGCTCTTACGAGGGCAACCTCAACGAGGCCCAGACGCGCGCCACTGAGCTCAATGTCTTCTCCAGCTTCTCGCCGCGCATCCCGGCCGAGTACATGGATTCGGAGTATCTCTTCCTCGCCAACATCGATCCGGTGCTGCAGGCTGAGGTGCGCGGCAAGATGCCTGACGTGCGCATGGTCTGCGGCGACACCATGAATTACTGGATCAACGGCCATGCCGAAAATCTGGCTCGCGTGCTGTCTGAGCTGGACGTGCTGCTCATCAATGACACCGAAGCAAGGCTGCTCGGCAATGACGATAACATCGTCCGCGCCGCGCACAACGTGCTGGCCCAGGGGCCGAAGACGCTGGTCATCAAGCATGGCGAATACGGCGCGACCGCCTTCTTCAGCAAGCAGTCTTTCCCTGAGGAGCACCAGCAGCACATCGCCGTTCCGTTCCGCGCGCCCGCGCTGCCCCTGGCCAATGTGGTTGACCCGACCGGAGCCGGCGACTCCTTTGCCGGCGGCTTCTACGGCTACATCGCCTCGCAGCCCAGGCTGACGCCCGAGGTCTTCAAGCGCGCGCTCTTCTACGGCGGCGTGATGGGTTCATTTGCTGTCGAGCGCTTCGGCACCGAACGGCTGGCGCAGCTCGATCCGCGCGAAATTGAGGAACGGTTTGCCATCTTCCGCCAAATCTCGCACCTCGACTGAGATCACCCCCGAGGCGCAGCTCCGGCAGGAGACGATGTTCGTCGGCCTGCTCGCCGCGCTGGCCTCGGTGCTGGCCTTTGCCTACTGCTTTCCGCGCGGCATGATGCTGCTCTATGGCGATGCGGTCGCGCACCTGGGCATCGCGCGGCGGCTGACTGATTCGCTCGATCCCGGCATCCGCCAGCTCGGCTCCGTGTGGCTTCCGTTTCCGCATTTGCTCATGGCGCCCTTCGCCATGAAGATGAGCTGGTGGCAAAACGGCATGGCCGGAGCTATTCCATCCATGTGCTGTTACATTCTCAGCGTCATGGCGCTCTACCGCCTGGCGCGTCTGTGGCTGCGGCCCATGGCGGCCGTGGTGGCAGTGCTGTTCTACGGGCTCAATCCGGGGCTGCTCTATATGCAGACCACGGCCATGGGCGAGCCCGTCTACCTCGCGCTCATGATCTCGGGCATTCTTTTTGTGGCGGAGGCGCACCGCGCTCTCGTTCAAAAAGATTTCCCCTTCGCCGCGCGCCGCATCTGCTGGGCCACGCTTGTCTTCATGGGCGCGGTCTTCACCCGCTACGACGGCTGGATTCTCGCCTTCCTCGCATGGATCGTCGTCTGCGTGGTCATGGCGCGCGCCAAGGCATGGAAGACTCGCGCGGGCGGCGCATTTCTCATGATGACCGCGCTGCTCGGCGCATCGCCCTTCCTCTGGTTTCTCTGGAACTCCCATCAATTCGGCGACTGGCTCTACTTCATGCGGGGGCCATATTCGGCGCACGCCATTGAGCTGCGCACCACGCCGCCGGGCGCGCATCATTATCCGGGCTGGCACAATCCCTGGATCGCCAACCTCTACTACCTCAAGTGCTCCACGCTCGGCATGGTGCCCGATCTCTTCACCTGGGTGCTCTTCTGGCTGGCGGTTGTCGGCACGCTCGCCGCCATCTACCTGTGGCGCCGCAAGCAGTTGATGCCCGCGCTCGTGCTGCTCTGGATGCCGGTGCCTTTTTATGCCTGGGCTGTCGCGTACAGTTCGGTGCCCATCTTCATGCCCGTCTGGGGTCCGAACTCCTGGTACAACACCCGCTACGGTATGGAGATGCTCCCGGCCTACGCGCTCTTCCTCGCCTTTCTCGCGGGCGCGGCCATGATCGCGCTTGAGCGGAAGCGCCCCGCGCTCGCACCTCTGGTTGCCCTGGCCGCCATTTGCCTTGCTATCGTCGATGCCTCCGCCGAGATGCGCGCCACGCCGCTTGTTTTGAAAGAGGCCGAGGTCAATGCGCGCACGCGCATTCCTTTTGAGCTGGCCTATGCACGCGCTCTCAACCAGTTGCCGCCTTACGGAACCATCCTGGCCTACACCTCTGACCACGTGGGAGCCTTCGAGCGTGCAGCCATTCCGCTGCGCCGCACCATCAATGAGAGCGACGGCACGGCCTGGCAAAAAGCGCTTCAGGAGCCCGCGCTGGCCGCGCCCTTTGTCATTGCCGAAGATGGTGGCCCCGTGCGAAAAGCCGTGCAGCGCGAACTGGCCGCCCACCCCGGCGCGCTCAAGAGCCTGATGGTCGTCTGCTCCACCGGCCAGCCCTGCGTTCACATTTACCGTTCAACACGCGTGGGTCTGGATGGTAGCATCATCACGAAAATGTGGCACTGATGATGCTTCAGAACTCAGTCGCGATGGACTTCAACCACCTGCAGCAGATCGCCTTCACCCGCGATGTGGCGGGCCGGTTGCTGCTGGCCGCGGCGCTGGGCAGTGTGGTGGGCCTGGATCGCGAATGGCATCACCACGCCTCCGGCGTGCGCACCAATGTGCTCATCTGTTTTGGAGCTGCACTCTTTACCTTCCTCTCGGCGCTCATCGCGGGTGACTCCGCCAATCGCGCGCAGATCGCATCGAATATCGTGCAGGGCATCGGCTTCCTTGGCGCCGGGCTCATCCTGCACAATCGCGACCGCATCAGCGGACTCACCGGCGCGGCCACCGTATGGGCCGTGGCCTCCATCGGCATGTGCTGCGGCGCGGGACTTTACCTGCCCGCCGCATTTGCCACCGCGCTCGTGCTGCTGGTGCTCGAAGGCATTGGCCTGCTCGAGCGCAAGGCCAACTTGAAGCTTTATTCGCGCCTTTATGAGGTGCGCGGGCGTGACGCGCTGCAACTCAATCTGGCCGTGCTGCGCGCCATGGATCACGAGAAGAAGCCCTTTCACGGCGCCGACGAAGCGAACATCGGCGACCTCTACCGGCTCACCTTTCATCTGGCGGCCACCACTCGCGGGCACCAGCGCATGCTGCACGCGCTGCAAGGCGCGCAGGCCGTCGACGAAGTGCATACCTTTGCAGATGTGGAGAACGATTGATGCAGTTTGTAAAAGCCGATGCCTGTGGCAATGACTTTTTGATTGTGGAAGGCAAGGCCGACGCCGCGCTCGCCATTGCACTCTGCCAGCGCCACACCGGTGTGGGCGCTGATGGCGTCGAGTTTCTTGAGAAGACCGGGCCTCACAGCGGTACCATTCGCCTGGTGAACGCCGACGGCTCCATTGCAGAAATTTCCGGCAACGGCACGCGCTGCGTCGCCGCCTGGATGGCCCACGAGAGCCATGCCCGGCCCGGCGATACGATCACGCTCACCACCGACGCCGGCGCGCGCGCCTGCCGCGTCGTGAGCGCGGACGGCGCAAAATTTCTCATGGCCACCGGCATGGGCGTGCCCACCGTGCGCCACGGCATGGTCAAGCTGCCGCAGGGCATCACGGTCGAGGGCTCCGTTGTCCACACCGGCAATCCCCACTTCGTGATTGAAGTGCAAAGCGGCGATTTCACCGTTCAGGGCCACGACTGGCGCGAGATCGGCAAGGCCATCTGCTTCCACCCTGACTTCCCCGCGCAGACCAACGTCGAATTTGTACACTTCATCGATACAAATACCGTCGCCATCCGCATCTACGAGCGCGGCGTCGGCCCCACCACCTCCTCCGGCACAGGAACCTGCGCCAGCGCCGCAGCCACCATCGCCGCCGCACGCGCCGCGTCTCCCCTGCGCGTCATCGCCGAGGGCGGCGAGCAGCGCGTCGAGTGGGCTGGCCAGGGCGCCGAGATCACGCTCACCGGCCCCGCCGAACTCATCTGCCAGGGCGAGGCCTTCGTTGGCTGACCGCGCCGCTGTCCTCAAGCCCCGGGCACTGCGCCCCGGCGCGCGCATCATCGTGGCCGCGCCCGCCAGCAGCGCCCGGCCTGAGAGAACGGACGCGGGCATTGAAAACCTGCGCCAGCGCGGCTTCACCGTGCAGCCCGGCCCGAACGCCTACCGCAAGCACGCGCCCTATTTTTCCGCTCCTGCCGCAGACCGCCTGCACGAGTTCACCTCCGCATTTCTCTCGCCCGGCGTGGATGCGATATTTAGTCTCCGTGGCGGTTACGGATCGAACTACCTGCTGCCCGGCCTGCCTCTGGAGCAGTTGCGCCAGCATCCCAAAATCTTCCTGGGCTACAGCGACACCACCACGCTGCAGACGTACCTGCTCGACCAGCTTGGCCTGGTCGCCTTTCACGGCCCGCTCGTTGCCGGTGACTTTGACCGCGAAGGCGGCGTCGATGAAGCCAGCTTCACCGCGGCCACCAGCGGCGGCCTCGTGCAGGCAGGCCCAGAGCACGGCCTGCGCCCCCTGCGCGTGCCCGCAGGGCAGGGAAGCGTGCGCGGCACCCTCTACGGCGGCTGCCTCAGCATTCTCACCTCCGCGCTCGGCACCCCCTATGAGCCCGCGACCGAGGGCAAGCTGCTGTTTCTCGAAGACGTTGAGGAGCGCCCATACCGCATCGATCGCATGCTGCGGCAGATGATGCTCGCGGGCAAATTTCGCGGTGTGCGCGGCTTCATCTTTGGCGAAATGCTCGGCTGCGTCTCCCCCAACACTGAGCCCGATCTCGTCGAGCGCGTCATCCTCGACGTCCTCTCGGGCTTCAATGTGCCCATCGCCTTCGGGCTGCGCTCCGGGCATGTCTCGCGCGGCAACGTGACGTTGCCTTTGGGCATTGAGGCTGAGCTGCGCCTCGACGGCACGCCCACACTCCAGTCTCTTGAACCGGCGGTAATCTCTTAATGTCACACATGCAGGCCAACAAGCACATTCATCTCATCGGCATCTGCGGCACGGCCATGGCCTCGCTCGCCGGACTCCTCCAGCAAAAGGGCCACCGCATCACCGGCTCCGATCAGGCGGCCTATCCGCCCATGTCCAACCTGCTCGCGAGCCTTGGCATTCCCATTGCCGAGCCTTTTGCCGAGGCCAACCTGCAGCCCGCGCCCGATCTCACCATCATCGGCAACGCCATCTCGCGCGGCAACGCTGAACTGGAGCACGTGCTTGACCGCAAGCTGCCGTTCACCTCCATGGCGCAGGTCATTCATGATGAATTCCTCGCCGGGCGCGAATCGCTCGTCGTCTCCGGCACGCACGGCAAAACCACCACGACCAGCATGCTGGCCTGGATCTACGAGGTCGCCTCGCGGCGCCATGCCGGGTTCACGCCATCGTTTCTGATTGGCGGCGTCGCAGAGAACTTCGGCACCAGCTTTCAATACAAGCCCGGCAAGGCTTTCATCATTGAGGGCGATGAATACGACACGGCCTTCTTTGATAAAGGGCCGAAGTTCATGCACTACTTTCCTGACGCGCTGATTCTCACGCATGTTGAGTTTGACCACGCCGACATCTATCTCGATCTTGATGCCGTGAAGACTGCCTTTCGCCGCCTCGTCAATCTCGTTCCCCGGCGCGGACGCATCGTCGCCTTTGACGCCTCGCCGCATCTGCGTGACTGCGTGCAGAAGGCGCTCTGTCCGGTCGAGTTCTACGGTGCGCGGCCCGATTCCGCATGGCAGGTGGTCGATCTCGTCCAGCAGGGCGGCATCATGCAGTGGAAGGTGCTGCGCTACGGCGCGCCCTGGGCGGAGTTCCGCATGCAGCTTGCCGGCGAACACAACGCCTTCAACGCCACGGCGGCAGCGGCTCTGGCCGTGGGGCAGGGAGTTCCGCTCGCGGCTATCACCGAGGCGCTCGCCAGCTTCCGCAGCGTCAAGCGCCGCCTTGAGGTGCGCGCGCAGGTCCACGGCGTGACCATCATCGACGACTTCGCGCACCATCCCACGGCCATTCGCGAGACGCTGCGGGCACTGCGCGGAGCCTACCCCGGGGCGCGTCTGTGGGCGGTGCTGGAGCCGCGCTCGAACACCCTGCGCCGCAACGTCTTTGAGCACGAACTGGTCGAGAGCCTCGCGCTCGCCGATCAAATTGTCATGGCGCAGGTCTTCAAGAGCGAAGCCGTGCCCGAGGCCGAGCGCCTGCAGCCCGAGCGCGTCATCGCGGCCCTTGAGCAGCAGGGCAAGCCCGCGCATCTCATTCCCGGCGTCGCCGGCATTGTGGCGCGCATCGCGGCCGAGGCACGGCCCGGTGATGTGGTGGCGATTCTGTCGAATGGTGGCTTTGACGGCATCTATGAAAAACTGCCGCACGCTCTCCAGGAGCGCGTCGAGAATCAGCCCTCGCAAGACCACGCCACACACGGGGCCGCGCCCATGCAGGAGCCGCGCGGCTGACGCCCATGCTCACCTCCCTCGCCCTGGTTGTGATCTACATCGTGCTGGGCTTTCCGGCGGCGCTGGTCTGCGTGCCGGTTGTGCTGCTCACCGGCGACATCTCGCTCATGTACGCCTGGGGCATGGGCATCACGCGGCTGGGCCTGCGCGTCATGGGGCTCAGGCCCACGCTCCACGGCCTGGAGCACGTCGAGCCGGGCGGGCAATACCTCTTCCTCTCCAATCACCTGTCCAATCTTGATCCGCTCATGCTGCTGCCCGAGATTCCGGTGCGCATCGCCGTCTTCATCAAGCGGCCGCTCATGAAAATCCCCATCCTCGGCTACTGCATGGGGCTGGCCGGCTTCATTCCGGTCGACCGGCGCGGCGATGTGGAGGCGGCGCGGGCCAGCGTACGCCGCGCGCAGCAGGTCATGGACTCGGGCGTCAGCGTGGTCTCGTTTGTCGAGGGCACCCGCTCGCCCGACGGCCGCATGCTGCCCTTCAAAAAAGGTCCCTTCTACCTCGCCATGGAGTCGAAGCAGCCCATCATCCCCGTCTCCATCCACGGCACCGAAACCATGATGCGCAAGGGCAGCCTCGCCATCCGTCGCGGCCGCGCGCACATCACCTTCCACGCCCCTCTCGAACCCTCCCACTACCCTGACCGCGACGCCCTCATGGCCGCCGTCCGCACCGCCATCGCCTCCGGCCTGCCCGAGTGGATGCGCGGTTAGGGACTGGCCCTCCAGGCACACGCGCCTTCAGCGCCCTTGCGGGGGATGCACCAGGTAGAAATGCCGCCGGCTGGAGCCTGCTACCACTGCACGCCGGGGTAGAGGCTGGGGATGCGCTTGGCTCGATAGAGGTTAGCGCCGGTTTCCTGCAGCGTCCACACAGTCTGCGAGCTGTTGCCTGTCTTGATTTCCTCGACGGCCGAGGTATAGTCTCCGTTGGAGGCCGCCGGTTCATCACACAGATCAAACTCCATATCACCGTTGGCAAGCACCTCGGCATTTCCTCCCCAACTGTTGTAGTCGGCGGCAGGGATAGTATCGCGGAAGGTGAGCGTAGCGGTTTTGCCGCTTTCGCTGACGGTGAAAATCGGAACGGTCGTGTAGCAGGAGAAGGTTGAGGTGCCGCAGAGATTTCCGCTGGCATCGATGCGGTCGTCTCCGTTGTCCATCATGACGATGCCGAAGGCGCCGTCGGTGTTCGTTGTCGTGAACGAGGGGTTGTGCTGCGCATAAAACCAGTCGATCGGGTCTGAGCCGTTCTGAAGCGTGAAGTCCCCGCCTTCGCCCAGATGCCAGACGATGTCGCCCGCGCCATTGCCATTGTCATAGTCGATCTTGAGGATCCAGTTCTGGTGGCGAATGGATATGACCAGATCGCCATCGCTGGGCGAGTAGAGCACGGCATTGGTATGCGTCCAGTCAGGGAAGCTCATCGGGTGCCGGTTGAGGTCGAGGTGGTCAAACTCGTTCCACACCCAGACAGGCTTGAGGTTCGTGTCGAGATCGACGAGCACATCGCCGAGCACATTGACCGTGCCACTATAACCGGTGAGGCCGGTCTCTTGTTGGATGGTGTTCGCCAGCACGATCCAGTGGCCGTTAGGCAGAACGAGTACGTCGTGGTGGAAATCGTCAAGCGTGAGATTGTAGCCCGCCGCAGCCAGCTCTGAGTTAAGCTGCGCCATGGTAATTTGCTTGACGACGTTGCCTGCGAGGTCAATCTCGCGGACTAGATCGACGGTACCAGCGGGGGGCGTGACCACGTCGTCGTTGCTGTCGAGCAGGAATTGTGAGGCATAGGAGAGTACGACGATGTAGTCGCCGTTGGTCATCTGCTTGACGGGTTGCACGATGGTGGGGAAGTCGCTGCCGTTGTTGCGGTCGCCGTAGTTGTATCCCCAGATGATATTGCCCTGAAGGTCGGTGGCGTAGGCCTCAAGATAACCGGTGATGGAACTGTTGCTGGCGCTCATCAGTTCAACGCCGGGCTGTGGCGTCTGGCCGCTGGCAGTGGTGGTCGTGATGGTGGGGAGAATGGCGGCAGGGAAGTTAGATGTAGTGAAGGTGTGGTCAGAGTCCTGATATGTGGTGCCGTCGTTCAGGGTGAGGGTCGCGCTCATGTGGTAGAGCGTATTAGCCTTCATGCCTGCGACGTAAATTGAGACCGGATCGCCGTTCGTGGGTGTTGCGTAGGAGGCAGTCTCAAAGCCATAGCCGGTGGTAGTGCCAAATTGTACAGCGACGTTGCCCTGGCCGGTGGGCGCAAAGGTATAGAGCGCGACCAGCGGGTTGTTGGTCGCGGTCACGATGCCTTGGCCGGCAGAGAGTGCGACGCCCGTGCCGGTGAGGTTGACGGTCTGGGGCGCTTGCGCCTGCTGGGTGATCTGGAGCACGGCCGCCTCTGCGCCGTCCTGCTGCGGAGAGTAGGTGATGACAACTGCGCAGGAGGATTTGGCGGCGAGCGTGCCTCCGCAAGAATAACTGGAGGCCAGTGAGAAGCTGCTGTCGCCCGAGAGTGACAGATCGACCGATGTGCTGGAAGAGCTGGAATTGGTGACGGTGACCACGGTGCGCTCCACGCTGGTGTGGAGCGCAGTCTGCCCGAAGTCAAAGGTCTGGGAACTGAGTTGAACGGCACCTGCTCCCGTGCCGCAGCCGGAAAGCAAGATGGGGAAGAAAAGACCTGCAGAGGTGGCAGAGAGCAGTAACACGCGGCGAATACTCATCGCGTGTTCAGACGAGCCTTTGAGCTGGAAGTTGCAGTGGGGAAGAACCCCGTTCCACTATTTTGGCCGGATGGCCACACAAGCCTCTTTTGTTCAGCTTCGTGACAGTCTTTCCATTGTGGTTCGAGACATGCTTTACACTCCTCGCTCGAGCGAGAGCGAGCGCGAAGGTGTAAAGGGCTATGCCGCGGGTTCGGGACAATCCCTCCTCCATCCCTGCCGGAAATAAACACCCCATTCGTTACCATGGAAGAAGGGGAAAATCTCCGGCTCTCCGCCCTCCAGACCGTCCAATTCCCAACCGAGCCAATCTCACCGCCACCCCACTCCCCCGACCGGAAAGCCCACTTCACCCTCAAAAATCCGCAACAAATGTGAATCCGAATTCACATTTTCGGCTGAGCCGGTAAGGCCTACCTAACCAGCACGTAATCAACTAGATAGGGCGAAAACCCGCGCCCTCCGTCTCAGCGCCCATAAAAAAGACACCCGGAATGTGAATTGTAATTCACATTCCGGGTGTCTGTCTTGTATCCATCAGAAAATAAACATCTTACCTCGCCTCAAGGAGCCCGCAATCGCTCTCTTTCGCGAAAAAATGCGAATCTTCATTCACATTTCTTAAGCGCGCCCAATCCCACGCCGAAAAGTCTGCGAAAGTCGCCCCGCCTACGGCTTCAGGATGGCGTTATAACCGTCGGACTGCAGGCGCTGGCGCATCTGGTTGGCGGCGGCGCGGCTGTTGAAGGGGCCAATCTGCACGTGGGTGAGGCTGTCCTGCGGAAGGCGGCGTTCCATCACGTGGTAGCCATGCTGGCGCAGCGCGCTCATCAGCACGGCGGCATCGGCGGGGTTTTGCACGGCGGCCACCTGCACCATGTAGATCTCGGCGGGCGTGGCCGGGCGGGCTGCCGGGCTGGGTTGCAAGACCGGGGCAGCGGCGGGCGCGGCGACCGTCTTCACCGCCGGAGCCGGGTTCGCCGTGTTGGCCGTGGCGGCAAGCACCGTGCCGGGCTGCTGGCCGGGCGTGGTGGAGGCGACCGCCGGGGTCACGGTCGCGCTGGTTCCGGGGGCAGTGGTGCCGTTGGTTGCGGTGGTGGCCGGCGGCAGGCTCTGCTGCGCCGAGGGCTTGGCCGCGCCGCCACTGGGCGCAAGGCCGGAGTCAGAAGAGGTGGCAGGCGTCGAGGCCGACGGATTCGTCGCGTTATTCGAGTGCGAGCTGCCCCGGCCCAGCGTATAGCCAAAGCCGAAGAAGATGCCGCAGATCAGCACCAGCCCGAAGAAAATACCCAGCAGCGAGGGCAGCCCGAGGGTGATTTCGGTGTCCTTCTTTTCCAGATCGTCGTCGTCAAAAGCTTCGCGCATCATCTCTTTAGATTATGCGGCAGGGGGTGCCGGGTTGTCCTTGCTGAATGCGGACTGAAACTTGTTGAGCAATGAGACCAGTTCCATGGGCAGCGGAAAGACGATGGTGGTGTTCTTTTCCGCGCCAATGTCGGTCAGCGTCTGCAAATAGCGCAGTTGCAGGGTGATGGGCTGCTCGGCGAGCATGGCGGCTGCCTCGACGAGGCGTTGCGCGGCGGCGTATTCGCCCTCGGCATTGATGATCTTGGAGCGCTTCTCGCGCTCGGCCTCGGCCTGTTTGGCCATGGCGCGCAGCATGGTGTCGGGCAGGTCCACCTGCTTGACCTCGACGCTGACCACCTTCACGCCCCAGGGCTCGGTGCGCTCGTCAATGATGGCCTGAATGCGCTGGTTGAGTTGTTCGCGATGGGCCAGCAGGTCGTCGAGCTCCACCTCGCCGAGCACCGAGCGCAGCGTGGTCTGGGCAAACTGCGAGGTCTGGTAGACGTAGTTGGCCACCTCGATCACGGCGCGCGCGGGGTCAAGCACGCGCAGGGTGATGACGGCGTTGACCTTGATGGTGACGTTGTCGCGGGTGATCACGTCCTGCGGGGGCACTTCGAGCACGTCCTGGCGCAGCGACACGCGCACAATCTGGTCAAAGGGGCGCAGCACAAAGATCAGCCCCGGGCCCTTGGGCTGCGGCAGCGCGCGGCCCAGGCGGAAGATGACGCCGCGTTCGTATTCGCGCAGGATGTTGATGCATGAGAAGAGATACACCACAACGACGACGATGAGAACCAGAAGAGGAATGCCGATCATAATGCTCCGTTCTGAAGAGGTGGAGAGCCGTGGGCTGAGTTCTGCGGACGGGAGCGATTGTATCGCACGCCGCTACGGGCTGGCGTGACGGGCCTCAGGTGGCGGTGGCTTCCGAGAGGCTCTCCACCTGCAGAGTGAGGCCGCGCAGGCCGGTCACTTTGACGTGCGCTCCGGCAGGGATGGGCTCGGCGGCCTCGGCAAACCAGAGTTCGCCGCGAACGAGGACCTGCCCGCGCGGGGCAAGCTCCTCCTGTGCAATGCCGATGGCGCCCAGCATGGCGGCGGGGCCGGTCATGATCTTGTTGTGGCGCGCCCGCCACGCGGCTCGCACGAGGATGGTGGTGATGATGCCGAAGCCGAGTCCCGCGGCGAGGGCGGTGGCCAGTTGCACGCGAAGCTGCGGAATGGGGCCGTTGACGAGGGTCAGCAGGCCCACCACGAGCAGCACCGTTCCAAGGCCGGCAAGAATGCCGTGGCTGGGGAATTTGGCCTCGAGCAGGATGAGCACAAAGGCCGCGAGAATCAGCAGCCACGAGGCATCATGCACCGGCAGCATGTTGAGGGCAAAGAGAGCGATGACCACGAGCAGCGTTCCCAGAGCGCCGGGCACGATGGTGCCGGGAATGTGAAATTCGAGATAGATGAGCAGAGCGCCGGTGATCAGAATCAGCACGGCGACGTTGGGGTCCATGAGCGGGTCAAAGACTCTCTCGCGAAAGCTGGGCGTGACGTCCACCAGTTGCGCTCCGGCGGTGTGCAGCACCACCTGCTGTCCGTTGAAGCGGGTGATGGCGCGGCCGTTCAGTGCCTCCAGCAGCGCGGGTGTGCTGGGCTCGATGAGGTCGATCAGGTGCAGGCTGAGCGCTTCCTGCGGCGTGTAGGACTTCGAGTGGAGCACGGCCTCCTGGGCGGCGTCCACATTGCGGCCGCGCGGCGCTACGTAGGAGCGCAGGAAGGCCATCGCGTCATTGGTGATTTTTTCCTTGAGCGTCGCGCCCATCGACCGCCCTTCGAGAATGGGGTGCGAAGCTCCGGCCTCGGTGCCCGGAGCCATGGCGGCGACGTCGGCGGCTTCGAGCAGGAAGAATCCCGCCGAACCGGCACGGCTGCCCGTGGGCGCGATGTAGAAGATGACCGGCACGGGACTCGACAGAATGTCATGCACCATCACGCGTGTGGAGGCGAGCAGACCGCCCGGCGTGTTCATTTCGACGAGCAGCGCCTCGGCGTGGGCGCGGCTGGCTTCATGAATGCCGCGCGCGAGATAGTCCGCGCTGATGGGCTGGATGGTGTCATCCAGATGCAGCACGTAGACCTGCGGCGCTTTGGATTGCGCGCCGAGGGCGAGACACGAGAAGGCCAGAAACCAGAGCGCAAGCAGCAATCGGAATCGGCGTTCTCGTGGAAAGGTCATGGCTTGCTGGCTCCGGCCTTGTTGGTTTCGAGCTGGTTGAGGGCGTCGTTCAGACTATGCGCCGCCGCGTTGCCGGGGTCAAGCTTCAGGGCGGCAGCCACCTCTGACTTTGCTCCGCTGTTATTCTTCTGGGCCATGTCGAGCCGCGCCAGCACCAGGTGCGCCTCGGCATTGGGCTCAAGGGCGAGCGAGTCCTTTGCTTCCCGCTTGGCAGCCTTGTCATCGCCGGAGCGCTCACGCACCTCGGCAAGGCCCGCGTGGGCCATGGCGGAGTGGCTGTCCGCAGTGAGGGCCGCGTGGTATTCGCGCTCGGCTTCGAGAATCAGACCGCGGTCGAGGAACTGGTCGCCATCCTTGACCAGCGCCGTGGCGCGCTGCGGCGCCGGCATGGTGGCGAGGCGCATCTCCTGCATCTGCTCCAGCTCAAAGGCGGCCTGGCGCACGCTGGCGCCGTCATAGTGGCGCTGGATGCGCTCAAGCGGCGTGTCCGTGTCGGCAATGGCCTGGCCCGGGTCAGGATTGGCGGCAGGCGGCGTCTGCAGCGTCTCAAGAAAGCTCTGCGCGTCCGTGTCGTTGGGGTTGAGCTTGAGCGCCGTCTGCAGTTCGGCAATCGCGCCCTTCACGTCATGCTGGCGCTCGAGCGTCACGCCGAGGTTGAAGTGATAGTTCTCATTTTTGGGGTCGGCGGCGATGGCTTTGCGGAAGAAGTCCGCCGCCGGCTGCCCTCGGCGGCTGGCCGCGACGCCCTCGTTGTTGAGCACCTCGGGCAGCGGCATCGACTCTGAGACAAAGGCAAACGCATTCTCGGCCTGCGCATAGTCGCCGAGGTAGAAGAAGGATAGTCCGCGATAAAAGTCCGCTTCCGTAGCGCGGGAATAATAGCGTGGCAGATGGCCAAGCGTAGCGGCGCAGAGCTGGTAGTCCTGGTCGGCAAAATAGGCGAGCCCAAGCTGCATCCACGCAGGAAAGAAATCAGGAGCGATGCGGATGGACTCCTTGAGATCGGTGATCTGGTCGGTCAGCGCGGGCGCAATCAGGCCGCGAATGTAGCTCTCATAGGCTGCCGGAGGCAGCTTGCCATCGGCAGCTAGAAAGGTCTGCTCGGCCACGGCATAGTGGGGGTCCATTTTGCGCACCACGCGCCAGGCGAGGCTGTTGATCGCGTTGAGCAGGTCAGGCAGCGCGGCGTTCACCTCAATTGGCTTGGTGAGGGTGAGCGCGGCCATGTCGAGAATCTGTGCCTGCGCCGTGATGCGGTTGCCCTCCACCTTGTAGCTGCCCACAATCACGTAGTCGGCATCGACCAGTTGCGCAATGCGAATGGTCAGCGCGCGTGAGGGCACCAGGTTTCCGGGCAGCCCAAGATGGTCAAAGGCATAAAGACGGTCTTCGCGGCCAAGCGGCAGATAGTCGGCTCCAGCGAGGCGGCGGCTGAAGATGTCAGGGAAGGCCGTACCGATCCAGTCCACGGTCGCGTCGTTGCTGCGGTTCTCAAAGGGCAGCAGCAGCACCAGGCGGCCATGCATGGCCGCGTCGCCGCTGGCTGGAGACGGGCGGACGGAGTTGCCGAGCGTGTCCTGCGCGCGGGCGCTCAGGGCAGAAAGGCTCAGGCAAAGGCAGAGCAGCAGCAGAGAAAACTTTTTCAGGCTCACGACAGGTTGATTATAGAGAGCCGCGTGGCAAAGTTCCCGCTGGGTTGTCTCCCGAGGGCGTATCGAGGCCCGTCCCGGGAAGACGCAGCCGCGCCCATTCCGGGTGATTGAAGCTGATCACCGCCGCCCACAGGCCCTTGCTCTGCTGCTGCCATTCGATTTTGCCGTGCAGAATGCGGGCAATGGTTTCGGGGTCCAGATCGCGGTGAAAGTCGAAGTAGCGCTTGTTGATCGCCGTGTTCCACGGGCCGAGGCGCAGGGCCAGGTGCGGTGGATCGTACTTGGTCGAGAAGACCAGCGCAACATCGTACTGGCCTTCTTCCTGAGCGGCGCGGGCAATCTGCCCGGCGGCAAAATCCTCAATGGGAGTGACGGCGACGGGCTGCCGCACGTAGCCCAGCTCCGGCTTGCGCAGCTCATCGCTCGCGGGCCAGGCCGTGAGCACGTTGGCGGTAGCGTAGTGCGCCTCGATCTGAGCGATGGCATTCTGCTGCAGGCGCACAAACGCCGCATATTCCAGATTGTCTTCCGGCGCAAACTGATACGGCGGATTCACAAACAGGCCCACCGCAAACGCAATCGCCGAGAAGGCCACGGCATACTCCCAGTGGCGCATGCGCCGCCAGAAGGTGTTGACGCAGAGCAGAATCACCAGCGGATACACCGGCAGCAGGTAGCGCGTGAGCAGCGCTCCGCCAAAGAGCGAGAAGAAGACCACATTCGCCGCGATCACCACATAAAAGATCGCCTGATCGCTCCAGGCAATGCGCGGCCGGCTGCCGCTGTGTTCGTCTTTGACCGCAGGCAGAAACAGGCTCGCCAGCATCAGCAGAAACGGCACAAAGAGATTCATGTGCAGCGTGATCTGCAGCATGCGATGGAAGAGCGCAATGGCAAAACGCTCGGGTGAGAGCGTGCTGGTGGCGTTGTAGCGCAGAAACTGCGGATTGCCGAAGGTATAGCCCGTCATGGCGTGGTGATAGGCATACCAGCCGGCCAGCGGCAGAGCGGGCACCAGCAGAAGCAGTCCCGAACGCAAATGCGCCCGGCGTTCTGGCGCGCTGGCCCGCGAGCGCCAGAGCTGCCACAGCTCCCAGGCGGCCAGAGCGGCGGGTGTGGCAATCGAGGTCTCCTTGGCAAGAGCGGCGAGGGCAAAGCAGAGCACGGCCGGCCAGAGGCGCTTCGCATTCTTCGCATTGCGGCTCTCAAAGTACCCGTGGCGGCTCTCAACGTAATAGACCAGCGCCCACAGCGTGAAGGGCGCGGCAAAGATGTCCGCATGCGCCAGCGAGCTTTGCGCAAAGAAGACCGGATAAAGCCCCGTCAGCAGCGCCGTGGCCAGCGCAACGGACTGGCGGCATCCCACGGCGAGCGCCAGCCGCCACACAGCCACCAGCGACAGCGCGCCCGCGAGGCACGCCGTAGTGCGCGTCACAAAAGGGTGAAAGCCGAAGAGCTTCCACGCCGCCGCCAGCACAATCGAGGGCAGTGGCGGGTGCGCGTTGCTGAGCGTGGAGTAGGGAATCAGCGCGCCGCTGCGGAAGAAATCATACGCAGCCGGAATGTAGTATCCGGCCTCGTCCCAGAAGTAGGGCAGATGCAGCAGCGGATAATGCGCCGCCCACACCACGGCCCATGCGCCCAGCGCGATGAGCAGGGCGCGAAGCGCGCTGGCGAACGGCGAATGGGGAACTGCCCTGGATGGCGTCGCGGCCACGAGCTAGTGGACCGGTCCTGAACCCGGAACCGGCACCGGACCAGGCATGCCGCCGCCCTGTGGCTCCAGCGCGATTTTGCCGAAGGTCTGCTCGTAGCTGGCGAGGTTCTGCCCGAGGATGTTCCAGAGCGCCTTGGCCTGCTGCGGGCTGAGGTAGATGCCCTGCGTGATCTTGAAGTCCACGCGCTCGGCGGTCTCCTGCTGGGCGATGCCAAAGGCCAGATAGAAGTCCCAGACGCTGACGCGAATCTGCACACTGTTGGCGTAGCCTTCGCGGAAATCGGGGGATTGCTCGACGTGGACGTTTGGCTGTTGTGGATGGCTCATGATGCATTCAGGTTACAGGAGCCGGAAGAAGATGTGGTGCGGAAGGGGGGACTTGAACCCCCACGGGTTGCCCCGCCAGATCCTAAGTCTGGTGCGTCTGCCAATTTCGCCACTTCCGCACACAGCGGGCCGCGCGCTGCACGAGCCGCTGTGGCCAGTCTACTGGCCGCTCTCGCCGGGCGCAATCGGGTGTGGCGATACGGGTACGGCTGAGGCCGAGGGAACCGTGCGCGCGCTCCCGGTCTGCTGTGCAAGATGCTTTGCCAGACGCCGCGCGGCAAAGGCCGAGCCATAGACGAAACGGAAGACCGGGCCGAAGCTCGTCGCGGCGGCCGGGCCGGTGAAGTACAAGCCTTGCACCGAGGACTCGAAGTCCGCGGAGAGCGCGGGTGCGGCTGCTTCGGTGCGAATCTGCGCGCGCAGGGCCGCGTCAAGAAAGGCGAGCCGCTCGACCTCCACCTGAAAGCCGGTCGCGGTGATTACGAATTCGGTGTGGTGCTCGCGGCGCGCGCCATCGGCGGCACGCAGTTCGAGGCAGACGCCGTTGACCGATTCAGTGGCGGCTTCGACTGTGTGGCCCAGCAGCATGGGCACGCGGCCCTCGATGCGCTCGCGCATGGGCCATCCGGCAGAGGCGCGCAGATGCCGGTTCACGATGCGCAGGCGGATGGCGCGGGGCAATGCATGAAAGAGCTGCGGCGCATCGCAATAGAGGCGCGAGCGCAGGCCGGGGCCGAGGCCCGAGCTGGGATGCCGCAGCCGCGCGCACAGGGGGCGTCCGTTGGGCGGTGGGGGAGCGTGAAAGTGCAGCTCGTGCCCGCGGGCGAGCAGCGTCACCTGCGTGCCCTGCTCATGCAGCAGTACGGCCAGATCAATGGCCGAGGCTCCCGCGCCAATCACAGTGACGTTGCGTCCCCGGTATTGCTCGACGGGGCCGGCAGCAAAGCCGGTGCTCAGCCGGGCCCCGGAGAGATGAGCCAGTTCGCCGGGAACGCGGGCAAAATGCGTAATGCCGCAGGCGGCGACCAGGCGCGAGGCGAGAAGCTCTTCGCCATCCTGCAGGCGGATGCGAAAGCCATGCGCCGCGCGCTCGACGTGGACGATCTGCCGGTCTTCCAGATGCGGCACAAAGCGCTGTTGAAAGGCGACGCCATAGGCGGAGAAGACTTCGAGCGAGACGGGGATTCTGGTGTCGTCATAGGGCAGGCCGCGCTCGGCGCAGAAGCGGCTCAGCGGATATTCGCCGCGTGGGTCAGAGAGATTGGACGCAAAGCCGTCGGACTTGAGCAGCATGCCCGTGGGCATGTGGTTCCGCCACGAGTCCATGGGCGCGCCAAAGATGCGGTGGGGCACGCCGCGTCCGGCGAGGTGCGCTGAGAGCGAGAGCCCATAAGGGCCTGCTCCGGCAATGACAACAGGAATTGGTTTCTGCATCAGTTTCCCTTGCTGGCAGACCTCGCCAGGCACGGCCCGGTGCGCGGGACGCGCGAATAGTCCATTTGGGGGATGGAGTGTGCAGCAGGCGGGGGATGCAGACTGCTCTAACTGCAACTTACACTGATTTTGAAATCGAAGTCTACGAGACCGTCACGCGGCTACCCCCCAGGCCAGCGCGGCTCAGAAAAGAAAGAAATCTGCCGATGGAACCTCTCATTCTTCTGGTCAATACGAATCCTGGATTTGGTTCAGCCCGCCTGGCGTTGTCATGGCTGCAGATGGGGGCGCGCGTCGAAGCCGTGGCGCCGGCCGTGCATCCGGTGCGCAAGGTGCGCGGCGTGCGGCGCGTGCATCGTTATCGTGGCAGCCGTCCGTTGACCTCATTGCGTGAGGCTCTGGCCGCGGCCCGGCCCGATCTGGTGATTCCCTGTGATGACCTGGCCCGCACTTATCTGAATACGCTGCGCGCCAGCCGTCACGATGCGGAATGGCACGAGCTGATCGAGAAATCTCTGGGAGACTCGGCGCACTACGAAGTGTTCACAAACCGCACCGCAGTGATTGCGACAGCCAAACGCGCCGGCGTTGCGGTGGCGGATTCAGTAGAGCTGAGCAGCATCGACGCGTTGCCCGCCGCGATGGAGCAGATGGGCCTGCCTGCAGTGCTCAAGAGCGACCAGACGGCCGGCGGCACCGGCGTGCGCATGGTTTCTTCTGTGGCAGAGGCGCAGGCGGCGTTCCCGCGCATGAGCGCTCCGCCGTCGGTCGCACGCATCGTCAAACGCGCGCTGCTCGACAAGGACACAAACCTCGTGCCTCGCTTCGTGCGGCAAAATCGCAGCGCCATGCACCTGCAGCGCTTTGTGAAGGGCAAAATTGCCACCGCAAGCGCGGCCTGCTGGCGCGGAGAACTGCTGGCGGTAGTTTGCGTCGAAGTACTGGAGACGCGTGAGGATCGCGGCCCGGCCGCAGTGGTGAAGATGATCGATCATCCGCAGATGAAGGCCAGCGTGGCCGCCATGGTGCGGGCGCTGGGAGTTTCCGGCTTCTGCGGTCTTGATTTCATGATCGAAGAAGAGACCGGCACGGCGCGCCTGATTGAGATGAATGCCCGCGCCGCGCAAATGCATCACCTGCGCCTCGGGCCGGGGCGGAACCCTGTTGCGGCCGTCTATGCCGCGCTCACCGGCAACGCGCCCCGCGTGGCCGAGGAGCGCATCGCGCTGGATACGGTCGCACTGTTCCCCAACGCATGGCTGGCGCCGAATGCGGATGAATATCTGCAAGCGGCGTGGCAGGATGTGCCGTGGGAAGAGCCGGCGCTGGTGGAGTTTGGCGTGCGCATGAAGCAGGCGCAGAATCGGTTCTCGTTCACCTATGCGGATCTGGCGCGTCTGAAGGCGTCGATCGGCGGGCGATTTCGGCTCCGGCACGCATGGAATTCCTGAGCCCGGCAGCGCCGGTGCGAATTTGCTTCGCGTCCTGCGGCAGCGGCAGTATGCTGAAGTGCGCATGACGTCTTCGCAGGATTCCTTGCCCGGCGCTTCGGGCGCTTCATCCCATCTTTTGGCAACTCTCTCGGTGGTCATCATTGGCCGCAACGAGGGGCCGCGCCTTGGGCGCTGCCTCGACTCCGTGCGCGCAATGCAGGCATGGCCGGGACCGGTCGAGATGATCTACGTCGACTCCGGCTCGACGGACAACAGCCTCGCGGTCGCCGAGGCCGCTGGCGCGCACGTCATTGCGCTGCAGCCGGAGCGGCCCACCGCCGCGCTCGGGCGCAACGCGGGCTGGCGCGCGGCCAGCGGCGAATACATTCTGTTTCTCGATGGCGATACGGTGCTGCATCCGGAATTTGCGGCGGCGGCGCTGGCCGAGTTGCGGCAGCACGCCGAGGTGGCTGCGGTCTGCGGGCATCGCCGCGAAATGCATCCGAACCAATCCATCTACACCCGCGTCTTTGACCTGGACTGGATCTTTCCGCTGGGCGAAGACATTTTCTTTGGCGGCGATGTGCTCATTCGCCGCGCGGCTCTCGAAGCAGCGGGCGGCTATGACCCCGCGTTGATTGCCGGCGAGGAGCCGGAGCTATGCGGACGCTTGCGTGCGGCGGGCTGGAAGATTCTGCGCATTGACCATCCCATGACCGGCCACGATCTGGCCATGACGCGCTGGCGCGAATACTGGCGGCGCGGTGAGCGCACCGGGCACGCGGCGGCTGAGGTTTCGCGGCGCTTTCGCGGCACTGCCGATGGCCTCTGGGCAGGTGCGGTGCGAGCCACGGCGAAACGGGCGCTGTTCTGGATGCTCTCGCCGCTCGCCGCGCTGGCTCTCTCGTTGGTGCTGCGCAGCGCGTGGCCCCTTGCGTTGTGGCTCCTGCTGGCGCTCGCGCTGGTCGCGCGCACGGCGTGGAAGTATCGCTGGAAAACGCGGTCGCCGTATACGCTTGCGCTCTACGCGGTGCATTCGCACCTGCAGCAGATTCCTATTTTTATGGGGCAGGTGCGCTTCTGGTTCGATGCGCGGCGCGGACGGCAGCGCGGCCTGATCGAATATCACCGCTGAGGCGGCAAGCTACATGCGCCCGCCGCGCCTGAGATAAAACAGGCTGCCGCGCATGTCTTTGCGCGACAGAATCGCGTCCGGCACGGTGAGGAACTCCCACAGGCCGCTGAGAATAATGCGCAGGCGGGAGTGCTGCGGAAAGTCCAACATGCCCGCACCGTGGCGAAGGGTGTGGTAAATCTGCCCGGCGAGCATACGCTTGCCGGTGACGCGGCGCGAAGCCCGCAGGGCGGGCGGCCGATGCGGCGGCTCGAGTCCAAACGCTGCAAGTGCGAGCATGGGCTCGTCGTAGCCGAGATGAATCACCTTCGGGGTGGTTCCGCCGATGCGGTAGTTCACCTCCAGGAAGAAAATCTCTCCGGTGTCCGCGGATTGCAGCAGATCAAAGTGAAAGGGTCCGTGTAGGTTGGCCAGATGCGCAAAGCGTTCGGCGGCTTGCCGCAGATCCGCCGGCAGATTCATGCGCTCGATCGAGAGCGCGTAGCCCTTGTACTTGCGATAGGCGCGAAAGCACTCGAGCGCGAGCACTTCGCCGCCGGTGGAGCGCACACCATGCAGCACCAGGTTAGGACCAAGGCAAAAGGGTTGGGCCAGCAGCGGGCTGGTCCACGTGAGCGTGCTGAGAAACGCATGCAGCTCGGCCGGCGAATCCACGCGATGCGCCTTGAAGGGGGGCGTGACCGAGTTCATGTGCGTGGGGCGCAGGCAGAGCGGAAAGCTGCTTGCGGGCACGGAGTCCGCATCGGCGCGCGTGTGCAACAGCCAACTGGGCAGCACCTGAAAACCGGCCTCGCGCGCCAACTGCACCTGCTCTGACTTTTCCATGAGCCGTGCGATGGCCTCGGCGGAAGAGGCCAGGACTGTGCAGCGGGGCTCAAAACGGTGGCGATGGCTGGCCAGCCAATAGAGCATGAATTCGTCATCGCTGCAGATGGCATCGGCCTGCACGCTTTGCGTGAAGGCGACGATGCGCTCCATGCCCGCGGGAGTATTGATCTCTTCCCAGCGAAGTGCGCCCCCATCGGTGGTGATGGCATTGCTGGGCAGCGGAATGCGTTGCGGCCAGTTGCCATGACGCAGCAGATGCACTTCAATACCCGCCTCGTGACAGCGGCGCAGAAAGGCCATGGACGGTGCCCAGAAGCCAACATGCACCAGATGGCGAATGGGCCGCCCAGAGCCGGACAGCGAAGCTTCGGAGGTCAGAGGCGGAGGCATGACGTTTAGCGCCGGCGGCGGCTTCCTTTGCCGTACTGGCCGGGAGAATGGGGCGGAAGAATTGCCAGATCCCCGGTACCGGGATCGTTCCAGTGGAAGGCGTACTCTTCAAAGCGGCGGCGTGGCCGCTGCGCGGGTTCCACATCCGGCTCCGAGGGAACTGCGGCCGCGGTCTTTTCCGGCGGCAGCACGCTCGCCTGCTTGCGCGGCACGGCAATCTCAATCGGTGTGACGGCCACGGGCGCGGCTGGCTGGGCGATCGCTTGAGGCGGCTCCGGCTCGACATTCCAGCGCGATTTGGGCGCGAGGTGCTGCGCTACAGGCGCGGGCTCTTGCGCCTGGGCAAGAATGGGTTCTTCTGCCACCGCCTCAAAGATGGCGGGGGATGCGGCCACGGTTTCGGCAGGCACCTCAGGCTCAGACGTGGCGGCAGCCTCGGCTGCGGCCTGGGTGCGGGAGGCCGTGACTGCTTCCAGCTTCTCTTTGGCTGCCGACTCCATCAGGCGGTTCAGCAGTGCATCAAACGCGGCGGCGCGATCCACCGGTGTGGCCGAAGGGGACTGCGGCTGCGTGATCTTGTCGCTGCCGATGCTGGGCGCGGTGATGCTGGCCTGCGACTGCACCTGCGGCGCAGTGATCGCAGCCGCAACGGTCTGGGGCATGCTCGCTCCGATCCAGGTGGATTCGGTCTGCGGTGTCCATGCGGCAATGATTTCGTTGCGCGCCGAGTGCTGGAGCGCCGGCTCTTCTTCCAGATGCATCTCCGGCTCAAAGGCGGGCGGCGCAGCGGGCACGGCTTCCGGCGTTGAGACTTCTGCGTAGGACGGCGTTTGTGTATGTGCCACCTGCTCCATGCGCACCAGTTGATCGAGCAGCGAGGGCTTCTCCTGCGGCGGCACAACCGCAGCCATTTCCTGTTCCGGTGCTGCGATCGCCGGTTCGGGTTCGACAGGCAAATCCGCAACCGTTCCGGCCTGCACCGGGCGAGCGTTGCGGTCTTCCCGCCCAGCCGCCGCGATGGGTTCGGCCTTGCGTGCCGGAACGCGCTCAGCATCGGGCTGATCGGCGGCGGGCAGCGGAATGTTGGCTGCGGCCTGCAGAGGCGTTTCGGCCGGATGCGGATTGAGCGAACGCCATGTGTCCGATTCCATCTCGCTGCGGCGCGGCGAGCGCGAGGTGCTCAGCAGGCGGTCTTGCGTGGCCTTGAGATCGGCAAGAAATTCAGGATCGGCGGTGCGCGGCGGAATGGAGGTGAGAATGGCTCCGACGCCAGGGGCCTGAATGCGGTCGAGCAACTGCGCGGCGCGCGCCACGTCAGAGCGCTCGGTGCGTCCGCTGTCGCAGACCAGCAGCGTCGCGTCGGTAAAGCGCGCGAGATATTCGGTGCCGGCCGAGAGCAGCAGCGGCGGCGCATCAATCAGCACCACCTCATTGGCCGCGGAGAGACGGCGCAGGTTCTGCTCGATCACGCTGCCTTCCGGTGTCGCACCGGTTTCGGCCGCATGCGCCTCTGACGGTGCGAGCACCGAAGCCGAATCCAGCGTGAGCGTGCGGCGGCCAATGCGCGCCAGCGTGGTGCCGAGTGCATGGGCCAGGTCGCTGGTGCCCACGCCGGTCACCACAAACGTCTTGGCGTGGGCTGAAGCGGCGGCATGGTCAATGCCGGCGGCCAGGCGCAGCAGATACTCCTGCTCCACGGCAGGGGTCACGTGCGTCGCCTCGGGCAGCACGCCAAGCGGGGCAAAGCCCAGGATGTGCTGCACATCGCCGGGAGTATGCACGTGACGATCCAGCGCGTTCGCACCCAGTGCGGAAAAAAGTCCAAAGAAGAGCGCAAAGGGCAGCGCCAGTAGCACCAGCTTGTGGCGCATGCCGGAGTTCGCACTGACCGGCGGCTGTGCGGCCGAGGAAAGATGCACGGCGGCGGGAGCAGAAGAATCCAGCTCCACGTTGTGCAGACGCGTGTCAATGGCGGCGTAACGCTGCTGCAGGCGCAGAATATCGGCATTCAGCTCGTTGGCGCGCTGCATCTTCGGTGTGGAGGTGGTGGCGAGCGCCGTCGTCGCATTGAGCTGCGAGGTCAGTTGCGCGTCCACCGCGCCGGTGCGGTCAAGATCCGCACGCACCTTGGCATCCACCTGCTGCTCGGCCTGCGTCTGCAGCTTCGCCGTCATCTGATCGAGAGACTGATTGAGCTTGTTCAGCTCCGATTCATCCTGCTGGTAGACGGGATTCGCCGGCTTGAGCTGCGACATCTGCGCGATGAGCTGGCTGCGATGCTGGCTCATGGCGCCCTTCATGGCAGAGAGGCCAGGATCGTTGGCAAGAATCTTTTGCGTGGCCGTGGCCAGCGCGGCCGAGTGCGGGCCGCCGGTGGTCAGCGCGTTCAGTTCGGCCTCTGCCTGGTCATGATCGGCGCGGGCCTTGAGCAACTCGGCACGCAGCGTATCAATCTGCGCGGAGTAAGGGTCGGTGTTGCCGGACGTAGCGTTGGCGACGCCGAGTTGCTTAGACAGTGCGGCCTGCTCGGCATAGTCGGCATTGAGTGCCTTTTGCACGCGGTCACTCTCGTCGCGCAGCATGGCGATGCGCTCGGCGCTGCCGGCAAACTCATCATTGCGGGCCGCGGCCAGATACGCCGTCGTGACGGCGTTCACCATTTTGGCGGCTTTGACCTTGTCTTTGCCGGTGAGCGAGATGGAGACCTGATAAGAGGTGCCTTCGCGCTGCACGGTGAGCATTTTGCCCAGTCGTTCGGCAGCGGACTGCACGCTCTCCTTCGGCATCTGAAAGACGCCGGGGCCGGTGGCGCGAATGGCTGCTTCCAGAATGTCAGGCCGGGTGACGGCCTGCACCTGCTGCTGAATAAATGCGTCGTAGGTCAGCGAATCGTAAGACCAGTTGTTGTTGGTCTGCCCGCCGATGACCGGCTGCGGCGACGGTTGCACATACACCACGCTGGTGGCGGTGTAGGTGGGCCGGATGGCGAAGTGGGCCGCCATCATGAGCACAAAAATGCCCGCGGCCACGCCCAGCGCCAGCTTGCGGTGCAGGCGCAGGCTGCGCATCAACTGGATGCGGAAGACCGGCTGCTCCGGAGACACAGGGGTGCCTTCGGAGCGGGAATTGGCCCCGGATTGCCCTGCGGGTCTGCCTGCGAGAAGCTTCATGGTTTCGCCTTCTGTTTGCCGGGGTGACGTGCGCCGGTCCCTGCCCTGCACTTTAAGGATGATATGTCAGCATGCTGTAGGTAAATAACGAGGTTAGGGGACTGAATGCATTAAGAGTGTTAGTTACCTTATAGAAACCGCTCCTGGGTACGAAAATCACATCTCCGGACTTCAAGGTAAGCTCGGCGGCATTACCTTTATTCGCCAGAACGTCCTTGAAGGGGATGATCGTCTTCTTGCCGGTGGAGGGGTCGAGAACTTCGATACGATGGGCGGCTCCGTACTGGGTGTTGAGTCCGCCGGCCAGCGCCAGCACATTGGCCAGGGTCATGTCCGGCGAAAGCTGCACCGCCCCCGGATGCTGCACTTCGCCGAGCACGGAGACGAAATTGTCCTGTGGATTGGGCACAAAGACGACATCGCCGCGGCGCAGGCGAAGGTCAGCCATGCTGTTGCCCTCGCGGAGCAGCTTGCGCAGATTGACCCAGACCACCTCATTGCGGCCCCGGTAAACGGCGCAGCGCTCAGGGATCGAGGCCATCGCGGAGGGTGCGGTTCCGAGTGTCGCAACCTGGTTACTTGAGTTCCGCGGAGCGCCGGGCAATCCTGCCTTGGCGAGCGCCTCCAGCAGCGTAGGCTGCGCGTCAAACTGCACCAGACCCGGGTGATCGACCGCGCCGATGACCAGCACGCGGTTTGAGGTGTACTTCTCCACCGAGACTGTGGCGCGAATGTTGTTGTAGTACTCCGAGAGCGCCGTGTCGATCGCGGCGGCGGCTTCTTCGCGGGTCTTGTTGCCCAGGTCGATGTTGCCGGCCAGGGGCAGCGTGATGCGTCCGTCGGGGCCGAGTACGAGTTTCTGGCTCAGTTCAGGGTGGCCCGGAACATCGATGGCAATCTGGTCTCCGGGGCCGAGACGGTACTCCTGATCGGCCGGGCCCTCGAACTGGCGCAGCACGTCGAGCGGGTTTGGCTGCAGCACCGGCTCTTTAGGAAGTGCTTGTGAGGTGTTCTGTGCGGCGTCGCTGTTCTGCTGGGCCGGGAGCGTAACGGGCGCGAGCAGCAGGGCCGGGATGATGAGTAACCGTGCGAGTTTCATTTAGAGAGCCTCCTCGCCGGTAGCCGCGCCGGAGGCATGAAGCCCGGCCGCGGACAGTGCGCGACGGATGGATTGGCGGGCCATGCGACGTTCTTCCGGATGAAGGATGAAGCGGTCGAGCAGCAGTCCGGAAAGAGCAGTGTAAACAAGCCCGGCGGCAATCAGAATGCCCATTCCGGGCCATCGGCCAAATCGGGCCACCAGTGTGGTGACGGGCACGCGCAGGGCAAAGCCCGCAGCGTAAAAAATGACAGACGGCAGCAGAACCATCCGCGCATAGGGCCAGAAGCGGAAGCCGAGCACGCGCTGCACGCGGGCCAGCAGCACGCAGGAGGCGCCAGCCGTGGCGCAGAAGACGGCGACGCCGATGGCAAAGGTGGTCCAGTGGCCGGTGATGAGCCGCGAGGCCGGAACAAAAAGGCAGAGCAGCAGCAGGTTGGGCACCGAGTAGAAAAACTCGTCATAAACGCGGCCCATGCCGCGCAAAATCGAGGTGCCGGGGCCGGTGAGCAGATGCATCTGCGTGCCCAGCGTGAAAAGCAGAAAGAGGATGGTCAACTGCGCGAGGTAAGGATTCTTCGGGCCGAGCCACACCGCAAGAATTGCGCCGGGAATGGCGGCCATGAGCCCGCAGAAGTAGGACGTGCAGAGGTTCGAGTAGCGCGAGCCGCGCAGATAAAAATCGCGCAGCACGGCACGCTGCTCAGCGGGTGAAGCGTGCGCGTCAAGATGCGAGGCCGCCGGCAGAAATGCGCCGAAAAAGGCCATCGGAAGCGTCTGAATGGAGGAGGGCCACTTCTTCGCAATGTCAAAGAGGCCGGTCGCCGCAAGCCCGACCGTGAAGAGTGCAATGACTTTTTCAATCGAGGCCAGCAGAATCGAAAGCATGCTCTGCAACTGCACCATGCCGCCAAAATGCAGCACATAGCCGACCACTTCGCGGCGAATGCGGCGCGGAGAAAGACGCAGCCACGGCAGACGCCGCCAGGCCCACCACATGCTGAGCCCATCGTTGACAAGCACGCGCAGCAGGTAGGCTTCCGCCAGCCCGCGCAGGCCAAAGCCGAGGCCCACCAGCGTGAAGACAGCGGCAAACTCGACCAGATAGCCGAGGGTCCAGAAGGTTTGCGCGGCGGCAATCTCCTGCATGCCGGTGAGCGTGTCGCTGAAGGCGTTGAGCGAGATGCTGGCCAGAAAGACGCCCAGCACAATCAGCACGGCATCGCGGCCATCCTGTGCGTGCGCTGCGGGCAGATGCAGAAAAGGCGCGATCCACGGCCAGCCGAAAAAGATGGCTACGAAGATGGCCGAGCACATCGGCAGCGTGATGGCGAGGCCGGTCGAGAGCAGCGAGTTGATGCGGTCGTATTCGCGGCGCGCGTTGAACTCGGCGACGTACTTGATGTAGACGTTCGAGATGCCCAGCGTCGAGATGCCGACATAACTGACGAGGATGAAGACCATGCTCCAGATGCCGTAGGCATCGAGGCCAATGCGCGCCAGCACAAAGGGCGGAATCAGGATGCGCGTGACCATGTAGCCCACGCGCGCGAGCATGGTCGCCGAGACGTTGCGCCGCACGGTGCTGTGAACGGATGCAGTTTCGGACTGCACGGCCGATGCGACGGCGGGCGGCGGCAGCATCTCGTCCTGCTGCAACATTTCCATCGCCTCGGAGATCGGTTCGGGGGCCTGCTGCGGATGCTGGCTCATGGCTGCACCTCGCGGCTGGTGCGAACCCACGCGGCTTTGCGCGAGGCGCTGCGCAGCATGGCGGGCACCAGCGAGAGCTTGCGCAGCACAAACCAGGGCGCTGCGAGCAGAGCCAGCGCGGCGCGGCCCGGATGCGGCGCGAGGCGCGCCGAGCGCACCACATAGCCAAGGCAGAGCGTGAGCCCGGCAAGTGCATAGGCCAGCAGCCACTCCGCACCCGTGAAGAGGCCCAGCGCAAGCGCCGCCAGCAGCAGCAGCAATCCAAAGGCAAAGGGCAGACTGAGCGCATCCAGCAGCACTTCGAGCGCGTGCAGGTTGCCGGCGAGCGAGGCGCGCAGCAGCGGAGCCATCATCTGGCGCACGAGCGCGATGCGTCCGCCCTCCCACCGCAGCCGCTGCGAGCGTCGGGCATCGCGGCTGGCGGCGGCGACTCCCCATACGCGAGCTTCGGCGGCAAAGGCGCAGCGGCGGCCGGCCAGCACCAGCAGCGCATGATATTCGCGATCTTCGGCAAGCCCATACGCATTCCATGGAACGGCGGCGATGGTCTCTGCGCGAAGCACGAATCCGTTGCCGAAGAGCCCCGAGGAGAAGCCTGCGCGGTCGCGGCCCAGAGGACGCACCGCGTTCATGCCGCGAAAGGCGAGCGCGCCGAGTTCCTGCCCGGTGTTGCCATACGCATTCGGCTCGCCCAGTTCATACCATGCCTGCGCAGCATCGGCATGCGCGAGCGCCTGCCGCAGCACCGCGAAGAGATTGCGGCTCACCTGCGTGTCGGCGTCAATCACGGCGATGGCGGCTGCGCCCTCTTTGAGCGCGATCTCGATGCCGTGGCGCAGGGCGTGGCCTTTTCCGGCAGGGCCTGCAAGGGGCTGCACACGCGCTCCGGCCTCTGCGGCGCGTGCGGCGGTGTTGTCTGTGCAATTGTGCGCAATCACGGTTACATTTACCGGATTTGGATCCGCCTTGGCCGCCGCGAGCACGCTTTGCACGGTGCGGGCGATGAGCGCTTCCTCATTGTGTGCCGGAATCAGCACCGTCAACGGACCCGGCAATAGCGTGCCTGCCGGACGCCCGGAGGAAAACCACCGGCCGAGGCAGGCCAGCGCCAGTTCCACGCACAGGGGCAGGGTGGCGAGAGCCGCGAGCAGGCCGAGCAGAAGAGCCGGGATATGGAAAGCGTGCGCCATGGTCAGGCCAGAACCCTCCGGAAGCGTTGCGGCTGGTACGGCAGCGCAGGCTCGGGTCCTGAGCCGCTGACGGAGTCAGTGGGTTGCAGGCCATGAATCCAGCCCGTGAGCAGAAAGAACAAATAGAAGACCTGCATGCCGAGATAGACGGTGGCGAGCGTGGCCAGAATGCCGCCCATGATGCCCATCAGGCAGAAGAGAAAGGCGCGGTCGGCAGGCCCGGTCATCCAGCGCATGGCGCGCAGCATGCGCCGCCAGTTCTCGACATTGATGAGCACAAAAAGCGCGAGCCCGATCAGCCCCTGCGTCACCGCGAGCAGCAGGTACTCATTGTCGATGGAGAACTGGTTGTGCATCACCGGATAGTCGGTGATGCCCCAGCCGATCAGCGGCCGCTCTTTGACAATGGGGATATAGTTCTTGAGCAGTTCGCGGCGGTAGATGGCATCCTGCTGTTCCAGATTCTTGGCCTGGGCAATCGTGCCGGAGGTGTAGCGATTGGCATAGCCCCAGCTCATGGCCAGCAACACCACGGCGGCCGCGGTCACCTTCCATGCGGCGCGGCGGATATCGCGCTGGCGGCCAACCCAGACAATGGCAATGGCCAGAATGGCTCCCAGCCAC
This sequence comes from Acidobacterium capsulatum ATCC 51196, assembly GCF_000022565.1. Lineage (NCBI taxonomy): Bacteria > Pseudomonadati > Acidobacteriota > Terriglobia > Terriglobales > Acidobacteriaceae > Acidobacterium > Acidobacterium capsulatum. Next base: position 3,925,342 of record NC_012483.1, read on the forward strand.
GGCCCGCGCGATTGCGTCATGAGCAGCCCGGCGATCATCGCGGCAAATATCGCGGTACGGATGCGCAGCGGTACGTATGCAAAGAAGCGCCGCGTGCCCCATTGCGGATAGGCGCGGCGCAGCCACATGCAGAAGAGCAGCCCGATCAGAAAGACCATGGCGCACAAAATAGACTGCGCATAAGGGCCGGCGATGCGGCCAAAGCCCCAGCGCATCTGCTGCGGCCAGATGATCGGCTCATCGGGAAAGACGTGCTTCCAGAGAGCCTGGGTGACGCTGCGCCCGCTCTTGAATTCATAAAGGCCCACTGCGGCCACAAACGAAAGCAGCACCACAAAGCGGCGGATGAACGCCGCGCGCAGGCGGTACGGCTCAATGAGCAACCGCCCGGCCATGTAGGGCAATACAGCGCCGGTGAGTTCTGAGAAGATGTCGAGGCCGCCGGTATGGGTGTTGGTCTGGCGCGATTCTGAGATGCCGACCAGCAGCACAAAGAGCGCGATCCATATATCGGTGAGCGACCACTGCCATTCGAGACGCCGCGAGGCGAGCAGCGCCGCCATCGCAATGCCGATGGGCAGAATGGCCGTCTCGCTGAACAGCAGCGGCGGCAGATGCTTGAGCCGAAGATCAAAGTACATGGGCAGCAGCAGAATGGTGGGCAGATAGACATCCAGCAGCACCTGGGGCACGGTGCGGCGGGCCAGCGCAAGGCAGGCCAGCAGACCGGGCAGCAGGATGACCAGCTTCATGGATCTTCGTCCCCTCGCGCTGTTGGCGGCGAGGTTCGCGGCCAGCACATGATCAATGGCTTAATCTTCGAGTAGCGGCGACTTGCGCGATACTCCGGTCGATTGGCGGTTGATGGTAATGGTACCCGGGGTGCGTGCCTTGCTGCTACGGGATTCGAGGATGTCCGCAGGCAGATAGCGCAGCAGCGTCAGGGCGTTGCGCAGGTAGCGGGGAAAGAGCCGCAACGGCTCCTGCGAGGCGCGGTAGAGCCATTCGAGTCCGCTGCGCTGCATCCAGAGCGGCGCGCGGCGCAGGCGGCCGGCGAGCAGGTCGAGCGTGCCGCCAATGCCGATCGAAACCGGTACCTTCAGGCGGTCGCGGTGCATGTAAATCCAGCGCTCCTGCTTGGGATTGCCAAAGGCAACCAGCAGAATATCGGGCCTGGCATTCTCAATGCGGCGCAGCATGCCATCGTGATCCATCTCTTCGAGCGAGGCAGCCTTGGGTGAGTCGCAGCCCACAAGGTTGATGTTGGGATACTGGCGGCGAAGCTCGGCAACCGCGCGCGCCATGACGCCGGCATCGGCGCCCAGCAGATAAATTCCATAGCCGCGCTCGGCCGAAGCCTGCGCCAGCAGGGGCACAAGGTCCACGCCCGTGACGCGCTGCTGCAGCGGCTTGCCCATCAGGCGCGAGGCCCACACAATCGGCATGCCATCGGCCAGCACCAGGCTGCACTCCCGCAGAATGCGCTTCACACAGGGATCTTTTTGAGCATGGGAGAGAAAATCGACATTGGCCGTTGCCACCTGGTGGGAGTCTCCGCTGGCAATCGCTGTTTCCACCCATTCCAGCGCCTCATGCTGCGAGACGTTGTGAAAGGGTACCCCCAGAATCGAAACCGCGTAGTGTGCGTGGCCCTTTGTCATTGCCTGGTCTCCCTGCCGCTCAAATTTGCTTGCGTTCTGCTTTGGCGGGGGACCATCGCACTCGCGTTCCGTCTGGCCTAAGCGGCCTTCCTGAACCCGGTTCCGGCCTCCCTTGCGGGACAGCCGGACGATTCGGGTTGACTCAAGTGTCCCCTGTTGGCGGTGAGACCTGTATCCCTGAATCGTGGCCCCAGACTACCACTTGTGGAGGGCCGAATACCACGGATGGGGGAGAAATAAAGGCAATGAATTGAGCCACATACAGCTTTAGTCACTCATCCGTGGTTACCCTGTTCTGCCTCGTAATCTGCTCGCGGAAGGTGGCCTGTGGTTACTGAAAATCGAGCTTCGGTAGACGTTCCAGCAGAGCAGCAGGGCTTACCAACGAATTACGGTCATGGAAAGCGCAGGAAGGGTAACTTTATCGCTCATGGTAACCATGTGAGTTGTCTGGATCATTACCATCGCGGACTGCTCATTGGTCAGCCCGGGCTGGCTGGCCGCGAGGCGCGAGATTTCCACCGGTTCGCCGGCATTGGGGGCTTGCGGACCCCTCAGCTCAATCGTGTGAGCGCGGCCAAGGTCGAGGTTGAAGAGCACCAGCGCATGGTGATGGGCCGAGCGAAAGGCAAAGGCATCGAGCAGTTGCGCGTGGGCGAGATCGACGGGGCCATTTGCGCTGTGAATGGCGAGCATCGGTCCGCCGCCCTCCATGCGCGCTTCGGTCTCCTGCGCCGGTTCGTTGCCGATGGCGAGATTGGCCAGCTCCGTGGTCAGGAATTGCGGGCGCTTGCGATTGGTGACGCCCATGTCCACCACGGTGCCCCACAGCGGAACCAGCTTGCCGTCATTGCGGCGGTACTCAAACTGCGGCAGCGAGAAGAGCAGCGCGTTGCGCACTCCGGCATCGCGCTGCATGCGCAACAGGTGATCGGCCACGGCGAGCCCGGCGGCGGCTGAGGCAGGGAAGCGCGCAAGCACCGCCTGCGAAGCCGTGCCCTCGGTGGTGTGCAGATTCACTTCATACACCGAGAGCGCCGCATGCCGGGCGGCGGCGAGGCGAGCGGCGGAGGCAACTTCGCTGTCCGGCTGCTCCCTGCTCTGTGCGGCGCTCTGCTCCATCTGCTCCATGGCCTGCGGCTGGGCCAGCAGAGGAGCGTAGGTGGCTTCGGGCGTAGCGGTATCGCTCAGGCTCCGCATCAGGTAAGGCGCAACGGCGAAGGTGTCAAACTGCGAGGCCGCGGCCAGTATCTGCGCATTGCGGGCCGGGTAATCGGCCTGTCCGCCGAGGATGAGGTCAAACTTGCCCGCGGAAAATCCCGGCGCGGCGCGCAGGGCGCTGAACAAGCTGGTCGCGCGCTGGCCGTAGGCGTGCGGATCCGTGATGGACTCGCCCGCAAAGCCTGAGTTCCATGTTTCGTTGCCCAGCTCCAGGTGAATGCGGCCGAAGGCGCTCGTCCAGGGCGCGGCATGATGAACGAGCAGGCGCAGCTTGCCCCACGGCGATGTGACGGGGCCGGAGAGATACTCGATCAGCTCGCGTCCTTCTTCGTCCGAGGTTGCGCTGGGCAGCGTAATCCAGGGATCGGCATGGACCGTTTTGCACAGTGTGAGAAATTCGCCCAGCCCCATCGGGATGGCCGGGTCGTCGAGCGACCACGCGGAGTAGCCCGTGCGCTCGCGCGCAAAGGGCGGCGCCAGCAGATTGGCGAGCGTGCTGCCCAGCTCCGCGCCGGTGGCCATGTAGCGCAGCACGCCGGGGTGCAGTTGCCGCAGCGCCGCGACCACCGATGCCCGGAAGGCCGTCGGATTGGCCGCGGCCTGCGGGCCTGCTTTCTCAAGCGACACATCGTCGAGCAGCACATTGCTGTGCGCGACATGAAAACTCAGCGCCGCCGTGGCCGGGGTAATGTCCACTTCATGGGCCGAAAATGCGAGTGTGTAGCTCTTCCACTGTGAAGTGAGCGTCAGGTTGCGCTGCAGGTAGGCAGGCATCGTGCCGCGTGCAACGCTCACCGCGAGCTGCGCGTGCGGACTGAGGCCGCGAGCCCTGAAGCGCAGCATGTACGCGCCGTGAAGCAGTACGAAGGTATGCCCGGCCGTGGAGTCAAAGTAGGACGAAACCGTAGCGGACTGGCCCGGCCCGTCCGCAAGAATGCGCAGCGCCTGACGGCCGGGCGAGCCGGGAGCAAGATCGTGCAATTCCGCAGCAAAGCTCGCACCGCCAGTGGCCTGCGTCCACCACCCCGCAGTGGGGTCGCCAGGGAAGGCCTTGTTGAGCACAAGATATTCGCCGGCATGCAACGGCGCGGCAAAGGTCAGCACCATGCCTCGCCGGGGATTATTTCTTGACGGAGGCTGCATGACGGCGACAGTGCCGGTCGCCGAGCCATTCAGCGTGCGGAAGTGCGCCCCCGTCCAGAAGCCGGGCGTCCAGGCCGCATCGGGGCGGCTGGCGGTGCAGGTCGTCGCCGTGACCTCCACGCAGCGAACTATGCTGCGATAGCGCGCGCCCTCAAAGCCGGGATTGCGGAAGATAAGATTCCGCATCATCTGGCCGGAGTCATAAAACGTCTGGTTGCCGAGATTGATGCCGAAGCGTTCCACCTGCGGACGCAGCACGCGGCCCGTCAGATCAATGCGCGTGACTCCGCTCGTGTTGGAGCGGGTGCCGCTTGCGGCGCGCGCCACATCGAGGCCATGCCAGCGGATGCCAGCGAAGGCCAGCGCGGCAGCGGCAATGGCGAGCAGCAGCGCCAGCCAGCGAAGGCCTGCGGATCGTGAGGAGCGGAGCGGAGAACCGGACGGCATGGAAATTTGTAACAGTCTGTGATGAATTTTCCGGGAATGAGCCGGAAGGCCGGTAACAGGGGGTTATTACCAGCGCGCTTAGTGTACCGGAACCGTATGCGGCAGCCGCAATGATACCTTGGAGCTATCGACGGCAAGTCGAATCCCCGGGAACCTGCTAGATATGAGAGACAATGCGCCGCAAGCCTTGCCGCGCCCGCGTGGCGGGGTTCGCATGGCAATGCTGATGAGCCAGTATCCGGCGATTTCGCACACCTTTTTTCTGGCGGAGGTGCTGGGGCTGCGGCGCGAGGGCTTTCATGTGGAGACGGTCTCCATCAATCCGCCCGACCGGCCGCTGCACGCGCTGCCGGTTGCGGAAGCCGAAGAAGCCCGAACTACCAAATATCTAAAGACCGGGCTTGCCGCGCAGATGCTGCGGGTGGCCGGCATCGTGTTGCGGCATCCTGTGGTGGTGCTGCGCGGCGTCGCCGCATCGATGCGATACGGCGCATGGGATCTCGGCCTGCAGGCCTGGGGACTCGCTTACCTGGCCGAGGGGCTGCTGCTGGGTGACTGGATGCGCCGCCGCAAGCTCGACCACCTGCACATTCACTTTGGCAGCAGTGTGGCCACCGTCGGCTATCTCGGCGCCAAGGCGTGGAAGATTCCATACTCCATGACCATGCATGGGCCCAACGAGTACTTCGACATGCGCGCCTACCGGCTGCTCACAAAGTTTTCGGCGGCGGAGTTTGTCATCTCCATCTCTGACTTTGGCCGCTGGAATGCGATGTTTCTGCTGCCTTCGCACCAGTGGCACAAGGTGCGCGTCTGCCGGTTGGGCATCTATCCCGAAAAGTTTGAGAGCGCAGCCCGCCCGCAGCCCGGCGAAGACCGCGAGCTGCATCTGTTGTGCGTGGGCCGTCTGGTGCCGGACAAAGGCCAGCGCATTCTGCTGCGCGCCGTGAAGGCGCTGCATCAGCAGGGCATGCGCTTTCGCCTCACGCTCGTGGGCCGGGGCAGCGAACGCGAGGCGCTTGAGCAATACGCCCGTGCGCATCAGTTGCCCGTCACCTTCACCGGGGCGCTCGACCACGACACCACGCTGGCGCTGGTGCAGACCGCGGATGTGTTCGTGCTGCCCAGCTTTGCCGAGGGCATTCCCATTGCGTTGATGGAGGCGATGGCCGCGCGCGTCCCCTGCGTTTCGACCACGGCCTGTGGAATTCCGGAGCTGATTCGCCACGGCGAAGAGGGCCTGCTGGTGCCGCCCGGCGACGAGGCTCTACTGTCCGAGGCGCTGCGGCGCTTGCTGCTTGATGAAGCATTGCGCGCGCAACTCGGTGAGGCCGGACGCCGCCGCGTGCTGGCGGACTATAACCTCGAAGAAAATATTCCCCGCAAGGCGCGCTTGCTCGAAGAACTGCTCGCCGATGCGCGCCACCGGCAAAGGTCCGGCGCATGAGTGCCATCGAAAAGCCCGCCAGTGTCGCGCTTGTGGTGATCTCGTTCAACACGCGCGAGATGTTGCGCGACTGTCTGGCCACGGTGTTTGCCGAGCAGGAATCACTCCAGTCCGCCACCGGGCGCGCCCTTGAGGTGCATGTGGTGGACAATGCCTCGCGCGATGGCTCGGCCGATATGGTCGCGGCGGAGTTTCCCGCTGTCCACCTTACGCGCAGCAAGATCAATCTGGGGTTTGGTCCGGCAAACAACCTCGCGCTGCGGACCATTCTGGCCGAGGGCCGCGCCGAGTACATCGTGCTGCTCAACTCCGACGCCTTTCTGCATCCGGGTGCGCTGGCTGAGGCCGTGCGGCAGATGGACGCCGCACCCCGCGCGGGCGCGGGCGGAGCGCGGCTGGTGCATGGTGACGGACGCTGGCAGGCCTCCGCGCGGCGCTTTCATTCGCTGCTCGACGATGCCATCGTGGCGACGGGGCTGGCGGCAAAGTTTCCTTACTCGCGCTTCTTTGGCCGCTTTGACCGCACCTGGGCCGACCAGAATCAAGCCGCGCAGACTGACTGGGTGCCCGGCGCATTCATGATCCTGCGCGCCGAAGCGTTGCGCGCCGTGGGCATTTTTGATGAGCGCTTCTTTCTCTATTACGAAGAGGTGGATCTATGCCGTCGCATGCACGCCGCGGGCTGGCAGGTGTGGTACTGGCCCGGCATTGGTGTGACGCACCTGTGCGGCGAGTCCTCGCGCACGCTGCGAGAGCTCGACTACTCCTCACGCGAAGCGCAGGTGGTTAAGTGGCGCATGCGCAGCATGATGCTCTATTACCGCAAGCATCATGGCGCGCAGGCGTGGCTCTCCATGAGCATGGAGCGCCTGCACCGGCGCATCATCCTCCTGCGCAACCGCTGGAGCCGCCAACCGGAGCGGCGCATTCGCGCGCAGCAGCAGACCAGTCTGCTCGCGCTCTTGCGCGATGCGTGGCATGAGACGCAGGGCGGCCGTGTATCTCCGCCGCAGCCGTGGTAAAACGGCGGAAGGGCATTGAGCGATGGGCGGAATGAAGGGCATTCTTTCGGCAATTCTCAGCGCATTGCTGCGCGCCACGCACGGCATGCGTCGCGGAGGCCGCCGCTTGTGGCATCACGCGCGGCTGGCCTCGCAGTTGCGGTATCCCGTGCCGGCCTCGGTGGTCATTGAGGGCCGCGCGTTTGTCTATGGCACAGGCGCGATTCGCATCGGCGAGCGTGCGCTGCTCTACCCTCACCTCTATCTCGAAACGCAGCAGCAGGCAGAGATCGTTCTCTCTGACGATGTGGTGCTTTCGACAGGCGTTCATATCGCCGCGCGCGCGGGCATTCGCGTAGGTCGCGGCACCATGATTGGCGAATACACCAGTCTGCGCGATGCCAACCACGCGCGCGAAGAGGGCAGACCCGTGCGCGACTCCGGCTATGTCACGCAGCCCATCGTGATTGGCGAAGACGTATGGATTGGCCGCGGAGTCATCGTGCTCGGCGGCGTCACCATCGGCGACCGCGCCACCATTGGCGCCAACGCGGTCGTCACGCGCGACGTGCCTGCGGGAGCCGTGGTGGCGGGCGTGCCCGCACGGCCCCTGCGCGGCTAGCGCAAATATCTACTTCGTCTGCTTCACAAAAATATCTTTCGGCAAAATCGCATGCACTCCGACGTTGTGATCCACAAGCTGCGTGATGTCCACATCCACGGCGACAGACGTGAGCATGTAGGCCTCATCGCGCGTGAGATGCTTCTGCGCCACCAGAAAGCCGATCATGTTGCGCACAGCCATCTTGGTTGCGGTCTCAAGGTCGGGGCTGAAGCCCATGGTGATGTAGCTGGTCGGCGTCTCCGCCTCGGGCCACAGCAGATGCTCATGCTTGTGCACCACAAAGCGAAAGGTGCCGGTCAGGAACGTCTCCATCGCGGTGATGTCCACTTCACCGTTGCCTTGCCCGGCGTGGCCGTCGCCAGCTTCAAAGAGCGCGCCTTTGGCAAAGACCGGAATGTAGAGCTTTGTGCCCGCGACGAGCAATTTGTTGTCCATGTTGCCCGCGTTCATCCACGGCGGCACGCTGCTGTAGCGACCGGCCGAAGGCGGCGGCGCATCGCCCATGCTGCCAAAGAAGGGATGCAGCGGAATCCGGATGCCGGGCGCAAAATCCGCGACCATATGTTGGCGGTCGAGTGGAATGATTTTTGTGCGGCCATAGGGAAAATCGTTGGGCAGAAAGCCCTCCCCTACGCCGAATCCGTTGCATGCAAAGTCGGTGTCGAGATGCACCTTCAGAATGTCCACTTCGAGCACGTCGCCGGGCTCCGCGCCTTCAATCGCGACGGGGCCGGTGAGGATATGCCCGCCCGGGCCGCGGTCATGCACCTGATCGTAAATCTGTTGATTGTAGGCGGGGATGGCCGACGCGGGCACGCCCTCTTGTTCGAGCCGCGTTGAAGGGCCGCAGGTGGAGAGCGTCTGCATGGTCACCACGTCGCCGGAATGCACCGTGAGCACCGGCCTGGCCTGCGACCAGTAGTAGCCCCAGGCCACGGTATGGGGCGAGGCAGGCAGAAAAACAGGCTTCGAAGATGTTTGCGCGGCGGCGCATACGGCCATCAGAAAGGGGAGTACGGCGGCCAGGTGAAGCTTCATGCGGAATAACCTCGTGCAAAAAAATCCGCGGCACTCAGGCCGCAGCCAGATGTTGGAAACGCAGGGCGAAAGTAAAGATTTCTGCATCGTAATGCGAAGGGGAAGAAGATGCCATGAGGATTTGCCGTATGCACCGCCGAATGGGCACTTGCGGCGCGGCTGCGCCCATGGTACATATGAATCATTCAAGTTTGCTCCTAAAGAGCGAGCCTGAATTTCATGAAGAGTGGCTGAGGGACGGGCCCTGTGACGCCACGACAACCGGCTCGAGCAATTCGGGACATCGGTGTCAACTCTCTCCTGCGTAACGGCGGGGAACATGAGATTCGGGGGTGCAGCAGGATCGCATCTCGCTGAATTCCAGAAGTGTTAGAGTTCGCAGGATTCGCCAGAGTGTATCTGCTCTGGGGTTTCGTGCAAGCGTCAGCAGGCCCGGTAAGGTGTAGCCCTGGCTTCTTCTTCGAGGAAGAGGAAACGGCATGGCTGTGGCTTTTGAACTTCGTTGTCGTGAGTGCGGACGATCCTATGGAAACGCTCCGCTGTCGATTTGCGAGGACTGTTTTACGCCGCTGGAGGTATTCTGCGATCTCGAAGCGGCGCGTGGCGAGTTTACGCGCGAGAAGATTGCGGCTGGCCCCACGAGCATGTGGCGCTACAAGGCGCTGCTGCCGGTCGCGGAAGATTTTGAGCCGGTCACGCCCGCCGGCTGGACGCCTCTGCTGAAGGCTCCGAACCTTGGCCGCCGCATCGGCGCCAACAATCTCTACATCAAGAACGACGCCGTGTGCCTGCCCACGCTGAGCTTCAAAGATCGCGTGGTCGCCGTGGCTCTGGCCAGCGCCAAGGCCTTTGGATTCGATACGGTCGGCTGCTCCTCGACCGGCAACCTCGCCAATGCCGTAGCCGCGCAGGCCGCGCGCATGGGACTCAAGACCTTCATTCTCGTCCCGGCCGATCTTGAGGCCGCAAAGATTCTCAACACGCAGGTCTACGGCGCAAATCTGGTGCGCATCGACGGCAACTATGACCACGTGAACCGTCTCTGCTCGCAGATTGCCGACCGCTACCACTGGGGCTTTGTGAATGTAAATCTGCGCCCCTACTATGCCGAAGGCTCCAAGAGCGTGGGCTTTGAAATCGCCGAACAGCTTGGCTGGCGCTTGCCTGACAACGTGGTGGTCCCCATGGCCGGCGGCTCGCTGATCCGCAAGATTCACAAGGCGTTTCGTGAGCTGGTCGCGCTCGGCCTGGTCGAAGACAAGCATGTGCGCTTCTTTGGCGCGCAGGCCACCGGATGCTCGCCCATTGCTGCCGCTGTGAAGGCGGGCCGCACTGAGATTGAGCCGCAGCGCCCTTCGACGATTGCGCGTTCGCTCGCGATCGGCAACCCGGCCGATGGCCGCTACGCCGCCGCGCTCATTCAGGAGACGGGCGGTTATGCCGAAGATGTGTCCGACGTGGAGCTGGTCTCCGCAATTCAGGAGCTGGCCGAAACCGAAGGCGTCTTCACCGAGACGGCCGGCGGCGTGACCACGGCGGTGACCGCGCGGCTCTATGCGCATGGCCGCATTCATCCTGACGAGCTGACCGTCACCTGCATCACCGGCAACGGCCTCAAGACCACCGACGCACTGCAGGGCTCCTATGAGCTGGAGCAGGCGGTGCGTCCGCGCCTGGCCGACTTTGAGGCTTACGTCGAAGAGAAAAAATTCCAGCATGAGCTGGTACTGGAAGGAAGCTATGCCCGTTAGAGTTCTGCTGCCCAACGCATTTCACAAGCACACCAATGGCACCAAGGAGATTCAGTCGTCGGCCGAAAATCTGCCGGCCCTGATCGCCGAAATCGAAACCACCTTTCCCGCGCTGGGCTCACACCTGCGCGACGAGAAGGGCGAGGTGCGCCGCTTCATCAACTTCTATGTGAACGACGAAGACATCCGATTTCTCGGCAACGAGAAGTATGTGTTTCAGGATGGCGATGAAGTGCTCGTGATCCCTTCCATTGCCGGCGGATGCTGCTGAACAGAATTGCCTGAGTATCTCCTGAACCAAACTACCGGCAGCCCCGCAAAGGGCTGCCATTTTTGTATTTGTCACAGTTTCCCAAGCAAATCACAGGCCCGCTGCAGATCCTCTTCGCGCTTGGCAAAGCAGAAGCGCAGCAGGTTCTCTCCCCGTCCTTCGGCAAAGAAGGCCGTGCCGGCCACGGCGGCCACGCCGGTGGCGGCCAGCAGCGTGCGCGCTTTCTCGCGGGCATTCGCACCGGCGATGCGGCTGGCATCGGCCAGCACGTAGTAGGCTCCCGCGGGAATGGACGGCGTGAGCCCCATGCGCGTGAGCGCGCCGCAGAGCAGGTCCCGCTTCGATTGATAATCGCGGGCCATGGCCTGGTAATACTCATCCGGCAGCGCCACCAGCCCCGCCGCCGCGCCGTGCTGCAAAGGCGCCGGCGCGCACACATACGTCAGATCGTGAAAGTAGCCGATCGTGCCCAGCACGCTGCGGTCGGCAATCAGGTAGCCGACGCGCCAGCCCGTGATGCTGAAGGTCTTCGACAGGCCCGAGATGGTGATGGTGCGGCTCGCCATGCCCGGCAGCGTGGCAAAGCTGACATGCTGTGCGCCTTCAAAGACGAAATACTCATAAATCTCATCCGTGAAAACAATGAGGTCATGCTCTTCCACGATGGCGGCAATCTGCGCCAGCTCTTCGCGGGTAAAGACCTTGCCGCACGGGTTCGACGGCGTGTTGATCAGCAGTGCGCGAGTGCGCGGCGTGATGGCTCGCCGCAGCCGGTCAAAGTCGATGGCCCAGTTGCCGTTCTCGAGCGGCACCGCCACCGGCACGGCGCGTTGCGCGCGCAGCGTGTTGGCGTGGTAGCCGTAGAAGGGCTCAAACAGCAGCACTTCATCGCCGGGATTCAGCAGCGCCAGGCATGCGGCATAAAACGCGCCGGTCGCCCCTGACGTCACCAGCACTTCGCTTTCCGGGTCCGCATGAATGCCGTTGTAGCGCAGAGCTTTCTGCGCGATGGCGTCGCGCAGCACCGCGATGCCGTCCAGCCGCGTATAGATGTTGTGGCCCTGCTCGATGGCCGCGAGCGCGCGCTCGGCCACGGGCGCCGGAACGCCGGTATCGCAGACGCCCTGCGCCAGGTTGACGCCGCCCATGCGGTCGCACTCCACCGACATGGAGCGGATTTCCGACTGCACAATCAGGGGAGAAATTTCACTCAGACGAAGAGCGCTCGCAGAAGCCATGCAGCATGTGTAGCACAACGGGGCAACCGGCGTCAGGCCGTCGAAACAGGGCCTTCGACGGGAGGCAAATCTGGCAAGGCCCCTCGCAGGGCCAGCGTGTGCTCGCGCAGCTCGCGCGCCGCTTGTTTGCGATCCCGGAAGCTTTGCATGGTGAGACCAAAGCGCACCCGGGCCTCTGCGCGGGGCACGCGCAGCAGGCTGCGCAGATGCGGCAGAAATGAGACGTCGCCGAAATAGCAGAAGCCGCTCTCAGTCCGCCCGGGCGAGGCGTAAGCAACAGCCGCTGGCGTGATGGGCGCACACACGCGAATGGCGGCCTCAAGCAGCGAAGGGAAGTAGGGCAGCACCTCGCTGCCATCCGTGCTGGTGCCCTCGGGAAACAGCACCAGCGGAAACCCCTCGGCCAGCACGGCTTCCATCTGCTGCGAAACGCTTTCGACGGCCGTGCGGCGTTCGCGATTCACAAACAGGGTGCCGCCAAAGCGGGCCAGCATGCCAAAGACGGGCCAATGCAGCACGTCTGCCTTTGACACAAAGACGCACGGCATTACCGAGGCAAAGGCCAGCACATCCAGATAGCTCAGGTGGTTGGAAGTTATCAGCCCCGCCGCGGGCGGAGTCCCCTCCCATGCAATCTCTAATTGAAAGGCGCGCGCCACGCGACGGCAGGAGCGATGCATCCAAAGCGCCCGCTGACGCAGCGGCACGCGGCCACCGTGCCGCAGGCTGAGCATGCCAAAGGTGAGATAGTTGACGGCCAGCGCCCGCGCAACGCTGGCGGCCCGCAATGTTTGTGCCAATGCAGAGAGCGAAGTTATTGCGTGTCCGTCATGAACCGGGTGCGCGCCGCCGGGGAAAGCTCTTCCAGGTCGAGCAGCGTCAGAAAGTCGATCGTCCCGAACTCGCGATCCCAGGCTGGTTCGCTGCAAATGCGTGCTCCTACGCCGATGTAGGTCCTGAGTAGCTTGGGTACCTTGACCTCGATGCCGGCGGTGGTATCTTCTGGCGGCAGTTTGTAGGCATCCGTCGCCTCGGTGCGAAATTGCTCCGGCGCGAGGAAACTGCCGAGGCGATGATACATTGCCCAGCCTTCCTGAGGCTCGCGGGAGTTCAGCGAAGAGCAGCCGATCAGGTAACGCAGGCCCCGCATGCGCGCATATTGCCCAATGGAGCGCCACAAGAGCGTCAGCACTTCGCTGGTGCGGTGCTGGCTGTCGATCGACGCGCGCCCCAGCTCGAGCACCTGAGCGCGAATGCCTTCGTAAGGCTGAAAGCAGAATTCCTGCTCGCTGTAGTAACCAAAGTTTTCCCGGGCGGTCATTCCGGACTGCATCCTATAAGTGCCCACGATGCGTCCAAGTTCCATGTCTTCTACAATCAAGTGGTCGCAGACGGCATCGAATTGGTCCTGGTCGAGTCCTGTTTGGTAAGACTCCAGCAGGCCCTCCCCCAGTTCGAGGTTGAAAACCTTAAACCGGAGCCTGCATGCATCTTGCTGATCCGCCACAGTTTGCGCGAGGCGCGCGCGGTATTTTCCATAAGCGCCAAGCGTCGCGGCCTCGGGAATAACCAGAGGCAGAGAGGCGGAAGCATCTGCCGATGTTTCTCGCGCCGGGTACCGGTTCCGCTCGGCAGGCAGGGTCACCAAGGGGCCAATCACGCATTGATGATGCTGCACATTTGTTTCACCCGTCTTAAAAGGGCGAGAAAACGGGGCAAAATTTCTGTAAATGACACGGAAGGGGCAGAACCTTCTCAGTTAGGGCCAATACGTATTTTCGTGACGAATGGCCCATTTATGGAATACTTTGACCATAGTTGTGTTTCCCAGACAGTAATACGCAACAAATAAGAACGAAGGATGAAATCCAAAAAATGACACGCGAAGAAATCATCGCAGCAATCGACGAAGAAATCGGACGGCTTGAGAAAGTGAGAGAACTGCTCCAGGCCGCCGGATCCAGCAAGTTTGCCGGCTCTATCGGGCGCAAGTCTGTTTCCGCACCCAAGAAGCGGAACCTCAGTGCGGATGCGCGCGCGCGCATCGCCGCTGCCCAGAAGCGCCGTTGGGCCAAGCAGAAGGCCGCTCAGGGTAACAAGAAGCAGGCCTCCTAAGCTCTGCCAATGATTCTTGTAAAACTTCTCCATCCCGAGGCCCAGGTCCCGACCGTTGCGCATGCCGGCAGTGACCTGGGCTTTGACCTTTACTCCATTGAGGATGTCGTTCTGCCGCCCGGCGTGCCCGTCAAGGTGCGCACCGGCATCGCGGTGGAAGGCCCTCCCGGCTGCGGCTTTGTGCTGGGCGACCGCTCCTCGATGGCAGCCCGTGGAATCACCTACGCCGGAGGCCGCATCGATGCCGGCTATCGCGGAGAGATCCTCGTCTGTCTCATCAACGTCAATCAGCCCGTCTATTCGCTGCGCACCGGGCACAACAACACGGGCGCGGTGACGGCCGTTCACCTCGATGTCTCTGACGTCAGTGTGACGCTCCGCAAGGGCGACCGCATTGCGCAGATGTCGCCCTTTGAGGCGCGCACCGGTCTTGAGGTTTCTGTCGTAGAGGAACTCTCGGAGTCCACGCGCGGTGCCGGGGGCTTTGGTTCGAGCGGCCGCTGACCCAGCGGCCGCCTCGGCTATTTGCCGCGCAGATAAGCGTCCGTGCCGTTGATCCAGTCTTCGCGCGGCGGCGCAAACACGTCTAAATCAATCGTGTCTTCCAGCGCCTCAGCCGCGTGCGGCATATGCGGCGGAATCACCAGCGTCTCTCCGGCGCGCACGACAATCTCGCGTCCATCGTCAAAATGAAACCGCAATGCTCCCGATAAAACGTAAGTGATCTGCTCATTGTGGTGGCTATGCCGGGGCACCACCGCGCCCTGGCGCAGCAGAATGCGTGCCAGCATTGACTGGCTGCCGTGCACAAACTGCCGCGTGATCAGAGGATTCAGCGGCTCAGGCGGAAGCTTGTCGAGGGCAATGTGCTGCAGTTCGTCTCGGGTCACAGATTTGCCTTCAGGGGACACAGGAACTCCTTGATCGCAGGATGTGGAATCTCCATCGGCAGAGTGCCTGACCATGGGCCATCTCGGCAAGTGCGCCGCGCCTCTGGCATCATCAAAGCTCAGGAAGGAAGACACGCCCATGGAGCTTGGAATCAAAAACAAGGTCGCGCTCATCGCCGGCGCCAGCCAGGGAATCGGCCGTGCCACAGCGCTCACTTTCGCCGCTGAAGGCGCGCATCTGGCGCTTTGCGCGCGCAACCGCACCGCGCTCGACGCCGTTGCAGACGAGGCCCGCGAGCGCTTCAACGTCTCGGTCTATGTAGAGCCGGTCGATGTGGAAGAGACCGATGCGCTGCAGGCCTTTGTGTCGCACGCCGCAAACGAGCTGGGCCGCGTGGATATCTGCGTGCCGAACGCGGGCGGACCACCCGCCAAGCCGTTTCTTGAAACCACCATCGAGGACTGGGAGCGCGCCTGGCACCTGAATCTGCGCAGCGCCATCGTGCTGGCGCAGGCGGTGCTGCCCGGCATGGTCGAGCGGCGCTGGGGCCGCATCGTCACGCTTACGTCTTACACCGTGAAGCAGCCGGTGCCCGAGCTGGTGCTCTCGAACACCATCCGCGCCGGCATTCTCGGCCTCGTCCGTTCGCTCGCCGGGCAATTCGGCAAAGACGGCATCACAGTCAACAACGTAGGGCCGGGCTTCACTGAGACGGCCCGTTCGCGGCAATTGCTGGAGCAGCGCGCGCAATCGCGGGGCCTGCCCTTTGACCAGGTGCGGCACGAACTGGAGCGCGAGATTCCCATCGGCCGCATGGCCTCGCCCGAAGAAGTGGCCGGCACCATTGTCTGGCTTGCCTCAGAGCTTGCCGCCAGCATCACCGGGCAAACCGTGCTGGTGGATGGCGGCAGCTACAAAGGCACCTGACTCTCGCGGCCCATCCATCCCTATGGCGCTCAATCTCATCCATCTGTGCAGGCTTCAGGGTGTGCAGGTCTCAGACGGCAGCACCGGGCCAATCAAGGAGAGAACGATGAAAGCATCTGGATGGATTGGCGTGGTTCTGATCGTCATTGGAATCGTTGCGCTGGCATGGGGTGGAATTACCTATACCCACAAGAAGAAAGTCATCAACATGGGGCCAATTCAGGCCTCGCACAAAGAGAAGAAGACCATTCCGCTGCCGCCGATTCTTGGCATTGTCTGCATCGTCGCTGGCGGCGGTCTGGTAGTTGCGGGCAACCGCAAGTAGCCGCAAACGTTCCGGCAGAAAAAAGAAAGGGCATCCGCGAGGATGCCCTTTTTGAGGTTGGTGACAAACCTATGCAGCAATCGTTTTGTAACAGGGCATGACTTCAGTCATGCCGATCAAGCTCAATGAAATCAGCGGGCTTTAGCCCCTGCGCGATGTTTGTTCTGCTCTAATTCAACTTTGTCAGCAGTCAGAAAGGGCATCCGCAAGGGATGCCCTTTCCGCAGAGTAGAGTGAATCCCTGGATTACGGCAGATAGTAACGGAACGAGGTCCAGAACATGTTGTCCGTGCCCTTGGCGCCGCCATCAGGATTGTTGGGGCCGCCGATGCCGGACCACAGATTGCGTGTAAAGTACGCGTACTGCAGACCGAAGCGGAGCATTCCCTTGGGTCCGTTGTAGAAGTTGTACCAGTCGCCCGCGGTGAACTCCTGCACGTCCTTGGTGTTGCCGCCGCAGTTGGCCGGCGCGGCCGGTGCGCCGCTGGCGTAAGGGCCGCTCGGAACGGACTCAGTATTGCAGCCCGACATGTTGGTATATGGTGAGCCATAGCCTTCACCGCTTGCGTCGAAGTAGCGGCGGCCCGCGTAATCAGCACCGTAGTTGAAGTAGAGCATCAGGCGCTTGTTCGGGTTCACTTCGAGCGTGCTGAGCGCGGAGAAGGTGTGCAGCAGAGCAAGCTGTCCATCCGGACGCAGCGTGGCGTCCGCAATGGTCGAGGAGCCCATGCGGCCCGTGCCGTCGCCATAAAGGCCCTTCAGGCCGATGGAGACCTTCTTGTTGAACAATGGTCCGCGCACGCTGGCGCCAACGCCGCCGCCCACAGTGGAATCGTTGTAGGGCGAGCTGCCGGTGGGGTACACGCGGTCATGGAAGAAGCGCGCGACACCGAAGAGTTCCCAGTGGCCCCAGCCGGGCTGTACGGCCATCTTGGCAACCAGCTCAGGAGACAGATTGAACGAGTAGTTGGCTGTAGGGTTATAAAGGCCGCCACCATTACCGGCGGAGCCGACCAGTTCATTCTTGGGCAAATTGTTGCCTGCCAGCAGCATCTGATCTGCTTCGGCCGAAGCGCCGAACCAGAGCTTGCTGTTGACCTTCTTCGTCACTCGGAAGCCATACTGGCGGTTCCACACAAAGCCGGCGGTGTACTGCGGGTCGATGGTTGCGGGAAGAACCTCGCTGCCATTCTCAAGTCCATCGGTCGTTTCGGCAACGAGTGACCACATCTGGCCGCCGGTGAAGGTCCAGCCGTTATCGAGGGCGGCCTGCGCCCACAGTTGGCGCATGCGCACCACATAGCTGTTCGACTGATTGTTGTTCGAGGTAATGCCGGTTCCGAGCCAGTCCATTTCGTAGTAGCCGGTCATGCGCATGTTGCCCGCCTTGCCGGTGGCCTTGAGCGCGATGCGCGACTGGCGGCCGGTGGCGTCAAATTCACTGATGCTGGCATCTGGCGCACTGTCAAGCGGAACGCCCGTGAAGGCGGTATTCAAGCCGCCGCCGGTCGCGCCCTGACGCCACACGGATTCGGCCGCGATGAAGCTGCCGTGAGGTGAAATCGTGATGCCCTTGTAATGAATCTCGTCCGGATGCAGCACCGCCTTCTTCATGGCGGCCGTCTGACGCTTCACTGAAGCCACAACATGCTCGTTGCTGGCCTTCAGGTCGGCAACCGAACTCTGCAGAGAACTCACAGCCTGGGCATTGCTGTTCAGCGACTGCTGCTGCTGGTCAGCGGCGGCCTGAGCCTGCTGCGCCGCGGTCTGGGCCTGCTCGGCGGCCGTCTGGGCCTGCTGCAGTTCTTCGTTGCGCTCGTTCAGCTTCTGCTGCAGGTCGTTGATCTGGTCCCGCTGCTGCTCCATCTGCTGCTGCAGTGCCTGAATCTGTGACTCAATGGAGCTCTTCTTCGCGACCTTGTGATGGTAGTGGTGCTTGGGCGCGGCGGCCGGCTGTGCGTAGGCGGCCGAGACGGTTGATACCAGCACAAGACTGGCCAGCGCCTTCAGATTGATTTTCATTGGGCCTCTCATTTTTGTGTGGCTTTAAGAAGTTGGCTACTTTTGTTGGCAGTCATATAGTTCAGAGTGACCGTACGAGTCTGGCCGCTTTGGACTAAAGAATTTCTTAAGACCACGTAGAGTGTGTCAGCCCAATGTGAATTTCCTGCTAATGCCGTGTAAACGTTCGTGTAATCGCGGGCAATCGAGGCAACTCTCGCTGAATCTATGGGTTAACCGGCAGTCCCGGCGCCTTTGCCCGCAACAGGCACAAAAATGGGCTCGCTCCCGGCCAAATGCTCCAGAAGCGAGCCGATCCCTGATACGGCAGAGGACGGAAAAACTACTTCCCGGCGCTAATCAGGTTCGCCATCAGCCGGAACGCCCCCGGCACCGCCTCATCCAGTTGCCGGTAGAGCGCATACGAAACATAGATATAGGTCCCCTTGCCGTAGCGCGCATAAACGAGGCCGCCGCGCTGGGGCGCCTGGCCGGGATCATGCACTTCGGTGAGCGCGGAATAGTGCGCGTCCCAATTGGAGAGAAAGGAATGGCCGAACTCCTCAAACCAGCCATCAAAGTCCGCCGCGGTGATGCGATTGGGCGTCGTCAGCAGAGGATCGTTCGGCTGCAGAATGTGAACCGTGTCGCTCTCCTCGACCACATTCTCCACCTCATTGCCCAGCGAGAGCGGATACGGCGCGGCACTGCCAAACTCCGTGCGCTGGTACTGCACAATCAGCGTTCCGCCCTGGTGTACATAATTCAGCAGGCGCTGCTTGTTAGCCATGAGCGCGGGCCGCGCGGAGTAGGCCCGAATGCCCACCAGAATCGCGTTGTACTGGTCGAGATTGCCTGTAGCCAGATCGGCGTCAGTCAGCAGAGTGGGGTGAATGCCCATCTCGCCCAGCGCCTGCGGCACGTCGTCGCCCGTGCCCATGATGTAGCCCACCTTGAGGTCCGAGGGCACCTGGATCGCGACCCCGCGCGCGCGGTACGTCGCCGGCTGGTAGAGATAATACGGGCGCAGCCCGGCATAGCCCACCTGGTCAAAGCCTTCGGCGAAGTCCTTGCCGCCGCTCGTGGCCACGGCCTCGATCTCATAGTTCTGACCGGCCAGCCCCTTCGGATGCACCGCAAAGGTCACGTCCTGCGCCCCGCCCGGCGCGAGCTGCAGCGAGCCGGAATCCGGCGAATCCGTCCAGCCCTGCGGCAGCTTCAAATGCACTTCTGCCGTCCTGGCCTTCTGCGTGTCGTTGCGCACCGTCACGGTGAGCGGCCACGTTTCTGTGCCAATGGGAATAATCCCCGCATGCGCCGCAAGATTCACGCTCAGCCGCGGCACCACCGCGAGCGGCCACGCCACTTGCCCGGTTCCATGCTCGCGATGCACCGTCTGCACCACCTGCCCCACGCGCACCGGCACGCCGTCATAGGTGAACTCCGCCCATCCCGCCAGCGGATACGGCGCAAAGGGCCGCTCGGCCCAGCGCGCATCGCGAATCTCATAATGCGCCTGCTCGGTATTGGGCCGCGTGAAGTAGGGGCGGGTGAGCGTCGCATCGTCCGGCACGCTCGCGCGAAAAACCGCATCCGTCGCATTCGTGCCTTGCGTCGAGGCAGCATCGAGCTGCGTCACCGGCCAGTGATCTCCGTTAGGATTGGCCAGCCAGACGCGCGTGAGCTGCAGCGTGCCGCCGTTGCTCCAGTCCTGCGCAGCGGTCACGTGAACGCGCACCTCCGCATCCGAGCCCGGCGTCACCCAGGCCGGCGTCTCCTGCGGCACCTGCCGCAAAAAGGGATTGCCGCCCTCCGCCGCGCTGCGAATGGCATACGCACCCACCTGAAGGCCCAGAGCCTCGGCCAGTGCGGTGTTGAACTGCGCGGCCTTGATCTCCAGCACCTGCACAATGCTGGCCTTGTCCGCCGCTGAAAAATCGCTGGCCTTCACGGCCGCAATCAGCCGCGTGGTCTGCTTTAGCCCGCTGGCCAGGGTGGGCGCAATGGCCTCCGGGTGCGTGGGCTGGTACGCAGCGGTCGCCTTCTTTACGTCCTCTGAAATCTGCTGGAGCGCCGCCACCAGAAACTGCTTATGGGCGCTGTGCGCCAGCATCGCAATGCCGGGCAGGGAAGTGTCAATGCCATCGAAGAAAGACGTCTCAAGACCGTTCTGATACGTCTCTCTTGAAGCCGGAACGCGCGAGCCATACAGGTGATAGCTCACATCGGCAGGCCCGGGCAGCGCGATAAATCCGCCGCCAAATTGCGACTTCTGGTGGCTCCAGCCCGTGCGCGCCATCTGGTTATAAGACTCGCCCAGCACCGGGTCCCACTGCCCTTCATGCATCACCACATTGGCCTTGGGCACATGCGCCGACCACGTTTGCGTCACGTAGTTATAAAACCGCACCGGAGCCCAGTGATGCGTCGCATAGTCATACATGCCCTTGCTGCTGATGTCATAGCTGGGCACGCGGGCATACACCTTCAGCGGCGACCACGGCTCGAGCCCTTCCGCAATCTGATCGGGAAAAACCTTCGGATCGCCCGCCGCACGAAAGACCTTCTGCGCCATCTCCCCGGCCACCTGATGGTGCCCGTGGCCGTCTGTAATGCCGCCCACAAACACTGAGGACACCACCAGCGGCCGGTACATGCGCACCGCGCGCACCACATCGCGCAGCACATTCTCGTCGCCCCACTTGCGATGCGCCTCCGTGATGGTCTTCGAGAATCCGTAATCCACAAAGTGGCTGAAGTACTGCTGCGCGCCATAGTAGCGGTCCGCCGCCAGCAGTTCATTGGTGCGAATCAGCCCGAGACCATCCTCCGTCTCATTGGACATCGCATTCTGCCCGCCCTCGCCGCGCGTGATGGTGAAGAGCGCCACGCGGTCGCCATGCCCGCGCGAAAGGTCCGTGAGCAGCCCGCCGTCTTCATCATCCGGATGCGCGACAATCATCATCATGCTGCCCCACGTCCGCAGCTTGCGCAGCGTCTGCGCCAGGCCGTCGGCGCCGGCATCCTGCGCCAGCGGACGCGCACTCGCCGAGGCGGCAATGCCAATCTGCCGGGGCGCAACCTGCGCGCCAAGCGTGGAGGCAGTGAGAGCGCCGGCCAGCGAAAGGGCAACAGCGCGCGAATACACACGAGAGCAGGCGAAAAGGGAAGGGCGCATGAGTGTCATCGTGGAAAAAGCCAGTGTACAGCGCTTTTCTAGTAGATGAACGCCAACGCGGAAACGCTTCGTTTCTGCTGGCCGGGCATCCGATGAATAAGTCCCGGTAAGATCATCTTCAACGCATGAACTCTGATTCCAACGAAGCGCTATCAGGCAAGCCGATCCCTTCGCCCGGTCTTCCAGATCTTCTGGAGCGACGCGTCGGTCTGCCCAGCGCCATCGCCTTCAACATGATGAACATGATCGGCGTCGGCCCCTTCATCACGCTGCCGCTGGTTGTCGCCGCCATGGGCGGCTCGCAGGCCATGCTCGGCTGGGTGCTCGGCGCAATTCTCGCCCTCGCCGACGGACTCGTCTGGGCCGAGCTGGGCGCGGCCATGCCCGAGGCCGGCGGCTCCTATGCATTCCTGCGCGAGATTTACGGCCGCGACGGCGCCGGGCGCCTCGTCTCGTTCCTCTACATCTGGCAGCTTGGCTTCAGCGCGCCCCTCTCCATCGCCTCCGGCTGCATCGGCTTTGCCGAGTATGCGGTGTATTTGTATCCGCCACTGGCACATAAGGTGCCGCATGCCTTCGGACTGCACTACACCAGCCTGCTCGCGGCGGCCACCTGCATCGGCATCGTCGCCATGCTCTTTCGCAATGTGGATCAGGTGAAGCGCCTCGGCCTCATTCTGTGGGCTGGCGTCATGCTCACCATCGGCGCGGTCATCCTCGCCGGCTTCACGCATTTTCATCCGGCCCTGCTCGTGCCTCCGGCCGGCGCGTGGCGCCTCACCCCGGCCTTCTGGACCGGCCTCGGCGCGGCCACGCTCATCTCCACCTACGACTATTGGGGCTACTACAACGTCTGCTTCATCGGCAGCGAGATTCGCCAGCCGGAGAAGACCATCCCCCGCGCCGTGCTGCTCTCCGTCGTGGTCGTCGCGGTGCTTTATCTCTCCATGAACATCAGCGTGCTCGGCGTCATCCCTGCGCATGCGCTCAAAACCACCGCCGCTGCTGAAGTTATCCGCATCGCCTTCGGGCCCGTGGCTGGTGGTGTCATGGCAGTCTTCATCATGTGGACGGCGCTGTCCTCCGTCTTCGCGCTGCTGCTCGGCTACTCGCGCGCGCCCTACGCCGCCGCGCTCGACGGCAACTACTTCCGCGCCTTCGCGCACGTGCACCCGAAGCACAAATTTCCTGATGTTTCGCTGCTCGCGCTCGGAGCCGTCGCCACGCTCTGCTGCCTGCTGCCATTGGCCGTGGCCATCGCCGCCCTGGTCGTCATTCGCATCGTCTTGCAGTATGTGCTGCAGCAGGTGGGCGTGATGATTCTGCGCGTGCGCCGGCCTGAGATGCCGCGCCCGTTTCGCATGTGGCTCTATCCGCTGCCGCCGCTGGTGGCGCTCGCCGGATTTTTCTTCATCCTCATCTCACGCCAGAACGCCGCGCGCGACTTTCTCTACGCCGTGGCCGTAGGGCTCACCGGCGCCGCACTCTATTTTCTGCGCGCCCGCCAGCGCCGTGAATGGCCTTTCGCTCGCTAGAACTGGTCTCATAAATGGTTGACGCCTGATTGCGGAAAGTGTGAGACCCGCCACCGAAGCGGGGCTCATGCTGCCGGCCGGAGCCTGGAATCTATATATGAGACCAGTTCTAGTCCCGCCAGCGCTATTTACGCAAAGCGAATCTTCACGCCGCCAAATGTGCTGAACTCAATCCTTGCAACCGACCCTGCATGCGCCAGTGTCTTGCCCGACCAGCTTCCCGTCGTGATGACCTGCCCCGCGCGCAGGCCGCCTGTGCGTGCCGCGCCTTCATTCGCCAGGTAGACCACCAGCCGCAGCAGATCGGTCCCCGCCGAGTTGGACGCGGTGCCACGAAAGCGCACCTCGCCATCGACGGTGACCTTGACGCTCTCCTCTGTGAGATCGACGCTTTGCCAGCCGGGCAGCGCGGGCCCGAGCACATAGCCGCCGTTGATCTGCAAATCGCCCATCATCGTCGGCCGCTCCACCTTGTCCGGATCGACAAAGGCCGACTCCAGCAGCTCCAGCCCCGGATGCGCGCTGGCAATCGCCGCCACGACCTCTTCGCGCGTGTAAGGCGTATCGCGCGGCGGCAGGTCGCTGCCCAGCAGAAAGGCTATCTCAGCTTCAATGCCGCGCATGCGGCGCAGCGGGCCGCCGATCAGAACTTCTTCTCCCGTTGCCGCGCGCGGAAAGCCGCCCGCCACAGCATCAGGCCCAAACAGCGGCATCGGGCCAAAGAGAGGAGCCGCCTCCGGCGTGGGCGCGCCAATCTTGTATCCGCCCACCGCGCCAAACAGGGCCGCGACGCGATCCTGCACAGCATAGGCCTCGTCCAGCGTGCGCGGACACAGCTCAACGGGCAGGTTCTCCAGCAGAGAAAGCGTGCGCCGCGCCTCGACCAGCATCCCGGCCGCGCGATCCAAACGGTCAGCGTGTTGTGTCATCAATTTGAGATTCATTCCATTCCTGCCCCAAATGGCATCGGCTCTTGACGCTTTTCAGATCAGTCTAGGCGAAGTGCGCAATTGTACAAAGCTGCTAGGGTCTGTCTGCTTATTAAGCTATATCTGCGTGGTACATGGCTTCCGATGCTGATAATTATTTAGTGGCTGTCAAGAGCGTGTAACTAATTCGATAAGAAATAAATGCTTTATTAATGGAGTATTTCAGCTTGAATCAAACGCGATAAGCAATCATACTCGCCTGAATCTTCAGTGTTAGGGGCGAGCCTTTCCCGGCTTCAGGTTGCGCCGCGCAAGGATGTTTGTGGTAACGGCAGGCTGGCTATCGCCTAAGTGAATCCACTCTAGGTGCCTATGCATTTGTTGTTGAGGTTATCTCTGGCTTGAAAGGTCGACACCGTGAAGAGAATCGGTGCAGCAGTATGGTTGATGATACTGGCAGTAAGCGGATGCGCGAGAATCTCCAGCGGGATTAAGATGGAACCTCAATACCCGCCACAATTGTCACTCGGCACGGTGTCAACGCGCCTGCAGGGTGACTGGAGCAAACGCTACCATAATCTGCTCGATAAGGGCTTATGCCCGGATGATAGCGGGAATGGTGTAGCAGCGCTGGCAAGCGTGTGTCCCGATGGGTTAGCGCAACAAACGGCAATACAGCTTTATCGCAACGAGATTCTTGACAGCATTCGCGCAGAGATTGATATACGGTATCGCGAATACATCAGCGGTCTACGTGCAGGCCAAGTCTATTCGGGTCTATTCGGCGATCTGGCTACCTTGGGTTTAACGACAAGCGCGACCTTGGTTGGAGCAGACGATCTGAAGGCGATCTTGACGGGTACGGCGACGGCAACTCAGGGAGGGGTATCTTCCATCGATAAACGGATGTTTGAGTCGCAAACTATTCAGGCCATCATTCCCGTCATGGATGGCAATCGTGCCAGGGTTGCCGTCATCATGCAAGCGGAAGAGAAGGAAACTGTCCAGAATTACACGCTTGAATCGGGCCTGTCTGATCTGAATGATTACTTCATGCGGGGCACGCTTCTCAATGCCTTGCAGTCGATGGCGGCGGCCGGAGGGCAGAAGCAGAACAGCGCGGACAATCAAAAGGCAACCGGTCTTAATTTGAATCTGCAGTGATTTTGCCTGTTATCAATAGGCCGTAAGATCAAACCACCCCAAAAACGAAAAAGTACCGGGTGACCCACTGCGCGCGCACATACCCGTTACCGTTGCTTCCTTCCGGACCTGGCGGGGTTGGCGGGGTTGCGCCGCGTAGGACCCGGCACAGCTCAAGTTTACCATCGAGCGCCGATGCGTGCCGCTCTTCTGCTGCCATCTCTTTGCGTGCCCGCATTTTCTGCATCTCAGCAGATAGATCCATCCTCCTCGCGCATGGATCAGACAAATTTCGCTCAAGGAGAATCCATGTCTGGTACGCAAGCAAACGGCATCACCCGCAAGCAATTCATCGACGCGCTCAATGAAGATCTGGCCCGCGAATATCAGGCCATCATCGCCTATGTGAATTATTCGCAGGTGCTCAAGGGCGCTGCCTACATGAACATTGCCAGGGAGCTCGAAGTCCACGCCGCCGAAGAGCTGAGCCACGCACTGCAGCTCTCCGATCACATCGATTATCTCGGCGGCATGCCCACCGTCCACGCCAAAGAGGTCAAGACCTCTGAGAAGGCCGAAGACATGCTGCGCTTCGATCTCGAGAACGAAAAAGAGACCATCCGCAACTATCGCCGCCGGGTCAAGCAGGCCGACGAACTCAACGAGTTCGCCATCTCCGAGAGCCTGCGCGGCATTCTCGTGCAGGAGCAGGATCATCTCTCCGCCCTCGCCACGGCGCTCGGCATTGATGCGCCCGATCCGGGCATCGCCGACTGATTCCTCCCGGCGCTTCCGTTCACAAATCCATACCGGCGGAGGGCCTCGGCCCTTCGCTGAGGTTTCCGCCCGTGAGGCCGCCCTTAAAACGGTAAAATAAAGGGGTGAAACCTCTTGTTACCCCTGACGGCGTCTCTGCTGCCGCTGATTCCGCGCGGCCCCGCATCGGCTTCGTCTCTCTCGGCTGCCCTAAAAACCTGGTCGACAGTGAAGTCATGATGGGCCTGCTCGATCGCGCGGGCGGCGTCATGACGCAGGATGCCGCGTCCGCCGACATTCTGGTCGTCAACACCTGCTCCTTCATTGATGCCGCCAAGCAGGAGTCCGTCGATACCATCCTCGAAATGGCGCAGCACAAGACCACGGGCCGCGCGCAAAAGCTCATCGTTGCCGGCTGCCTCGTCGAGCGCTATCGCGACGAGATTCAAAAGAACATTCCAGAAGTGGATGCCGTCGTCGGCACCGGCGAGCTTGAGAAAGTGCTGGAGGCCGCGGGCCTCGCCCTGCCGCCCGCGCCGGCCGCGTCCGATTCGCCCTTCACCATTCTCTCTGCCGGCGTCGCCGCGCGCCCTGAGGGCGAGTTGCGTGAGCAGCAGGGCCGCTTTGACCGCGAGCAGTGGGATGGCGCAACCGCCGCGCTGCCGCAATATCTCTACGACCACACCACGCCACGTCTGCGCGCCACCAGGTCCGCCTCGGCTTACATCAAGATCGCCGAGGGCTGCGACCACCCCTGCAGCTTCTGCGTCATTCCCAATCTGCGCGGCAAGTTCCGCTCCCGCCGTTTTGAGTCGGTCGTGGCAGAGGCTCAATCGCTCGTGGCACAGGGCGTACGCGAAATCACGCTTATCGGCCAGGACACCACCTGCTACGGCGAAGATCTCGGCCTCAAAGATGGCCTCGCCCTGCTGCTCGAGCGCCTCGCGCAGATTGAGGGCCTCCTCTGGCTGCGCTTCCTCTACGCCTATCCCAACAAGATCACCGGCAAGCTGCTCGACACCATCGCAAAGCACGACAACATCTGCAAATATCTCGATGTTCCGCTGCAGCACGCCTCCGGCGCGGTGCTCAAGAGCATGAAGCGCGGCGCCAATGCCGAGATTCTCCTCAAGACCATCGAGAAGGCGCGTGCCCGTGTCCCCGGCCTCGTGCTGCGCACCTCGTTCATCGTGGGCTTCCCCGGCGAAACCGCCGAGGACTTCGCCACCCTGCAGCAGTTCGTGCGCGATGCGCAAATCGACTGGCTCGGCGTCTTCACTTACTCCGATGAAGAAGGCTCCAAGGCCTTTGACCTCGAAGGCAAACTGCCCCGCCGCACCATCGAGCAGCGCAAGCGCGCGCTCATGAAGCAGCAGCAGGGCATCAGCCGTCGCGCCAAACAGCAATGGGTGGGCCGCGTCGTCGATGTGCTCGTCGAGGGCGAGTCTGAGGAGACGCCGCTGCTCTGGCAGGGCCGCACCGCCTGGCACGCTCCTGAAATTGATGGTGTCGTTTATCTCAATGACTTCGGCCCCTTTGAATCCCTCACGCCCGGCCGATTCTACCGCTGCGAAATCACTGAAGCTCACGACTATGACGTGGTGGCCCGCGTCATGGAAGAGTCTCCGCTCGAGGCGCGCGCACTCGCCGAGGTGACGGCATGACGGCGAAGAAGAAGACCCTCCGCTGCCCCACCTGCAGCACGCTGGTGACCGCAAAGGACGCTGATTTCCCCTTCTGCAGCGACCGCTGCCGCAAGATCGACCTCGGCAAGTGGGCCAGCGGCGCTTACAAAATCTCCTCGCCCGTCGTGGACCCCGAAGTGCTCGAAGGCCTGAGCGAGCAGGCCCGCTCCAATCGGAGCAACGATGACGAATAGCGCCCAAAAGCCCAAAACCCTCTGGGCCTGGACCGCCGCCACCGCGCTTGGCGTCGGCTTCGGCAAGCCCGGCCCCGGCACCTGGGGTTCCGTGGCTGCCGTCCTTATCTGGTTTGCCGTGGGCGCGTTCTCGCATTTGAGCCGCGCCTCCATGGCCTGGGGCACGCTCGCCGCGGCCATCATCGTCACGCTCATCGGCATTCCCGCCGCCACGCGCGTCGAGCAGGAATGCGGCCGCCAGGACCCCGGTTTCGTCGTGCTCGACGAGGTTGCCGGGCAGTGGCTCACGCTGGTCGCCTGCCCCGTGGAGTGGCGTCACGCGCTGCTCGGGCTGCTGCTCTTTCGCCTTTTTGACATTGTGAAGCCATGGCCCGTACGCCGGCTCGAACGCCTGCCCGGCGGAACTGGCATCATGTTAGATGACGTGGCTGCCGGCCTGCTGGGCCTGGTGGTCATGCAACTGGTGCTGCACTGGTGGTAGCGCCGCAAAGGGATTTATGCCATTCACTTCCATCCTTCCCGATACCAATGCTCCGGTGATTCGCGAGCTGGATCCTTCGGCGGCTATCCCCGGCGGCGAATTGCAGATTCTCGGCGACCATCTCAGCCCGGCCATTTATCGCCAGCCGGTCGCCATGCTCGGCGATCTCGCCGCGCCCGTCCTCATGAGCCGCCGCGACCGCATGGTCATCGCCGTGCCTGAGGAAGCCCAATCCGGCCAGCTCCGCATTCTGCGTCACGGCGCGCAAAGCAACAGCATGCCGGTCACCGTGGCGAGCCTGCTGGCCGAGGGCGTGCATTCGGTCGCCAGCCCCGTCATGGACGAAGAAGGCCGTGTCTACGCCACACTCTCCGGCGCGCGCGGGCAAGAGACCCCGGTTTCCGTCTTTCGCACCGAGCCCGGCGGCGAAATGCAGCCCTTCGCCACCGGCATTATGAACGCCACGGGCCTCGCGCTCGATGGCGCGGGCTTCCTCTACGTCTCCTCTCGCCACACCGGAACGGTCTACCGCGTCTCCCCCAACGGCGTGGTCGCCACCTATGCCGAGGGCATGGGCGTGGCCACCGGCATCGCCTTTGATGCCGAACAGAACCTCTACGTGGGCGACCGCTCCGGCACCATCTTCAAAATCGCGCCCGACCGGCAGATCTTCGTCTTCGCCACGCTGGAGCCGAGCGTCGCGGCCTACCACCTTGCCTTCGGGCAAGAGGGAACGCTCTACGTCAGCGTGCCCACCGCATCGGGCCACGACAGTGTGTACGCCATCGACTCCAACGGCAACACCACGCCCTATTTCCGCGGCCTTGGCCGCCCGCAGGGCCTCGCCGTCGATATTGCGGGCGATGTCTACGCCGTCGCCTCCTGGCAGGGCCGTCGCGGCGTCGTGCGCCTGCCGCAGGATGGAGAGCCGTCGCTCGCCGTGGCCGGGGATGGCCTGGTTGGCTTTTCGTTTACTCCAAGAGGAACGGCGCTGCTCGCCACCCGGACGGCCATTTATCATGTGGATTTGGGAATCGAGGGCTGGCGTGTGTTCTGATGCGCGCCTGTCATTTCAAAGGGAGAGACAAACCGGATGATCGCGGAAATTATCGCTGTGGGCTCTGAGATGCTGACGCCCTTCCGGCAGGATACGAACTCTCTCTATCTCACCGAAAAGTTCAACAGCCTCGGCGTGACCATCGCCTTCAAGACCATCGTGGGCGACAAGCAGCGTCACCTGGTCGATGCCATTCGCCAGGCGCTGCGCCGCGTAGATATCGTGGCCATCTCCGGCGGTCTTGGCCCCACCGAAGACGATCTCACGCGCGAGTGCGTCGCCGAGGCGCTCGGCCGCACCCTCACGCGCGATGCCGCCCTCATCGCCAACATGTACGCGCGCGCCGCCGCCCGCCGCGTCACCATCACGCGCAACAATGAGAAGCAGGCCGACGTCATTGACGGCGCCGTCATCCTAGAGAACGGCCGCGGCACCGCTCCCGGCCAGTGGCTCGACATCGTGCATGGTGAGCATCGCAAGCTGCTCATGCTGCTTCCCGGGCCTCCGTCCGAGCTGAAGGGCATGTTTGACGAGCAGTGCATGCCGCTGCTCGCTGACGCTCTGCCCAAACGCGCCATCGCCATGCGCGTGCTCAAGGCCGCAATGATCGGCGAGTCGCAGTGCGACGCCCGCATCGCGCCCATCTATCAGCAGTACACCGATATTGAGACCACGATTCTCGCGCACCTCGGCGACATTCAGCTCAATCTCTCCTGCAGCAAGCCCTTCCTGGCGCAGGCCCGCTTGCGCGTCGATGAGCTGGCCAGCCGCATTGAAGAAGAGCTGGACGACGTGCTCTATTCCTCGCAGGGCGAGACGCTCGAGCAGATCGTGCTCTATTACCTTGAAATGCGCGGAGCCTCGCTCGCCGTGGCCGAAAGCTGCACCGGCGGCCTGATCTCCGAGCGCCTGACCGGAATTCCCGGCAGCTCCCGCTCCTTTGCCGGCGGAGCCGTCGTCTACAGCAACGAGCTGAAGACGCTGCTCGCCGGTGTCGATCCAGAGCTGATCGGCAGCTACGGAGCCGTGAGCAGCCAGGTCGCCAAGGCGCTGGCCGAGGGCATCCGCGAGCGCTGCAGCGCCCACTTCGGCCTTGGCGTCACCGGCATCGCCGGTCCCGGCGGCGGCTCCGAAGACAAGCCCGTCGGTCTCGTCTATCTGGCCGTCAGCACGCCTGAAGAAACCACCGTTCTCGAGCGCCGTTTTACCGGCGACCGCCACCGCATCCGGCATCTGGCCGCGCAACAGGCGCTTGACATGGTGCGCCGCCGGCTAATGTGACCGTGACTGCTACACTAAGTTCGCTCTTCACTCACCAACGGGATATGTCATGCCATACGTAACAGTTATCGTCCTGGCCGCCGCGGCTTACCTGCTCGGTTCCATCCCGTTCGGATTCCTGCTGGTCAAGTACGTCCGCAAAGAGGACATCCGGCAGAAGGGAAGCGGCAACATCGGCGCCACCAATGTCGTCCGCTCCGGCGCCAAGGGCCTCGGCGCGCTCACCTTCCTGCTCGATGCCTGCAAGGGCGCGCTTGCCGTGCTGTTGTGCGGCTGGCTCGGCGCGCATTCTCCGTTGCCCGCGGTCAGCTTTAGCGACGCTCTCGCGCTGGGCGCGCTTTTCGCGATTCTCGGCCATATTTATCCCGTCTGGCTCGGCTTCCGGGGCGGCAAGGGCGTGGCCACTGCGTTTGGAGTCTTCATCGCGCTCGCTCCCTGGCCCGCGCTGTGCAGTCTCGGGCTCTTCATTCTGCTCTTTGCCGTCTCCCGCTACGTGTCGCTCGGCTCCATTGTCGCGACCATCTTTTTTCCCATCTTTGCGTGGTTGCTGCCCCACCGGCCGCAGGGCTCTCTGATGTGGAGCGTCATCTTCTTTCTCGCCGTGCTCGTCATTTACAAGCACCGCCAAAACATCGTGCGCCTGCTGCATGGCACTGAGTACCGCTTCGGCAAGCCGCGGACCGAGGCAGCATGAGCCGCATCGCTGTCATGGGGAGCGGTGCCTGGGGCACCGCAATTGCGCTGCATCTCGCGCGCCAGTCAGAGCATGAGCTGCTGCTGTGGTCTCATTCCGCGCGCGTGGCCGAGTCCATTCGCGCCTTCGGCGAGAATCGCGATTTCCTGCCCGGATACCCGGTCCCTCCCGCGCTTGCCGTCACCGTCACCGCCGATGCCGAGGCGGCGCTCGAGTTCGCTGAAATCATCATCAGCGTCATGCCGTCGCATCACGTGCGCCACAGCTACGAGCAGATCTTCGCGCCCTACCTGACTCCGTCGCACCGCATTCTCAGTGCCACCAAGGGCCTTGAGGATGCCACCTACCTCCGCATGTCGCAGGTCATCAGCGATGTGCTTCTGCGCCGAGGCCTCGATCTGCCGCTCGCCGTGCTCGGTGGTCCCTCCTTCGCGCAGGAGGTCGCCGCCGGTTCGCCCACGGCGGTCACGGTCGCCTCGAAAGACGCCGCCTTTGCCGGCGAGCTGCAGCAGGTATTCTCCAACGGAACGCTGCGCCTCTATACCAACGACGACGTATGCGGCGTCGAGATGGGCGGCGCGCTCAAAAACATCATTGCCATCGCCTCCGGCGTGGTTACGGGGCTGGGATTAGGTCACAACAGTACCGCTGCCATCATTACCAGGGGAATCGCCGAAATGACGCGCCTCGCCGTCGCCTGCGGTGGCCGCCGCGAAACTCTCGCCGGATTAGCCGGCCTCGGAGACCTCGTGCTCACCTGCACCGGCTCTCTCTCGCGCAACCGCACCGTGGGCGTCGAACTCGGCAAAGGACGCGGTCTCGACGACATTCTGGCTGGCCTCGGCGGCAAGGTGGCCGAAGGGGTGCGCACCACCGCGGCCGCTCTGGGACTGGCTGCCAGCCTCGGCGTAGAAATGCCTATTGCTCAACAGGTACACACCGTTCTGCAGGGCCAGGCCTCGCCATTGCAGGCCATGCAATACCTCATGAGCCGCCCGGGCCGCGACGAATAGCCCCGGCCAAAGGCCTGCAGAAATATTGCCCGGTGGATTCCCACCTTTGCGCTCCATGGCTAACACTTTCGTGTAAGCTTTTCCTGCATCTCACTCCCTACACTGTTGTTAGCAGTGCCGTGACGAATGTCCTCCTTTCGCCAATCCGGTACGTTTGTCTTTCTTGTGTCTGCGGCCGCTCTGTCGCTCACGGCTCTCATCCCCTGCGTCTTCTATGCGGAAGCAGTCTGGATGCATGTGCATCCTGTGTGGCCCAGGGTCATGCTGGGGTTGCTGATCAGCCTGACTATGGGCTGGCTGCAGGCCGTGCGTTTTGCGCGCAAGTTGACCGGGTTCAAGCGGATACTGATGAGCGGTATGCTCACCGGCTCCGTGCAGGATGCCGAGCAGCAGGTCAAGGCTCTGCGCTACTCTCCGTTTGCTGACATTGCGGAGGCCTGGCTCGCCACCACGAACTCCCTGCAGCACGCCTATCATGACAAGCAGATGCAGGTCTGGCAGCAGACCCAGACGCTGGCCGAGCTGATGCGCATGTTCGCCAAGGCCGTCGATGAGCGCACCCCCTATCTGCGTGGCCACTCCGAGCGCGTGGCCGCCTATGCCGAGCAGATCGCCCGCGAGATGGGCCTCTCCGCGCATGACACGGAGCGCGTGCGTCTCGCCGCGTTGCTGCACGACATCGGCAGCCTCGGCATCGATGACCAGATCATGGCCAAGGAGAGCACGCTGACCGCCGAGGAATTCGACTCGGTCAAAGCGCACCCTCTGCGCGGCGCGGCGATCCTGCGCCCCATCGAGCCGCTGCACGATCTCATCCCCGGCCTCGAGTTTCATCATGAAGCGCTCGACGGCTCCGGTTATCCCTACGGCGTCAAGGCGGATGAAATTCCCCTCATGGCCCGCATCATTTCAGTCGCTGACAGCTTTGACGCCATGACCACGTGGCGGCCTTATCAGGCGCCCATGGACCCTAAATACACTCTCGAAGTGCTGGAGCGTCTGGCCGGCAAGCGCTATGACGCGCAAGTCGTTGCCGCGCTGCAGACGCTTTTGCTGCGCGGCGCGATCGTCGTGCCCGTGACGCGCCCGGTCTTTGATCAGGACCCGCCCCGCCGCCTGCGCCTGGTGCGCTGACCTCCGCTCACATCCCGCCCGGATTGCTACACTCAACCTATGATTCAGACATTGTTCGGCAGCCTCGATCAGCCCGAGGAAAAAGGCTTTTTCGACCGCATGAAGCAGGCGGTCTCGCGCACCCGCGAGTCGCTGAGCGATCGCATCGAGAGCGTCATCGCCATGACCCGCGAGGTCGATGAGGCGGCCCTCGAAGAGCTGGAGATGACCCTCATCGCCTCCGATCTCGGCGTGCATGTCGCTGCCGAAGTCGTCGGACAGATTCGCGATCGCGCCAAACGGGAGCAGATTCGCGACGGTGCGGAACTCCGCGACCTCCTCAAATCGAGCCTCAAAAAAATTCTGGACGAACACCAGAAGCCGCCTCGCACCGTCGCCACGCCGCCTGAGGTCATCGTGATGGTCGGCGTCAACGGCACCGGAAAAACCACCACCACCGGCAAGCTGGCCGCTTACTATCGCCGCCAGGGCAAGACCGTGCTGCTCTGCGCGGCCGATACCTTTCGCGCCGCCGCCATTGAGCAACTCGAAGTCTGGGGTGAGCGCACCGGCGTCGAACTCATCAAGAGCCGTCAGGGTGGCGATCCCTCGGCCGTGTTGTTTGACGCGCTGCAGGCCGCCAAAGCGCGCCAGACCGACGTGCTCATTGTGGATACAGCCGGCCGCCTGCACACCAAGAGCGGCCTCATGGCCGAGCTCGACAAAATGCGTCGCACCACCCAGCGGTTCATTCCCGACGCGCCGCATGAAGTATTGCTGGTGCTTGACGCCACCACCGGCCAGAACGGATTGCAGCAGGCCCGCCTCTTCACCGAGTCCGCCGGCGTGACCGGCATCGTGCTCACCAAGCTTGATGGAACGGCGAAGGGCGGCATCGCCATTGCCATCGCCCGCGAAATGGGCGTTCCCGTGCGCTTCGCCGGCATCGGAGAGCAGGTCAACGATCTGCTGCCCTTTGACAGCGACGCATTTGTTGAGGCATTGCTCGGCTCGCCCGAAGTCATGCGTCCCTGAAAGGCAGGACCATCATTGGACGATACAAGCGGCCAATCTTCGCAGAGCATCCCAGCCCCGCAGGGTAGTCCAGCCCCGCAGGGAATGCTAGCCCCGCAGGGTAGCCCAGCCCCGCAGGGCAACGAAGACCAGCGCTGGATGCAGCGCGCCCTTGCCCTCGCGCGGCTGTCTAAGGCCGTCAGCTCGCCCAACCCCGCCGTGGGCTGCGTACTCGTGCGCGAGGGAGCGCTCGTCGGCGAGGGCTATCACGACTACAGCCGCAAGGATCACGCCGAAATCGTCGCCCTCAAACAGGCCGGCGATCAGGCGCGCGGAGCCACCGCGTACGTCACACTCGAGCCCTGCTGCCACACCGGCCGCACCGGTCCCTGCACTGAGGCGCTCATCGCTGCCGGAGTGCGCCGCGTCGTCGCGGCCACCGTCGATCCCAACCCCAAAGTCAGCGGCCAGGGCCTTGAGCGCCTGCGCCAGGCCGGCATCGAAACCACAGCCGGCATCGGCGAGTCCGAAGCCCGCGCGCTCAACGATGCCTTCGCCTGCTCCATGCGCAACGGGCATCCCTTTGTCACGCTCAAGGCCGGCGTCTCGCTCGATGGCCGCATCGCGCCCCGCCCCGGCAGCGTAGAGACCGGCAAGCCATACTTCCTCACCGGGCCGCAGGCGCTCGCCCAGGTGCAGGTCATGCGCCACGAGCACGACGCGTTGCTCACCGGCATCAACACCGTGCTCACTGACGATCCGCAACTCTCTGATCGCACCGGCCTGCCGCGCCGCCGCCCCTTGCTGCGCGTCGTCCTTGACTCGGCGCTGCGTCTGCCGCTTGATTCAAAACTGGTGCGCACCGCGCAGCAGGATGTGCTGGTCTTCTGCTCCTTCGCGCCCATCGCGCGTCGTCAGGCGCTTGAGAGCATGGGCGTCCGCGTCGAAGAACTGCCCGGCAAAACGCGCGGCCGCATTTCGCTCGACGAGGTTCTCGGCCGCCTCCATGAGATGCAGATTCTCTCCGTCATGCTTGAGGCAGGTGGCATGGTCAACGCCTCCGCGCTTGCAGATGGACTGATCGACAAGCTCGTGCTCTACTACGCTCCCGTGCTGCTCGGCACCGGCGGCATCTCGCTGGCCGACGGCATCGAAATGCAGCAGCTCGCACTCCAGCGCCCCGAGTGGACGCAGACCGGGCCCGATCTGCGCTTCAGCGCCTACCTGCGCGACCCCTGGCAGGCGTGACCCCCGGCAACGCCGCACACCACGCGCAAGCCGTACACTGGACTCAGCTATGTTCACTGGTCTCATCGCAACTACCGGCAAAATTCTGCAGCTTGAAAAGCGCTCCGGCGCGGCCCGCCTCACCGTCGAAACCGCCACGCTCGCTCCGCGCCTGCATGAGGGCGACAGCATCGCCGTGAATGGCGTCTGCCTCACCGCGCTCGGTCTTGAGCCCACGCGCTTTCATGCCGATCTCGCCGCTGAGACACTGGCTCGCACCACGCTCGGCGATCTCGCCCCCGGTACCCTCGTCAACCTTGAACTGCCCACCCCCGCCGGCACTCCGCTCGGCGGCCACGTCGTGCAGGGCCATGTGGATGCCACCGGCACGCTGCTCGCACTCGATCCCGTCGATCCTGAAGCCGGTCCCGCCGCTACCGACTGGTGGCTGCGCATCGCCGTTCCTCCGGCCGTGCAGCCCTATGTCGTCGAGAAGGGGTCTATCGCCATCGACGGCATCAGCCTCACCGTCGCCCGCTGGGATGGCGCCACGCTCGCCGTGGCCATCATCCCGCACACCTACTCTGCCACGCATCTGCACACGCTCGCGCCCGGCGCCAGGGTCAATCTTGAGGCTGACGTGCTGATGAAGCTCGCGCTTGAGCAGCAGCGCGCGCAACAGCATGCCTCCACGCTCACTCTCGAATCGCTCATCGCGCGCGGCTACTAGCCTTTCAACGCTTTACTGCGGAGTGATGATGCCGCCCACCGGCATCCGTCCCGGGTAGCGGCGAATGCCGAGCAGCCGCGCCATCTCGCCCGCGCTTGCCAGCGCCGCACGCGGATTCACGATCACCGTGCTCCCCGGCAGCGCCGCATGCTGCTCGCAGTAGGCCGCAGCCGCCGCCGCGCCGGGTGCGAGCAGCCATCCCTTGCGCGCCCATGCTTCCATCGCCGCGCGCACGTGCTCTTCTTCCACAATGCCCACCGCGTCCGAGACCTTGCGCAGCACCTCTGCCGCCACTCTTGCAGGCCCCGTGCCCGGCCCACCCATCGCGGGCGCAATATGAATCGCCACGCAGCGCGGCGTGTGCGGGGAGCTCACCCATTCCTGCTCGCGCAGCCATGCAAAAGCATTTTCATAGGCCAGCATCTCCAGCGGACTCGCCCCCGGCGCCAGCAGCGTCTCCGGCAGCTTCCACCGCATCTGCTCGGCCAGCTCCATGGCCAGCGCGCGCGCCGCTAGCTGCGTCGCCCGCGCCAGGTCGCCCGCTGCGATATTCCCCTCGCCACTCTCTGCCCTACCATTCTTTGCGGGCCAGGCCTGATCGGCTCCCACCGCCGCCACGCGCAAAAAATCCACCTCGCTCGCCGCCGCGCTCAGCGTGACCTGAGAGCGCAGCCCTGCCTGCGCGGCATACGTGGCCACAGACACCGCCAGCGCATCGGCCAGCGAATCTGGCATCGAGCCCGGCATCGAATTCGGAATCGAACTGGGCATCGAGCCCGCCTGCACGCCGCTCTCGCCCAGCGCCACCCGCATCCATCCCGCCGCGCGCGCCGCCGAAATCAGAATCGACGCCACGCGGTCCTGCACGCTGCCCGTCGGGTTCAGTCCCTCTTCTTTGAGCAGCAGCCCCGCCCGCAGCGTCTGCAGCGGCGTACCGCCTTCGCCCAGCGTCACCGGATGCGCAACGGCGTGCGCCATCTGCAGGTACCGCCACTGCGTCATGCTCTGCGCATCCGGCGCGGGACGCGCGCTGACGGTCTCCATCGCAGCCAGCAAATTGGTAAGAGGTGCCTGAGTCATGACGAATCCCGTGACGAATCAAAGTCGATCAAGAGCCGATCGAAAGCCGTGAATAAAAAAACTATCCGCGATCTATCCGCGCAAAAAATGCACCGAGGGCGCGGCCGGCAGCGCACCGCACTCCGCACCGTAACGATAGAACAATTCGATGCCGTCCATGCACGACGCGTCGAGCCGGTACCAGATATTCTCGGTCAAATACGTGCGAATCGTCGCAGCCGGCAGCGGCATGCGCGCGCTCCACTCCGCCACCAGGTCGTCGATATGCGCCAGCCCCGCATCGCGCGAGGCTTCAAAGTCGGCAATCAGGCGCGCGGCTCCCATCCCTGACCGCTCCACCGAGGCCGGCTGCACCGCCCAGAAGGCCGCCACCCAGCTCGTGCCCGTCAACCGGTGCCACTCCTCGGCCACGTCCAGATACACCAGCCGCTCTCCGGTCCTTGCCTCGCGCGCCTCCCGGTCTTCGAGCGCCAGCAGAGCGGGGTCGCCAATCAGCAGCGCCGCATCGGCCGTGGCCAGCATCGCGTCCAGATCCGGCCCATGCGCAACAAACTCCGGCTTCGCCTTCCACACGCGATCAAACAGAATGCGCGTGTAAGCCGCCGAACTGCGCGACGACGTATCGAGAGCCACCGAGCGAATCCCGTCCATCGCGCGCCCTTCGCGCACCACCAGCACAATCGAGCGCACGTGCCGCCGCGAGGCGATCGTGCAGCCGGGAATAATCTGCATGCCGGGATGAAAGGGATAGGCCGCAATCGGCACCAGGCCAATGTCCGCTTCATTGGCGGCCAGCCGCGCCGCGCACACCGAGGGCGTCGACCACATCAGTTCGTAGCGTCCGGCCAGTTCCTCCCGCCGGGGAGAGTGTTCAAAGTCCCACATCAATGGCGCGGGATTCAAGAAGGAAATGGCTGCGATCCGGAGCTTCACTACCCAGTGTATCAATGAAAGCTTTTAGCCTTTAGCTTCTAGCTTTTAGCTCCAAGCCTTCAGCTCC
This sequence comes from Acidobacterium capsulatum ATCC 51196, assembly GCF_000022565.1. Classification (NCBI taxonomy): domain Bacteria; kingdom Pseudomonadati; phylum Acidobacteriota; class Terriglobia; order Terriglobales; family Acidobacteriaceae; genus Acidobacterium; species Acidobacterium capsulatum. The sequence continues at coordinate 3,963,554 of NC_012483.1, forward strand.
AGGCTCCCGGCTCTCATCTCTAAACGCGTGATTTCCGGTCCTCTGGTGCAGGTCGAAGCATCTTCCTCGCATCCTTCCATCGGTGACGCAACAGACAGCCTCCCTCGAAGGCTCGACCCCCTTAGAGCCAGCAGCTAAAACCCAAAAAAGCTAGCAGCCAAAAGCTAAAAGCTAGCAGCTAAAAGCTAATAGCTATAAGTAACTTGACGCCGCACCCCGCGCCACATAACCTCCGCCCTAACTCCCGCATGCATCCGAATACTGCGCCATTCTCGCGTGGCGCTCCCTTCCATGCCATGCAAAAGGATACGCATTGTCTGCTCCCGCGCCCTCGCTCCCAAGCCCTGCACTCCCCGCCGCTACCCTCACTGCCGATCGTCTCGCCTGGGTCGCGCTCGCACTCACCCCCGGCATGGGGCCGCGCCGCATCCTGCAGGCCGTCGAGGCCGCCGGCTCCGCGCAGGCGCTGCTCGATCTGCCGCTCACGCAGTTGGAGTCGCTCCGGCTCCCCGCCGAAGCCGCGCAGTTTCTGCACGATGGCCGCGCCCTGCGCGCCGCCCAGCAGGAGGCCGAGCGCGTCGCCGCCGCCGGCGCGCAGATTGTCACCTGCATCGATGAGGCTTACCCCGAGCGTCTGCGTGAGATTTATGACGCGCCTCCTATATTGTGGGTGCGGGGCGATGCCTCGCTGCTCAAGCGGCCCTCCATCGCGGTCGTAGGCACGCGCCATCCCACGCCCTATGGTGCGGGCATGGCCGAGATGCTCTCGCGCGATCTCGCCGCCAACGGCCTGCTCATCCTCAGCGGCATGGCGCGCGGCATCGACACCGCCGCGCACAAAGGTGCGCTGGCCGCCAAAAAGCCCACGCTCGCCATCTGGGGCACCGGCGTCGACGTCATCTACCCAAAAGAGAACAAGGCGCTCGCCGAGCAGATCGTCGCCACCGGTGGAGCCATCGTCTCCGAGCTGCCCCTCGGCACCTTTCCCGCGCCGCAGAACTTTCCCAAGCGCAACCGCATCCTCAGCGGCATCAGCTTTGGTGTGCTGGTCGTCGAGGGCGGCGAGTTCAGCGGAACCCGCGTCACCGCCCGCTGCGCGCTCGAGCAGAGCCGCGAAGTTTTTGCCGTCCCCGGCAACGTCACCAACAAGCAGGCCTGGGGGCCTAACACGTTGATTAAGCAGGGCGCAAAGCTCACCGCTACCTGGGAGGATGTCTGGGAGGATCTCCCCACCGACGTCCGCGTCGCCGTCACCGCCGACGCGGTCGTTGCATCGCCGGAGCCCGTTACTGCATCCTTATTTGACGACAACACTGCGGCTCCCGTGGAGGCGGCCCTGCTGCGCATCCTTCGTCACGACGAGGCGCTGCAGATGGAAGAGATCCTCCAGAAGCTGGAGGGCGAATTGAGTTCGTCAGAGATCTTCACCGCGCTCTTTGAGTTGGAGCTGGCTGGACGAATCCGCCAGCTTCCCGGTAAGAATTACGTCAAGAGCTTCCCGGCGGCTCGCACCGAATAGGCGTCACGCATCGTCTAATGAGTCCAGGAAAGGGAACAAAGCGGATGCACGAAGTTCCGGTTTCGTGCGTCTATTCTCGTTCCGTGATAGTTTTCTGCAAGGCAAGGCAAAAATCCGCCTCCTTGAACAGGACGGCGATTTTTGGCCGCAGGGGTTGGTCGTAAAAGGAAACCAATGAGCAAATCACTCGTGATCGTCGAATCGCCCGCCAAGGCGAAAACGATCAATAAATATCTCGGCAAAGACTTCCAGGTGGAAGCCTCGATTGGGCACATCAAAGATCTGCCGAAGAACAAGCTCGGCGTCGATGTCGAAAAAGGCACCTTTGAACCGGAGCTGATCGTCATTCCCGGCAAGGAAAAGGTTGTGGACAAGCTGCGCAAGCTGGCCACCAAGGTAGACACCATCTATCTCGCGCCTGACCCTGACCGCGAAGGCGAGGCCATCGCCGCGCATCTTGAGGACGAGCTGAAGGCCGTCGTCAAAAAGCCCGAGGCCATCCGCCGCATCACCTTCAATGAGATCACCCCCAAGGCCGTCACCGCCGCCCTCGATCATGCGCGCAGCGTGGACCGCAACCTGGTCGACGCGCAGCAGACCCGCCGCGTGCTCGATCGCATCGTGGGCTACCAGATTTCTCCCTTGCTCTGGGACAAAGTGCGCCGCGGCCTCTCCGCCGGCCGCGTGCAGACCGTCGCCCTGCGTCTCATCGTCGAGCGCGAGCAGCAGATCAAGGCCTTCAAGCCGGTCGAGTACTGGACCATCGACGCCGTGCTCAAGACCGGCGGCAACCCGCAGGAGTTCACCGCGCACTTCATCGGCATCGATGGCGAGCGCGCCCGCGTCGAGACCGTCGATGCGCCCGCGCTGCCCGATCAAAAGCTTACGGACGAAGTCGTCGCGCAGCTCCACAAGGCCGACTGGTCGGTGCGTGAGGTCGAGCGCAAAGAGCGCAAACGCAATGCGCCCGCGCCCTTCACCACCAGCAAGCTGCAGCAGGACGCCTCGCGCCAGCTCGGCTTCAACGTCAAGCGCACCATGGGCGTCGCGCAGCGGCTCTATGAAGGTATTGAAATCGGCGGCGATGCCGTCGGTCTCATCACCTATATGCGTACCGACTCCACCCGCGTCGCGCCCGAGGCCATTGAGGCTGTGCGCGGTTACATTCAAAAGAAGGTCGGCAAGGACTATCTGCCCGCCGCGCCCAACGCCTTCAAGTCCAAGAAGGATGCGCAGGACGCGCACGAAGCCATCCGCCCCGCCGATCCCAATCTGCATCCGGACGACATTCGCAAATATCTCTCCGACGAGCAGTACAAGCTCTACCGGCTCATCTGGCGGCGCTTTGTCGCCTCGCAGATGATGCCCGCCATCTTTGACCAGACCACCGTTGAGATTGCCGCCAGGGCCGACCGCCGCTACGACTTCCGCGTGACCGGCTCGGTCATGAAGTTCGACGGCTTCCTGCGCGTCTACGAAGAGGTCAAGGAGAAGAAGGACGCCGACGACGAAGCGCTGGCCAACAAGCTGCCCGCCCTCAACAACGGCGACAGGCTCGCGCTCTCCGCCCTCAAGCCGGAGCAGCATTACACCGAGCCGCCCCCGCGCTACAACGAAGCCTCGCTCGTCAAGGAGCTCGAAGAGCGCGGCATTGGCCGCCCGTCCACCTACGCGACCATCATCAACACCATTCAGGACCGCGAATACGTGCAGAAGATGGGCGGCCGCACCGGCCGCTTCATCCCGACTGAGATCGGCACCGTCGTCACCGGCCTGCTCGTCAAAAATTTCCCCTACATCTTCGACACCAAGTACACCGCCCGGCTCGAAGAAGAGCTGGACGACATCGAAGACGGCAAAGAGCGCTGGACCGATCTGCTCAATGGCTTCTATGACCACTTTGAGGACGAGCTCAAGGACGCGGCCACCAACATGGAAGACATCAAGCGGATGGAGAAGCCGACTGACCAGAAGTGCGACATCTGCGGCTCGCCCCTCGTGCTCAAGTGGGGCAAGTTCGGCTCCTTCTACGCCTGCAGCGCCTACGACAAAAAGAAAAAGGATGGCTGCACCTTCACCAAGGAGAACTACGAGGCCAAGCCCAACCTGGCCGCGCCCTCCGATGAAGCCGAGCAGGAAGAGGAGTACTGCGAAAACTGCGGCCGCGTCATGGTGCTGCGCAACGGCCCTTGGGGTCCGTTCATGGCCTGCCCCGGCTACAACGAAGATCCGCCCTGCAAGACCGTGCGCCGCCTCAACCAGAAGCAGCAGCAGAAGCCCCCCCAGCCGCTCGATGAGAAGTGCCCCAAGTGCGGCGAGCAGCTTGTCCTGCGCCACGGCCAGTACGGCGAGTTCATCTCCTGCTCCGGCTATCCCAAGTGCAAATACATCAAGCAGAACACCATCGGCATGAAGTGCCCGCAGTGCAAGGTGGGCGAAATTGTCGAGAAGAAGGCCCGCCGCGGCAACTTCTTCTATGGCTGCTCTGAGTATCCCAAGTGCGACTTCACGGCCAACTACAAGCCCGTGGACCGGAAGTGCCCCGAGTGCGGCAGCGCCTACCTGATGGAGAAGACTCTCAAGTCCGGCGTCTACCTCGTCTGTCCCAACAACAAGAAGCCTTCCGCTGAGGAAGAGACCACCACCAAACGCAAGAAGAAGGGCGACACCGGCGAAGGCGTCTCCTGCAGCTTCACCGAGCGCATCGGCGATGCCCCGTCCGAGGCCCCCGCGGCCACGGCCACCAAACCCGCCGCCAAACCCACAGCCAAGACTCACGGCCCCGTCGTCGAGGAACTGGCCAAGGTCTAGCCCCCCTCGAATGAAACCCTCACCGCCGGCGGCCTGCACACCGCCGGCGTCTCTATTTCCGGCACGCCGTCATTCAATTGCATTACAATTCAGACATCGGAGAAACCCCATGGCCGCCAATGCTCTCGTCCAGACCCGCATCGATCCCGAGGTGAAAGACCGCGCCGCTGCCGTGCTGGAGCGCATGGGGCTCACCGTCTCCGATGCGGTTCGCATCCTGCTCACCCGCACCGCCAATGAGGGAGCCTTGCCCTTTGCAGTCACTCCCACGCCAGAAGAGTACGACGCGTGGTTCCGCAAAAAAGTGCAGGAAGCGCTCGATGATCCACGCCCGATGATCCCGCATGAAGAAGTAGAACGTCGTATGGCTGTTCATCGCGCGGCAATCTTGAATCTGTCCAGGGACACGAAAAAGTAACAGATGAAGATTCACTGGACCTCAGCCGCGCTTACGGATCGCATGGCCATTTTTACTTACATTGCCCAGGACCGTCCGCAGACAGCGACTGCAGTGGATGCGCGCATTCGTTCGCTTGTTGAGCAACTGGCTCGCTTTCCGAATAGGGGAAGATCAGGGCGCATGACAGAGAGCCGCGAACTGGTCATCCCCCAGACCCCTTACCTGGCCATCTACCGCATCGACGGGCACACCATCTCTATCCTCCGCATCCTGCATGGCTCACAGTGCTGGCCCGCCTAGCCGCCCCTGCACACCGCCGGCGTTTGCATTTATATTTCGTGAGGGAGACACCACATGGAATCCACGCTAGCCACCAGCCACGACGCTGACCTGATCCTCAAGCTCTACGACCTGCGCCGCGAAGCCACCATGCGCCGCGCGCGCCACTGGATCACCGCCGAGTTCTTCCCCCAGACCGCCGAAGAGGCCATGGCGCCCATGCTCGCCTGGGGCACCGAGCAGAATGCCTGGTTCCGCCAGGTCACCAGCTATTGGGAGATGGCCCTCTCCTTCGTCGTGCATGGCGCGCTCAATGGCGACCTCTTCCTCGACTGCAACGGCGAGCCCTTCTTCATTTACGCCAAGTTCCAGCCTTTTCTGGCCCACATTCGCACCACCCATCCCAATTTCCTCATGAAGATGGATCACGTCATCGAGCAATATCCCGCCGCCCGCCAGCGCGTCGACATGATGCTTCGCAACCTTGAGAAGCGCCGCGCCGCCGCTAAGGCCTAGGCATGGCAGCCTTTAGCGCCCTGCGAGGGGCCCGCTGCATCTGATAATGTGGGAGAGGTGCCGTCAGCCCGACTTTTGACGGCAAGGAAGGATGGAAAATCATGGCTAAAGCAGTCTGGAATGGTAAGGTCATCGCCGAGAGCGAGAAATTCGAGACAGTGGAAGGAAATCTCTATTTCCCCGAGAGCACGGTCAACCGCGAATACCTGCGGCCCAGCTCCACCACCTCGACCTGCCCATGGAAGGGCCAGGCCCGCTACTACACCATCCTGATCGACGGGCAGGAGAATCCCGACGCCGCCTGGTACTACCCCGATCCCAAACCAGCCGCCCGCAACATCAAGGGCCACATCGCCTTCTGGCGCGGCGTCGAGATCGAAAAGTAGTCCACGCCCGCCTGTTCAGCCCAGCCCAATCAGCCCTACCCAGGCCCGCCCCGCGCGGGCCTGTCGGCTTCTCCGGCCCGCTTCAGGAATCAACCTCGTCATCTCCCGCCGCATATCTCTCCGCCCCTGAACCCGCGGCTCGGGGTATGCTTGCACCCATGACCTCGTCGCTTACCCGTCGCGGCTGGTTGCGCCTGGCGCTTCCAGTCGCGGGCGGCCTTCTTCTGACAGGCCGCTCCGGCTTCGCGGCTTCCCCCCACATCGCCGCTTTTGAAGACGCGCTTGCCCATCTGGAGCGCTCCAGCGGCGGCCGCCTCGGCGTCGCTCTCTGGCAGCCCGCTACCTCGCTCCGCGCCGGTCACCGCCTCCATCAGCGCTTCCCCATGTGCAGTACCTTCAAGGTCATGCTGGTCGCCGCCGTGCTCCACCGCGCCGACCAAGCCCCCGATCGTGCAGACGGCCACCTCGACCGCCGCCTCCACTACACCCAGGCCCAGGTGCTCTCCTGGGCGCCCGTCACCTCAAAGCACGTGGCCACCGGCCTCACCGTGCGCGAACTCTGCGCCGCCGCCATCACCCTCAGCGACAACACCGCCGCCAACCTCCTGCTCGCCAGCCTCGGAGGCCCCGCCGCCGTCACCGCCTACGCCCGCACCCTCGGCGACACCCGCACCCGCCTCGACCGCACCGAGCCCACGCTCAACTCCGCCATTCCGGGCGACCCCCGTGACACCACCACCCCCTCCGCCATGGCGCACAACCTCGACCGGCTCCTGCTCGGCAACGCGCTCTCCCCGGCCTCGCGCCGCCAGCTCACTGCCTGGATGCTCGATTGCCAGACCGGTCTCCATCAGCTTCGCGCCGGCCTGCCCGCCGCCTGCAAAGTCGCCGACAAGACCGGCAACGGCAGCCACGGAACCAGCAATGACATCGCCGTCCTCTGGCCCCCGCACGGCGCGCCCGTCATCATCACCGCCTATCTCACGCAATCCACCCTCACCTACAGCGAGCAGAATGCCGTCCTGGCCCGCGTCGGCCGCGCCGCCGACGAGTGCCTGCGTCTCTAACTCTCTCGGTAACATCCGCAACTCCGCCGGTGACCATCGAGTTCGATTTCTCTTCACGCCCGGGCAAACTCCTGAGACATTCCGCCGTCCAACTACCCTAATCCCCGGGACGTAGCTTCGGCGTTCACCCTCTTGACCGAAAGGAACCCTCCCATCCCCCATGGCTGAAATCACCGACCCCCAGGTACTCCGCCAGATCATTCGCACCCAAAACGAGATATCGCGGTTAGGGCCCGACCTGGGGGCCGTCATTCAATGCGCGGCAGAGAGCGTGCAGCAGCTCACCCATGCCGGCGCCGCCATTGTCGAAATGGCCGAGGGGGACCAGATGGTCTACCGCGCCGCCACCGGCTTCGCCACCGCATGCCTCGGCCTGCGCCTCAAGCGCGAGGGCAGCCTGACCGGGCTCTGCATTCAAAACGGCCAGATGCTCATCTGCTCTGACTCTGAGACCGATCCCCGCGTCGACCGCGACGCCTGCCGCCGCGTCGGACTCCGCTCCATGGTCGTCGCCCCGCTCTTCTTCCATCAGTCGCCCGTGGGCGTGTTGAAGATCGCCTCGCCGCTGCCCGATGCCTTCCGCGAGCAGGACATGGCCGTGCTCGATAGCATGTGCGAGCTGATCGCCTCAGCCATGTTCCACGCCGCCCGCATGGAAGAGGGCGAGCTCTACTACAAGGCCACGCATGACTCGCTCACCGGCCTGCCCAACCGGGCGCTCTTTTATGACCGCCTCCGCCAGCGCCTCGCCCTCGCCCGCCGCAACGGAGTCTCCTTCGCCGTGCTCAGCCTCGACATGGACGGCCTCAAAAGCATCAACGACACCTACGGCCACCAGGCCGGCGACGCGGCTCTGCGGGAGACGGCCGCCCGCATCAAGGCCATCACCCGCGTCTCCGACACCTTCGCCCGTCTCGGCGGCGACGAATTCGCCCTCCTCCTCACCGAGGTTCACAACCGCGAGGGAGCGCTCGAGGCCGCCAGCCGTCTCGAACAGGCCCTCTTCGAGCCGCTCCAGTTTGAAGGCTGGAGGCTGCCCCTCAGCCTCAGCATCGGCCACGCCCTCTTCCCCCTCGACGGCGAAGAGATCGACCCCCTCCTCGACGCCGCCGACCAGGCCATGTACCAAACCAAACGCCACCGTACCAATAAAGCCGAAGACTTCGCCATCTAACCGCAGCGGAGTCAGCAATCAGGTCCCACCTGCAACCCACCGGAGACCCACCCACCCCGGCACGCCATCCCCGTGCACCGCGCAGTTTGGCGGTAGATGAGCGCATTGGGCTGAAGTCGTCAGTCTAGGTGGGTATGGGGAGACGGGAAGCGGCATTTTTCCCGCACCCCAAAAGAGGCTTGCGTGGGTCACCCACCCAATTTCCAGCAGCGTCATTCTGAGCTGCGAAGCAGCGAAGAATCCCGGCGATGCTTCGGTCGCATCCGCACTCGGGAGTTTCTCCCAACATGCCGGAGTATTTCCACTCTCGGGAAAGTGCGATAACCCGACAACCGTCAAGGAGTGCATTGGGCTGAAGGCAACAACGGACGACTAGGCGCAGATGTCAGGCTAGTCCGTTCTACGGCCAGGTGGACTGGATTTGTAAAGACTTGCCGACTTTCGAGGAGGTAACCGGCTCTCATCCGAAGGTGTGGTGTGCCGGTGATAAGGCCAGAACCGAATCCTTTATGTCCATGTCACAATGTGCGGTATGGCAGAACAGACATTCCGCCCCGGTGATAACTCGTTCGTCGCCAGCGACGCTCCGGGCCATCAGCATGGCGCGTTTTTCGAGGATGACGGCGAGACAGGGTACTTCTACGCGGTTGACCTGACTCGTGCTGAAAACAAAGTTCTCGACGCGATGAGCATCTACGACGTGAAGAACGTGACGGAGCGGGACAGGCCATCGGTCCTCTCCATTGTCTGGTCGGGTGACGGATTGAAATGTGCCCTCTTGATCAATGGTCACGCTCACGCAGTATTCGACTTCGCAGCCAAGCGGGGCTTCTGCCGAACGAATTTCCCAAACTTTCCAGATCGTTGCGACGGTCGTTGGCCGAGTTCTGACCACGGTTGGTCTGAAGACGCAGTTGCCTGGCTTCAATGAGAGTCAGTTTAGCTTCTACGGGATGAAGAATAGCTACCGCCAGACGGGCTCTGCTCCAACTTTCGGGCGGCGAGGTCGCTGCAGGAAACTTGAAGCCAGGCCGACTTTACGAGGATCAATTGGCGCCATGGCCAGTGGAGATCTGCGACATCCCCGGAGCCCAAATGCAAGGCACCGGGGGCGCCCGCCGGAAATTGGTGTAGCCTCAATTGGAGATGGGGGAGACGGATCAATGTGCGACCCGGAAGAAGCCGCTGCCAAAGCAGTGGGAGAATCAGTCGGAAAGATTCTCGATAGCGAAGTAGCCAAAAACCTGCTTGCTCCCGTAACGACTGAGTTGGGGTTGGCACTCGGCGAGATTGGCAGTGCATTCAGATTCTACGTCTCTGAGAATCTGAAAACCGTTTTCAAGAAATGGGCAAATCAGCGACAAGGCCAGCCCGTCGACCCAGAACAATTTCAACGAGTGCTCCCGCTTCTCCAAGATGCTTCTTTACAGAGTGACGACGCATTGCAAGAGAGGTGGGCTGCGCTTTTAGAGAGCACTGTCACGCGGCCGGAAAACGTCCTTCCGTCATTCGGCAATACTCTGTCGCAACTCACAGCGCATGAGGCGCGATATTTGGATGAACTCTGGACGGCTATGAACAGAAAGTTCCCCGTAAAAGGTGAACCATATCGTAGAAACGAGAGGTTATTCGATTTCCGATTTATGATGTTTGTCTTTGACCCGCAGCTATCAACGCAATTGCTTGCAGAATACAAAGCACGAAGAATGCTTCATCAGCCCGTATCCCAAGCGGAAATGAACGCGAGCGCCAAACGAGACGAGCTGCGACTGATAATTCAAGATTTTAAAAGACTGGGAATCATAGGCACCAAAACCGAATTGGCGCAAGGGAGTTCAAGTTGGATCGAGACGGATGAAAAAGCAGTAGAGATTCCCGGTGAAGTCGCATTGTTCGAACAGACGTTTTTTACGCCCTACGGTAGAGGTTTCATCAAAGCGGTCCGGCCGAAGGCTCAAACATCGGAGCAGTGATGATGCGACGACGGGCATGATCTATCCACGAGACCGACGCCATCTGCTATTGGGATTACAGTCACGATTTTCAACATAGATCCCCGCAAACGGGCCAGTGTTCCGCGATCCACTTTGACGGAAAGTCGCCATCTCGGACAAATTGCCTCCCGAGATCAATAAGTGCATAAGCTCCAAGTTACTCATCCAGCCATATCACTCCCGGCAACCCACCCCGGAGAATACCCCGCAGCCCGTCGCCCGCCATGCGGCGCGGAAAGCTCAATCCTCCTCAATGCGCGTCCACGACGACCGTCGCCGGTGACCTCAGCGCTGTTGGAGCGCTTCCAGAAACGCCGCAGACCCTAAAATCCGCACCTCGCCCCACGGGTCCAGCACCAGCAGGTCCTCATCGCTGCTCACCACGGCGTCTGCTTCCGCCGCATAAGCCAGCGCCAGAAACTGGTTGTCCTTCGGGTCCCGGCACGCGGGATGATCGGCAAAGCACTCCTCATCGCGCACCGGATACAGCCGCACATGGCCCTCGACCATCGCGACGAACTCCCGGCGAAGCTCATCAGAAAGATAGGCCCGGAACTTTGCCCGTCCCATCACCTTCTTCAGCTCCGCCAGCGTCTCCTGGCTGGCGCAGACCTCGCAATACCGCAGCGCGGCATGCAGCGCCTGATAGGGAATCGAATCGGGCCGCAGCGCCGCCGAGACCAGCGTGCTCGTATCCAACACCACGCGACGGATCATCCTACCGGCCACGGGACGGGGCGTCATCGCGCCGCATGCACCATGCGGTTCACGTCCTCATCGGTCAACTCGCCGGCGGCCGCCGCCTGTGCGCCGGAACGGTCCTTGGCGGCTTTGGCCGCCCAGGCCTCCAATTCGGTCACGGCGCGGCTGCGCCGCCTGCGGGCATCCAGCAGCTCCTCCATGTCCTGAGGAGAAACAATGAACGCCGCCGTTCGCCCATGCCGTGTCACCGAAACCGTCTCTCTCTGTGCCATGTCAATCAACTGCCCAAAGCGGTTCTGCGCCTCCACTGACGTCACCTTCACCATGATCGAACCCTCCTCCGAATATCCCTGTAATACCTAGTATAGCTATTTTAGGGACTCCCCGGCCGCGCCCGCACCGGCCAGTATCTTTCCTCCAGAGGGCGCACGCCCTGACCCACAAGGCATGCATGGCCCCTGCAACAATCGAGATGATCGCCCATCCACGGGCCCCACCCCTGCCGGGAATTCCCCCCATTTTCGCTACCATGGGAACAGGGGAAAACTCCGTTCTCCCACCCCCGCAGCCGGTCGTCCCAACCCATTCCCGAGGCACTTCCGCCCATCCCAAACCGCCCCCAAACCACCCCAAAACCACTCCGGAACCACCCCGAATCCCCACCTTATCCCTCGTTCCACCCCACCCCCAAACCCCTCAAAAAGGCCCCATTTCCGCCCAAAAATGTGAATCCGGATTCACATTCCCCGCCCAGCCCCCTCGCCCGCCATAAACCCCACCCCGTCAACAAGATAGCCACTCCCGTCCACCCCTCATCATCCCACCCCCTGCCGCCCTCAGAAAAAAACACCCCAAAAGTGAATGCACATTCACATTTCGAAATCACCCCATCTAAGCCGCTGATAAACAAAGCCTTACCGCCGCCCCGCCCACCCGAAGCACCCTCATTTTGCAAATAAATGTGAATCCCCATTCGCATTCCATTTCCACCCCGCCCAAACCCATCCAGCCGGCCCCCAAATAGAAGCGTCCTCAGCCCCTGAAGGGTACGGGCTTCAGCCCGTACGTCCAGCCCATCCCCAACAACCGGGCTTTAGCCTCTGAGCCCCCGCCCAATCCGGCATACCAATCCGGCATAATGGTCGCACCAGAAAAATAATATTTTTCGCGGAGCCTCCATGCCCACTCGCCGTTTCACCCGCTCCCTCGCCCTCGTCCTCGCCCTTGCGGCCTCGCCGCTGCTGCTCCGCGCGGCCCAGCCCTCCGGCGGCCCGGCGGCTGCGACGATCCTCCACCGCGCCGAGGCCCAGGCCCGCGCCCAGCACAAAAACATCCTCCTCGAGTTCGGCGCCTCCTGGTGCATCAACTGCAAGCTCTATGACCGCATGCTCGACGACCCCACGCTGAGCCCCATCCTGCATCGCTACTTCGTCTTCACCACCATGGACACGGGCGAGATGCCCAGCGACCACCACCATGCCGACACCCCCGGCGGCGTCGCCTATGAGACCTCCATCGGCGGCAAGGGCGCCGGCTGGCCTTATCTGGTGGTGCTCAACCCCGCAGGCAAACCCATCGTGAACTCCTTCCGTCCCGACCCCAAATCCAAAGACGGCAAGGCAAACATCGGCTATCCCGCGCTGCCTGTCGAAATCGACTGGTTCATGACCATGCTCCATCGCGGCGCACCCGCCATGAGCGCCGCCGACCGCGCCAAAGTGCGCACCTGGCTTGAGGCCGAAGCGAAGACCCTGACGCACAGCTAACACACGAGTCGTTCCACAGGCTGGAATGCCCCACCGGGCCCCAAGGATGGATGACGTTGCGATTGCTCCTGCCAGTGTTTTGCCTTTTGGCGTGCTCTTGTGGTGCGCTTGCCCAGGTTGCGCCTGCCGCGCCGCCGCCCGTCCAGATCGAGGTGCACCTCAACCAGCCCGACGGCCTTCTGCACCCGGTCTGGGCCAATATCGGCCATGACGAGCCAAACTACACCAACTCGCCCGAGGGGCAGGAATTACTGCGCCAGCTCGCCCGGCTCAGCCCATACGCCTTTCGTGACCGCACGCACAACCTGCTCACCACCGGCAACGGCACGCCGCGGCTCAAGTGGGGCTCCACCAACGCTTACACGCTGAATGCAGCCGGCCATCCGGTCTATGACTGGAAGATCATCGACCGCATCTTCGACACCTACCGCGCCACCGGCATCGCCCCCTATGTCGAGATAGGCTTCATGCCCAGGGCGCTATCGTCGCATCCTGAGCCGTACCAGAGCCGATGGCCCTCGGGGCCACTGTTTACGGGCTGGTCCTATCCGCCAGACAATTATGCGCAGTGGGGCCAGTTAGTGAACCGCTGGGTGCGGCACATGGCCACCCGTTACGGTGAGGCGACGGTGGAGCACTGGGACTGGGAGGTCTGGAACGAGCCCGACATCGGCTACTGGCACGGCACCGAGGCGCAGTACAACGCGCTTTATGACTACACGGCGCAGGCCGTGAAGCAGGCCCTGCCGGCGGCTCCCGTGGGCGGTCCCGCCACCACAGGACCCGACGGCAAGGGCGGCGCGCAGTTTCTGCGGTCATTTTTGACGCATGTCGTGAGCGGAAAAAACGCCGCAACCGGAAAGACAGGCGCCCCGCTCGACTTCATTTCGTTCCATGCAAAGGGCATCACGCACATGGCCGATGGGCACGCGCAGATGGACTTGCGACACAACCTTGAGGACATCGCGCACGGCTTTGCCATCGTGGCCAGCTATCCCACTCTGCGCAGCCTGCCCATCGTCATCAGCGAGTCTGATCCCGAGGGTTGCGCTGCGTGCGCGGCCAGCCTGCACCCCGAGAATTCCTACCGCAACACACCCCAGTATGCGAGCTATGAGGCCGAGCTCTTTGCCCGCTCCGAGGCGCTGGCCGCGCAGTATGGCGTGCATCTGCAAGGCTACGTGACGTGGGCGTTTACCTTTCCCGGGCACCCGTATTTCTATGGCTATCGCTCGCTGGCCACGCACGGCATTGACAAGCCGGTGCTCAACGCCTTTCGCATGTTTGGCAAGATGCAGCCGCAGCGCGTGCAGGCTGTGAGCAGCGGCGAGTTGAGCCTGGCTGCGCTTTTGAAGACGAGCGCCCGCTCGCAGCCCGATATCGGCGTCCTGGCCACGCGCGGTTCGCATGCCGCCAACATTCTGGTCTGGAACTACGACGATGATGCAGTCTCCGCGGCCTCATCTTCAGTGCAGGTGCGGGTGAACGGGCTGCCCATGGGCACGCCGCGTGTGCGCGTGACGCAGTTCCGTATCGATGACCACCACAGCGACGCCTATACCGTATGGCTCGCGATGGGTTCGCCGCAGCATCCTACGGCAAAGCAGGTGAGGGAATTGAAAGCTGCCGGGCAGTTGCACCGGCTCGCGCCTCCCGCATGGATACCCGTGCGGAAAGGGAATACAGACGTAGCCTTCACACTGCCCCGGCAAGGCGTCGAACTGATCCGCCTGCAATGGGCAGCCCCGCAAAAGCGCTGACAATGCTGCGGCAATTCCAATAAAAAGGCTCACCCCTTTCAGGTGAGCCTTTTCGTGACTGATCCGGTTACTTACTGATGTGCCCGTCGCTCTGAGTTGCGCGCCGGGGCAGCCGGAGGCACGCTGGGTAGCACTTCCGGCGTGTCCTCTTTCAGCTCCGGCAGCGGAGCGGCCAAGGCATGCTTGAGCACCTCATCCATCGAATCCACAAAGTGCAGCTTCATGGCCGACTTCAGATTCTCTGGCAACTCGGCGAGGTCCTTGCGGTTTTCTTCCGGCAGAATCGCCTCAAAGATACCCGCGCGGTGTGCGGCGAGCAGCTTCTCCTTGAGTCCGCCGATGGCGAGCACCTTGCCGCGCAGCGTGATTTCGCCGGTCATGGCGAGGTCGCGGCGCACCGGCACCTTGGCGAGCGCGCTGGCGAGCGCCGTGGCCAAAGTGATGCCGGCCGAGGGGCCATCCTTGGGAATCGCGCCCTCGGGCACATGCACGTGGATGTCAATGTTGCGGTAGAACTCGCGCGGCAGGCCAAGATGCTGCGCACGGCTGCGCACATAGCTCAGAGCGGCCTGCGCCGACTCCTGCATCACGTCGCCGAGCTGGCCCGTCAGCGTGAGCTTGCCCTTGCCGTCCAGCACCTGTACTTCGGTCTGCAGAATGCTGCCGCCCACCTCGGTCCAGGCCAGGCCGTTGACCAGGCCAATCTCATCCTGCTCATGCACGGCCGAGTCGCGGAACTTCGCCACGCCCAGGAACTCCGCCACGTTTTCCGCGGTGACGGTTTCCTTGTGCTTCGCGCCATTCTTGACGACGCGCCGCGCCACCTTGCGGCAGATGTTGCCCAGCTCGCGCTCCAGGTTGCGCACGCCCGCTTCGCGCGTGTAGTTGCGAATGACGGCGGTGACCGCATCGTCTTCAAAGACGATGTTCTTCTCGGTCAGGCCCGCGCCCTCGCGCTGCTTGCGAATCAGGTACTGCTTGGCGATCTCGAGCTTCTCCACCTCGGTGTAGCCGTGCAGGCGCAGAATCTCCATGCGGTCCTGCAGCGGAGCCGGAATGGTGTGCAGCACGTTGGCCGTCGCCACGAAGAGCACCTGCGAAAGGTCGTACTCCACGTCGAGATAGTGATCCTGAAAGGTCGAGTTCTGCTCCGGGTCCAGCACTTCGAGCAGCGCCGAGGCCGGATCGCCGCGGAAGTCCGAGGCCATCTTGTCGATCTCGTCGAGCATCATCACCGGATTGCGCGTGCCCGCCTTCTTCATCGACTGGATGATCTGGCCCGGCAGTGCGCCGATGTAGGTGCGGCGATGCCCGCGAATCTCAGCCTCGTCGCGCACGCCGCCGAGCGAGAGGCGCACAAACTTGCGGCCCGTCGCCTTGGCGATGGACATGCCGAGCGAGGTCTTGCCGACGCCCGGAGGCCCGACGAAGCAGAGAATCGAGCCCTTGGGATTCTTGACGAGCTGGCGCACGGCGAGAAATTCGAGAATGCGCTCCTTGATCTTTTCGAGGCCGTAGTGGTCCTCATTGAGCACCTTCTCGGCGACGTCGATGCTGCGCGTCTCCTTCGACTTCTTCTTCCACGGCACCGCGAGCAGCCAGTCAAGATAGTTGCGCGACACGGTCGATTCAGCCGACATGGGCGGCATGGCTTCGAGCTTGCGCAGCTCCTGCACGGCCTTTTCGAGCACATCGGCGGGCATGCCGGCGTTCTCAATCTTCTTCTTCAGCTCGTCGAACTCGCTCTTTTCGCCGCGGCCCAGTTCCTTCTGAATAGCCTTGATCTTCTCGTTGAGGTAGTACTCTTTCTGGGCCTTCTCCATCTGGCGCTTCACGCGCGACTGGATGCTGCGGTCCATGTTGAGCTTTTCGATCTCGATGTCGAGCACGTCGCCGATCTTGTTCAGGCGGTCCATCGGGTCAAAGATATCGAGCAGGTCCTGCTTTTCCTGAATCTCAAGCTGCAGGTTGGCGGCGATCGTGTCGGCCAGCTTCGAGGGCTCATCGGTGCGGATGGCCGCCGTGACGGTCTCCACATTCAGCGACTGCTGCAGCTTGACGTACTGCTCAAACAGGCTGGTCACGCGCTGCGCCAGTTGCTCCACGGCGGGCGTCATCTCGAGCGGCGTGCGATAGGTCCTGACCGTGGCGACAAAGAAGCCGTCATTGTCATTCAGATCGGTGCAGCGGGCGCGCTCCAGGCCCTCCACCAGCACCTTGATGTTGCCATCGGGCATCTTGACGCTCTGCACAATGTTGCCGATGGTGCCCACGGAGTAGATATCATCCGGGCGCGGCTCATCGACACGCGCATCGTGCTGCGTGGCCAGAAAAATCTTGCGGTCGCCGGTCAGCGCTTCTTCCAGTGCGCGAACGCTCGACTCGCGGCCCACCACAAAGGGTGTCATCATGTGCGGAAAGATCACCATGTCCCGAATGGGCATCATGGGGAGCTTGCGCGTTTCACTGCGATCTTTAGGATCCTTGGACTGAGTCACTTCTTCCCCTTGTTTTTTCATCCTGAACTGTTAGATGAACTGTAACGCATTCCGGTGCTTCCTCGCCGGGCCATCCTGTGGGTTTCAGCGTACCTGAAGAGAGTCGTGCGAGGAACGGGCGGTTTTCGCCAGAATGAAGAAAGCGGGCCGCGGCCCGCTTTCCCTGATAAAACATCTTAATTTCGCGTGCTCAACCGGCCTTATCGAGAAGACTGAGCGAAAGATCGCGCTTCTTGACCATTTCGGCGTCGATGACCAGATCGCTCACCCGCTTGTTGCTGGGCAGGTGATACATCAGGTCAAGCATCAACTCCTCCAGAATCATGCGCAGACCGCGCGCGCCCACCTTGCGGTCGAGCGCCTCGAGCGCGATGGCGTGAGCCGCTTCCTCTGAGAAGACCAGATTGACGCCCTCAAACTCAAAGAGCTTCTGATACTGCTTCAGAATGGCGTTGCGGGGCTTGGTCAGGATTTCCACCAGCGCCGCCTCATCCAGCTCATCGAGAATGCCGATGACCGGCAGACGGCCGACAAACTCAGGAATCAGGCCGTAGCGGATCAGATCCTGCGGCTCGGCCATGCGCAGCAGCTCGGTATCGCGCTGCGTGCGGGTCGTCTGGCCGTTCTCCTGCTGGTCTTTTTCGGCGATGGCCTTGAAGCCGAGCGCCTTCTTGCCGACACGGCGTCCCACCACTCGCTCCAGCCCGACGAAGGCGCCGCCGCAGATGAAGAGAATATTGGTGGTGTCCACCGGTGTGAACTCCTGGTGCGGGTGCTTGCGGCCGCCCTGCGGGGGCACATTCGCCACCGTGCCTTCCAGAATCTTCAGCAGGGCCTGTTGCACGCCCTCGCCCGACACGTCGCGCGTGATGGAGGGGTTCTCGTCCTTGCGGCCGATCTTGTCGATCTCATCAATATAGATAATGCCGGTCTGCGCGCGCGCCACATCGCCGTCGGCGGCTTGCAGCAGCTTCAGGATGATGTTCTCGACGTCCTCGCCCACATACCCGGCTTCCGTGAGCGTGGTGGCGTCCACAATGGCAAACGGCACGTCGAGCATCTTGGCCAGCGTATGCGCCAGCAGAGTCTTGCCGCTGCCTGTGGGGCCTACCAGAAGGATGTTTGACTTCGCCAGCTCCACATCATTGCCGCGCGTGCGGTTCATCTGGATGCGCTTGTAGTGGTTGTAAACGGCGACGGCCAGCTTCTTCTTGGTCTGCTCCTGGCCGATGACGTACTCGTCCAGAAACGCCTTCACTTCGAGCGGCTTGGGCAACTGCGTGGGAGCAGCGCCCGCAGGGGCCTCGGCACGGTCATCCTCGAGGATGGAATTGCATACCGCCACGCACTCGTCGCAGATATAGGCGCGGGGATAATCGCTCGGGGATGAAATGAGTTTGGCCACAGCGTCCTGAGACTTGTGGCAG
Organism: Acidobacterium capsulatum ATCC 51196; assembly: GCF_000022565.1. Taxonomy (NCBI): domain Bacteria; kingdom Pseudomonadati; phylum Acidobacteriota; class Terriglobia; order Terriglobales; family Acidobacteriaceae; genus Acidobacterium; species Acidobacterium capsulatum. The sequence continues at coordinate 3,981,853 of NC_012483.1, forward strand.
AACGAACAGCGGAGCGAGTCGTCCGAACCCGTGCGCGTCTTCATGCTGATGTAACTCCTTGGCACTCCAGACCGGCCGATGGACCGCCCTTAGGCGGTCTAGACGCGTGGCCGGTCGATGATTTCGTCGATGATGCCATACTCCTTGGCCTGTGGCGCGTTCATGATAAAGTCGCGCTCCACATCGCGCTCGATCCGTTCGAGCGACTGGCCGGTGTGCTTTGACATCAGATTATTGGTTATCTCGCGAATGCGCAAAATCTCGCGAGCGTGAATGTCGATATCCGTCGCCTGGCCGGAGAGCCCGCCCATCGACGGCTGGTGAATCAGAATGCGGGAGTTGGGCAGGGCAAAGCGCTTGCCCGCCGTGCCCGACATGAGCAGAAAAGCGCCCATGCTGGCCGCCTGGCCGATGCAATAAGTGACCACATCGTTCTTGATGAACTGCATGGTGTCATAAATCGCCAGACCTGCCGTGATGGAGCCGCCCGGCGAGTTGATGTAAAGCTGAATGTCCTTGTCCGGATCTTCGGCCGACAGGAAGAGCAATTGCGCGATGACCAGATTCGCAATCTGGTCGTCGATCGGGGTGCCGAGAAAGATGATGTTGTCGCGCAGCAGACGGGAATAAATATCGTAGGCGCGTTCGCCGCGATTCGTCTGCTCGATGACCATGGGTACCAGTGCCATGTGTGCCCTTTTCCACTCCTCGAAGCGCCCTCGCTTCGGTGCTGATGGTGCGTGGAAGGCTGGCGGGCCAGTGAAGGGCCGCGCCAGCCCTGAATCTACGCGTTTAGCCGAGTTTCTCGACCAGCATTTTGCCGGTCTTTTCACGCCTGATTTGTTCCCGGATTCTAGCGAGATTGCCCTCGCTGGTCAAACGCGAGCGCAGCACATCGACCGGCTCCTGCATCTGCACCGAGAGCATGAAAAGTTCCTTGTCCAGCTCCTCTTCGCTCACTTCCACCTTCTCGGCGTCTGCGATCTTGTCCAGAATCAGGGTGCCCTTTACCTCGGCTTGTGCTCCGGCATGCTGGCCCTCGCGCAGGCGGGCAAAGTCGAGCTTGCGCATGTCTTCGGTGCGCATGCCCTGGGCCGCCAGAGCGCGCAGGCCGCGGTCAAGCCGCGCATCAATCTGGCTCTGCACCAGCGATTCGGGCACGGGGAACTGGAAGCGCTCCACGTAGGCGTCGATGAGCTTGTTGCGGGTTTCCGATTCAACGCGGCGCGCCTTTTCCTCGGTCATGTGCTCGCGCAACTTCTGTTTGAAGTCGTCAAAGCTCTCGTACTCGCCCAGTTCCTTGGCAAACTCGTCGTTCAGCTCGGGCTGCACGCGGGTCTTGATGCCGTTCACGGTCACGTCGTAGGCGACCGTCTTGCCCGCAAGGCGCTGCTCGCCAAACTCTGCCGGGTAGGCCACCTCAAACTTCAGCTCCTGGCCGGGCTTGGCTCCACGCAGGCTCTCGCTGAAGGCGGGCAGGGTATTCGTGCCACCCACTTCCACCATCACGTCCTGGCCCTCGATGGGCTGGTCCGCATTTTCGCCTTCGGCTTCTTCGCCGGCGATCTGGCCCTGGAAGGTGATCTGCGCAAAGTCGCCATCGGCGAGCGCGCGATCTTCGGTGACCGGCTCCATGGTGGAGCGCGAATCGATGATGCGCTTCAGCTCTTCGTCAAACTCGGCGTCGGTCAGGGCCGCGTCGGCCTTTTCGACCTTGATGTCCTGGTAGCCGTCGACGGAGAACTCCGGCATCACCTCAAAGACAGCCTTGAAGCGCAGGGGATCGCCATCCTTGAGGTGCAGCTCGGTTACCTGCGGCTGCGAAATCGGCTGCAGGCCCTTGGCGTCAATGGCCGCGCGGAAGTGATGCGGCAGCACGGTCTCGACCACTTCCTGCTGGATCGTGTCCTGGAAGCGGTTGCGCAGGATGGTCTCGGGCACCTTGCCGGCGCGGAAGCCGGGAATGCGAGCCTGCTTCTGAATCTTTTTGAGAACGCTGCGGAACGCCTTGCTGACTTCGTCGGCGGGAATCTCGACCTCGACGTCGCGGGTGCACTCGGGGTTCAGCGTGGGACCATGCTGGTGCTCATGGCTGTGCTGATGCTCGTGCGTGTGCTCATCGCCGTGAGCGTGCTCGTGACCCTCGTGTGCGGCGGTTTCAGTGGCGGTTTCGGGATTCGGGGTGTTATCGATGGTCTCTGTCGCGGTCAACGTGTGCCTTCTGTCTTCTAAATGAGTGCCGCCCGCAGGAAAGCGGTCGTCGCGCCGGCGTAAACTGCATCGGCAGCAACCGCAGGCGGCGGCTCTTTCCATGGTACGGAGGCGGAGCATGAGGGGTCAAACGCATCACCTGCTCATGAGTTGCTGCCGGGCAGCACGGCGCGCGCGGAAAGCGTCTATCCTATGCCTGCCGCCGCAGTCACGGCGGCGCAGTGGAGCGTGGCTTTGGATCTGACGTTTTTCTTCGGCGTGCTGGGGGGCTTGCTGGTGCTGGCCTTTCTGGCCAATCTGCTGGCGCGCAAGACCGGCCTGCCCGATGTGCTGGTGCTCATGGCCACAGGCGTGTTGATTGGCCCGGTTCTTCACCTCATCAATCTGACGCAGTACCCCGGTTTGCGCGCCGGCTTTGGCACGCTCGCGCTGATTCTCATTCTGCTCGAGGCTGGCCTTGAGCTGGATCTGCGCCAACTCCTCAAATATTTGCCGGCCGGCATTCTGCTGGCGGCGGTCAGCTACGCGCTTTGCCTGCTGCTGATTGCGCCGGTGACGCACCGGCTGCTGGGGCTCTCGTGGAGAGACGCCATTCTGGTGGCAGCGGTGCTCGGCGGCGTGAGCGCGTCGGTCTCGCTGCCGGTGCTGCAGACCATGCGAATGCGCACCAGCCTGCGCATGATTCTTACGGTCGAAGGCGCGATGGCCGACATTTTCTCGGTGCTCACCGTGACCTCGCTGCTGCACGCCCCGGCGGGAACCGTTCCGGTCGGCTCGCTGCTCGGCGGCCTTGCTATGAAGCTGGGCATCAGCGTGGTGCTGGGCATCGCCGTCGGCGCGGGCTGGGCCGTGCTGCTGCCGCGCCTCTCCGACCGCAGCTTCTGGCAGGTGCTCACCTTCGGCGCGGTGCTGGTGCTCTTCGCGGTCACGGATGCGGTGGGCGGCGGCGACCTGCTGGCCGTGCTGATCTTCGGACTCGCCCTGGCCAACCTGCCTCTCGCCCGGCGGTATCTGGCGTCCGGCAACGTATGGCAGCTTCGTTACGTAAAGCCGACCGAGGAGCAGACGCAGTTGCTCGCCTTTCATGCCGAGCTGAGCTTCCTGGTGCGCACCTTCTTCTTTGTGCTTGTCGGCATGGACATTGAGTTTTCCGGTTTCGCGACGGAGTGGAAGCCCATTGTGGCCGTGGTGCTGGTCGTGCTGCTGGCGCGCGGGTTTGCAATCCTTGCCACACGCCTTTTATGGCGTGACTCGCACCCGCTCGAGCGCGAACTGGCCTTCTGGATGCACCCTCGGGGACTGATCACAGTGGTGCTGGCGCTCCGCGTGGTGAATGTACGTGGAGCTTCCATGAACTTTCTGGTGGACATGGCCTTCGCCCTGGTGCTGCTCAACGGCCTCGGCATGACGGTGGGCACCGTGCGCGGCCAGCGGCTGGCAAGCATTCCAGAGTTGCAGGAGGGCGCGTCGGAGGCGCAATGAACCGGCCGGCCGGATAAGTTGCGCCGCTGCCACATCGAGAGAGAAAGATGGAAGGCGGAAGGGGCAAGAGGGCGCTTCGTGGGGCTTGAGGGCTTTGTCTGAATCCCTGCAACCCTTTGCATCCGAATCAACTGCTTGCGTATCCAATGAAAGGTATTTTGAGAAACAAATTGCCCTCATTGCGCCGCGCTTCTCCTGGAGTTTCTTCGCGGCGGCTACTCACAACGTTTCCGCCGTTGCCGGCAGGCTGCCGGGCGGCGCCAACGCCTGAATGGCTTCGGAATCGATAGAAAGCATGGCAGAAGCAGCTGAGCAGACATCACTCACCGGCGGGGTCAATCCCTGGCTGATCGCCATTTCGGTGATGCTGGCAACATTCATGGAGGTGCTCGACACGGCCATTGCGTCGGTCGCGCTGCCTTACATTGCAGGCTCGCTCTCGGCGACCACCGACGAGGCGACCTGGGTGCTCACCAGCTACCTGGTGTCGAATGCCGTCATTCTGCCGGCCAGCAACTGGTTTTCCATGCGCTTCGGCCGCAAGCGCTTTCTGATCACCTGCGTCATCATCTTCACCATCTCGTCGTTCTTCTGCGGCGCCGCGACCTCGCTGGCTTTCATCCTGATTGCCCGCGTGATTCAGGGCGCGGGCGGCGGCGCGCTGCAGCCCTTGTCGCAGGCGATTCTGCTCGAGAGCTTTCCTCCTCAGAAGCGCGGCGCGGCGATGGCCGTGTTTGCCTTTGGCGTGGTGGTGGCCCCCGTGCTCGGGCCAACGCTGGGTGGCTGGCTGACCGATACGTATAGCTGGCGCTACGCCTTCTACATCAACATCCCGATCGGCATCCTGGCCGTGTACATGATCAGCCGGTTTGTGAAAGACCCGCCGTATATCAAGAAGTCGAACGCGGGCAAGTTTGATGGCGTCGGCTTTGGCCTGCTCGCCGTCTGGATCGGCAGCCTGCAGTGCATCCTTGACAAGGGCCAGCAGGATGACTGGTTCGGCGCCGTCTGGATTCGCTGGGCCGCGGCCTTCCTGGTGATTTCCTTTGTCTGGTTCATCATTCACTCATGGCGCAAAGACCGCCCGCTGGTGAACCTGAAGACGTTCAAGGACCGCAACTTTGCCGTGGGCTGCGCGCTCATCTTCTCCTTTGGCCTTTGCATCTACTCGATGATTACGGTGCTGCCGCTCTACTATCAGGAACTGCTGGGCTACACCGCATTCTCGGCCGGCCTGGTGGTGGGACCGCGCGGCATCGGCTCGATCATCGGCATGCCGGTCATCGGCTTTATTGGCAGCAAGGTGGATGCGCGCTATCTGCTGACCTTTGGGTTTCTCGTCTTTGGAATCACGTCGCTGGTCTTCGGTAACTCCGATCTGGGAATTGGCCCCTACACACTGTTGTGGCCCATCATCATCACCGGCTTTGGCCTGAGCTTTGTGTTTGTGCCGATTGCCACGCAGACCTATGCCACGCTGCGCAATGAACAGATTGGCAATGCCAGCGGCATCTTTAACCTGATGCGCAATGTGGGCGGGTCCATCGGCATCTCAATCACGCAGACCCTGCTCACGCGCCGTAAGGATTACCACCAGAACGACATCACCAACTATGTGGCCACCACGCAGACCTGGTTCCAGCAGCGCGTCGGCTCGCTGAGCGGGTACTTGTCGCACTATACGAATCCGGCCAATGCCACGCACGCCGCCCAGAGCCAGCTGTACTCCCAATTGGGCCAGCAGGCGCTGCTGTGGGCCTTCATCGATGTCTTTCGATGGACGGCGCTGTTGAGTTTTGGCTGCATCATTCTGGTCTGGTTCTTCAAGAAGGCAGCCAAGGGCGCCAAGCCGCCGGCCGGTGCGCATTAGCGGTTTCCTTCAAGCAAAACAATGGCCCGCGAGCGAGAATGCTTCGCGGGCTTTCGCTTTGAGGTATCCGAAGCAGGTTAAGAAAACTCTTCCGCTGTCTCTTCGAGCGGCACAAATTGCTTTTTCTGTTCGCTCCAGGCCTCGACCGTTCCCGTCAGAATGTCGTAGTACCAGCCATGCACGCGCAGGGTGCCCGCCGCGAGGCCCCGCTTCACCTCGGGGTGCGTCTTCAGGTGCTCCAGTTGCGCCAGCACATTGGCATGGATCAGCCGCGTGAAGCGCTCGTCTTCGTCTTTCGGAATTTCGGGCCCCATATACTTCCACGCGGCCTCGATGAAACGCAGCCACAATGCCGTGAGCGGCAGTTTTTCGAGGCCTTTTTGCGGATGAAGCGCCGCCTTGCAGGCTCCGCAATCGGAGTGGCCGCAGACGATCACGTCTTTCACCTTCAGCACTTCCACCGCGTACTCAATGGTGGCCGAGACGCCTCCGGCCAACTCGCCGCCGGGAGGAATCACGTTGCCTGCATTGCGGCAAAGGAAGAGATCGCCCGGCTCGGCCTGCAGAATCAGGTCCGGCACCACGCGCGAGTCCGCGCAGGTGATGACCAGCACTTCAGGCGTCTGGCGGTCTGCGAGCAGGCGAAAATGGTCTTTCAGTTGCGGGAACTGCTCGGCGTGAAACTTGCGGTATCCCTCAATCAAATGCAGCATAGGCACTCCGGCGAGTGCGCGCAGATGAAGATTGCGGCCTCATGCGATTTTCACCAGTATCCATTTTTTCTTGAGGGCTTGCATCCTTGAAGCGCCGGGGCGCGAGCGCGGTGTCGCCAATCATGCCGCCTGGTTTGGTGCTGTGCCCGGCAAGCTGGTACGCTGGCCTGTCTATCACCTGAAGCAACAAGGAGTCAGAAGCATGCGGTATTGGATGACAGCGGCCGTGGCCATTTGCGTGAGCCTGCCCACCATGGCCGGGGCGCAAAACACGCCGGCAAACCATCATGATGCGGTCGATCAGCTTTCTCCGGCGCTGGCGCGCCAGATTGACCGTGCCAGCGAACAGGTGCTGGCTGAGACCGGCGTGCCGAGCGCATCCGTGGCCATTGTGCAGAACGGCAAGATCGTCTACACGCACGGCTACGGCAAGGCGCGGCTTGAGCCGCCCACCCCGGCCGAGCCGTGGATGCGTTACTCGATCGGGTCGATCTCGAAGCAGTTCACGGCGGCGGCGCTGCTGCTGCTGCAGCAGGAGGGCAAGCTCTCCATCGACGACCCGGTCTCGAAGTATCTGCCCGATCTCACCGATGCCAATCAGGTGACCATCCGCATGATTCTTTCGCACACCTCTGGCTATCAGGATTACTGGCCTGAGGACTACGTGATGCCGCCGATGAAGAAGCCCACCACGGCGCAGCACATCTTGAATGTGTGGGGCAAAAAGCCGCTCGACTTTGCGCCTGGTACCCGGTGGCAGTACTCGAATACGAATTATGTGATCGCCGGCGAGATTGTGGAGAAGGTCTCGGGCGAGCCGCTCATGAAGTTTCTGCAGCAGAACATCTTCAAGCCGCTGCACATGGACGATGTCTGGAACTCAGACTTGCACGCACTGCGCGAAACCGATGCGGAAGGCTATGTGCGCTATGCGCTGGGGCCGTTACGCCCCGCGCCGAAAGAGGGCGCTGGCTGGATGTTCGCGGCCGGCGAGCTGGCCATGCCGGCCTATGACCTGGCACAGTGGGACATCAGCCTGATGGACCGCTCGCTCTTGCAGCCGAAATCCTATGACGAGTTCTTTCAGCCCGTCATGCTCAAAGACGGCAATAGCTCGCACTATGCGCTCGGCATTTTTGTGGGCTCGCGCGACGGGCATCCGTACCTGGAGCACAGCGGCGAGGTCTCGGGCTTTGTCTCAGAGAACGTGGTGTATCCCAAGAGCAAGGCGGCCATCGTCGTGCTGACCAACGAGATTGCCTCGCCTGCGGCCAGCGCCATTGCCCGGGCGCTCACGCCCATCGTGCTGGCCTCACCCACTCCGGCCGAGGCGCAGGCGATGCAGATCTTCACCGGCCTGCAGCATGGGCAGATTGACCGCAGCCAGTTCACTGACTGGTGCAACGCCTATTTTGACCAGCAGGCACTCGAGGACTACAAGAACAGCCTAGGTCAGCTGGGCAAGCCCGCGAGCATTCAGCAGACCGGGAAGAGCCTGCGCGGCGGCATGACCTTCCGCGCCTTCCGCGTGTATTTCCCTGACGGGAAGAATCCGCTGGAGATCACAACCTTTACCGAACCGGATGGCAAGATTGAGCAGTTCATCGTTGCGCCGGTACCGAAGGTTTAGCCGGTTCAGCTTTAGGGCCTGCGTATCGCCAGGGTGCGCAGGCTTTTCTGTTTCTACGCTCGCTGCGTTTTCAAGGTAATCAGCGCGCTGCCCGGTGCGCAGCTCATCCGGCCCAGCTTTGCGCGGTCGGAGCGCATCTCCCGCTTCGCGTCCAGTTGTTGCAGCGTTGTCTCCAGAATCGCAGCTGCGCCCGCATCGGCAGGGCGTTCTATGCGGTAGTGCATCCACTTGCCCTCGCGGCGCGCGCACACAATGCCGGCGCGGCGCAGATAGGCCAGATGGCGCGAGATCTTGGGCTGGCTCTGGCCCAGGATCTCCACAAAATCGCACACACAGACCTCTCGATCGCGCATCAGGTTGAGCAGACGCAGACGGGTCGGGTCAGAGAGCGCGGCAAACAACTCCGCCAGGTCAAAGGAAGCTCGGGCCATGCCTTGAATATACGCCTTGACGAATATGTGGAGAGGCAATACATTCGCCTTAGCGAATATGTTTATGGGAGCGTCGTCTCCCGAATCGCGAGAAGGGAAGGCAGACACGCATGAGCGGCTCCTACAACGTTCTTTTCCTCTGCACCGGCAATTCGGCGCGCTCCATCATGGCCGAGGCCGTCCTCAACCACCTGGGGCAGGGCCGTTTTCACGCTTACAGCGCGGGCAGCCATCCTTCTGGCAGAGTGCGGCCTGAGGCGCTGGTGGAGCTCGACAGCTCGGGCATCTCGACCGTGGGCCTGCGCAGCAAGTCGTGGGACGAGTTCGCGGCGCCCGGCGCGCAGCACATGGATTTTGTGTTCACCGTCTGCGACAACGCGGCCAACGAGGTCTGTCCGGTGTGGCCCGGCCATCCGGCGACGGCGCACTGGGGGGTGGCCGACCCGGCAGCGATGCAGGGAAGCGCGGACGAGATTGCCCGCGCCTTCCATGATGCCTTTGTGGTGCTCGAGCGGCGCATCTCGCTGCTGCTTGCCCTGCCGGTAGCTTCGCTTGAAAAGCTGGCGCTGCAGCAGGAAATCGAAAAGATCGGCCGCTCGTAATTCGCGCGCCGCTTTCTTCTGCATGAGGTTCTTATGAACGTTTCCCGCCGTCTCTCGTTTCTTGACCGCTACCTTACCGGTTGGATATTTGCGGCGATGCTGCTCGGCGTTGCGCTGGGCTGGCTTGTGCCGGGCATGGTGCCTTTTTTGCAGCGCTTCAGTGTGGGCACCACGTCGGTACCCATTGCCATTGGCCTCATCGTAATGATGTATCCACCCTTCACGCGGGTGCGGTATGAAGCGCTGCACGAGGTCTTTCGCAATCGCAAGGTGCTGGCGCTCTCGCTGGTGCAGAACTGGGTGATCGGGCCGGTGCTGATGTTTGTGCTGGCGATTGTCTTTCTGCGGGGGTATCCCGAATACATGGCAGGCCTCATCATGATTGGCCTCGCACGCTGCATCGCCATGGTGATTGTGTGGAACGAGCTAGCCAAGGGCGATACGGATTATGCCGCCGGACTTGTTGCCTTCAACTCCATTTTTCAAGTGCTCTTTTATTCCGTTTATGCGTGGATATTTGTCACCGTACTTCCGGAGAAGCTGGGCCTGCACTCTTCTGTGGTGCATCTCTCCATTGGCGAAATTGCGCAGAGTGTTTTGATCTATCTGGGCATTCCTTTTCTGGCTGGCTTTCTCACCCGCGCGGTGCTGGTGCGCCTGCGCGGCCGCGAATGGTATCAGAGCCGCTTTGTGCCGCGCGTGAGCCCGCTCACGCTCATCGCGCTGCTCTTCACGATTGTGGTGATGTTTTCGCTCAAGGGCGGCTACATCGTGCGTCTGCCGCTCGATGTGCTGCGCATCGCCATACCGCTGCTGATCTATTTCGTGGTGATGTTTCTGGTTTCATTCTGGATGGGCCGCAAACTCGGCGCGGACTACTCCAAAACGACAACGCTCTCGTTCACCGCGGCCTCCAACAATTTTGAGCTGGCCATTGCGGTTTCGGTTTCGGTCTTCGGCATTCATTCCGGCGCGGCCTTTGCCGCGGTGATTGGCCCGCTGGTGGAGGTGCCGGTGATGATCGGCCTGGTGAATGTTGCGCAGGCTTTTCAGCGGAAGTACTTTGCCGAAGTTTAGCCACGCATCTGTGAGGCGAGTCTCTGGGCGCATGTAAAAAGGCGCAGCCGTTGTGGCTGCGCCTTTTTATATGGCGCTGCTTGTCAGGGCTGGCTCAATGGCCGGTCGGTATAAAGCGTCTTGTCTGAGATCTCCTGCACTTCGATCAGCTTGCCGCCCAGCAGCTTTTGGATGTGGTGCTGATAATCGCCCGGCACCACAAGGAACTTGCGCTTTCCATGGCCCCACAGCGCCACCAGATTGGTGTCACTCAAAAAGAGCCGCCGCGCGTCGGGGTAATCCGAACCCCAGATCATGGTGGAACCAAACAGGTTGTCGATGCCGCCGTTGTGCTTCGGGTCGGGCTCAAAGTACCAGTACTTACCGTGCACCAGGTAGGCATAGGGCGCCACGAAGTGGTGGGTGTAGAAGATCACCGAAGAGCAGTCCGTCTGGTCGCCGTAACAGAGCAACTGGTAGCTGTTGGGATTGTCGTGGCTGATCGCGTTAATGGTCTCGGCGAAGGGCTTGGACGACAGCATGGGCGCGAAGCGGACCACGCCGATGTGCGCCGCCACCAGAAAGAGCGCGGTCGTGAGGCCCAGTGAGACTGTGGATTCCAGATGATGCCCTTGCTTGCGCAGCCACCACGCCACCGGCGGCCCCACCAGGAACGTCAGCGCGGCCAGAATGGCAGGGAAACGCAGCGCCGCGAACGAAGCCGTGGTGAGATCAAAGAAGTGCGACATCGACAGCGAGTAATCGCCGACAGCGCGGTGCGCCAGCAGCGCACCAATATCCGGCACATAGGGCAGGTGTCGCGAAGCCCACAGGCCGTAGGCCAGAGCCGCCGCAATCAACAGGCCCAGCACGGCCACGACCGCATGTACGCCATTGAGCAGGCGGCTGGTGCCAGAGTCCGGATCGAGTGCTTCGGGGTTCTCTTCCACTGAAGACAAAGCGCCGGTCGTGAGCATCAGCAGCGAGAAGTACGCCGGCCAGGTGTAGTACTCCTGATTGGTGGAGATGGAGAAGAAGATGAGGATGAACGCCGCGTTCAACCCCAGCAGCAGCCCGGTGCGCGCGCGAAAGCGCAGCCGTGAAGCCGTGGAGCTGGCTTCGAGCGCTGTCATGTGCGGATCCAGAAACCGCAGCGTGTTGTTGCTGTTGTAGCGCAGGTCGCTCCAGAAGAGGTGGCGGTTGCGCCAGGCACGGCGCAGCACTACGGGCACAAACAGGCTCCAGGGAAAGAGCCACACGATCTGTCCCAGCCAGAAGACCCACCACGGCTGCTTGTTATAGTCGTGCGGATAGCGCGTGCCCAGGAAGCGCAGAAAGTGCTCGTTGATGAAATAGAAGTAGAAGAAGCCGTGGACGTTCCCAAAGCTGGGAATGTTGCCAATCGGGTGCCCCTGATCCGGGTTGGCCAGGCCGCACAGAATGTGCCACGGCGCGCCGACGGCCAGAAACACCAGAAATCCCGTGAACAGGCGCAGCTCGCGCCAGCGCTTCCACTCGCCCGTCAGAATGAGGTAGGGCACCACGGCCGCAGTAAAGAAGACCGGCGCAATCAGGCCTTTTGAGAGCAGCGCACAGCCCAGTGACGCATAGCAGAGGTACAATCGCAGCGGCTTGCGGTCCTCAAGCCCGGTCAAAAACAGGAAGAGCGACAGCGTCAGAAAGAAGGTGAGGATCGAGTCGGGAATATAAAAGCGCGTGAACAGAAATACGCCCACCGTGGTGAGCACGGCCAGCGCGGCATAAAAGCCGCCCCGGGTGCCATAGGCACGGCGTCCCCACAGCCAGCCCAGAATCGCGAGACCAAGCACCGCCAGCGCCAGGGGCAGGTGGGTGGCAAAGACGTTGAAACCAAACAGGTGGTAGTCGATGGCCGCCAACCAGTAATACATGGCCGGCTTCTCAAGATAGCGAATGCCGTCGATGTAGGGCGTTACCCAGTTGCCGGTCACAGCCATGTGCGCGGCGGCCTCGGCATGGGCGGCGTCGGCGTCGTCCAAAAGGCCCGGAGAAAAGAGGGCGGCAAAATGTACGGCCAGAAAAATGAGAACCAGGAGCGTCCAGACGCGAACGCGGGAGGCCAGCAAGGCAGGTTGCTGCTGCCTCATCTCCTGAGTGACACGAGTGACAACAACGGGGCGCGGCTTGTTCACAATATAGAGAATAGCAGCGGTTGGGGCTGCTTTTGACGTCCTCTGTAATGTCAGCGTCATAGAAAAACATGATTTCTGCGAATCCATCTGCGCATTTCCGCTCCGCGGCCCAGCGGCTTGACCGCACGCTCGCACGGTGCGCGGCCAGCCCTTCAGTAAAGGCGGTGCATCATCTGCGCACCGGCACCCGGAGGCTCGAAGCCGTGCTCGAAACATTGCTGAACGAATCCGCGGATACCAAAAGTGCCAAGAAACTCCACAAATCGGCTGACTCTCTTGTTCATCTCCTGCACAAGATGCGCCACCGTGCCGGGGTGGTGCGAGATGCGGATGTCCATCTGGAAATGCTGCGTGAACTGCGGCGCAAAGCACTGGCGGGCCAGGTAAGAGGCCGCGTCCGGGCAGGCGCCTCGCGGCCTGCGGGCCCTGCATTTCTGCGCGAGTGCCGCGCTCTTGAGGCGGAGCTGGCTCAGCGCCGTGCCGCGGCCGCGGCCCGCCTGCAGCAGCGTGCGGAAAAGTGGCAGAGGAAATTGCAGGCCCGCGTCGAGGCCGTGATCGAGGCGGATCCGCCGCCATCCCGCTCCTCTCGGGATGGGTCCCGCAACTCCGCGGGAGAGATCGCGCTCGCCAGCTTTCGCCGACTGTGTGAAAGCATGCCGCAGCTCGACGCGCGCAACCTGCATGACTTTCGCAAAGGGGCCAAGCGAGTCCGCTATCAGGCCGAGACGGCCGGCGATGCCCGCAGCCGCCGCATTGCCGCGCAGTTGAAGCGCCTGCAGGATGCCATCGGCCTATGGCATGACTGGCTGGCGCTTGCCGAGGAAGCCCGCCCGGCTGTGGATGCAGCTTCGCCGTTGATGCGCCGTCTGGAACAGCGGCGCGACCACCGCTATCGTGATGCCCTGCGGACCGCCAGTCAGGCGCGTGCCCGTCTGCTGGGTGGCGGCAAGCGCAAAGAGGCGGCTGGGGCGGCGCACCGCAGCGCTGCCTGACGCGAGGGGCGCCCGCAGAGGGCCGCGCAAAAAAATCCGGGTCGCTTGTGCCGGCTCTTCTCCGGTATGCTCTAACTTCTCTTGCTCATGCGAACATTTGCCGCCATTGATATCGGTTCCAACTCCTGCCGCCTCAAGATCGCGCGCGTCGTGCAGCACCAGTTGCGCACCGTGTTTGAGGATCGTGAAGTCACGCGCCTGGGGGCGAGCGTCTTTGAGACCGGCCTGATTTCGCCTGAGGCCATGGCCAACACCATTCAGGCGCTCAAGCGCTTTCACAAGGCCGTGCAGATGCACAGCGTGGACCGCGCCCGTTGCGTGGCCACCTCGGCTATGCGCGATGCCCGCAACGCGCGCGCCTTTCGCGCCTGGGTGAAAGACGAGACCGGGTGGGAGATTGAAATTATCTCGGGCCTCGAAGAGGGCCGTCTCATTCATCATGGCGTGGTCAGCACGGAGCAGGGCGCGGCGGGCCGCTGCCTGCTGATGGACCTTGGCGGCGGAAGCTGCGAAATTACGCTTTCTGAGCAGCGCCGCATCAAGGCCATGGTGAGCCTGCCGCTGGGCGCGGTGCGGCTCACGCAGGAGTTTCTGCGCAGCGATCCGCCGGCCAAAGAAGAAGTGGCGCGCATGAAGCAGTTCATTGCGCGCGAGTTGCGCCGTTCGGCCCGCAAGATTGATACCGAAGGCGTCAAGCTGGTCATTGCCACCTCGGGCACGGCGGCGGCGCTGGCCGAGGCGAGCGCGGCGATGCTTAAACCGTCCAAGGCTGCCAAGGGCCGGGTCAAAGCACGCTCCAATGCCAAGGCCGTTCCCGGGCATACGGCCACCGCAGAGCAGGTGCGCCTGCTGGCCGACAAGCTGACCAAGCTCAACAACGAGGCCCGCAGCGGCGTGGAGGGCATCGGAGCCCGCCGCTCAGAGATCATCGTGGCCGGGGCGCAGGTCTATGCCGAGCTGCTGGAGCACTATGACCTGCCGGGATTTCGCTACTCTCCGCTGGGCCTGCGCGACGGCATGCTCTCGCAAATGCTCGCAGAGGAAGACGCCCGCACCAGCGCGCACCAGCAGTTTGAGCGCGAGCGCTGGGCCGGCGTCATGGAGCTGTGCCGCCGCTACGGGGTCGATCCCCGTCAGGCCGAGCCGGTGCGCGCGCATGCCGTGCAGTTGTTTCATGACCTCGCTGCCGTACACCAGTTGCCCGAGGAGTACGAACTCTATCTTGAGGCCGCGGCCATGCTGCGCGATGTGGGCAAGTTTCTCAACTATCAGGGGCACCACCGGCACGCGCAGTACATCATCGCCAACTCTGAGGTCTATGGCTTCACGCCGCAGCAGCGCGTCATCACCTCAGCCATTGCGCGTTACCTGGGCAAGAGCCGCCCCACGCCCGAGGGCCGCACCATGCGCGACGTTCCACCTGAGGAGCACGAACACGTCAAACGCGCCGTGGTGCTGTTGCGCCTTGCCGCCGGCCTCAATCAGGACCGCGCCAGCGATGTGCTCAAAGCAAAGGCGCGGGTCTATCCGCGCCAGGTGATTCTGGAATTGCTGCCGGGCCGTACCGGCGCGGAGCTGGAGCTATGGTCGCTCCGTAAAGAGGCGGCTTACTTCCGCGAAGTCTTTCGCCGCGACCTCTTGGTCACCTTGCCGTAGACACCGCGCAAAATGCGGGGATCCACCAGCCAGTGCAACGTGCCCGGCCGCCGGGTCATGTCCACGCGGGCGAGTGCGCCTTTGCGCATGCGCAGACTGGTTTTTCCGGTGCTGCAGATCGCGCCCAGAAAAGCCGCCAGATTGGGATTGTGCCCCACAACCAGCACATTTTCGAGCTCCGGCTGGCCCTCCTCGGGCTCTTCGAGGCGTAGCAGAAAATCCTCAAACTGGCGCAGCGTCGCGCCTGGCGAGAGCGCTTCGGTGATGAGAATCTCTGCCTCATAACCGACCTCAGTGCCCACAAACGAAGCTGTCTGCTGCGCGCGCTTGAGAGGGCTCGAGACGATGAGGTCAAATTGCACCTTGAGCGAATTCAGGTAGCTGCCGAGCAGAATGCACTGCTGCTTGCCCTCTTTGTCGAGCGGACGGCGCACATCGATGACAGGATTGGGACGGCGCGTTCCCGCGCTTGCATGTCGAAGAAAATAAAGATTCATAGGGTTGTCTTGGACGGCGGCTGGCTGCGTGGCCAGCCGCCTTTTAACCTGATTGTAACAATCGGATGGCCGGTGAATTGTTAATTCTGCGGGGCTTTGGCAGGCAGACAGGCACACGCGCGGCTCTCGGCGCGCAGGTGCTCAGGTAGGATGAGAAACAACTTTTCCGCACCGGTTCAGGAGACAGAGACGCATGGCAACAAAGAGAGTGAGCTTTTTGAAATCCGCAATCGTGGCAGCCGCATGCCTGGTTGTGTTGACTCCGTACGGACGTGCTGCCAGCGATAGCTTCAAGCCTCTGACACGCGTCGGCGAGGCCATGCCGTCCTTCACCGTGAAGGAGCTTTCTGGCAGCACCTTCTCGATGGCGCGGGAGCGCGGCAAAGTCGTGGTGGTGAACTTCTGGGCGACGTGGTGCCCGCCGTGCCGTCTTGAAATGCCGCGACTCGAAAGAGAGATATGGGACAAGTACCAATCCAATCCCGGCTTTGCCATGGTCGCCATCGCACGCCAGCAAACTGAGGCCACCATCGCCGGCTTCCACAAAGCGCATGTGGAGTTCACCTATCCGCTGGCCTATGACCCGGCGCGCAAGGTCTATGCAAAGTTCGCCGATGCCGGCATTCCGCGCAGCTATGTGGTGGACAAGCACGGCCGAATCGTCTTTCAGAGCGTCGGCTACCAGGCAGGCGACATCCAAAAGCTCAACCGCGCCGTCGAGAAAGCGCTTGCGGCCAGATAAATGGCTCCGTCATTCTTCGCGCCGTGGGCGCGAAGAATGACCGCACACTAGCGCAGCGTCGATTCCGCCGGGTCCAGTTCCTCGTCGCCCGGCTCTTCGCGCCTGATCGCGCCGTTCGCGGCTCCGCTGCCAGTCACCGGCTTCATTGCGCTGGTGGCTGCTTTTTTCGCGCTCTTTTTCGGGGCAGATTTTTTCTTTGCCGCAGGGGCTGGAGCCGTTTCCGCCTGCACATCTTCGAGCGAAATCGTCACCGCCGCGGGAATCTGCCGCGCATTCGCCTTGCCCTCGGCCACGCGAATCAGAAAATCCTGCGAACTGAAGACCGGCGCATCCTTGGCGGAAGCCGCACTGCCGATGGGTCTGTATTCGCCGTCCGCCTGCAGATAGCGAGCCTTCACGGTATCGGCCAGGCATGCGCCCACAATCTCCTCGCGAATGCGCGTCCTCAGTTGTGCGTCGCGGACCGGGAAGATCGTCTCGCAGCGCTCGAAGAGGTTGCGCGGCATCCAGTCAGCGCTGCCGCAGTAGATTTCCGCCGCGCCGCCGTTTTCAAAGTAGAAGATGCGGCTGTGCTCCAGAAAGCGCCCGACAATGGAACGCACGCGAATGTTTTCGCTCATGCCCTTCACTCCGGGCCGCAGCGAGCAGATGCCGCGCACGATGAGGTCAATCTGCACGCCCGCATTCGAGGCCTCGTACAGTGCCTCAATCACGCTGCGCTCGAGCAGCGAATTCATCTTGGCGATGATGCGCGCCGGGCGGCCGGCGCGCGCATGGCTCGTCTCGCGGTGAATGAGCCGCATGAAGTTCTCGGCCAGCGTCAGCGGAGCCACCAGCAGCGGCGCATAATCGTCTGACTCCGAGTGCGCCGTGAGGTAGTTGAACACGTTGTGCACGCCTGCCGTAATCTCGGGGTCGGCTGTGAGCAGGCTCAGGTCGGTGTAGAAGCGGGCCGTGTTCGGGTTGTAGTTGCCCGTGCCCAGGTGGGCATAGCGGCGAATCTCGCCATCGGGATCGCGCCGCACCAGCAACGCCAGCTTGCAATGCGTCTTGAGGCCCACGATGCCATGAAAGACCTGCACGCCCGCATCTTCGAGCGCGCGCGCCCAGCGAATGTTGGAGGCTTCATCAAAGCGAGCCGTCAGTTCCACGACCACCGTCACTTCTTTGGTGGCGGCGGCCTCGGTCAGCGCGCGAAAGATCGGCGAGTCGCTGCTGGTGCGGTAGAGCGTCTGCTTAATGGAGACGACATTCGGATCCTCGGCCGCGGCCTCAATGAACTCCACCACGCCATCGTAGGAATCATAGGGGTGGTGCAGCAGCACATCGCGCTGGCGCAGCTCGTCAAACAAGTCCGTGGACTTGCGGTGCAGCCGCAGCTCCCGAGCCGCAAACGGCGCGTACTTCAGGTCGGGTCGCGGCGTGTCGCTGTAGAGATTCATTAGCCGGGAGAGATTCACCGGGCCATCGGTGCGATAGACCTGCGTCTCGTCCAGCTCAAAGTTCACGCGCAGCCGCTCGACAATCTCATTGTCGGCATCGCGCTCAATTTCCAACCGCACGGCGTCGCCCTTGCGGCGATTGTGCAACTCGCTGCGCACGGTTTCGAGCAGATTGCGCGACTCTTCTTCCTGAAAGTAGAGGTTGCTGTTGCGGGTGACGCGAAAGGCGGCCTTCGACAGAATTTCGTAGCCGCGATACATCGCCGCCGCATTGCGTTCGATGAGGTCATGCAAAAAAATGTAGTCGATCGTGCCCCCGGCTGAGGGCAACTGCACCAGGCGCGGCAGTGCGCGGGGCACCGTCACCACTCCCAGAACCGGATCGCTGGTAGCCTTGCGCTTGCTGTGCAGCAGCAGCGCGATGCACAGCGCCTTGTTGAGCACGCGCGGAAATGGGTGCGCCGGATCAATGGTGATGGGCGTCAGCAGGGGATCGACCTCGCGCTGGTAGAACGCGTTCGCGGCCTCGCGCGCGGCTTCGTCCATCTCGCTCCAGCTCAGCACGCGAATGCCGCGCTCACGCAGTGCCGGCACCAGTTGCTGCTTCCAGCAGCAGTACTGCTCGTCCACGTAGGCGTGCATCTGCCGGGTGAGCGTGTCCAGCGTCTCTTCGAGGGTGAAACCGTCGGCGTCTGCCTCGTTGTAGCCGTCTTCAATGCGCTGCAGCATGCCCGCCACGCGAATTTCGACAAACTCATCCAGATTGCTGGCCGTAATAGCGAGAAATTTCACCCGCTCCAGCAGCGGATTGGCCTCATTTTCGGCTTCTTCGAGCACGCGCCGGTTGAAGCGCAGCCAGGATTCGTCCCGTCCAAAAAAGCGGCTCGTCAATGCAGGTTTTGTCTTCGTCATAGTTACTCGTGTGCTGGCCCGCCGCTCAGCAGATTGCTTCCATCTTCTTCATACCGCAGGCGATGGCCTTGCGATGTGAATCTCGCAACAAAGAAGCAGCAGGCTCGTGGAGTTGGATGCCACGGTTGACTTGCCTAAACGTACAGCAGAGGATACAGAAAGGGAAAGGACCGAGAAAATCATGGCCAATCAGGATTGCATAGAGCCCGGCGGGGCCGGCGCGCTGCGGGCCGAACACACCGCGCTCGAACTCTTTCAACTGGCCTCTCTGCTGGTCGGCGAGCCGCAGTCGGCCGCGCGCCTGGTCGAGGAGACCGTGACATCGATGGAAATGGACCCCTGCGCCGCCCAACCCGGCATGGAGCAGGCCGCCCGCGAAAAACTTGCTGCCCACGCTTTGCTCTGGATGCAGCAGCGGGATCCGGAATCCTTTGCCGTCACTGCGGAATCGGAGCCCGTCACTTCTTGCGTCGAAACGGACGACATGGAGGCCAGCGGCATCACCAGCGAGCGCCTGGCCCAGTTGCTGAGCGGCGCGCAACGGCAGGAACTGCGCACCTGGCTGGATGGTCTGCCGCTCGCCTCCCGCGCCATCTTTGTGCAGCGTGCCGTGCTGGGCCGCGACAACAGCGCGACCGCCGAAGCCATGCAGGCCGCGGGCCGGGGCTGGACGCCGGATGCCGTGAGCCTGGCCTTCCGCTCCGCTCTCTGCTCGCTGGCCAACCAGCTCGCCCACTCGGCCGCGAGCGCTACGGCCTGATCTTCCTTGTGAGCCTGCCACGCGTGGCAGGCTCTTGCAGGGCGCATCCTGCCTGGATTGCTGCCTCGATTGCCGCCCTGATTTCGCCGATTCCTGCAAACCCCAGTCTCTTTCGCAAAAGTTTTTGCATTCTTCGCGGTGCACGGGCATCCAATTTGCGTATCGTAAAGTGCGTAAGACTTTCTGCGTTTGAAGCAGGCTGTCATCAGGTGTCTGTCTAACCAAGAGGAAACAGATTCAGTGTTTGAAGCTGGCAAAAGAAAAGCGACCAGCGCTGCCGCGAGCTGCGTTTTATTGGCCGCCGCCGTCGTCGTGGCGGCTCCCATGGCCCGCGGGCAGCAGCAGGGCAGCGGAGTCACCGCACCGCCGCCGCCCATTCAGATCATCCAACCGCAGATTGACAGCTCCACCTACAAGGGGAGCGCCTCCAACGGTAAAGTGACGCCCGGCGTGCTTCCGCTCTCGCTCGATGAAGCTATTCAGCGCGGGCTGCAACACAATCTTGGCCTGTTGCTGACTACGCAGACGGCCACCACGGCGCGCGGCAATCAGCTCGATCAGTTGCAGTCGCTGCTGCCCACCGTGAAAGGCAAGCTCACTGAGGCAGTGCAGGAGTCTGACCTGCAGGCCGAGGGGCTGCGCGTGCCCGGTTTTCCGGCGATCATCGGGCCTTACGGCTACACCGATCTGCGCGGCACCTTCGAGTGGTCTTTGCTGAACCTCTCTGACCTGCAAAACTATCTGGCCACCAAGCATGACTTCGCGGCCTCAAAGCTCTCTGCCGAAGACGCGCGCAACATGGTCGTGCTCACTGTCGGCAATGCCTATCTGCTGGTCGTGGCCGACAAGGCCACCATCGCCGCCGATCAGGCGCAGGTGGCTACGGCCAAAGTCTCTCTCGATCAGGCCATCGACGAGCACAACGCGGGCACCACGCCGCGGCTCGATGTGCTGCGCGCCCGGGTCGATTACCAGACCGAAGAGCAGAATCTGATCTCCGCGCAAAATGCGTTTCAAAAAGACAAGATCGCGCTGGCCCGCGCCATCGGTCTGCCTCTGGAGCAGAAGTTTGCCGTGACCGATACCGTGCCCTACGCGCCGCTCGATCACATCGACGAGGCCCAGGCCGTGGAGCAGGCGCTGGCCAACCGGAAAGATCTGCAGGCGATGCAGCAGAAGCTTGAGGCCGCCCGGCATGCGCGCACAGCCGCGACTGCCGAGCGGCTGCCCACCGTCAAATTCAACGGTGATTATGGAGACATCGGTGTCAATCTCGCGCACTCCCATGGCACCGGCGACGCCACCGGCTCGCTCGATGTGCCCATCTTTGAGGAGTTCAAGCTACGCGGAGATGCCAGGCAGGCTCAGGCGCAGCTCGATCAGCAGCAGGACCAGCTCAGCAATCTGCGGGGGCAAATCACGGCCGATGTGGACGACGCGCTGCTCGACATGCAGTCGTCTGAGAAGCAGGTGCAGGTCGCGCAAAGCAATGTATCGCTGGCCAGGGAAGCCTTGAAAGAGGCGCAGGAGCGTTACCAGGCCGGCGTTTCTGACAATCTCGCGGTCTCGCAGGCGCAGCAGGCGCTCGCGCAGGCCGATGCGCAATATGTGAGCAGCCTTTACGCCCACAACGTGGCCAAGCTTTCGCTGGCGCGCGCCATGGGCGTGGCTGACAGCAGCTACAAGACTTATCTGGGAGGCAAGTAAGTGGCGGACCAAAATCCCGAACAGAAAAATACGCCGGCAGACGAGCAGCAGCTCGACAAGCCGGAAAATCTGCGCCCCAAGTCGCGCAAGCGCTTCATCCTCTTCGGGGTGATCGCCATTGTTCTCATTGGAGGCGGCCTCTATTGGTGGCACTCCACGTTCTATGAAAACACCGACGACGCACAGATTGACGGAAACATCATTCAGATCTCCTCGCGCATCAGCGGCCATGTGCTCAACGTGGAGGTGCAGCAGAATCAGTCCGTGAAGAAGGGCGAAATTCTGGTAGAGCTCGACCCCACCGACTACGAGACCGCGGTCAAACAGGACGAAGCCGACCTGGCCAGCGCCGAAGCGAATTACGAAGCTGCCACGGTCAACGTGCCCATCACGCATGTGAGCACCAGCAGCACGCTGAGTTCAGCGGATGCGACCGTACTCAGCGCCCGTGACTCGGTGGCGCAGGCCGAGCGCCAGTTGCAGGCCGCCAGAGCACAGGTGCTCTCCGCGCAGGCCAATTACACCAAGGCAAAGCTCGACCTCAAGCGCTACACCTCGCTGGTGCAGAAAGACGTCATCTCGCGCCAGCAATATGACGCCGCCGTGGCCACGGCCACCGCCGATCAGGCTGCCGTGCAGCAGGCCGAAGCCGACGTACAGGCCTATCAGGCCGCGGTGAGCGTTGCGCATGCCAAGGTAGCGCAGGCGCAGGCATCGTACCGCAACGCGCAGACCGGCCCGCGCCAGGTCGCCATTCAAAAGGCCAAGGCGGATCAGGCCGCCGCGCAGGTCAAGCTGGCCGAGGCCAAGCTGCAGCAGGCCAAGCTCAACCTCAGCTATTGCATCATTCGCGCGCCGGAGTCAGGCATTGTGACCACCAAGAGCGTCGAGGTCGGGCAAAACGTCAGCATCGGTCAGAACATGGCTACGCTGGTCTCGCTCGACAATGTTTGGGTCACCGCCAACTTCAAGGAAACGCAGTTGGACAACATGAAGGTCGGCCAGCCCGTCACCATTTCGGTGGATGCCTATGGCGGCAAGCAGTTTGACGGTAAGGTGACTGAAATCGGCGGAGCTACCGGCTCCATGTTGAGCCTCTTTCCGCCCGAGAATGCGACTGGCAACTACGTCAAGGTGGTGCAGCGCATCCCGGTGCGCATCGACTTCACCAATCCCAGCCAGGACAAGGACCACATGCTGCGCCCGGGCATGTCGGTCGAGCCCAAAGTGCGCATCAAGTGAATTCTCGCGGTTGAGCTTGCAGCGCAACGGCTATTCCCGGAAAGACGCCCTCCCGCGAGGGCGTCTTTTTCTTGCTTTCGTCTCCTGATAGAGATGCCTTTTCCTTCGGTACAATCCCGGGGATTCCAGCCCCTCCGGTTGCCTGCAGTCCCCGGCACGCCAGGCCTTCTCAACATTTAATTCCGCCGAACCCTCCCGCTCTCTGGCATCATCTATCACACAGGCCCTTTCTTTCCGGCGATTCCCGCCGCCGCGCCTGCCCCTGAGGATCGTATGCCATTCGCACTCCACTTCTTTCTTCAGCACGCGTACATGATCCTGTTTCTCTGGGTGCTTGTGGAGCAGCTTGGCGTGCCGATTCCGAGCACGCCCATCCTGCTCGCGGCCGGAACCCTCACCGCGACCCGTCAGCTCGCGCTGCCTGCCGTCATCATCGTGGCCCTGGCTGGCAGCTTGATCAGCGACTCGCTCTGGTACTGGATGGGCAAGCGTTACGGCGGCCTGATGGTGCGCCTGCTCTGCCGCCTGTCGTTTGAGAGCACGGTCTGCGTGCGCAAAACGGAGGAGTACTTCACGCGCCGCGGGCCGGCTTCGCTGCTGGTGTCAAAATTCATTCCCGGCCTTGGTACCGTCGCCGCTCCCATCGCCGGGCAGACCGGCATGAGCTTCCGCCGGTTCGTCTTTTATGACGCGGGCGGCATCCTGCTGTGGACGCTCTCGGTCACCCTCGGCGGCCGCTTTTTCGGCGACATCCTCAAGCGCCACCCAAATGCGCTCTCCTGGACCGGCCATTTCGCTCTCGGCCTTTTCCTGCTGCTCTTTGCCGGCTTCCTGGCGTGGCGCTTTTTCAAGCAGCGCATGTTCCTTGCGGAGATTCGCATGGCGCGCATCTTTCCCGACGAACTCAAGACGCGCATTGAGGAAGGCGATGACGTCATCATTGTCGATCTTCGCCATCCGCTCGATCTGCTGCCCGACCCGCGCACCTTGCCCGGTGCGCTGCGCCTCACGCCTGACAAGCTGATGGCGCAGTTGGAGCAGATTCCGCGCGACCGCGAAGTCATTCTCTTCTGCACCTGCCCTA
Source organism: Acidobacterium capsulatum ATCC 51196 (assembly GCF_000022565.1). NCBI lineage: Bacteria > Pseudomonadati > Acidobacteriota > Terriglobia > Terriglobales > Acidobacteriaceae > Acidobacterium > Acidobacterium capsulatum. Next base: position 4,005,053 of record NC_012483.1, read on the forward strand.
GCGAGGCTACGGCTGCCAAAACGGCCCTGCAACTGCGCCGCGCGGGCATTCAGCGCGTGCGCCCGCTCTATGGCGGCTTTGATGAGTGGAAGAAGCGCGGCTATCCCCTGGTGGAAGGCAATGCCGATCTGGCACTGGAGTACGCCCGCGGCTGAGCTTTCCTGCTCGCCCGCTCCCGCATCTGTGCTACCTTCGCTGCGGGAGGGCAAACCACGTCTCATGGCATTCTCTGAAAGCTATCACTGCGATGTCTGTGGCAAAGATAAAAGCGACACCAGCTCCGACTGGTGGCTCATGTGGACCGAGGACTTCGATCCTCCTGGCCCCAGCGACATTCAGCCCTCCATGCGCCTGACCCGCTGGAACACCCTGCAGGCCCACGCGCCTGAGACGCGCCACCTCTGCGGCGCCACCTGCGTGCAGACACTTCTCAATCGCTGGATGAGCGGCACAAAAACTGCGACGCGCTGAACGCAAACTCACTCATCGGCCCAGCGGCCGCCACGGCAGCAGCTACCATAGAAGAAGAGTTAACTGGGAGCAGACACCGTGGCTTACAACGACTTACGCGAGTGGATCAAAGCGCTGGACCGCGCCGGGGAACTGGTGCGCGTCCGCGAGAGCGTCAGCCCGATTCTTGAAATTGCCGAAATCACTGACCGCGCCTCCAAGGCCGGCCGCAAAGGCGGCGTAAAGGGCTACCAGCCCGGAGGCCCCGCGCTCTTGTTTGAGAAGGTCACCGATTATCCGGGCGCGCGCGTGCTCATCAACCAGTTCGGCAGCGAACGCCGCATGAAGCTGGCCCTCGAAGTCGACTCGCTCGATGAAATCGCCGGGCGCATTCGCGCGCTGCTTGAAATGAAAGCCCCCGAAGGCATCATGGAAAAGCTCAAGCTGCTGCCCATGCTGGCTGAGTTCGGTGCGTTCTTTCCCAAGGTCATCAAGGCCAAAGACGCGGCCTGCAAAGAGGTCATTCATCTCGGCGACGATATCGACGTGCTGGAATTCCCGGTGCTGCAGTGCTGGCCCGGCGACGGAGGCCGCTTCATCACGCTGCCCGGCGTCATCACGCGCGACCCCAAAACCGGACGCCGCAACATGGGCATGTATCGCATGCAGGTCTATGACGGCAAGACCACCGGCATGCATTGGCAGCGCCATAAGAACGCCGCCGAGCATCTGCGCGAGCGCCTGCGCGCCGCCTCGGGCAGCGAAACCAGCACCCACGTCGATGTAATGGCAGAGACCGCCGGAGGCACCACCAACCTCGCCTTCACCAAGGTCACTGACGAGCGGCTCGAAGTCGCTGTCGCCATCGGCGTCGATCCCGCGACGGCCTTCTCGGCCATCGTGCCCGCGCCGCCTGAGGTCGAAGAATTCCTCATCGCAGGCTTCCTGCGCCAGAAGCCCGTCGAGCTGGTCAAGTGCGAGACCGTCGATCTTGAAGTGCCGGCCCATGCCGAAATCATTCTCGAAGGCTTCGTCAATCTCACCGAGCTGCGCTCCGAGGGGCCTTTCGGCGACCACACCGGCTTCTACACGCTGCCTGACGATTATCCGGTCTTCCACATCACGGCCATCACGCACCGCAAAGACCCCATTTACGCGGCCACCATCGTCGGCAAGCCGCCCATGGAAGACGCCTGGATGGGTAAGGCCGTCGAGCGCATCTTCCTGCCGCTCATGCGCCTCACCCTGCCCGAGATTGTTGATGTCAACCTGCCGTCGGATGGTGTCTTTCATAACCTGATGGTCGTCTCCATCCGCAAGAGTTACGCGGGGCAGGCGCGCAAGGTCATGAACGGTATCTGGTCCATGGGCCAGGCCATGTTCACCAAGTGCATCATCGTCGTTGACGAGGACTGCGATGTGCAGGATCTTGGCGAAGTCACCCTGCGCGCGGCGAATAACATCGATCCGCAGCGGGATATCGAGTTCACGCTCGGCCCCATCGATTCGCTCGACCACGCTTCGCGCCTGCCCAACTACGGCAGCAAGATGGGCATTGATGCCACCCGCAAGTGGGCCGCCGAAGGCTTCACACGCCCGTGGCCCCCGATGATTGAGATGGACCAAGGCACCCGCGCCCGCGTCGATGCCATCTGGAAGAAGCTCGGCATCGACAAATAGCTGCGCCGCGCTCCATCCTTTTTGCTTTCAAAGGATGGAGCCGTCCGCCTCGCGAGTGAGCATCCGCCGCAACTCCAAACTTCAGAGATAGCTGGTGCTCTCACGCAAATCCTCTTGCCGCCGCCTGCGCGAATCGCCGCGCCCTTTGTATACTGAATGCATGTCGATCGTTAGCAACGTCACGGGTATCGCCAAAGGCATGAGCATCACCTTCCGGGAGATGTTCCAACCCACCGAGGTAGAAAACTATCCTGACGGGCCCGGGCCGAGTCGCGGCGCGATGCTTCAGGAGCGCTTTCGCGGCGCTCACGTGCTGCAGCGCGATGAAAACGGCCTGGAAAAGTGCGTCGCCTGCTTCCTTTGCGCGGCAGCCTGCCCCTCCAACTGCATCTACATTGAAGCGGCCGACAACACTGAAGAGCAGCGCATCTCGAGCGCCGAGCGTTACGCCAAGGTCTACAACATCGACTACAACCGCTGCATTTTCTGCGGTTACTGCGTCGAGGCATGTCCCACTGACGCCATCACGCATGGCCACGGCTTTGAGCTGGCCAGCATGCATGCAACCAACATGATCATGCGCAAAGAAGACATGCTGGTGCAGTTGTCCACCGGCCAGCCTTCGCTGGCGCAGAACTCCCGCTAGGTTTAACCCGAATTGACTCGCCAGAAGCCGCGGGCAGTAGCCCTCGGCTTTTGCATTCTGGCTTTGCGGTAATCCTGCCTTGTCGCGATGGTCGCTCTATCTACCTCATAGAAAAAGGGTTCTCCCGATTCGGGAAACGATAGGTATCGTTTTCCCGAAAAGGTGGTTACCAAAGGCCACTGTCCCACGGAGACCTTGTTCCTCGTTCCCATTCGCAATAAAACAGAGTCAGCAATAACGCAGATCTGGGGAACGGGGCTGGCGATTGAATCGCGGCCCCTATTTTTTTTGTTTTTCTCAGGGCTTTTCCGGCTCTTTTCAACCCCGCAGCCTTGGACTGCATCTATCTTGACGGTAGACAGAAGGAGAGTTTGAACCGGACCGTATTGCCTGAAAAGGAGGTTCCGGTCGCCACTACTCCTTCGGAACTGGGGTTATTGATCAATGAAAAAAATTCTCGCACTTCTCTGCGTTGCCGGACTGTCGGTGCCGGCGTTTGCCGCTACGAATATGTCCACGTTGAATGCTCGTCTGGAAGCCGCGCGCACCACCATTCAGGAGATTGAAGCCACTCCGGACAAGTCGATTCCCATGGAGATCACCCAGAGTGCCACCTGCGTGGGCGTAGTCCCGGGCCTCATCAAGGGCGCTTTCATCTTCGGCGGCGAACGCGGCCAGGGTGTAGTGACCTGCCGCACCGGCCACGGCTGGAGCGCACCGGTCTTCATCCAGATGACTGGCGGCTCGTGGGGCCTGCAGATCGGCGGCCAGAGCACCGATCTGGTTATGGTCGCTGTCAACCAGAAGGGCTTTCAGGACCTCATCAATAGCAAATTCAAGATTGGCGCGGGTGCTTCGGCTGCCGCCGGCCCGGTGGGCCGCAACGCGCAGATGGCCACCAACTGGAAGATGCAGTCTGAGCTGCTGACCTGGTCGCGCAGCAAGGGTCTCTTTGCTGGCATTGATCTGAACGGCACCGTTGTTTCGCAGAATCAGGAAGCGGACGACCTCTTCTATCACAGCCACCACACGCCGGATCAGATTCTCAAGGGCGAGGTGCTGCCGCCGGCCTCCGCGCGTCCGTTCCTGCGCACGGTCGCGAAGTACTTCCACGAAAGCAACGAGCAGTAAACATCCTCCGCTGTCTCTCCTCAACCGCGGCTCCTTCTGGGGGCCGCGGTTTTCTCATAGGCAAAGCGTGAGGTGCCGCAGAGCCGGTGAATCACGACATCTCCCCGGGCCGGTTTAGGTCCTGAAGGCCCGTCCCGTGTACACTACCCACGTTCTCCGTGGCCAGATCTCAACCGGACTGCGGACTCGTAACGACTCATGCGAATCAAGTTGGAATTTTGCGCCGTATGGGCGCTCGTGACCCTGCTGCGTGTCCTGCCGCGTTCTCTGGCCCGCGCCATCGGCGCATTCATCGGCGCTGTGGCATGGTTCTCGCTCTCCCGCCTGCGACGCACCGGCCTGCGTAATCTGGAGCTGGCTTTTCCCGCGTGGCCGCCCGCCCGCCGCTCCGCCACTCTGCGCGAACTTTACCGCAATCTCGGTTGGCATCTTGCGGAGTTCTGCCAGATGTCCGGCTACACGCGCCAGAACACGCAATCCTTCCTGCGTTATGAGGGACTCGAGCATTACCTCGCCGCCCGCGAACGCGGCCAGGGAGTGCTCATCGTCACCGGCCATCTTGGCGCGTGGGAGCTGTCGAGCTACTGGCACTCCCTCATGGGCTACCCCATGAGCATGGTCATCCGCCGCCTCGACAATCCTCTGGTCGACCGCTTCGTCAACCGCATCCGCTGCCTGCACGGCAATCGCGTGTTGCACAAGGACAACTTCGCGCGCGGCCTCATCGCCGCCATGCGCAATGGCGAAACCGTCGGCATCCTGATGGACACCAACATGACGCCTCCGCAGGGCGTCTTTGTCCCATATTTCGGCCATATGGCCTGCACCGGCTCGGGGCTGGCCCGGGTCGCCCAGAAGACCGGCGCGGCCGTGCTGCCGGGCTTTCTGCTCTGGGAGGCTGCCGAAAAGAAGTACGTCTTGCACTTTGGCCCTGAAATTCCGCTCCTCCGTACTGGCCAGGAAGAGGCCGACGCCATCGCCAACACCGCCAGCTTCACTGCGGCCATCGAGGACTACGTGCGCCGCTACCCCAGCCAGTGGCTCTGGGTGCATCGGCGCTGGAAGACCCGCCCCGCCGGCGAGCCATCTATTTATTAGCCGCAGGCGTTCCTGGATTCAGGCCTGAATCCGGCAAATCACAGTCTCGCCGCCGCCATCGGCTGGCCTAAACTGAGAGAGATGAAACTCTCCGAGCTGGCCCTCGCCCTCGAAGCCGAGCTCCGCCCCGCCTCTCATGCGGACCTCGAAGTGCACGCCGTGGCCAGTCCACGTACGGCCATCGCCGGCAAGGGCATGCTCGTCTTCGCCGAAGACGAAGCCTCGCTCCAGGCCGCGCTGGCCTCGCAGGCTGCCGCTATTCTTACCCGGCCCACGCTCGCGGGCGATGCCATCCCGGCCCGGCCGCTCTTGCTCATGCGGCATCCCAAGCTGGCCTTCGCTCGCGCCGCCCGTCTTCTTCAGCCGCCGCCCCCGTATACCGGGGTGGACTCCTCGGCGAGCGTGCATCCCACGGCGCAGCTCGGCAGGGAAGTCTCCGTAGGCCCCTGCGCGGTCATCGGAGCTTATACGATCCTCGGCGACCGCACCCGCATTGAGGCCGGAGCCGTCCTCGGCGAAGGCGTCCGCATCGGCGCGGACTGCCGCATTCACCCCCGCGCTGTCCTCTATCCGGGCGTGACCCTCGGCGACCGTGTCATCGTGCATGCCGGGGCCGTGCTCGGCGCCGACGGCTTCGGTTATGTCCGGGACAACGCCACAGGGACCTACATTCAGTTCCCGCAGCAGGGGACACTCGTGCTCGAAGACGACGTGGAGATCGGCGCCAACACTACCATCGACCGTGGAGCCCTCGAAGAGACCCGCATCGAGCGCGGCACAAAGATCGACAATCTCGTGCATCTCGGCCACAACGTGCGCGTCGGCCCCAATGTGGTCATCGCGGCGCAAACCGGAGTTTCGGGCTCCAGCAGCATTGGTGCAGGGGCCGTGGTGGGCGGCCAGGTCGGTATGGGCGACCACGCATCTATCGGAGAAGGCGTCATCGTCGGCTCGCAGGGCGGCATTCTGCCGCACAAACATCTGCGAGGTCCAGGTACTGTGTTTTGGGGCACTCCCGCCAAACCTTTAAAGCAATACTTGAAGGAGCTGGCCCACCTCGCGCGCCTCGCCAGGCGCCACAACGCGGGGGAATAGCGTCATGGCCATCGTCGTCGTCGGCGGCCACTCCCGCAACATCGGCAAGACCTCAGTCGTCGCCAATCTCATCGCCGCGATGCCCGAGCGGCAATGGACCGCCGTAAAAATCACCCAGTACGGCCACGGCTTCTGCACCGCCAACGGTGAGCCCTGTGAATGCCAGACGGCCGATCACGCCCTGGCCATCACCGTCGAGCGCGATCCCGGCTCCGGCACTGACACCAGCCGCTTTCTCGCTGCGGGAGCCGCCCGCGTCCTCTGGGTGCGCACGCGCATTGGGCATCTTGCCGAGGCCATGCAGCGCCTCCGTCAGGAACTCAACCAGGCCCCAAACGCCATCCTCGAATCCAACAGCGTCCTCCAGTTCCTTCGCCCCGATCTCTACCTGACGGTTCTGGATCGCTCCACGGCCGACTTCAAAGACTCCGCGCGCCGCTATCTCGACCGTGCTGATGCCATCCTGCTCAACGACGCTGGCCGCGAACTGTCCCCCCAATGGCAGGGCATCTCGGCGAAACTGCTCGCAGGCAAGCCGCAGTTTGCAGTTTCCTCCCCGCAGTTTTATAGCTCTGAATTAGTGTCATTTGTCCGAGAACACCTCAAGTAGCGCTTGAGGGTTTCACGCGGTCTCATTCTGCGTGATCCGCGTCACCGCCGCCTCGTGAAACGCGCTTTAAGGTGAGGGCGTAATCGAGACCCCTGGCGTTCTGCAGCAAGGATGGACTTCGATGGCGCGTATCGTGATTCTCGTCGGCCATGCCCGAAAAGAGACGTATGGCGAAGCGCTCGCCGAAAGCTACGCCTGTGGCGCCCGGCTTGCGGGACATGAGGTACAGCTTTTCGTGCTGAGCAAGCTTGCCTTCGACCCCATTCTCCACGAGGGCTTCTCACGCCCGCAGCCGCTTGAGCCTGATCTGGAGAAGGTGCATGGCGCGCTTGTGGCCGCCGATCATCTGGTGATTGTCTTTCCGCTCTGGATGGGCAATATGCCCGCGATCCTCAACGGGTTCATCGAGCGCATCTTTCAGCCGGAGTACTGCGAGGCAGAACGCCGGAAGCAGAGCTTCCCGCAGCCGCTCAAAGGCAAATCAGGCTTGATCGTCATGACCATGGGCATGCCCGCGCTGGCTTACCGATGCTGGTATGGCCCGCACGCGCTCCGAATTCTCAGGAACTTCGTTCTTTGGCACATCGGGGTACACCCCACGCGAGTGCAACTCATCGGTCGTGTGGAGGCGATCGGTCACCGTGGCCGCTCCCACTGGCTCAACCGCATGGAGGAATTAGGCCGGCGTGCCGCCTGATGGCGCGCGGAAACGTGGCTGGAGTCAGCGGAAGAGAGTCCTCAGTACGCCTGCAGCGGCTCAATCGGCAGGCGGACCTGAAAGCACGTCGAGCCCGGCTCTGAGGTCACCGTCACAAAGCCCCGGTGACGCCGCACAATGCGTTGCACCGTGTCCAGGCCGAGTCCCAGGCCGTCCCCCGGAGCCTTCGTCGAGAAGAAAGGCTCAAAGATCCTGTCCTGAATCTCCGGGGCAATGCCCGGCCCGTCGTCCTGGATTTCCACGACGACCGCCTCGCCCTCGTGCTTCACATTCAGCCGGATGCATCCCTCGCCGTGAGTCGCCTCCAGCGCGTTTTCCAGAACCGCTGTCCATACCTGGTTCAACTCGCTGCCATAAGCCGAAATGCGCGGCAGTCCTGGCTGAAAGTTCCGCTCAATCGACGTATGGCCCAGCCGCGACTGCATCATCACCAGCGTCGTCTCCAGCGACTGGGGAACATCCACGTCCTGAATCGGCGCCTGATCCATGTAGGAGTAGTCCTTGATCGCGGCAATCAGATCAAAGATGCGTGCCGTCGAGTCCACCATGGCCTGCGCCATGCGCTCGGTGCGCCGTGAGGAGGCAAACTGCCCCAGCACAATCGACAGGGAGGTATGCCCCATCAGACCGTCCAGTTCCTCCAGGTCCGCAACAGTAACCCGCGCCTCGCACAGGTCCGGGCAGATCTTCCAGGCATCCTCAATGGAGTGCGCCTGCAGCCAGTTGAGCAGTTGTTCCTCTTCCACGGTCCAGGGCTCATCCTTCGATGCCTGGGAGCGTTCCACAATCGCGCGCTGCCATCCGTGCAGCGCCTTCAGGCGCGCCTCGTCCAGGCACAAGCTGCCGAGGTCAAATTTATGCCGTCCATAGACCTTCAGCTCGCTCAGCAGACCCGCTGCCGAGCGCTGCGCGGCCGAGGCCGGATTATTCAGCTCATGCGCCAGATTGGCCGCCAGCTTGCCCAGCGCCGCCAGCTTCTCTGCCTGCTGCTCCAGCCGCGTCACCTCGCGCGCGCGGTCCACCAGCACTGAGACCGAGCGCTGCACCATCGAGGGTACGGCCCGAATCATCTCGTCAAACATCTCCCGCGGATACTGCAGCGCCCACACATCTGTGGTCGCCTGTCCGCGCCCGCCGTAAGTCTTCATGCGAGAGAAAGGCAACAGTCCGGTAATCTGTCCGGCCCGCCCAATAAAAATGGCCATCGGCCCGCTATGGTCCCGATGCACCTGAATCTCGCCCTGCAGCAAAATGGTCATCGCGTCGGCTGTCTCACCGGCGCGAAACAGAATCGAGCCCGCCCGCGCGCAGCGTTCCAGGCCGTTCTCTGCCAGCCACAGGTACTCTTCCTCGCTCATGCCTTGCAGCGCGCTCACACGCTTCAACGCGGCGACCAGCTCCGGCACCGGTGTGGGGTCCACCGGCACGAACTCAGGCATGGGAATGGAGGAGACCTGCATGCAGCGATGTTAACCGATGCCGGGCCGCGCCGCGACGAATCCGCCGGGAACTGCTTGGTATGACACGCAAAAGGATTTGTTGACGCAGTAAACGGGGAATGCCTTGATGGCGAGGGATTTTTCACCTGCCGGAAAATTCGCGCCGTCTTCGCCGCGCTCCTGATGGCGTCAGTTTGCGCCCCGGCGCACCTCTTCGAGCTTGCGCCTCGGCATGGTGTCAATCAGCGCATTCAGCTCGCCGGTGGCGATGGGCACATCCCGCACCAGCTTGGGCTTGCCGTCTTCACCCAGCAGCATCACCTCAAAGCGGTTCACGGGAACATGGAACTTCTCTCGCACGGCCTGCATCTGGTTTTCCGCCAGCAATGTCCAAGGCGCGTCCAGAGGCGTCGGCACCTGCTTCGCCCGAGGAACGATGGGCGTGAACAGCACAAAACGGTCCATCATGTCGTCTGCATCGGCGTCGAGCATCTGTTCCTGCTGCTTCAGCCGCGCGTCCGTGTCAGAGGGGCTGAAGACCAGCAGCGGACGCCAGCAATTCTTCATCTCCGCCAAATTCGCCGGCTGCACCTTGCAACTCAGCATGGCCTGCGCACGCAACACTGAAGGACATAAAACAGAACCACAGAAAAAAAGCGCAAGCGCCATGGCCGCGCACTTCGAAAGCCTCATATTTACTATTCCAACAAAAAGAGAAGGCAGCGGTCGAGCGCTGCCCTTACATCATCAATCGATGCTGTGCCGGAAAGGAAAGTTGTATACAGGTGTCCCAGGTCCGTGTGTCCGGACCCGGGACGTCCACTCCTAAGCTTCCTTCGGCTTTGCTCCCGCAGGCTGCGGGTAGCCATCCTTCACCGTTACCGGATCGAGGAAGGGCATCGCCGCGCGCAGCTTCTCGCCCACCGTCTCGATCGGGTGCTTGGCTTCCTGAGCGCGAATCGCGTCCAGCTCCTTGCGGCCCGTCTTGTTCTCTTCAATCCAGCGCTTGGCAAAGGTGCCGTCCTGAATATCGGTCAGCAGCTTCTTCATCGCCGCACGGGTCTCATCGGTCACAATGCGCGGGCCGGCCACGTAGTCGCCCCACTCCGCCGTGTCCGAGATGGAGTAGCGCATGTATGCCAGGCCGCCGCGATACATCAGGTCAACAATCAGCTTCAGCTCGTGCAGGCACTCAAAGTAGGCCACCTCGGGCTGATAGCCGGCATTCACCAGCGTCTCAAAGCCTGCCTTCACCAGCGCGGCAGTGCCGCCGCAAAGCACAGCCTGTTCGCCAAAGAGGTCGGTTTCGGTCTCTTCCTTGAAGGTCGTCTCCAGCACGCCCGCGCGGGTGCAGCCAATTGCTTTGGCATAAGCCAGCGCCAGCGCCAGCGCCTGCCCTGACGCATCCTGATGCACGGCCACCAGACCCGGCGTGCCGCCGCCTTCCACAAACACCTCGCGCACGCGGTGCCCCGGGGCCTTAGGAGCCACCAGCGACACATCCACATCCTTCGGCGGTTGAATCGCGTCGTAGCGAATGTTGAACCCATGCGCGAACATCAGCGTCTTGCCCGCCTTGAGGTGCGGCGCAATTGACTCTTCATAGATCGCGGCCTGCGCCGTGTCCGGAGCCAGAATCATGATCACATCGGCCCATGCCGCCACCTCGGCGACAGTGCCCGTTTCCAGACCGGCCTTCTTTGCCTTCTCAATCGAGCGGCTGTTGGGCGCCAGTCCCACGCGCACTTCCACGCCTGAGTCCTTCAGGCCGAGCGCATGTGCGTGGCCCTGCGAGCCGTAACCGATAATGGCAACCTTTTTCTGTTGAATGAGTGCCAGGTCGGCATCGTGATCGTAATAAGTCTTCGCCATGAGTCGTATTTTCCTCTTTTTTAGTTACAAATCTCTGGTTACAAATCTCAGTTCGGTGCCCCATGCAAGCCCGGTGTTGGCTTGCGTGGGATAGTTTCATCACTCTTCGCCGGGTGCCCCAGGTCCGTCTGTTCGGACCTGGGAAGGCCTCCCGCTACTCCTCGCCCATCGGCAGCGGCAATTCTTCTTCCTCCGCCAGTCCTTCATTCGCACCGCCATCGCTCTTGCGTTCAGTGCCATCGGTGTCCATGCCGGCGAGCCGCATGGCTTCAAGCACGCGGCTGGTGTGCTGCCCGCGCCGCATCACCATGCGGCCCGTGCGTGCCACTTCCAATATCTGGTCGCCGCTCTCGGTCAGTACCTGGATCAGCCCTTCAATCTTGCTCTCTACACCCGTCAGCTCGATCATCAGCGACTCGGGCGCCAGATCGACAATGCGCGCGCGAAAGACCTCGGCCAGCTCAAAGATGTGCGAGCGCGTTTGCACATTGGCCGCCACCTTGATCAGCGCCAACTCGCGCGTCACGCAGGAGAGCTGCCCCAGGTCATCCACCTCCAACACGTTTTCCAGCTTATAGAGGCTCGCCATGATGCGATGGCCCGCAGTCGGCGACGCCTCGGCCACAATCGTGATGCGCGAAACATCGGCGCGCTCTGAGCGGCCCACCGTGAGCGAAACAATATTGATGTTCAACCGGCGGAACAGCGATGCCACGCGCGTCAGCACGCCCGGTTTGTCTTCGACGAGTGCAACAAATGTGTGCAACATACAAGCCTCTTGCGAAAAGTGAGTGCAGCGTTACAACCTTGCGAGCCGTCGGGAAGAAAGCCAGCAGCGACAAATCAGTCAGAGGGGGTGCAGCCAGTCGAACAACAAGCCTGGCTGCTGGCCGTCTTTCCCCTGGCGGTCTCTTACCTGGCGGCTTCTTCCTACTGCTCCTCCGCCGTCTCCACCAGCGGGTTGTGCTCTGGCCGGCGAATCATCTCATGCAGCGCCGCGCCGGTCGGAATCATCGGGTACACCGAGTCTTCCTTCTCCACCATGAAGTTGATCAAAAACGGCGCCTTCGTCTTCCGCGCTTCTTCCACCGTCGGCACCACTTCTGGCCGCGTCTTTACCGCCGCGCCGCGAATACCATGCGCCTCGGCCAGCTTCACAAAATCCGGGCTCAGAATGGGCGACGACTCGTAGTTCTTCTCATAGAAGAACTCCTGCCACTGCCGCACCATGCCGAGATAGCCGTTGTTGATCACCGCGATGTTCAGGTCCACATTCTCCTGCGCCGCGGTGGAAAGCTCGGCGGCCGTCATCTGGAAGCCGCCATCGCCGGCCACCACCCACACCTCGCGCTCGGGGCAGGCAATCTTCGCGCCAATCGCGGCCGGCAGCGCAAAGCCCATCGTGCCCAGACCGCCTGAGGTAATCAGTGTCCGCGGCTCATCGTGCTTGTAGTACTGCGCCTCCCACATCTGGTGCTGGCCCACATCGGTGACGACAATCGCCTTGCCATCGGTCACGCGCCAGATGTCATGAATCACATGCGCCGCATACAGGTGTCCGTTGTCCGGAATATTCGTAATGTCGCGCACCGCCGCGCTGCCCTTGCTCGCGGCAATCTCGCGCAGCCATGGCGAATCCTTGCGCGCCGCCAGCCTCGGCAGCAACTGCTCCAGCACCTCGGCCAGGTCGCCAATCAGCGCCACATCGGCCTTTACATTCTTGTTGATCTCAGACGGATCGATCTCGATGTGAATCTTCTTCGCATTCGGCGCATAGGTTGCCAGCGTGCCCGTCACGCGGTCATCAAAGCGCATGCCGCAGGCAATCAGCAGATCCGCTTTCTGAATCGCCTCATTCACCCACGACTCGCCATGCATGCCCATCATGCCCAGCGAGAGAGGATGCGTCGCCGGAAATCCACCCAGCCCCAGCAGCGTCTGCGCCACCGGAATCTGCATGCGCTCGGCCAGCGTGCGCACCTGCTCCTCCGCGCCCGACTGCAGTACGCCGTGCCCGGCCAGAATCACAGGCCGCTTCGCATTGCGAATCAGCTCTGTTGCCTGCGACACGGCATCCTCTTCCACGCGCCGCATCGGATGATGCCGCCGCGCTTCAGCCGCCGCCGCCTCAAAATCGTAGTCCGCCACAGCCTGCTGCGCATCCTTGGTGATGTCGAGCAGCACCGGCCCGGGCCGACCTGAACTCGCAATCAGAAAAGCCTCGCGCAGCGCCGGAGCAATGTCTTCCGCGCGCGTGATCAGGTAGCTGTGCTTGGTCACCGGCAGCGTCACGCCCGTGATGTCCACTTCTTGAAAGGCATCCGAGCCCAGCACCTTGCTCGAAACCTGGCCGCTGATGCACACCAGCGGAATCGAGTCGAGCATCGCCGTCGCCAGCCCCGTCACCATGTTGGTTGCGCCCGGCCCGCTCGTGGCCACGGCTACGCCCACCTTGCCCGAGGCGCGCGCATAGCCATCGGCCATGTGTACCGCGCCCTGCTCATGCCGCACCAGCACATGCCGAATCGGAAACTTCCTGAGCGCGTCATACACCGGCAGAATCGCGCCGCCCGGATACCCGAAGACCGTATCCACGCCCTCGCCCGCCAGCACAGCCCACAGAATCTCCGCGCCCGTAAGCTTGGCAGACTCGGCGTTCGTTCTGGGGTCCGCGCCTGCGGCCGCCGCCTTCTTCTCCTTCGCCGCACTGCTTTCCTTACGGCTCAAAATCGCAGGTTCCTTTGCCTCGCGCATCAATCTCTCTCCTCAATCCTCGCGTCCACAGACCCTTGTCTTGAGTCCTGCACTTCGTTTCGTAATCGGGTGCCCCATGCAAACCCGTTGTTGGCTTGAGTGGGTGAACTATGATCGGGGTGCCCCGGGTCCGTGCGTTCGGACCCGGGACGGCCCATCCTTCTAGTTCGTTACCGCGCCCCGCGCCGCCGACGACACCGTATCCACATACTTCTTGAACACACCCCGCGAAAAATGCGGCGCAGGTTCCTTCCAGTCCTTCAGGCGTTCCTCAATTTGTGCGTCCGTTAGTTCCACATCGAGCCTGCGGTTTGGAATATCGAAGTGAATCATGTCGCCATTGCGCACCGCCGCAATCGGCCCGCGCACCGCGGCTTCAGGAGACACATGGCCCGCCATCAACCCGCGTGTCGCGCCCGAGAAGCGCCCATCCGTCAGCAGAGCCACCGTCTCGCTCAGTGCCGGAATGCCGGCAATCGCCGCCGTCACGCCGAGCATCTCGCGCATGCCCGGACCACCCTTCGGCCCCTCATAGCGAATCACCATCACGTCATCGGGCTGAATGCTGCCGTTCTCTACCGCCGCAAACGCATCCTGCTCGCGATCAAACACCCGCGCTGGTCCACGATGCGTGAGGCGGCTGTGCCCGGCGACCTTGATCACGCAACCTTCAGGAGCAAGATTGCCCTTGAGGATCACCAGGCCGCCCGTGGGTTTCAGCGCATTTGTAGCTGGAAAGATTACTTTTTGTCCCGGCTCTTCCACGGCCAGCGCAGCCTCTTCGGCCAGCGTGCGCCCGCTCGCATTGAGGCAGTCGCTGTGGATGTATCCGCCCTCGATCAGGCGCTTCGCCAGCAACCGGCTGCCGCCCGCTTTCTGGTAATCCGCAGCCACATACTTGCCGCCCGGCTTCATGTCGCAGAGCAGGGGAGTCTTCTCGCTGATGCGGTCGAAATCATCAATCGACAGGGCAATGCCGCGCTCATGAGCAATCGCCAGAAAGTGCAGCACCGCATTCGTCGAACCGCCCGAAGCCGCCACGCTGGCAATTGCATTTTCAAGCGACTCCTTCGTGATCAACTGGCTCGGGCGCAGATCGCGCTTCGCCAACTCCAGCACCAGCTTTCCGGCTTCTTTCGCACTCGCCAGCTTCTCGGGCAGAAACGCCGGCACGCCAGAGATCGACATCGGCGAAATGCCCATGAACTCGCAGGCCATCGCCATCGTGTTCGCCGTGAACTGTCCGCCGCACGCGCCCGCGCCTGGGCAGGCATTCGCTTCCACTGCCTCCAGGCCCGCGTCATCCAGCTTACCTGCGGCATGGGAGCCCACGGCCTCGAATACATCCTGCACCGTGAGATCCTTGCCGTTCAGGTGTCCTGGCGCAATCGAGCCGCCATACAGCATCAGCCCCGGCACATCGAGCCGCGCCAGCGCCATCACCGTGCCCGGCAGATTCTTGTCACAGCCCGCAATGCAGACGAGGCCGTCAAAAAGGTTGCCGCGCGTGACCAGTTCAATCGAGTCGGCAATCACTTCGCGGCTCACCAGCGAGGCCTTCATGCCTTCGGTGCCCATCGTGATGCCGTCTGAAATCGTCACCGTGTTGAACTCCATCGGCGTGCCGCCCGCTTCGCGAATGCCTTGCTTCACGGCCTCGGCAATCTGCCGCAGGTGAAAGTTGCAGGGGCCAATCTCGGTCCACGTATTCGCAATGCCGATGATGGGCTTGCGCAGGTCATCGCGGGTAAAGCCAATCGCGCGCAACATGGCGCGCGCCGGGGCGCGGTTCGGCCCTTCCGTGAGGGCCACACTGTTCTTCTTCGCCGATCCGTTCTGTTCGCTGCTCATTCTGTATCTTTCCCGGTTACGAATGCATGTTCCGCAAAGGAATCATTTGGGGTGCCCCAGGTCCGTGTGCGCGACCTGGGATGAAAAGAACCCTGTGGGTGCCCCATTCAAGCCCGTCGTTGGCTTGAGTGGGGTCGCCGTCTCTGAAGGGGGGCTTCAACTCGTCCGTGAAGCGGCCAGTCCTCCACGAGGAGCCAGCCAGAACTTCCCGTCATGCTCTTTCTCAAAAGCATCCAGCTTGTCCTGGTAGCGCATCGTCAGCCCGATATCGTCCAGCCCTTCGAGCAGGCAATAGCGTCGAAAGGCATCGATCTCAAAGCTGTCCGAGAACCCCTGCCCATCCTTCACCGTCTGCTCTTCGAGTGAAACCGTGAGTGAATAGCCTTGAGTCTTCTGCGCGCGCTCCAGAAGCGTATTCACGTCACCCTCCGACAGCTTCACCAGCAGAATGCCGTTCTTTCCCGCATTCGAGTGAAAGATATCGGCAAACGATGACGAAATGACGCAGCGAAATCCAAAGTCGCCGAGCGCCCATGCGGCATGTTCGCGCGAAGATCCGCAGCCGAAGTTCTTGTTCGCCACCAGAATCTGCGAACCCTTGTAGCGCGGCTGGTTCAGCTCAAATGCCGGGTCCTGCCGCCAGTCAAAAAACAGAAACTCCCCGTAGCCCGTGCGCTCAATGCGCTTCAAAAACTGCTTGGGAATAATCTGGTCAGTGTCCACATTGACGCGATCGAGCGGCGTCACCGTCGAGTGCAGAGTACGAAACGGTTGCATCAGGCCAGCACCTCCTCGCCCTTGAATTCCCACGTTCTGATGTCAGAGAAGTGTCCCGTGATCGCCGCCGCGGCTGCCATCATCGGGCTCACCAGGTGCGTGCGTCCGCCGCGTCCCTGGCGTCCTTCAAAGTTGCGGTTGCTGGTCGAGGCGCAGCGCTCGCCCGGCGTCAAAATGTCAGGATTCATCCCCAGGCACATCGAGCATCCCGGCTCACGCCATTCAAATCCAGCCTCGCGGAAAATCCTGTCCAGACCTTCCCGTTCGGCCTGCTCCTTCACGCGATGTGACCCCGGCACCACCATCGCGCGCACCTTTTCGTTCACGCGATAACCGGTCACCACCTTGGCCGCCGCGCGCAAATCTTCAATGCGCGAGTTCGTGCACGAGCCAATGAAGACCACATCAATCGCCACTTCTTCCATCGGCGTGCCCGGCTTGAGCCCCATGTACTCGAGCGCGCGCTCAATGCCGCGCTGGTCGGCCTCGCTCGCCGCCGTCTCCGGCCCCGGAATCTCATCCGTAATCGGAATCACCATTCCGGGATTCGTGCCCCATGTCACATAAGGCGTCAGCTCAATTGCCGGAATCACCAGTTCGCGATCAAACGTCGCGCCCTCATCCGTCTTCAGCTCGCTCCACGCGGCCACGGCCTCATCCCACGCCTTGCCCTTGGGCGAGTACTCACGGTCCTTCAGGTATGCAAAGGTCGTCTCATCGGGAGCGATCATGCCCGCCCGCGCGCCTGCTTCAATGCTCATGTTGCAGACCGTCATGCGGCCTTCCATCGAGAGCGAGCGAATCGCCGATCCGGCATACTCAATCACGTAGCCGGTCGCACCATCGGTGCCAATGCGGCCAATGATGCCGAGCACAATGTCCTTGGCCGTCACGCCCTCGGGCAGCTCGCCTTCGACCGAAATGCGAAAGGTCTTCGGGCGGCCCTGCGGCAGGCACTGCGTCGCCATCACATGCTCAACTTCTGAGGTGCCAATGCCAAACGCCAGCGCACCAAAGGCGCCATGCGTCGAGGTGTGCGAGTCGCCGCACACAATCGTCATGCCCGGCTTCGTCAGTCCCAGCTCCGGACCAATCACATGCACAATGCCTTGCTCGCGCGACTGCACGTCAAAGAGTTCCACGCCAAACTCGGCGCAGTTGCGGCGCAGCGCATCGATCTGCCGCGCGGCAATCTCGTCCTTGATGATCAGCCGGTCGGCGGCAATCGTCGGAACGTTATGGTCCACAGTGGCCACCGTGCGATCGGGCCGCCGCAGCTTGCGTCCCGTCATGCGCAGCCCGTCAAAGGCCTGCGGCGAGGTCACCTCATGCACCAGGTGCAGATCAATATAGAGCAGCGCCGGTTCATTGGCCGGCTCGGCCACCAGATGCTGCTCCCATACCTTTTCAAACAGTGTCTTTGCCATCACGCTCACTTCACTTCTTGAAATTCAAAGAGACATTGGGTGCCCCGTTCAAGCCTGTTGTTAGCTTGAATGGGCCGTTCCTTGATTGCGGGTGCCCCGGGTCCGTCTTTTCGGACCCGGGAAAACTCTTACACCGCGTGCAGCGCCTGATTCCGGTCAATCCGCTCGCACAGCGTGCGATACACCTGCTTGCCCATCTCCTTGGTGGAGAGCACATTCTGCTGCTGCCCCCGCGCCAGATCGGCCGTACGGTAACCTTCCATCAGTACCGACTTCACGGCCTCTTCCACGGCAACCGCATCCTGCTCCAGACCCGCCGAGTGCCGCAGCAGCATCGCAGCCGTCAAAATCGCGCCCAGCGGATTCGCCAGTCCCTTGCCAGCAATGTCCGGCGCCGAGCCATGCACCGGCTCATACAGGTTCACCTGTCCGCCAATCGTTGCCGAGGGCAGCATGCCGAGCGAGCCCGTGATCACCGCCGCCTCGTCTGAAAGAATGTCGCCGAAGAGGTTCTCCGTCAGCACCACGTCAAAGTTGCGCGGCGTATTCATCAGGTGCATCGAGCACGCATCCACATACTGGTGTTCCAGCGTCACGTCGGGATACTGCTGGGCTACCTCGGTGACGGTAGCGCGCCAGAGCTGCGAAACCTCGAGCACGTTGGCCTTGTCCACTGACGTCAGCTTCTTGCGCCGCTTCCCGGCCAGCTCAAACGCAATGCGCGCCACGCGAATCACCTCTTCGCGCGTATACCGCATCGTGTTCCATGCCGAGCCTGCCTCGCGATCCCACGCGCGCGGCTCGCCAAAATAAAGTCCGCCCAGCAGCTCGCGCACAAACAGAATGTCCGCGCCGTCCACCACCTCGGGCCGCAGCGGCGAGTTCTGCGTCAGCGCCGAATACGCAAATGAGGGCCGCAGATTCGCAAAGCCGCCCAGCGCCTGCCGCAGCTGCAGCAGACCCGCTTCCGGCCGGCGATCCGGGGGCAGGGAATTGAACTCATTGCCGCCCACCGCGCCCAGAAACACCGCGTCGCTTTCAAGCGCCACATCCAGCGTCTCAGCCGGCAGCGGAGTGCCCTTGGCCTTGATCGCCACGCCGCCAATCAGCGCTTCACGAAAGGTAAAGTCATGGCCGCCCAGCTCTCCCACGGCCTTCAAAATCTTTACTGCCTCGCCGGTTACTTCCGGCCCAATGCCATCACCCGCGACAACCAAAATCTGCAACTTCATCCACTGCCTCGTCTGTATTGTGGTTCCTGCTAAAAGGGATAAGTATGGTTACGAATTCGCCGGAACTTCCGGCACAAGATCCGCATGCCGCTGGTGGTGCGCCACCAGGTTGATCAAGTCCTGGTCATACACCGCCTTCTTGCGGTCGGCCAGCGCTGTGAAGGCGTGATAGGTTTCCTCAATATCTTCCGGCCCCAGCACATAGCCCAGGTCCTTCAGCCGCGCCTTCAGCGCCGCGCGGCCAGAGTGCTTGCCGAGCACCATGCGATTCGACGGCACGCCTACCGCCGAGGGCGTAATGATCTCGTACGTCAGCGGATTCGACAGCACGCCATGCTGATGAATGCCCGCCTCATGCGCAAAGGCATTCGCGCCCACAATCGCCTTGTTGGGCGAGGGGCCAAAGCTGATCGTCTGCCCCAGTTGCTGGCTCGCCGGATACAGCTTCTCCAACTGAATTCCGTGCTCCACCGGATACTTGTCCTTCCGCACGTGAAGCGCCGCGGCAATCTCTTCGAGCGCCGCATTGCCCGCGCGCTCTCCAATGCCGTTGATGGTGCACTCCACCTGCCGCGCACCGGCTTCAATCGCCGCCAGCGCGTTGGCGGTCGCCAGGCCAAGATCATCATGCGTGTGCGCGGACAAGATCACCTTGTCCGCGCCCGGCACCTTCGCAAGCACCGTGCGAAACATCGCGCCATACTCATTCGGCACCGCGTAGCCCACCGTGTCCGGCAGGTTGATCGTCGTCGCTCCGGCCTCGATGGCCACCTTCACCATCTCGCACAAAAAGTCGAGATCGGTGCGCGTCGAGTCTTCCGGAGAAAACTCCACATAGTCCACATACTGCCGTGCCAGCCTTACAGAAGAGCCCGCCTGCTCCAGTGCTTCGGCGCGGCTGATCTTCAGCTTGTACTCAAGGTGAATGTCCGAGCTGGCCAGAAAGATGTGAATGCGCGGCTTCGAGCCGGTTTCCACCGCCTGCGCGGCGCGCACAATGTCTTCCTTGCGCGAGCGCGACAGCGACGCCACGCTGGGACCGCGCACTTCGCTCGCAATCGTGCGAATCGCTTCAAAGTCCCCGTCCGAGGCGGCGGCAAAGCCTGCTTCCAGAATGTCCACGCCCAGGTTTTCGAGCGTTCGGGCCATCTGCAGCTTCTCTGCGGCAGTCATGCTGCAGCCGGGGGCCTGTTCCCCATCGCGAAGCGTCGTATCGAAGAAATAGAGGCGATCTTGTGTCATCACAAACCTTCACAAATCAAAAACTCGTCCAACTCATCGGGAAGCGAGCCATCCACCCGTCATCCCGTTCACGAACTTGTCATCCCGGCCCGAGTTCAGCGGGTGCCCCATGCAAGCACCGTGTTGGCTTGAGTGGGGCATGGCTTGAGTAGGGTAGTTCAACTCTCAACCATTACCGCTCAACCGTCGCATCCGGCACTAACAACAGTCTGCCCACTGCCGCTCCATAATGCAAATGGATAATTTTTATAAAAATCATAGAAAAAAGTAATACACTGCGAGCCTGAACATGATTTGAGGTTTTCTCCTTATGGATCTCTGGCAGCTCGAAACCTTTCTCGCCGTCGTCGAGGAGCGCGGCTTCTCCCGCGCCGCCACGCGTCTGCACCGCACGCAACCGGCCGTCAGCCAGACGATCCGCAAGCTCGAAGAGGAGCTGGGCGAGCAGCTCTTTGAGCGCACCAGCCGCGAAGGCACGCTCACCAGCGCAGGAGAGCTCTTGCGCAGCTACGCCGAGCGCCTGTTACGCCTGCGCGCCGAGGCCCAGATCGCCATCGAGGAGCTGCAATCGCTCGAGCGCGGCCGTCTCGTCATCGCCGCCAACGAATACACCTGTCTTTATCTGCTGCCGGTGCTCGATGAGTTCCGCCGCGTCTGCCCGCAGATTGGCGTCACGGTGCAACGCTCACTGGCCAGCCGCATTCCCGAGCATCTGCTGGAGCGCTCGGTCGAGTTTGGCATCATCACTTTCCGGCCCGATCGCGCGCAGTTCCAGGCCACCGCCGTCTACTCTGACGGAGCAGCCTTCGTCATGAGCCCCGAGCATCCTCTGGCCCGGCTCTCCGAGGTCCCCATCCGGGAACTCGGCGCGGAAAACTTCGTCGCCCATAACGTCGCCTCGCCGCTACGCCAGCGCATCATTGAGGTTTTTGCCGTCCACCAGACGCCTCTCAACATTGGCGTCGAGCTGCCCAGCCTTGAAGCCGTCAAGCGTTACGTGGGCCTCGGTAACGGTGTGGCGCTCGTCCCCACGCTCACCGTCGAGCCGGAGTTGCGCCGGGGTGAGCTCATCCACGTGCCCATTCCAGAGATCGCCATCACCCGCACCCTGTGGCTCGTCCAGCGGCGCGGGGTGCGCATTTCCCATGCCGGAGCCGCCTTTTTGCGCGTTGTCGAGCGCATCGCCGCCGAGCGGGGGAACCCATTCCTTTACCGGATTGAGCAAGATTAGCGTTTCCCCCTCTTACCGAATGCCTCGCGGCAGGTACAATGAGCGGGTGGGCGGAACACCAGCAAGGCTCACGATTTCTCCGAAACAGCCCGAGAGGCTTGCAGCCTGCGGTGCTTTTCTGCAGGCGAGAGGTTTTTGAACGAATGAAGAAGAGTTGGTTGCTTTTCGTACTGCTGCCGTTGATGGCAGTAGCAGCAATGGGGCAAGAGAGCCGCATGGATGTCAGCGGCAGCGCATCGGGCCTGATTCCGCCCTTCGTCGCTGGATCGGGTGCCGTTTACCTGCACTCCAACACGGGACTCGGTGGACTGGTGAGCTATCGCTATGACCTGACCCCGCGCAGTCAGCTGGAAGCCAACTATGGCTATGCGCAGATGAAGGAGCACTTCTCCAGCCCCAGCTACAACTACATCGTGAACACGCGCCGGCAGGAAGTCACCTTCGCCTACGTGCAGAACTTCTACTTCCATAACTTCAATCCGTTCATTGAAGCTGGTGGCGGCATCGGCATCTACACGCCCATCGACAACACCTACACCACGATCACCGTCTCCAACCTCAAGCAGCAGATGCTGCCCACCGCGCTCTACGGCGTCGGTTTCGCCTACGAACTGAGCCCAAGCTGGGACCTCCGCGTCGAATACCGTGGCCTCATCAGCAAGACGCCTGAGTTCGGCTACACGCCCTTCAACACGCGGCGCTACTACAACGTGAACGACCCGGTTATCGGCTTCGCGTACCACTTCTAAGCGCACCGGCTCACGCCGTTCCCGCTGGAAGACACGCATCTCGACCCCGCAGCAAGATACAGAACAGCCCCGGCGAGCATCGCTCCCGGGGCTGTTCTGTGTTCAGGCGTTCTGTCCTGCTTCGGGCTGCCCAAACTATCGGGTGCCCCTATTTCTCTCTTTTGGAGATGGGGCCGGGTGCTCCACATCTCGCTTTTGAGATGTGGGTATACAGCCGTCACTACCTCTCGTCCGGGTGCCCCGGGGCCGTCCCTTCAGACCCGGGATTCACCTCACCTCTGCCCATTCAACAGCCGGTAGCCGATCCCGATCGAGATTCCCTGCGGATGCATCCCGTTATTCGGAATTTCTGGCCCGAGGTTCGGCGCCTTTGGCCAATCCAGATATTCGTAGTCCGCGCGAACGTCAATCCGCGGCGTGAGCTGGTAATCGAGTGTCCCTCCAGGCCCAAAGGCAAAGTAGCTGCCCTTGCCAATCCGGTCAGGAAACACCTCGCGCCCCGCGCCCATCATGAATTTCACAAACGCAGACGCGCTATGCCAGCGATATACGCGATAGCGCGGCCCCAGCAGATAATGCTGCTGCTTCTCGCCCTGGCTGCCGTGGTAGTTCAGCCAGTTCGCCTCGCCTTCCATGCCCCAGCGGGGCTTCAGATTCACATCAAAGAAAAACCCCACGCCCGCCAGATCGCTCGCCGTGTAATCGCTCGTCGTGTAGCCGTCGATGAAACCCTTGGGCAGGGAATCGGGCTTGAAGAGCGAAGCCTCCGCGCCCACCACCACAGAACCACCGCCGCCGGTCGTCGAAGGCCGCACCTGCGCCATGGACGCCTGGGCCACCAGCAGCAGCAGTGCGGGAGCCGCCGCCCATCCTAAGAACTTTTTGAGCACCATTACCTCTCCTCGTCTCTCACACGAGCGTTTCATGGACCAATGTTGCGGGGGAAACTCATAGAAAAAATTAGAGAAATCTAATCCTCTCATCTCCTCTGGCCGCAGGCCAATCGCCTGCCTTCTCTGGCTCCGTGTCTCTTCCGGCTTGCAAAAAAAATTGGGAGCCAGTGATGGCTCCCAATCGGTGTTGAGGGTGGAATCAGCCGCTCAGCGCGTCTGCGGCTGACCCTGCGGAGGATTCTGCTGCGGTTGCCCCGGATTAGGTCCCGGATTCTGCCCCTGGCCCGGTTCGGGCAGATTCTGCTCCTGCACGGGGCCGGGCTGATTCGGCGCTGCGCCTTGGACTTGGCCCTGATCAGGCCCCTGACCCTGCGCCGCCCCCTGGTTCGCTCCCGGATTCGCCCCCTGATTCTGGTCCGCGCCCTGGGCCGGTGCCGCTTGCGGCGGTGCCGGCGCCTGATACGGCTGCAGGCGGAAGTAGATCGGCGTGATCTCAAACGGCATCTTGTCGCTCGCGTTCAGCAGCGGAGCCGGGCTCACATTCAGCGTCTCCACCTGATCGTTCCAGGGGTCGATCTTCAGATGGCTGTCCAGCGGCAGCGCGGCAATCTGCTGCAGGTTGGCCGGGTCCAGCTTCGGCGCGCCGTTCAGGAACGTCGCCATCCAAGGCTGCCCGTTGGCCTGCAGCAGGGGATCGCCCAGCCGAGGCGTCAGCAACTGCTTCAGCGCCTTCTGGCGATCCATGAGCTGCTCAAAGAACAGTCCCACCTCGCCCGACTTCGACGCATACACCGAGTGCGCAAACAGCTCCTCGGCCTTCTTGGCCGCCGAGGCGTTGTCCGCCGTCGTGTGGCTCATCTCGATCTTCTGGAAGGCCGCTTCGTCGGGGAAGAGCAGACGGTCGCTGAAGGCATAGCGCGTGTCAATGTGGTGCCCCAGCTCAATCTGCGCCAACTGGAAGCTCAGCACCGCCGCCAGATCGGCCTCGGTCGGCAGCACATCCACCAGCCCCTTGCTGATCAGGATGGTGTTGCCCACCGCCAGCGTTTCGAGCGGCTCGGTCAGCAGCACGCGGCAGTGAATCGGCCCTGGCAGCGCCAGATTGTTGCCAATCACCACGTTCTCGACCACCTGGTCCAGCACCTTGTCAAACGGGCTGGGGGCAGCCAGCAGACCCGCTGCCTGCAGCCGGTCGAGCACATTGTTCTGCGCCTCGGTCACCCACTGCCGTTCGGCCTGCAGAGGACTCATATCGGTCGCATTCTGGCTCTCGTCCTGGGCGTTTTCAATGTCCACGGACTCCTGCTCCTGCGCGCGCTGCGGCGTCTTGAGCGAGTAGCCCCAATAGAACGTCTGCCCGCGCAGCCCCACCGACTTCGACGACTCCGTGCGGTGCGTCTCCTCGACGTAGATCGCGAGCGGCATCCACAGGCCCGGCTGAATGTTCTGCCGCCAGCTATCGAAGTGGTAGTAGTGGTTCTCCGGGTCGTTGGGGTTGTTCGTGTACGTGCCGTTGAAGCGCACGATGTGGCCGCCGTCATCCTCGACCCAGATGCGGCCAAAGAAGCGGCCCGGCCCCGTGTGCTTCTTCGGGCGCACGTCAAAGACCGTCGTCCTTATCTCGCCCAGAAACTCCTGCCGCACAAACGAGAAGGTGTAGTGCTGCTCATTGAAGCCCGACGGGTCAATGAACATCATGTCCATGAAGCCGGTCGGATTGTCCGTCAGGTGAAAGGATTTCGTCAGGTCTGACAGGTACTTGAGCGTGCCATGCAGAAAGCCAGTCTTCGTCTGCTTCGCGTTGTAGGAGTACGCGTCAAAGCCCTTGCTGAAGTCCACACGCGCAATCGAATACTCATCCTTGACCGGCACCTGGTAGAGCTTCGGGTCCGGGCGCATGTCCTGGATGTAGGTCTGCACCACCGGCGTGTCCTTCTCAATCGCGCGAATGGTGACCTGCTCCTGCTGAATCGCCTCGTGGATCAGTTGCTGCTGCTGCGGCGTCAGCGGCGCAGTCTCCATTCTGTATTTGTGCCTTCTGGCCCATGCCGGCGCCAGACTCAGGGTCAGCACCAGACCCAGCACGCAAGACTTACGAAACATTGATGGCTCCTGACTGCATTTTTATCGTCCCGGCATCCCGCCGGCCCGTTGTTCAATCTCTCTGTTCCGGCCCCGGCCGGAGTCTCCTGTGAATCCATGATTACCACGCCACGGGATATCACCCGCCGCATCCCTCAAAAACTCCCCAAGGCCGCTAGGTCATTTGGAATGAGATGCGAATGAGGCTCACCTGGTCCACCGGATGCCCATCCCGGGTCGCCGGCTTGAAGCGAATCTTCTCGGCTGCGGCAATGGCCTGCTGGTCCAGCCCCGCGCCCAGTCCACGCACCACGCCCAGCACCTGTACCTGTCCCTGCGCCGTGAACCGCACCCGCAGCGTCACATCGCCCTGAATATGCTCGGCCCGCGCCTGGGCAGTGTACTGCGGTAGCGGCTTCCACAACACCACAATCGGAGTCGTCTGCGCCTGCTGCACCTGCCCATGCGCCCCGCCGTTGCCATACATATTGCCGCCAAACGAAGGCTGGGCCACGCGTCCATGTCCGCCCGGACGCCCCGTGCCGCCCACCACGCCGCTGCCAAAGCCGGTGGAGGCTACCGTGCCGCGGCTCCGACCGCCGGGAACGCCTGACGACACCCCGGAGCCAAAGTTCACGCCATGCACCGCGCCGCGCCGGGCCGCACCCGCGCCCTGGCTCGCGCCCGGAGCTGAGTGAAAGGCTCCCACCGCTGCCACCGTGGGCCGCTGGTTGGCGTTCGGATTCGGATGCACACCCTCGGGATCGCCAAAGCCGCCCGTGTGCATCGTGGGCCGCTGCCGGTTGTTCGCCACTGCCGTCGGCCGCGCGCTTTGAAACAGACCCACCTTCGGCTTCGGAGGCGGAGCCACCCGCACCGGCGGCGCTGGCCGGAACTTCGGCAGCACCGGCTCCGGCGTCTTGATATGCACCGGCTTCGGCGGCGGAGGCGGCGTCTTCACCGGCGCCGGAGGAATAATCTTCGAGGGCTGCGTCTCCGTAATCTTCGGCGGAGGCGGCAGATGCACCGGCGGCGGGGGAATATAAGGCTTCGGCTGGGGAATGGGGAAGATCAGCTCTGTAGACTGCATCTGATGGATGCGCTGATGCACCTGCGAGACGGTCAGCAGAATAGCCAGCGCCGCAATCAGCACATTCACAACCAGGCTGACACCAAACGACCCGAAGCGCTTTTCTTCTTCCGGCAGCAGTCCGAAATTATCGTGCTTCGAACGGTCTGTCGTTGCCATAAACAGCGATTACTCCCAAGGGGTTAAGGCGGGCGTACCCGCCGTCATCATCGTTCTCGAGCGCTTCCTCGAAGACCTCGTCCGAGACTCTGCCATCTGTTTGCATGCATCTCGATGGCCATTCTCGTGGCCGTTCTCTTCTGGAGAGAGCCGGAACTGTGTTGTGAGCCATTTACAGCCCGCAAGCCTGAAAGAAAGGGTTGGAAATTGCGATTCGGGACCGGCGAACGCGCGCAACTGCCCGGTCTCTCTGCTGCGAGCATAACCCGTTCGTCACCAATTTGCTCTCCCACAAAAGCAGGAGGTCACTCGCTTCGGTAACCATGCCCCTCCCGGCGCCGCATTCACGCATCGCCTTACCAATACGAGATGCGCACCCACACGCATTCGCTCGCGGGCCGGAGAGAAAATTTTGTCTGTATTCCAAAAACGGAACCGTGGACGCAATGGGAACATACACTGAGACAGGCAGTATCCTACGGCGTCCATGTGGCCGTCTTATGAACAAAATCTCAGGCTTCGCGCCTCTCGTTTCATCAGAAAGGAATGACTCGCTTGCGCATTCTCGTAACTGGCGGTGCAGGATACATTGGCGGGACCGTGGCAGGGCTGCTCGTCTCCCAGGGCCACGACGTCGTGGTGCTCGACAACCTCGGGCACAGCAAACGCTCCATGATTCCGGCTGGAACCACCTTTGTCGAGGCCGATCTGGCCGACCGCGCCACCGTCGAGAGCACCCTGCGCGACGGCATCGAGGCCGTGCTGCACTTTGCCGCGCTGATTGAGGCCGGCGAAAGCATGCAGGTGCCCGAGCGCTACTTCCGCAACAATACCGCCTCGACGCTCACGCTCTTTGAGGCCATGCTGGCTGCCGGAGTGAACAAGCTGGTCTTCTCCTCGACCGCCGCCGTCTACGGCGAGCCCGAGTCCACGCCCATCCGCGAAGACGCAAAGCTGCAGCCCACCAACGCCTATGGCGAATCCAAGCTCCTCGTCGAGCAGATGCTCGCCTGGCTGCACCGCTGCCACGGCCTGCGCTACGCCAGCCTGCGCTATTTCAACGTGGCCGGAGCCATGCCCGGGCGCGGCGAGGCCCACGAGCCCGAATCGCACCTGATCCCGCTCATCCTCGACGCCGCCATAGGCCGCCGCGCCGCCATCAAGGTCTACGGCAGCGACTACCCCACGCCTGACGGCACCTGCATCCGCGACTACATCCATGTGCGCGACCTGGCCAAGGCGCACCTGCTCGCGCTCGATGCCCTCAACGACGAGTCCCGCCCCGGCCGCCTCATCTATAACCTCGGCAATGGCCAGGGCTTCTCCGTCCGCGAAGTCATCGAGACCGCACGCCGCGTCACCGGCCGCGAGATTCCCGTTATCGAAGAAACTCGCCGCCCGGGCGACCCCGCCGTGCTGGTCGCCAGCTCTGAAAAAATTCGTCAGGATCTCGGCTGGACGCCCGAACTTGCCTCGATCGAACAGATTCTCACCAGCGCCTGGGAGTGGCACCAGCAGCGCTACGAGTAAGAATTACCGCCCGGAGGGAAATCCCTACACACCGGAACCCTCCGGGCATCCCGCCCATCGGGCGTGTAAAAATAAGGTCACGGATGTTTCGCGTCGCGCTCCAGCACAACGTCTTGCTTCGCTCCGCTCCTTCGCCGCAGCGCCGCGGCCCGGGGAGATGGCAAAGGGCGCGCATGCTCCTCACCCTCATCCCATGCCTATTCGCAGGAGTCCTCGCCGCCAGCGCCTGCACACCCTCTTCTTTGCCCTCCGCAGGCAATCGCTTGCCCGCAAAGTTCCAGCCGGCTGGCGGATGCTGCGGCATCACGCTCGTCGTGCCTCCGGCGCAAAACCTCATTCCGCATCTCGCCATCGCGCCCAAACTCGGCGACTTCCTGCTGCTGCCCAACCACTCCGCAGTGGCCGCGCAGATGCTCCGAGTGCCGCACTTCATTGAGCGCTACCCTGACGATGGCGGCCGGCCAGACGATGCCACCACGGCTTATCTCGGCTACACGCACAACGCTTTCTACGCGGCCTTTGTCTGCAAAGACCCTGACCCCAAAGACGTGCGCGCGCACATGGTCGCCCGCGACTCGCTCGGCAATGACGACAAGGTCACGCTCTTTCTCGACACCTTCGGCGATCATCGCCGCGCCTTCGTCTTTCAGAGCAATGCTGACGGCATTCAGGCCGATGCGCTCTACAGCGAGCAGAACGGCTACGACTACTCCTTCGATACGGTCTGGGACACATGGGGCCGCCGCACGCCCTACGGCTTCGTCGTGCTCATGCGCATCCCCTTCGTGAGCCTCTATTTCTCCAAGGCACGCCCCGATCAGCTCCGCCGCTGGGGCATCATCCTTGAGCGCGACGTCGCCAGCAACGGCGAGTCGGACTTCTGGCCCCGCAGCCGTCATGACGTCGCAGGCAGGCTCACCCAGGAGCGCATCGTCGAAGGCTTCCAGGACATTGGCCACGGCCAGAACGTGCAGTTGGAGCCCTACGCGCTCGCCCGCAATCTGCGCCAGCTCAATAGCGTCAATCCCGTCAATCCTTACTTTGAAGACAAGCACCTGCAGGGCTACGCCGGGCTCGACGCCAAATTCATCCTGCACAACAGCCTCGTGCTCGACACCACGCTCAACCCTGACTTCAGCCAGGTCGGCGTGGACAATCCCGCCGCGCCCAACCAACGCTTCCCGGCTTATTTTCCTGAGGTGCGTCCGTTCTTCATTGAGAACAGCAGCTACTTCCAGACGCCCATCAACCTCTACTACACCGACAACATTGTGCGGCCGCAGTTTGGCGCGCGCCTCACAGGCAAGGCCGGCCCGTGGGCGCTCGGCCTGCTCGGCGTCGATGATCGCGGACCCGGCGAAGCCGTGCCGCCCGGCAACCCTCAGGCCAACACCCGCGCGCTCGATTATCTGGCCCGCGTGGACCGCGACCTCGGCAAGCTCTCTGACGTGGGCGTCATCTACGCCGATCGCGAATACCTCGGCTCCTTCAACCGCGACGGCGGCGTGGACTACCGTGCCCGTTTCCGCAACCGCTGGACCGTCACCGGACAGGCGATGACCTCCGAGACGAGCAATCTCAGCAACTCCACTGACGGCGAGCAGGAGTGCGAAAGCACCAGCCTCGACTGCAGCGGCCAGGCCTACATGCAGGGCATCAGCTATTCGGCGCTCCACAACAGTTGGTGGATCAATTACGACGACACCGCGGCCGGCTTCGTCACCGATACCGGATTCTTCCGCCGGCCCGACGTGCGCCAGGCAAAAGGCTCCTACAACTACACCTTTCGCCCTGCCAGCGGCCCGGTGCTCTCTGACGACATTGACTTCTACACCGAGCGCATCTGGGACCACCACGGCACGCCGCTCGACTTCTACTTCAATCCGTCTTACAACATCAACTTCAAGCGCCAAACGTACTTCGGCCTATGGGCCAACTTCGGCCAGGACCGCCTGCGCCCCATCGATTACTCGCAGCTCACCGGCGACGTCGAATATCACAGCCACGTCGCCGGAGCCAGCTTCTCGACCTCGCCCGTGCCCTATCTCGGCTTCAGCGCCTCCTACTCCGGAGGAACGGTCATCAACTATTCGCCGCCCTCGAACGATGCGCCGGCTCCCGTCGACGAATCGCAGCCCAGCATCAGCGTCGAGATCAAGGCCCTGCGCGCCATCGACCTGCAGAACAGTTATTCGTTCACGCGCTTCTCCACGCTCAACAGCGGCCAGACCGTTTATGACAACCACCAGATCGTCAGCCGCTGGAACTACCAGATGACCAAGGCCGCTTCGCTCAACCTCATCGGCCAGTACATCTCCACTCTGCCCAACGAGCAGTACACCGACGCCAGCAACTCCCAGTCGCTCTTTGCCGACGCTCTCTTCACTTACATGCCCCACCCCGGCACGGCGTTTTACTTCGGCTACATCGGCAACTTTGACAATTACGACCGCTCGCTCTGCACCCGCCTGCCCGACGGCCTCTGCAATTCCAGCGATCCCATCCTGCCCACCAACAGCCCCACCCTCATGAACGATGGCAAGACGATCTACGTGAAGATGACCTACCTGCTGCGCTTCTAGCCGAATCGTCCTGCCCCTGCGTCCGCGCCGCCGCGCGTGCAACAATACTCGCGTGACCCCCGCCAGCCCTCTGCCGCGCTATCAGCAAGCTCTCGCCGCAGCCACCCGGAACAGCACCCGCTTCCAGCGACTGGACCGCCGTTGGGTTGCCGCCAAAATCATCCTTTTTCTCATCTTCGCTGTGGCCAGCCTCGCGGTCATTCACTACGCACCGCAATACTCCTTTGCCCTCGCGCTCTTAATCGTCGCCATCATCGTTACATTTGTTCTGCACGAGCGCACTCTTGCCCGCCTGCGCCGCTCTCAGCGCCTCATGCGCTTCTGTGAGCAGGCCATGGCCCGGCTGGAAGACCGCTGGCCCGGCACCGGCGCGAGCGGAGAGCGCTTTCTTGACAACGCCCACCTCTACGCCCGCGACCTCGATCTCTTCGGCTCCGGCTCGCTCTTTGAGCTGCTCTCCATCTGCCGCACCCGCTCTGGAGAAGAGACGCTCGCCCACTGGCTGCTCACGCCCGCGCTGGTCGAGGTCATCGGGCAGCGTCAGTCTGCCGTGCAGGATCTCGCGCCCCGCTTCGACTTTCGTGAAGCCATGGCGCTCGCCGGCGAAGAGATGCAGGTCGGCGTCCATCCTGAAAAGTTCATCGCGTGGTGCGAGGCCCCGTCACCTCTCGCGAGATTCTTTAGCCGCTTCATCGCTCCGCTGCTGGCGCTGCTTTGGGTCGCCACCCTCGTCCTCTGGTTCATCGAGTACGCCCGCACCGGCGTCGCAGGCTCTCCGCTCTGGATCATCGCCATCTCGGTACTCAACTACGGCGTGCGCTTCCTCTTCGGCAAGGGGGCCGAATCCGCCGCTGACGCCGTCGAAGAAGCAGTCACCGCGCATGACCTGGCGCTGCTTTCCGCCGTCTTCGAGCTGATGGAACACGAGGCCTTCCAGTCGGAAAAACTGCTGGCCCTGCAGTCTGTCGTTGGCCGTCAGCCGGAGTGCGCTTCCCGTGCATTACGCAGCCTGAACCGCCGCCTGCAGTGGTTGGAATCGCGCCACAACATGGCCCTGCGCCTCTTCGCGCCATTTCTCTTTACCACTACGCTCTTGGTCTCTCCCGTTGAGGCGTGGCGTCAGCAACACGGCCGCCACCTGCAAGCATGGCTCACCGCCGCCGGCGAAATCGAAGCCCTGCTCTCGCTCTCCTGCTACGCCGCGGAGCATCCGCAGGCAGTCTTCCCGGCCTTCACCGCCGAGACTCCCACCTTCCACGCCACCGCGCTCACGCACCCGCTGCTGCCCGCCAGCCGCGCCGTGCCCAACGATGTGCGCCTGGACGCCAGCCTGCAGCTCATCGTGCTCAGCGGACCCAACATGGCCGGCAAGAGCACTCTGCTGCGCGCCATTGGCCTCAACGCCGTGCTCGCACAGGCCGGAGCGCCCGTCTGCGCCGCGCAACTCACGCTCTCGCCGCTTGCCGTTGCGGCCTCCATCTGCGTGCTCGATTCGCTGCAGGGTGGCCTCTCGCGTTTCTATGCCGAGATTCAGCGCCTGAAGCAGATGCAGGACCGCGCCCTCGCCACGCCCGGCGTGCTCTTTCTGCTGGACGAACTCTTCTCCGGCACCAACTCCAACGACCGCCGCACTGGCACTGAAGCCATCGTGCGCACCCTGCTGCGTCACGCGGCCATCGGCATCGTCACCACGCACGATCTCGCGCTCACGCAGATTGTTGATCGGCTCGGGGACCGTCCCGGGGATCAGCTCGGGGGCCACGCGGCCAACTACCACTTCGGCGACCGCTTTCATTCCGGCGAGCTTCACTTCGACTACCGCATGACGCCCGGCATCGTGGAATCCACCAACGCACTCCAGCTCATGCGCGCCGTCGGTCTCGACGTGTAAAGTCGTATCCATTACTCCTCATGCCTGAACAGCGCAAACCTATTCTCGTCATGGGCATCTTCGCCCTAGATCTCGCCTTCCGCACGCACAAGCTGCCCGCCTGGGGAGAAACCGTCGTCGGCTCCTCGCTCGCCACCGCCCCCGGCGGCAAAGGGACCAACCAGGCCATCGCCGCCGCGCGCCTCGGTGCGGAGACATACTTCCTCAGCAAAATCGGCATGGATGCCTTTGGCCACATCGCCGAAGCCGCTTATCGTGAGGCCGGCGTGCGCACCGATTTTCTCCGCCGCGACCCCCACGCCGCCACCGGTGCGGCCGCCATCCTGCTCGATGACGCAAGCGGCGAAAACGCCATCGTCGTCTCGCCCGGCTCCGCCAGCGCGCTCACCACTGCTGAAATTGATGCCGCCCACGAAGCCATCGCCCGCTCGGCCTGTTTCCTCACGCAGTGCGAGCTTCCGCTGCCGCTCGTCCGGCACGCGCTCGGCCTCGCGCGCTCGCTCGGCGTGCCCACTGTTCTCAATCCCGCGCCCGCCGTCGCCGGGGCAGAGAGCCTGCTGCCGCTCTGCGATTTCGTCACGCCCAACGAGCATGAGGCGCAGGCGCTCACCGGCCTGCCTGTCTCCACGCTGGCCGAGGCAGAGGCTGCGGCCGATGTGCTGCTCGCACGCGGCGCACGCCATGCCATCCTCACGCTGGGCGCGCGAGGAGCTTACGTCAAAAGCGCTACACTGAAGCAGCACATTCCCGCCTTCGACGCCGGGCCTGTGGTTGATACCACCGGCGCGGGCGACGCCTTCAACGCGGGCTTCGCCGCCGCTCTGGCCGAGGGCATGGGTGTGATTAGAGCCGCGCGTTTTGGATGCGCCGTGGCGGGCATCGCAGTCACGCGGCCCGGCACCTCGCCCTCCATGCCGCGCCGCCACGAAGTTGAAGCTCTGCTCGCGCGCCACGCCTGATTGCGCATCGCACGCGCAGGCCGCCATAAGGATTCGTTCTCATGAGCCACGCCAGCACCGCATCGCATTCCTCTTCAGCGTCCGCCCCCTTGCATCTGCCTGTGGGCAACCCCGGCTTGCCGCTCGATCTGGACTGGGTCGCCTCGGTCACCGCCAACAGCAGCGCCATCGAGCGCCGCGTGCAGACGCTCACCGCGCGCCGCACCGTCAAAAAAGACTGGCAGGCCGCGTGGCTGCTCAAGGCCATCACCTGCATTGACCTCACCACGCTCTCGGGCGATGACACCGCCGAGCGCGTGCGCCGCCTCTGCGCCAAGGCGCGCCAGCCGCTCAAGCCGGAGTTGGTGCAGGCTCTCGGCATCACGCCGCTGCGTCTCACCGTGGGCGCGGTCTGTGTGTATCACACCTTCGTCGAGACCGCCGTGCAGGCGCTCGCGGGCTCCGGCATTCCTGTCGCTGCGGTCTCCACCGGCTTTCCTGCCGGTCTTTCACCGCTCGCCGAGCGCGTGTCTGAGATTCGCCGCTCTGTCGAAGCCGGTGCGCGCGAAATCGACATCGTCATCCAGCGCGGACAGGTGCTCACCGGCCAGTGGCAAGCGCTCTACGATGAGGTCGCCACCTTCAAACAGGCCTGCGGCCCCGGCGTGCATCTCAAGGCGATTCTCGGCACCGGCGACCTCATGACGCTGCGCAACGTGGGCCGCGCCAGCGTGGTGGCCATGATGGCCGGAGCGGACTTCATCAAGACCTCCACCGGCAAGGAAGCCGTCAACGCCACGCTGCCCGTTTCGCTCGTCATGGCGCGCGCCATTCGCCAGTACTTCGAGCGCACCGGCATCGCCGTCGGCTTCAAGCCCGCCGGTGGCCTGCGCACTGCGAAACAGGCGCTCGAATGGATGTTCCTCATGCGCGAAGAACTCGGCCGCGCCTGGCTTGAGCCGCATCTGTTCCGCTTCGGCGCGAGCGGCATGCTCACCGACATCGAGCGCCAGTTGGAGCACCACGTCACCGGCCGCTACTCCGCCGCTTACCGCCAGCCGATGGCCTGACGCCGCTGAGATCATGACCAATAAGCGTCCATCGCAACTCCAGGCAGAGACGGAAAGTATCAGGGCATGGCTTTAGCCATGCCACAAGCACTGAGCAAAATCCGAGGGCTTTAGCCCCTGAAAACCGTGAAGGGTGCGGGCCTTGGCCCGCGCATCCACCGATCCAACCAACCCATGGGCTCTCGCCCTTGAGGGAATCAAGACTCCGATGAGCATTCTCGAAAAAATGGAAACCCTCGAATACGGTCCCTCGCTCGAAGACAGCAAAGAAGCTCTGGCCTGGCTCGACCGTCACGCGCGCCGCTTCGGTCACTTCATCGCGGGCCGGTGGCACGAGTCCGGCGAAGTTTTTGAGACCACCGACCCCTCCACCGGCGAAACCCTCGCCGCCATCGCGCAGGGCTCCGCTGAGGATGTCGATGCCGCCGTCCGCGCCGCCCGCGCCGCGCTCGCCCCGTGGCAGGCGCTCACGCCGCATGCCCGCGCGCGCTATCTCTACGCCATGGCGCGGCAGGTGCAGAAGCATGCCCGCCGCCTCGCCGTGCTCGAAACCCTCGACAACGGCAAGCCCATCCGCGAGTCGCGCGACATTGACATTCCGCTCGTCGCCCGCCACTTCTACCACCATGCCGGATGGGCGCAACTGCTGCCGCGCGAGCTTCCCGGTTACGCGCCCGTGGGGGTCGCCGGCCAGATCATTCCCTGGCACTTCCCCCTGCTCATGCTCGCCTGGAAGATCGCCCCCGCGCTCGCCTGCGGCAACACCGCCGTGCTCAAGCCCGCCGAATTCACGCCGCTCACCGCGCTCGCCTTCGCCGAAATCTGCCAGGAGATCGCCCTGCCGCCCGGCGTCGTCAACATCGTCACCGGCGATGGACGCACCGGCGAAGCGCTCACCGCGCACCCCGGCATCGACAAGCTCGCCTTCACCGGCTCAACCGAAGTGGGCCGCGCCATTCGCAACGCCACCACCAAAAAGCTCTCGCTGGAACTCGGCGGCAAATCGCCCTTCATCGTTTTTGACGACGCCGATCTTGACAGCGCCGTCGAAGGCGTCGTCGATGGCATCTGGTTCAACCAGGGCCAGGTCTGCTGCGCGGGTTCGCGCCTGCTCGTGCAGGAATCCATTCTCGAAACTCTCACCGCCAAACTGCGCGCGCGCATGCAGACACTCCGCCTCGGCGCGCCGCTCGACAAGGCCATTGACATGGGCGCCATCGTCGCTCCGGTGCAGTTGGAGCGCATCCAGCGCCTCGTTGCCCAGGGCGTCGAAGAGGGCGCGACCTGCTGGCAGCCCACGAATCCGCTGCCCGCGCGCGGCCTCTACTACCCGCCCACGCTGCTCACCGGCGTGCATCCGGCGTCCACCGTCGCGCAGCAGGAAATCTTCGGTCCCGTGCTCTCGGTCCTCAGCTTCCGCACGCTGCATGAGGCCGTCGAGCTGGCCAACAACACCGTGTACGGCCTCGCTGCCAGCGTCTGGAGCGAGAACATCAATGTCGCCCTCGATGTCGCCTCGCGCGTCAAAGCCGGCGTGGTCTGGATCAACGGCACCAACTTCTTCGACGCAGTCTGCGGATTCGGCGGCTACCGCGAGAGCGGCTATGGCCGCGAAGGCGGCCGCGAGGGCCTCTATGAGTATCTGCAACCGTCATGGTTGCAAAACGCTCCGGCACTCCCATCCGGCGCCAGCCCTCATTCCGGCGCGGCTTTTCCAGGGCCGGAGCAGGGAACTCCCGCCATCGACTCCACCATCAAGCAATACATCGGCGGCAAGCAGGCCCGTCCGGATTCCGGCTACAGCTTCCCCGTCTACGCCGCCGATGGAAGCCTCCTCGGCGAAGCCCCGCTCGGCAGCCGCAAAGACATTCGCAACGCCGTCGAGGCCGCGCACAAGGCCGCCGGGTGGGCTAGGACTTCGGCCCACAACCGCGCACAGGTGCTCTATTACCTTGCCGAAAACATGACCCATCGCGAGGCGGAGATCGCCGCTGCGCTGGCCCCCGTGGTGGGCGAAGCCCAGGCCGCCCGCGAAGTCGCGCTGAGCATCGAGCGCATCTTCGCCTACGCCGCATGGGCTGACAAATTCGATGGCGCGGTGCATCAGCCGCCCATGCGCAACGTCACGCTGGCCATGCATGAGCCGCTGGGCGTGCTCGGCATCGTCTGCCCCAGCGAAGCGCCGCTGCTCGGCCTGCTCTCGCTTGTACTGCCCGCCATCGCCATGGGCAATCGCGTGGTGGCCGTGCCTTCGCAGAGCTATCCGCTCATCATGGGCGTGCTCTATCCGCTCTTTGACACCAGTGACCTACCTGCCGGAGTCATCAACCTCGTCGCCGGTCCTCCGCGCGACCTCGGCAAAACCCTCGCCGGGCACGACGACGTCAGCGCCATCTGGTACTTTGCCGATCCTGCGGAATGCGAGACCATCCGCCGTGCCTCCACCGGCAACCTCAAACAGGTTTTCACTCACGACGGCCACGCCATCGACTGGTTCCACGCCCAACAGGGTGAGGGCGAGTGGTACCTGCGCCACGCCACCCAGATCAAAAACATCTGGGTCCCCTACG
This sequence comes from Acidobacterium capsulatum ATCC 51196, assembly GCF_000022565.1. NCBI lineage: Bacteria > Pseudomonadati > Acidobacteriota > Terriglobia > Terriglobales > Acidobacteriaceae > Acidobacterium > Acidobacterium capsulatum. The sequence goes on from NC_012483.1 coordinate 4,041,860, forward strand.
GCGAATAAATGCAGTAAGGTTTGCAGGCACGCGCGTATCAGGGCACGGCTTCAGCCGTGCCGTTAGCGCCACCAGAGCAAGTGGGCTTTAGCCACTGCGGGCAATCGAGGATATAGGTGCCCCAGTCAAGCCTGAAGTTGGCTTGACTGGGGTTGTTCCCTCACGGGCGCCCCGGGTCCGTGTGTTCGGACCCGTGCCCCACCCAGTTCCGTCCCCCGTTTTCCTCACCCCTCCCAAAACCTCGCACCACCCCGGCACTAAAATACTGTGCAGAGTCATGGCTGAATTTACCCATCTGCACCTGCACACCGACTACTCCCTCCTCGACGGCGCCTGCGATGTTGAAAAGCTTGTCGGCCACGTCGCCAGTATCGGGCAAACCTCCGTCGCCATCACCGATCACGGCAACATCTACGGGGCGGTGCATTTCTTTGAAGCGGCTAAAAAGAAGGGCATCAAGCCCATCCTCGGCTGTGAGCTTTACATCTGCCAGAAAGAGGATCACCGCGCCGATCCGCAGGGCGATGACTACAACCACCTGCTGGTGCTCGCCGAGAGCGAAGAGGGCTACCGCAATCTCGTCCGCATCACCTCTGAGGCCTCGCTGCACGGCTTTTATCGCAAGCCGCGCATCAGCAAAAAATATCTTGCCGAGCACGCCGCGGGCCTCATCGGCTTCTCCGGCTGCCTCGCCGGTGAATTCTGCCAGAACCTCATGGCCGACAACTATCAGGCCGCCCGCGCCACCGCCGCGCAATATCAGGACATCTTCGGACGCGGCAACTTCTTCCTTGAAATTCAGGATCAGGGCCTCGAACTCGAAAAGAAGATCCACGCCGACATGTTCCGGCTCGAGAAGGATCTCGACATTCCGCTCGTCGCCACCAATGACAGCCACTATCTCTGCGAAGACGACCACCACGCGCATGACGTGCTGCTGTGCGTGCAGACGGCCGGGTCCATTCATGATCCCAAGCGCTTCAAGTTTGACTCTGACCAGTTCTACGTCAAGTCCGCTGCTGAAATGGAGCGCCTCTTTCCGCACGCGCCCGAGGTCGTCAGCCGCACCATGCAGTTTGCCGAGCGCTGCAACCTCAAGCTCAACAAGGTCGATAATCCCTTCCCGGAATTCGCCGTTCCGCCCGGCCACACCATTGACAGCTACTTTGAGCATGTCTGCCGCGAAGGCTTCAAAAAGCGTCTCGACACCGCCATTCGTCATCTTCAGGACCGCGGCATTCTCCGCAGCCCCATCAGCGATTACGAGGCCCGCTTAGAGCGCGAAATCGGCATCATCAAGCAGATGAAGTTCTCCGGCTACTTCCTCATCGTCTGGGACTTCATCCGCTACGCCAAGGACCACGACATTCCCGTCGGGCCGGGCCGTGGCTCCGCCGCCGGCTCGCTGGTCGGCTACGTCATGGAGATCACCGACATTGACCCGCTGCAGAACGTGCTCCTCTTTGAGCGCTTTCTCAATCCCGAGCGCGTCTCCATGCCTGATATCGACATCGACTTCTGCATGAACCGCCGCGGCGAGGTCATTGAATACGTGACCCGCAAGTATGGCCGCGAGCAGGTCGCGCAGATCATCACTTTCAACACCATGGCCGCCAAGGCCGCCATCAAAGACGTGGGCCGCGCCCTCGACATGCCCTACGGCGATGTGGACCGCATCGCCAAGATGATTCCGGCGACCATCGGCGTCACCATCGATCAGGCGCTCACTGATTCGCCGCAACTGCAGGAGGCCTACGAGGGCAACACGCAGATTCGCGAGCTGATCGACACCGCCAAGCGCCTCGAAGGCCTGGTGCGCGGCGCGGGCGTACACGCCGCCGGAGTGGTCATCGCGCCGCGCCCGCTCACCGATCTGGTGCCGCTCAGCCGCAGCAAAAACGACGAAATCGTCACCGCCTATGACATGAAGGCCGTCGAAAAGATGGGCCTGCTCAAAATGGACTTCCTCGGGCTCACGACGCTCACCGTCATTGATGACTGCCTGAAGATGATCCGCAAAAATCGCGGCGAGACGGTCGATATGGCCAAGGTGCCGCTCGACGATCAGGAGACCTACGAGCGCGTCTTCCATCGCGCGCTCACCTCGGGCGTCTTCCAGTTTGAGTCCGGCGGCATGCGCGACGTGCTGCGCCGCTACAAGCCCACCTGCGTCGAAGACCTCACCGCGCTCAACGCGCTCTACCGCCCCGGCCCGATCCAGGGCGGCATGATCGACGACTTCATCGAGCGCAAGTGGGGCCGCCGCAAGGTGGAGTATGAACTGCCGCCGCTTGAAACCATCCTCAAGGAGACGCTTGGCGTCATTGTCTACCAGGAGCAGGTGATGCAGATCGCCAACGTGCTCGCCGGCTACTCGCTCGGCGAGGCCGATCTGCTGCGCCGCGCCATGGGTAAGAAAAATCCCGAGGAGATGGCCAAGCAGCGCGACCGCTTCGTATCCGGTGCGCTCGAGCGCGAATTTCCCAAGGACAAGATCGTCAAGATCTTTGACCTCATGGAGCAGTTCGCCGGTTACGGCTTCAACAAGTCGCACTCGGCCGCCTACGCGCTGCTGGCCTATCACACGGCCTGGCTCAAGACACACTACCCGGTCGAGTTCATGGCGGCGCTGCTCACCTCTGAAATCTCGAAGCCTGAAAACGTGGTCAAGTACATTCAGGAATGCCGCGAAATCGAGATTCCCGTCGAGCCCCCCGACGTGCTCTTCAGCGATGCGGACTTCACGCCGCATGGCAAGTCCATTCGCTTTGGCCTCACGGCCATCAAGAACGTGGGCCGCAACGCGATTGACTCCATTCTCGATGCGCGCGGCAAACTCGCCGCCGAGGGCAAGTCTTTCCAGAACTTCTGGGAGTTCTGCGAAAAAGTCGATCTGCGCCTGATGAACAAGCGCGTCATCGAGTCGCTCATCAAGGCCGGGGCGCTCGACTCCTTTGGCCGCCGCGCGCAACTGATGGCCTCGGTGGACAAGGCCATTGAGCGCGCGCAAAAGGCGCAGCGCGATGAGGCCGCCGGCCAGAGCGGACTCTTCGGCCTCTTTGACGCCGATGCGCCGGCCTCCGCCTCGCCCGCTGACGACCTGCCCAACGTGCCCGACTGGGAAGAGGCGCTGCGCCTGCAATCGGAGAAGGAAGTGCTCGGCTTCTTCGTCTCCGGCCATCCGCTCGACCGCTATGCCGAGAAGCTGCGCAACCTGCCCGGCATCATCGACACGGCCACGGCGCTCGAGATGAAGCCCGCGCCCCCGACCGGCCGCCGCGGCCAGTCCAATGAAAACGAGATCGCCATCGCCGGCATGATCGTCGGCCTCAAGGTGGCCAAGTCGAAGCGCTCGGGCGACCTCTATGCACAGGCCTCGCTCGAAGATGCGACGGGCAAGATCGACCTCATCTGCTTCCCGCGCGATTATGAGCGCCTCGCGGACTCGCTCAAGATGGAAGCGCCCGTGGTGGTGCGCGGCGCGTTGCGTGCCGAGGAAGAGGCCGCGCCCAAGCTGGCTATCTCCTCCATTCAGGCGCTCGATGACGTCAAGGTCAAGCTGCCGTCCAACGTGCGCATTCGCGTGCAACTGGACCGTATCAGCGAGTCCACGCTGGAGGAGCTGCACCAGCTCATCTCCGCCGTGCCGGGGCCGGGCAAGATGATGCTCAACCTTGAGAAGAAGGGCGAATACTGTGTCGTGATGGAGCCGGAGGGCTTCACCGTCGCCGCTGACCGCGCCTTTATTGATCAGGCCGAACTGCTGCTGGGCCGAGGCAGCGTGCAGGCGCTGGACTAAGCCATTCAAAACGGGGCAATTCAAAACGGGTGCCCCATGCAAGCCAGGTGTCGGCCTGAGTGGGGTCGTGACCTTGCGGCCCGAACCCCCGCGCGCCCCGAAATGCCGTTCCTCGTGTAAACTACTGAAAGCGAGACCGACGTTCTTCTGCAGCGTACCCTGCTACTTCAGGCGATTCCCACAGAAGCCCGGCCGTTCTGTGCCTGACCGTGAACCGGCAGGCCAATTCAGTTCGTCTAGTTTCCGTTGAGGAGAAATGTGTTATGGCTAAGATCGCCAAAACCGCAGATCGTAAGAAGGTGATGGACACCACCAAGAGCACCGATTGTCCCAAGTGCTCCAAGCCCACGCGCATCGTCAAGCGCGTCAAGGACCGCGAGCGCGGCATTCCCGGTGGCGTCTACATCTCCTGCTCGGCCTGCGACTTTTTCGAGAAGCTCTAATTCCTTCCGCGCGGCGCGGAAGCACCCAAAAGAAATGCCCGGCAATCGCCGGGCATTTTTCTTGGGAGCGGGAGCCTTACTTCGCGGCGGCTTCCACATCGAGCGTGATCTTCACGTTGTCGCCGATCATCGCGTCGCCATTGGGCAGCAGGCCGTTCCACTTGAGGCCAAAGTCCTTGCGGTCGATGCTGGTCGTCGCCTGAAAACCGCGATGCATCTGGCCGTGCATGTTGATGGCCGGCCCGAGCGCGTCCATCTGCAGGGTCACCGGCTTGGTCACGCCGTGCAGGGTGAGGTTGCCCACCACCTTGTAGCCGTCGCTGTCGGGCGTCACGCTGGTGCTCTGAAAGGTCATGGTGGGGAACTTGGCGGCATCAAAGAATTCGGTGCCCTTGAGATCCTTGTCGCGCATGGAGACGCCGGTGTCCACGGTGTCGATGGGAATGGTCGCCTGCACTGAGGACTTGCTCATGTCCTTGGCGTCAAGCACGATGGTGCCGGTGATGTGGCTGAACTGCCCGTGGACGTGCGAGAGGTCCATGTGCAGAATGCTGAAGTCGGCCTCAGAATGCATGGGGTCGATGTTGTAGGTCGTGGTCTGGGCATAGGCGGCGACCGCGCCGCCCATCAGCAGGGCCATCGTGGCCACGCTCAGATTGCGATAAAACTTCATTGCGTCTCTCCTTGGTTACAAAAAAAGCAGTCAACCTTGCGGCCCTGATAATAGCCGGTTCCGCGCGATGCCAGTCTACATCGCAACCGCCCGGCGCTGAAGATCACGAGCCGGCCCCCGGCAGCTTATAAGGCACCTGAATGTCATGCCGCGCCTCATTCATGGCGCCGGAGGTGTTGTCATGCGTCTCGAGCGCCTGCCGGTATTCGTTCACCGCGCGGTCGCGCTGGCCGGTGATGTCAAAGATCTTGCCGATCTCGATGTGACTCCATGCCTCGGTCCATTTGGGCTGGTTGTCGCCGCTCAGTGCGTCGCGGTAGGCATTCACCGCGGCCTGATAATCGTGTTGCGCAAAGAGCAGCTCGCCCATGCGAAAGCTCGCGAGCGAGCTTTGCGGATTCACCTTGAGCGCGGCCTGATACTCCGCCAGAGCTCCGGCCACGTCGCCCTGCGCGGCCTTCTGCTGTCCGCGCAGAATGTCCACGCGCACCTGCATATCGGGCGTGTCTTTCAGCACGTGCCAGTCAGGATCGATGCTGATTCTGCTCGGCTCACCAAAGGTCTCAATGTCAAACGGAGTGCTGTTGCCCACCACCTGTACTACGTGATTCACTGTCTTGCCCTGCGTCTCAATGCGCACATCCACCGGCATGTTCAACAGGTCAAGCTGCTGCTCAATCGCGCCCACGGTGCGAAAACCCTTGCCGTTGCCGAGGCGGTAGACATCCCACTTCGTTTTGAAATCGGGCGCGCCGGTGCCGTCGAGCCACTCGGCAAAAAAGGGAACCAGATTCTGCTGCGTATGCGCCTCGGCGGCTTTTTCAAATTGCGCGGTGCTCACATCCTTGCCCGCATATTCGGTGAGCACGGCCTGCAACGCTTTGTTGAAGCTGTCATTGCCCATGACCCAGCGCAGCATGTGAAAGACCATGGCGCCCTTCTCAAAGGTCATCGACTGAAACTGCGGTGAGAAGGCCCCGAGCCGTCCCGCGCTGGTGAGCGGCGTGGTGTCATAGGCCAGCGCTCCGGCGGCTACGTCCTGAATGGCGTTTGCGAGCGCGCCTTCGCCGTCCTGATACTCCAGATACAACAGCTCGGCATAGGTACACATGCCGTTGGTGATCCAGGCATCGTTGAGCGTGGCCGGACTCACCTCGGCGCTCCACCACTGGTGCGCGATGGTGTTGGCCAGCAGGCGAGCGTCATTGCCGCCGCCGATGTGCGCGCTGGCGATGGCCGCGATCCCGGGCGCCCAGTAGGCGGGCACTGTGCCGTTGGGCAGCTCCACAATATTGAGCGTGTTTGACGGCGGCTCGCCAAATGTACTCGTGAAAAAGGCAAATTCATCGAGCGCCGAGGTGCCGTAGCTGCCCTCGGCAGCCTTCTGGTGCGCGGGCGAGACGTAAAGATGAATATTTGCCGCCTGCGGATCAGGCACATCGACCCACTTGCCCACGAGAATGGTGCCGGGAAAGCTGGGCTTCGTCCACGCGAAGTCGTACTCGCGCATGCCGCTGGCGTCTGTCTTGCTGATGGCAACGGCTCCGCTGCCCACCACGGTGTAGCCGCTGGGCACGGTGATGTGCAGGGTCGCGGTGAAGCGGTCGGTCAGGTAGCCGTCCATGGGGAACCACGCGCCGCCATAGAGCAGGTAGCTGGTGTCCGCGTCGATCTTCGCAAGCGTCAGCCCCGGCACCGGGCCTGAAGTTGCGCTGCCGTCGAGCTGGCCCGCGTAGGTGAAGGTCCACGTATAGCTCTGCCCCTTCACCAGCGGCGTAGCGGGCGTGAGCAGCAGCGTGTCATTGGGTCCGCGCTCGCCGGGAATGGCGTTGCCGCTGGCATCGGCCACCTTCTGCACGCGCAGCGCGTCATGCAGTACAAAGCTCGCGGTGGGCAGATCGGCCGTGGGCGTGAAGGTGACCTGCGCGGTGGCCGCGAGGGAGTGCCGGGCCGGCTGCACCGTTGCGTCGATGACGTAGCCGGTCACATCGACCAGCGGCGTGCCCGATTGCGCCGCGTATTGCGCGCGCGCCGACGTGGCGGCCAGCAGCATGCACGCCCCTGCCACGCAGTACCGGATTGCCCCTCGCACGCTCATGCCGTCATCTCACTCTACTCAATGCGGCGCGGCGTTGCAGCATCTCATGCGCTACTTTGGTCACGCGTGCGATGGCGCTGCTGCCGGGGGTGGAGAGCTTCGCACGAACCTCCGCGAGCCCGGTCATCATCTGCTCGCGGGCGCGATCGCTGGCCACGAGCGGCTGCATCTCCCGCACGATGTTGGCGGCGGTGAAGTCATCCTGAATCAGTTCGGGCACCACGCGCCGGTCGGCAATCAGGTTGGCCATGGCCACATGCGGCACCGTAACCACGCGCCTGGCGATGGCATAGCTGAGCGGCGAGACGCGATAGACCACCACAAAGGGATTTCCGATCAGCGCGGCCTCCACCGTAGCCGTGCCGCTGGCCACGATGCTCGCGCGCGCGTGATGCAGCGTGGCGCGGGCGTCCGCCACGACGGTGATGCGGGGGGCCTGGTCATGTGCGGCGTCATGGGCCGAAGCCGTGAGCGCGGCGAGCATCTGCCGCACATGGCCGCGCTGCGCCTCGGTGAGTGTGGGCGCGAGCGGCAGCACGTATTCGTGCTCATGGCCGAGCTGCTTTGCGGCGGCGATCATCTCGGGCAGGTTGAGGCGAATCTCTTTGCCGCGGCTGCCTGGCAGCAGGCCCACCCAGTGCTTCGCTGGGTCGAGATGGTGCGCGGCGGCAAACTCCGCGCGCGTGATGGTGGGCAGCGGCACCTCGGTGAGCGGATGCCCGACAAAGTCGGCCTGCACGCCGTGGCCCTGATAAAACGCCTCTTCAAACGGGAAGATGACCAGCATGCGATCCACATAGCGCTGCACCTTGCGGATGCGGTACTTCTTCCACGCCCAGAGCTGCGGCGAGACAAAGTAGAGCACCGGCGTGCCCTGCTCATGCAGCGTGCGCGCCAGCGACAGATTGACGTCAGGAAAGTCGATAAGAATGGCGAGATCGGGCTTGCGCTCGATGATGGAGCGCTTCAGCTTGAGGTATTCGCCATAGATGCGCGGCAGGTGGCGCACCACTTCGGTGATGCCCATGACGGCGACATCTTCAGCGCGCACAATGCGCTCCATGCCGAGCGCCTGCATGCGCTGCCCGCCCAGGCCAAAGAAGCGCGCATCGGCATAAAGCGCGCGCAGCGCCGGAATGAGCGCGGCACCGTAGTGCTCGCCCGAGGCTTCGCCGGCCGAGAGAAAGATATTGGGAGCAGAGGACATCGGCTGCCCCTATTGTATTGGGACTCGCCGTCCGGGCATACGCGCCTTCGGCGCCAGGGCGTGCCGGGGTTGTGGTCAGTTGTTAGTCCCCAGTTGTCAGTCCACAGTTGTCAGTGATCGGTTGCCAGCTCTCAGCGCGCTGTCCAACGGTTTTCTTTCGTCAGCGCTCAACCTTTTCCTCGCGTCATTCTGAGGCCTGTTTTTGGCCGAAGAATCCCGGCGATTCCGCGCGTACCGATGCCATCTCAGGTTTCTCCCATCCTGCCGGCAAGTGCGTGGGAGAAACTTTGAGCCGTATTCGCTGCCGAAACATTGCCGGGATTCTTCGCCTTCGGCTCAGAATGACGCATCGTTGAGAGGGACTGGTAACTGGGGACTGGCCACTGGGGACCGGTAACCGCCCGCTGACAACTGACAACCGGGGACTGACAACTGTTCACTGCCCGTGCTGATACACCCGCACCCAGTCCACCAGCATGGTGGCGGGGAACTTCGTCGTGGCGTCAGGATTGCCCGGCCAGCCGCCGCCAACGGCGAGGTTGAGGATGAAGAAATATTTGCCGTCATCAAAGGGCCAGCGCGCGCCCGGCGGCAGGTCGGCCGGGGTTTCGGTGGCGTAGATGTTCCTGGGGCTATCGACGTAGAACTCGACCTTCTTTGGCGACCAGATCATGCCGTAGACGTGGAACTTCTTATAGAAGTTCGCGTGGCTGGGCAGGGAATAGCGGTGGGTGATAATGTGCCCGATGAAGCCGGGGCCGTGTACCGAGCCATAGACGGTCGCGGGCGTCTTGCCGATGTTCTCCATGATGTCGAACTCCCCGCACTTCGGCCAGCCAACCTGCTCGATGTTGTCGCCGAGCATCCAGAAGGCCGGCCACATGCCCTGCCCGCGCGGAATCTTGATGCGCGCCTCCATGCGCCCGTACGCGAAGCTCCTGAGGCCCTCGGTCTTGAGCCGCGCCGAGGTGTAGACGCCGGGCCGTGGCTCGCGCGCCGCGATGTGCAGCTTGCCGTGGCTCACCCACACGTTCGGCTGCCGCGCGTGGCAGGGGCCGCGGTTCGAGCCGTATCCGCAATAGGTTTCGAGCTCCCGGTTGCCGTCTTTGCGCGGGCCGGTGTCGTAGGTCCAGTTGGACGGGTTGGGCTGGCGGCTCGACTGGCGAAAGTTGTCGGCCCACACCAGATGCCACGCTGCGGTGGCGGATGTGCCGGGCGATGCGGGCGCGGCCAGCACGGCAGCGGGAGAGAGGGCGAGCAGCAGCAGGGGCAGCAGACGGAGCGGGCGCAGGAGTGTCATGTTCATAGGCGGAAGAAACAGCCACTTGTTTATACCCTGCGGGAGGGTGCGTCTGGCAAGAGCGTGCTTCGATCTCGTTCATAAAACAAACCATTGTCTCTGCAGCCCGCTCGCACATGGCCTTGAGGTCAAAGCCGTCCTGGCCGTAGCCGGGGGTCTCCCATGGCCTGGAGGCCTGGGCGGCTTTGCGCTCGGCCTCCTTTTGCGGAATGAGGTCGCGGCGCAGCAGCGGCAGCAGAGCCTGTGAGAGCGTGGGGGCGCGGCGTTCTTCGGCTCGGCGCTGCTCTTCGGCGGACTCGCGCTCAAGCTCAACCATGAGTTTGATGAGCGAGACGCTGCCTTCGCAGAGCTTGTCCGCATAGGCATTGGCAATCTCTTTTTCGCGCTCGTGCACGGCGGCGAGCAGCGCCTGCGCGAAGCTGCGGCGCGACCAGACGGAGGCGAGAGCTTCGTCTGGCTCGCCGTTTTGGTCGTAGTCGCGCAGCGGATCGTAGGAGGGGTCGAAGACCGCGCCGGGAGCGGGGAAATGCGGCGCAGTGGACGCGGGCCGCGCCGTGTAGGGGCTGTCTTCGTGCGGCTCGCCGGCCATGCTGTCGGGGATCTCTTCGGGATTCATGCCGTGCTCCTTGCTGCTGCCTGATGCTGCGATCTGGCGCTGCGACCTGGCTTGCTTCTTGCTGAAAAAGCGAACGGGACGCCGCGTGTGCAGGCGTCCCGTTCGGGGAGGAGAAGTCTCTATTTTTAGAGTAGCAAGTTTGGGGGAAATTACCGGCAGGGTAATGCTAGTCCCCAGTTTTCAGTTGTCAGTCCCCAGTTGTTAGTGGTCAGTTGCCAGTTGTCAGTCCTCAGTTTTCAGTGGTTAGCGGGGCGGGGATGAGTTGGTGGATGTGTGCAGGGGCTGAAGCCTTGCCCTGGGGGAGACGATCCCACGTCTCAGAAGCGAGACGTGGGGCACCCGGCATGGTGGGAGAAACTTCGGCGGTGATGGTTGGCGGAGGGTTCCTCGGGATTCTTCGCCTTCGGCTCAGAATGACGCATCTGGGGCGCGGGCGGATGGTGCTTGCGTTTGGCCGGAGTGAAGGGGGGGGAATGTGAATGGCGATTCACATTCTGGTGTTTTTCTGGGATTTGGATGGAAGTGGCTGATTCTAAATGACGAAAAATGTGAATATGGATTCACATTGTGCGGGATCGGGTGGAATAGCGCGCGGAATCGATGCTCTGTTTCAAGGATAGCAAGGGGAGGGGGAATTACCGGCAGGGGGAAAGCCAGTCGTCAGTTGCCAGTCGTCAGTTGTCAGTCCCCAGTTGTCAGTGACCAGGGTTGGGTAGAGATGACCCCACGTCTCAGAAGCGAGACGTGGGGCACCCGAATTTTCCGGGCACTGAGCACCAACAACTGGCCATTGAGGGCTAACCATCGAGGACTGACAACTGGGGACTGACAACTGACAACTGATAGCTAAAAGCTAGCAGCTCTCAGCTATTCGCGAGCGACGGCGACATGCCCAGCGTGGGCATTTCCTGGTCTTTGTACTGGAGCTGGTAGAGCTTCCAGTAGAGGCCGTGCAGGGCGAGCAGTTCCTGGTGCGAGCCCATTTCGCGCAGGTGGCCGCGATGCATCACCAGAATGACGTCAGCGCGCTGCACGGTCGAGAGGCGGTGCGCCACGATGACCGAGGTGCGGTCGCGCACCATGCGTTCGAGGGCGGTGCGCACGCGCAGCTCCGTGTCGGTATCGACCGAGGAGGTGGCCTCGTCAAGGATGAGGATGCGCGGGTTGTGGGCCAGCGCGCGGGCGAAGTTGATGAGCTGCTTCTGCCCGGTGGAGAGGCTGTTGCCGCGCTCGCGCAGCATCTCCTGATATTGCGCGGGCAGCGTCTGGATGAACTCATCCACATTGACCTGCTCGGCGGCGAGGCGCAGCTCGTCGTCGGTGATGTGGCCGCTGCCGAGGCGAATGTTGTCGGCGATGGTGCCGCTGAAGAGGAACGGGTCCTGCAGGACGACGCCGAAGTTTTGGCGCAGGCGCGTCAGGTCATGCTGGCGCACATCGATGCCGTTGACCAGCACGCTGCCGTGCTGAATGTCATAGAAGCGCATCATGAGGCCGGTGAGCGTGGTTTTGCCGGCTCCGGTATGGCCCACGATGGCGGCGGTCTGGCCGGGCTCGATGGTGAAGCTGACGCCGCGCAGAATCCACTCGATCTCGCTCATGGCCTCCAGTTCAGCGGGTGTGGCCGTGGCGATCTGCTGCTGCTGCTGAGGCGTGAGGCGCTGATAGGTGAACCAGACGTTGCGGAACTCGATGCGGCCGGCCTCTGAATTGGCCTCGGGGCCGGACGGCTGAGCAGCGGCGGGCTGCGCGGGCGAGACGATTTCAGGCTCGGTGTCGAGCAGCTTGAAGATGCGCTCGCTGGCGGCCATGGCGGCCTGCAGAATGTTGTACTTTTCGCTGAGGTCCTGAATGGGCCGGAAGAAGCGCTGCGCGTACTGCATGAAGGCGACGAGCACGCCGAGATCGACCGCGCCGCGAATGACGCCATTGCCGCCCTGCCAGATGATGAGCGCGATGGCGATGGAGCTGAGGATTTCCACCGCCGGGTAGTAGAGCGCGTAGGCCATGATAGCGTCTTTGAAGGCGTCGAGGTAGCTCTTGTTGATGGACTCGAAGCTCTGGTAGGCGGGCTTTTCCCGGTTGAAGAGCTGCACGATCGACATGCCGCTCACATGCTCCTGCGAGTAGGAGTTGATGCGGGCCAGCGCCGTGCGGATGCGCCGGTAGGAGTCGCGCACATATTTGCGGAAGATGCGCGTGACCAGCAGGATGAAGGGCAGCACGGCAAAGGCGACGAGCGCGAGCCACCAGCTCATGCTGAGCATGACGCCGACGATGCCGGCGAGCACGAAGATGTCTTCAAAGATGGCGAAGACGCCGGTGGTGAACATTTCGTTGAGCGCATCGACGTCGTTGGTGAGGCGGGTGACGAGGCGGCCGACGGGGTTGCGGTCATAGAAGCCGACGTCCATGCGCTGCAGGTGGCGAAAGATTTCACGGCGGAGATCGAACATGACCTTCTGGCCGGTCCACTGGACGATGTATGTCTGCAGCGCCTCTAAAACATAACTAAAGACGAGCGCGCCGATGTAGATGAGCGCAAGCTGCGTGATGCCGTGCCAGGCGTTGCTGCTGAGGTATTTCGCCAGAAACGACTGCTTGGCCGCCGGAGCGTGCGTCATGTATTTATCGACGGCGACCTTGGTGAGGTAGGGCCCCAGCACGTCAGCGCCGGCCTTGAGAATGACGGCGACGGTGGCGATGATGGCGGTCCATTTATAAGGGCCGAGATATTTGAGCAGACGGCCCATGAGCCGGCTGTCATAGGCTTTGCCGGCGACGTCGTCGTCCTGGTGCTGCGCGGGCTTTTTGGCGGCGGGCTCGGCCTGGGGGCTCTTCTGCCGGTTTTCGGGCTTGCTCTGCTGAGGGGGCATAGGCGGTCTTGTCTATTTTACGAGTGCGACAATCTAAGGGATGCTCGGGCTGTACCTCTCGATTCCGTTTTGCCGGTCAAAATGTACCTTCTGCAACTTTGCGTCGGGGGTTTTTCCGGCCAGCTACTTTGACCGCTACGTGGCGCGCCTGGTGGAAGACATGGCGGCGGCGCGGGCGCGCGCGGCCGAGTGGGGCGCGGCGCTGCCGCAGACGGTGGACACGATCTACTTTGGCGGCGGCACGCCGTCGCTGCTGCCTCCGGAGCTGGTGCGGCGGCTGATGGCGGCGATTCGCGACGAGTTCAGCGTGCTGGCTGGCGCGGAGATTACGTTTGAGGCGGCTCCGGCACAGTTGGCCGACGAGACGCTGGCGGCGATGGTGGAGACGGGCGCGAACCGGCTGAGCTTTGGCGTGCAGTCATTTGTGGACGCCGAGGCACAGGCGACGGGGCGGCTGCATGGGCGGGCCGATGTGTTTCGCGATGTGGAGCGGGCGCGCGCGGCGGGCATCGAGGACGTGAGCCTCGACTTGCTGGCCGGGCTGCCGGGGCAGACGCGGGCGACCTGGCGCGAGTCTCTGGATTGCCTGGCAGAGACGGGCGTGGGCCACGCGAGCGTCTACATGCTGGAGGTGGACGACGCCTCGAAGCTGGGCGCGGAGATGCTGGCGGGCGGCGTGCGGTATGGGGCCGGGCTGGTTCCAAACGAGGACGCGATTGTGGCCATGTATGAGGAGGCGGTGGAGCGTCTGGCAGGCGCGGGATTGGCGCAGTATGAGATCTCGAACTTTGCGCGCGCGGGGCGCGAGTCGCGGCACAATCGCCGGTACTGGGAGCGGCGGCCGTACCTGGGGCTGGGCGTGGATGCGCACTCGATGTTGAGAGAAGCCGGTGGCCGTGCGCTGCGCTTTGCCACGACGGATGAGTTGCCGCCTTATTTAGAGGGCGCGGGATGGGCGCGGCCTGAGCCGCTGTCCCGCGCGCAGGAGCTGGAGGAGGCGTGGTTTCTGGGGCTGCGGATGAATGAGGGCGTGAGCCTGGCCACGCTTCGGGCCGAGTTTGGCGCGGAAGCCGTGGGGGCGTTCGACGCGGTGCTGGGCGAGCTGGCGGCGGAGGGTCTGGTGACGCGCGGGGGAGATCGCATCCACCTGACCATGAATGGGCGTCTACTATCGAATGAAGTCTTTGAGAGGTTTTTGGCCGGCGAATCCGTAGATTAGGCGGTCAATTCTGGATGAAGATTGGCGATGAGGAAATAGCGCATTCCTCGACGAGAGAGAGGCGCCCGTTCGTCTTATCGGCCTGGATGAAATTGCCCCAAAGCGCCATAGTGCGCTGTTGGCTCTCACCATCCTCGGGGAATTCAAAGCTGACAGGCTTGATCGATCTGCACTCAAAGAGGAGAGTATGGCTCTTGAGAGTCTCTCTTCTGCGAACGATCTGCACCAGCACCGTTTCGGAGCCAACCCGCTGTGCCTCCATCACCAATGAAATTCAAGGTTATCTTCTCCCTGAATGCTCGCGTCTTTTGGTGGTCATTCCGCTAAATCAGGACTCAAAATACAATCCGATTCCCCAGCCTGTCTCGGCAGCGGCTAGCCTGTGACATCGGTCACTGCTCCTCTACTTCACGCGAGATCATTCTGAGTCGGATGGATGGTTCGGTTATCTTCCACCTGCAAGTCAGAAGAGGAAGCCCTTGCAGGCCTCCCCAACCTCATCCAGAAGGAGAAATACTGTGTCGAAAATGATGAAAGCTGCGGTAGTGCGCGAGTTTGGCAAGCCATTGACGATTGAAGAGAGGGCGATTCCCGAACCGGGTCCGGAAGAGATTCAAGTGAAGATCGAGGCCTGCGGCGTTTGCCACACCGACCTGCATGCAGCCCATGGCGACTGGCCTGTGAAGCCGAATCCACCTTTTGTTCCCGGCCACGAAGGCGTTGGATTTGTCTCTGGCGTGGGCAAGTCGGTCAAGCACATTAAAGAGGGAGACCGCGTGGGCATTCCCTGGCTCTACTCCGCCTGCGGCGTATGCGAGCACTGCCTTGCCGGATGGGAAACACTCTGCGAGAAGCAGCAGAACGGCGGCTATTCCGTCGATGGAGGCTTTGCGCAGTATGCTCTCGCTGACCCCAATTACGTCGCTCACATTCCAGCCAATGTCGATTTCTATGAGATCGCGCCGGTGGTCTGCGCCGGGGTCACCGTCTACAAGGGACTCAAGATGACCGAAGCCCAGCCGGGCGAGTGGGTCGTCATTTCAGGCATCGGCGGCCTCGGGCATCTGGCCGTGCAATATGCCAAAGCGATGGGCATGCATGTGGCGGCGGTCGATGTGGCCCCGGACAAACTGGCTCTCGCCAAAAAGCTGGGCGCAACCCTCACGATAAATGCCAAAGAACAAGACCCCGTGGCCTACCTCAAAAAAGAAATCGGCGGCGCGCACGGTGTACTCGTCACCGCTGTTTCTCCCAAAGCCTTTGAGCAGGCTCTTGGAATGGTGCGACGGGGCGGAACTGTGGCATTGAATGGATTGCCGCCGGGTTCGTTTCCTCTGCCCATCTTTGACATGGTGCTCAACGGCATCACTCTGCGCGGCTCTATCGTCGGCACACGTTTGGATATGAGCGAGGCGCTTTCCTTTGCAGCTGAAGGGCTCGTGCATGCCACCATCGCCAAAGCCAGGCTCGAAGAGATCAATGCCGTATTCGCAAAGATGGAAGCCGGCGGCATCGACGGACGAATTGTTCTTGACGTCAACACGTAGTCATCGCGATCTGCAGTGGCGGCAACGAACGGAACTTTCTGCCGCCTTGCAACTGGTCAGCGACGAAATCCATGCTCCATGCATTGGCCGTGGCTGGAGGTGGGTGGCTATTGTTCAAAATGCCTTACCTGAAATGCCCTCGTTCGACGCTTCACCATGCCTGTGACAACCGTCACAGGCATGGTCAGACTTAGGCCTCATCATGAATTCTGGTATTCGACAGTAGGATGTTTTTATGGGCAGAGCGCGCGGCTACATTCTGGTGCTTCTGGTAGCGATCTGGGCTACGATGCCCGCGCTTGCAAGTCTATGCCCCAGACAACTTCCTCCTTGCTGCCGCGGAATGCGAAATGCGTGCTGCGCGGGCGGTAACGGTTCGGCATTGGAACTCTGCTGCCATCTACAGATGCCTAAGGCCGCCGCCACTCCCGCGGCTGTGGTAAACACAACGGATCACGCCTGGCATGAAGTCTCGCTGGCGGTGCTGGCGAACACTCCGGCACTAGAATCACTCTCCTTCACGCATGAACCGATCAGGACTGAGGCGTCTCCTCCTCATCGGCTGTCTCTCGCTTCGTCCATCCTTCGCATTTAACAACTCCATCCTTAGCGGACTGAGCCCTTCTGCGCCTTTGTTATGGCGCGTGGCCTGACGATGATCTGTCCCTTTCGGATGAGGAGTTATGAAATCTCTTTTAGCAGTTCTCTGCTTGTGCGCCATCGGCCCGTTTGCATGCAGCCTGCAAGCGCAACAAACGGCAAAAACGAATAAGAATGTGTTTGCGTTGCTAAACGCAACGCTGGCGGACGCGCCTCAACTTCCCGACGCCAGCTCTGCGATGACTCTCGATCAGATCGAGGCCATCGCATTGGAGAGAAATCCTGCAATCTCTGTCGCGGTGCGCCGCGTAGTGATGGCCGAAGCGCAGGTGCCTGCCGCCGGCGCACTCAATGATCCGACCTTTATGTATCGGGGCTGGGGCGTTCCGCTCAGTCAACCCTGGAACTACAACCAGGCGCAGAACATGTTCATGTTCAGCCAGTCGCTGCCGGGCCTCGGCAAGCGCAACCTGCGCGCCGGCATTGCTAGATCCGATGTAATGGAAGCAAAAGACGAGCTTGCTGCAACGCGGCTGCAGATGAGAGTGCAGGTTAGGAAGGCATTTTTCAATCTGCTGTTGGCGCAGGATGAACTCCGCATTCACCAGCAGAATGTGGCCATAGCCAGGCAGGCCATTGCGGCCGCGCAAATTCGCTACACCGTCGGCCAGGTGCCTCAGCAGGATATTTTGAAAGCGCAGGTGGCCCTGACGGAGCTGGACGAAAACCTGATTCGCTTTGAACGCGATGCGGAAGTAGCTCGCGCGCGGCTGAATGCATTGATGAACCGGAGTTCTGGAACGGCTCTTCGGGTGACGGGCGGCTACCACGTCGCCGAGCGGTTGCCTTCGATCGAATCGCTGGAGAAGACGGCCCTTCAGAACCGCCCGGATTTGCTCGACGCCGAAACAGCCATCGATAAAAGCCGCAAGCAGGAGCAACTTGCCAAGAAGGCGTATGTCCCTGACGTTACGCTCTCCGGCGGCTACATGCTGATGAACCCTACCTCGTCGATGCGCAACACTTACATGGTCGAAGCGGGTGTCAATCTGCCGTGGCTGAACCGGCGAAAAAACAATGCGGAGATCGCAACTGCTACCGCGCGCGTGACAGAACAAGAAGCAGAACTGAACGATCTCAGGAATGCGGCCTTTGATCAGATTCAGGAGTCGCTGGCGGAAACCCTCGCCGCACAACGGATGGCACGTGTTTACCGGACTTCTCTGCAGCCTCAGGCCGAGACAACTCTGCACGCGGCAGTCATTGCTTACGAGAATAACCAATCCGACTTTCTCAACCTGCTCGACAGCCAGCAGGAAGTCATTCGGATTGATCTTGCATGGCTGCAGGCATTGCGCGAATTCAACTCTCGCCTGGCAGATCTTGAACTTGCCGTTGGCACTCCCATTCCACTCGAGAAGTCTTCCATGCCGGAGGTGAAGCCGTGAGCGAATCCACTTATAAGAGAGCGTTCTTTGTTGCTATTGCTGCCTGCATTGCATTGATTGCCGCGCTTGTATTTCTGCTGCATCGCGAGTTGCCGGCAAAAACTGGTCCCGCGCCTTACAATCCGGTGGTTGCCGAAGGCCCAGAGAGCACGAGCCAAAACGGTAGCACCTCTGTGTCCGCCCCGGGCAATAAACAGCCCTCACTCGCGCCGGTGCATTTGTCTCTGCGGCGTCAACAGGAAATCGGTCTGACGACGGCGTTGGTCGAGCGCAAAGAAATAAGCAATCATCTCCAGGTGCCCGGTAACGTCGCCATTGACGAAGAGCGGCTCTCGTATGTGCAGACGCGCTTTCCGGGATGGATTCAAAAAGTATTTGCAAATGCAACCTGGCAGTACGTAAAGAAGGGCGAGCCACTCTTCACCATTTACAGCCCCGACCTGGTGAGCACAGAGCAGGAGTACCTGCTCGCAAAGCAGAATCAGAAATCACTTCGGCCGGGTGGCAAGGGCACCGCCTCCCAGGAGGGCACATGGCTTCTGGACGCGGCTGAGCAGCGACTGCGGCAATTCGATGTACCGCAAAATGAAATTACTGAATTGATACAGAGCGGCAGGGTGCAGCGCGAGATTCCGGTGGATGCACCGGCTTCCGGCTACATCACCGATCGCAATGCTTTGCCCAACGCTTATGTGCAGCCAGACACAAAGCTCTATACCATCGCGGATCTCTCCACGGTATGGGTTTACGCCAACGTATTTCAGACGGACGTTGGCGAGTTGCGGCCCGGAGATCCGGCTCAGGTAACGGTCGATGCATATCCCGGCCGCACATTTTACGGACGCATCGATCAGATCCTCCCAGATGTCGATCCTGTCACCCGCACTGCGCGCGTACGGCTTGTGTTTCGCAATCCTGGAGTTGTGCTCAAGCCGGGCATGTACGTGAACGTGGATATCAAAGTCCCTCTCGGCGTGCAGCTTTTGATTCCGGCGTCGGGTGTGTTACAGACAGGCACGCAGAACATCGCCTTCGTCGACCAGGGGAACGGATACCTGAAACCGATTCCTGTGCAAGTCGGGCAGCAGGTAAACAACTCGTTCATCGTTCTGAAAGGGTTGAAAGCCGGTGAACATATCGTCAGCTCCGCGAACTTTTTGATTGATTCAGAAGCGCAATTGCAGGCGGCGGTGCAATCTTTCAACCCCTCGCAACCGAATGCTGCGCAACAGAATAGTCGTGCTGCGCAAACAGCACAGATCGCTTTGTCGACAATCCCTTCCCCGCCACAAAAGGGCTCCGATGCTGTGCAGGTAACGCTGACGGGCGCAGATGGCAAGCCGGTATCAGGCGCGCACGTCTCGGCCACTTTCTACATGCCGGCCATGCCCGCCATGGGAATGGCGGCGATGCATGTAGCCTCAACCCTCACAGATAAAGGACAGGGGATTTACGAGGGGTCGCTACGTCTCGGCTCCGGCGGCACATGGCAGGTCACCATCACTGCCAGCCGCGATGGAAAAACCCTCGCCACCAGGCAACTCAGCGTGACCGCCGCAGGAGGGATGTAATGATCAAGCGAACGATCGACTGGTGCGCGCGCAATCCCTTCCTTGTAATCGCGGTGACGGTTTTACTGGCGGCGGCTGGAATATGGTCCATGCGTCAAGTGCCTTTGGACGCCCTGCCCGACATAAGCGATGTACAGGTCATCATCCACACGCAATGGCCTGGGGAGCCGCCGAACGTCATTGAAGATCAGGTCACCTATCCAATTGTTTCCGCGTTGCTGGCCGCGCCCCATGTGAAGGCTGTTCGCGCCCAAACTATGTTTGGTGACTCCTACGTGTTTGTGGTGTTCAAGGATGGAACCAATCTCTATTGGGCGCGCTCGCGTGTCATTGAGTACCTTCAGCAGATTGCCGACAGCCTCCCTTCGAACGTGCACCCCACGATTGGGCCGGATGCCACCGGCGCAGGCTGGGTCTATGAATATGCCATCGTCGACAAGAGCCACAACCAAAGCCTCGCCAGCCTGCGCTCGCTTCAAGACTGGTACTTGCGCTATCAGTTAGAGACCGTGCCAGGCGTGGCGGAAGTCGCCAGTATTGGCGGCTTCGTGCGCCAGTATCAGGTGAATCTTGATCCTCAAAAACTCTTCTCTTACGGAATTTCGGCTTCTACCGTTATCCAGCGCATCCGGCAGAGCACCAATGAAGTGGGCGGGGATGTACTCGATCTGAACGGCGCCGAGTATATGGTGCGTGGCCTCGGCTACTTCAAGACGCTTGCCGATCTTGAAAATATTCCCGTTGCCACAAAAGACGGTACGCCGATCCTGGTACGCAATTTAGGCACGGTCAGCTTTGGGCCCGCTCCGCGCCGTGGTGCCGCCGATTGGGATGGCAAAGGTGAGGTCGTCGGGGGCATCGTCATCATGCGGTATGGAGGCAATGCGCTCAAGGTGATCGACGGTATTAAGGCCAAACTCCACGCCATCGCACCATCGTTGCCTCCGGGCGTGAAGATCGTCACAACTTATGACCGCTCCTGGCTCATTCATAAGTCGATCCATACGCTCGTGCGCGATCTCATCCTCGAAGCCATCATCGTGAGCTTCGTTAGCATCGCCTTCCTTTTTCACTTTCGCTCCGCTCTCATTCCCATTCTCACCTTGCCAATTGCGCTGCTGGCCGCATTCATCCCTATGTATTTCCTCCACATCAGCTCCAACATTATGTCTCTCGGAGGACTGGCTCTGGCCGTAGGTGTGCTCGTCGATGCTGCCATTGTGATGGTCGAGAACGGATATCGCCACCTCGCGGAACGTACAGACCCCGAGCAACTGAATGATGCGGCCCGCAAGAAGATGCTGGTGGGCGCGGCCCAACAGGTGGGTCCAGCGCTCTTCTATTCACTGCTGATCATCGTCGTCTCTTTCCTGCCCGTCTTTCTGCTCAGTTCGCAGGAGGGGCGCATGTTTCGGCCCCTTGCCTGGACCAAGACACTCGCGCTCGTCTTTTCATCCGTGCTTTCCATCACCCTGGTGCCGGCGCTCATGCCATTCTTCCTTCGCGGCAGGCTGCGATCCGAGTCCGAGAATCCGCTGGCCAGAATGACGCAGGCCTTGTATCTTCCCGTATTGCGCTGGTCTCTGCGGCGCTGGAAGCTGGTCTTGATTTTCAGCCTCGCCTTCCTGGCTGCGACTGTGCCGCTCTACTTCCGGCTGGGCAGCCAGTTCATGCCGGCGCTCTATGAGGGGTCGGCGCTCTATATGCCGAGTTCTCTTCCGGGGATTTCGCTGCCTCAGGCGATCGATCTCATGCAGACGCAGGACCGAATCATTCGATCCTTTCCCGAAGTCAATTCTGTCTTCGGTACTGTGGGCAGGTCAGATAGCGCCACTGACAACGCACCTCTGGATATGTTTGACACCACCATCATGCTCAAGCCGCGCTCGCAGTGGCCCAGAGGAATGACTTATGACAAACTAATTGCCGCAATGGATGCCAGGTTACAGTTTCCTGGCGTGACCAATACCTGGACGATGCCCGTAAGAAACCGGCTCGACATGGAGTTGACGGGAATCAGAACCCCGATCGGCATCAAAATTCAGGGGCCGGATCTCAACACAATTCAGCAGATCGGAGAAAACATGCAGGCCATCCTCTCAGGGATGCGGCAAACCTCCTCGGTCTACGCGGAGCGGGTTTCTCAAGGGTTCTACCTGAATGTTGCCGTCAACCGTTTGCAGGCCGCACGCTATGGTCTCACCGTCGGGGATGTCCAACAGGTGATCACCTCTGAAATTGGAGGATCTGAAATTACGCAGAATGTTCAGGGACGAGAGCGCTTCGCCGTGACCGTTCGCTATCAGCAAAGTTTTCGCAATGATCCCGCGGCGATCATGAGAATGCTCATTTCTACGCCGATGGGAGCTCAGATTCCCATTGGCGAGGTGGCTCGCGTCTATTACTCGCGCGGTCCATCGATGATTCGCGATGAAGACGGTTCACTCACTGGCTATCTTTATCTCACGCTGAATAACAGCGACTACGGGAACTATGTCACACAAGTTGACAGGCTATTGAAGAACAAGCTTCACCTTCCGGCTGGCTACACCTGGCGCTGGGCAGGCGAATACGAGTTCGAGGTCCGGGCCAAGCATCGCCTCGAGATTATTCTGCCTATCGTCTTCTTCGTCATCTTCCTCCTGCTCTATCTTGTCTTCCGCTCCGTCGTGGAAGCAGCCGTGTTAATCTTCCCCACGCTCTATGCCTTGTCGGGTGGGCTGCTTCTGCAATGGCTTCTGGGGTTCAACTTCAGCGTGGCCGTGTGGGTGGGCTATATTGCGCTTTTTGGTATCGCGGTAGAAACCGGGGTTGTCATGGTGATCTATCTGCAGGAAGCCTATGACAAATACATGGCGCAAGAGACCGCGATGACCGATGAGAGCCTGCACGCCGCGGTTATCGAAGGCGCCGTGCAACGGCTTCGCCCAAAACTGATGACCGTCACCGCAGTCATTCTCAGTCTCGCCCCCATACTGTGGGAAAGCGGCATTGGCTCTGACGTGATGAAGCCAATCGCCGCCCCCATAGTCGGCGGCATGATCACCTCGACCATCCACGTCCTGATTCTGGTTCCTGTGTTCTTTCTGCTGATAAAACGCCGCGAGATTCGACTGCAACGCAAAAGCGCATCAAGGAAATCGTGAAGATGCTTGAGGACGTTGGGAGTGCGGTCCGCGATCTATGGGAGCCGCGAGGGTGTGGAGCAGGGGCTCACTATTCTGACTGAGCGGCCACTGCCCAGAGAGTTGCGAGAAGAGGTGATCGAAGACACTCTGAATGGATCTTCGGAGGCCGTAAGAGCGTGGCTCGATCACGGCATGCAGATGGATATTTCGAATCGCATGAAGTCCGTCCAGGTTCCCGCCATCGTCATCGTGGGCGATGCTGACAAGGTAGAGAACGAGACTACCTTACGACGGGAACTCGGCAAGTGCATCCCGGAGGCGCGGTTTGAGGTTCCCGGTGTGCTTCGCAGGAGTCACCCCGGCAGCACAGATGGCACTCGCGTTGCTTCACACGATCGTCGCGGCTTCTGCCGTAACAGTTCTGACCAGAGGTACGCATTTATCCTGGTAGCGGCGGGGTGGACAGCATACTTACTGAAACGACAATCACGTTTCTCGGGAATTACTTGTATTCCGAAGTGTCGATGTTCTTATGGCCTAAGAGGATGAGAGCCGTGTTTCAGATGCGGAGGAAGATACGCTTCCGGTACATAAGCGCGATCGGAATCAAGCAGACAAAGACAAATGCAACGGAGTACAGGAGCGATGCCCACGCAGGCCAGGGAAGAACAACGAGAATGCGCAGATAGAGCCAGCGTTGCATCGTAAGATGATGATTCAGATAAATTGCGCTCAAGGTAGACTGCAGAAGTTCCGCAAACATATATGCGGTAATGGGGTTCATTCCAAAAGCAAGCCAGAGATATAAGCCATTCCGATGCTTCCGGACCTCGGTCATCCAGAAGCAGAGCGCAAAGGCGAGAAGAGACCATCCGCCTGCATACAAGACATACGAACTGGTCCAGACCCTCTTGTTGATCGGGAACTCAAGCCCCCACAACGCGCCGGCCGTCAGAGCAATACCCGCTGCCGCCAGGAGCAGCATCAATTTCCTCCGTGGAGCTGCGGCGCTTCGCAACCATCCAGCCGTCATCATGCCGAGCAGCAGGGTGCCCATCGCCGGGATCGTACTCAACAACCCTTCAGGATCACGCGTGCCGGCATAGAGCCTACCCGGCAGCAGAAGACGATCCAGCCAGGCAACCAGATTGGCATTCGGGTCAAGAAAGGGTATATCTCTGCCGGGCAGGCCGTAGCCCGGTACGGGAACCCAGCGCATCAGCGCCCAATACCCAACCAGCGCCGTCGTAAAGAGCAAGGCCTGCAGCCAAACACGCCGCGAGAGCAGATACAAGAGGCTGCCGAAGAGATAGCAAATCGCAATTCTTTGCAGCACGCCATAGATGCGCAAAGTGCCGAAGTGAAAATAAGGAAAACCGTTCACGACAAGCCCAAGTAGAAAAAGAATCACACTCCGCCGCAGGGCGTGAGCGGCGATCAAGAGTCGCGATTGCCCGCGGCGCAGCCGTGCTTCGGTGGAAAAGACCAATGAGATTCCAACCACAAAAATAAAGGTGGGGAAAACCAGATCGGTAGGCGTGAAGCCATTCCATTGTGCATGCTTGAGCGCCCAGAATGCGTGCGCCTCATCTCCATTGTTGTTCACGAGGATCATGAAAGCGATGGTGATCCCACGCAGCAAATCGATCGACACCATGCGTTTCGCATTCACTACCGTATCTTGATGCTGCTTCATCGCTTCGCCTCTCAATGCTCCGTGTCGCCGGAGCGGCGATCTTCGCGCGCCATGGGACTGTCTTGATGCGTTCGCTGCCAGCTCTGTTTCCGCATTGCCGATGGAGCAATCCCCAGTGCCGTCGCTACCTGCATGGCGACGGACCATGAATCACCGCGCGCCTGGGTTGCGTAATGGGTCTGAGCACGGTTCCACTTCTCGCCGAATGCAAACCAGTCGATGGGGTGAGGGGGCGTTCCGGTCTTCAAGGAGCGATCCAGATCATTGAAATAGATTTGCCAGCGCCGATAGTAATAGTCGCGGGTCAACCCAGCCCAGTCCTTGTTTCCATAATCCCGCAGTCCGGCCTCGCTGGCCGTGCGATTTCCCCAGGTGGTGAGAATCGATCGTGCATCGTAGTCAAGACGCCGCTGTTCCGTTGCAGTGGCGGCCCAGGGAGAGACAGCATTGAGCCACGGGCCAACCATAAAGGATGTGTTCGTAGCGAGCAGCTTGTCCTGAAGCATCATCATGCACAGCCATTGCTTTTCAAGCGTTTCAAACCGGGCCTCATGACGGTGATCATAAGCGTCTTTGATTTCCGGCAGTGTCTTCCGGCTCCAGTTTGCGAGTGTTTGCCGTGCAACATCGACGAGATCATATTGATAGGTGGGCATTTCACGCATTCCAGGCGGCGCCTGCAGTAGTTCGGTGAGTGCGGCTTCAAACTTTTTCGGGTCATAGCGGAGACGGTCAGGAGACCACGAAGATGCGGATACCGCATCGAGGCTTGGTTGCGCATCAAACAGGGACTCAGGGGGAGCATCGCGCTCGCCATGATTTGAGACTCCATCGGCACGCGTTCCGTAGGCAGTTTCCATGAGGATTCTCCATGCGCGCCGGGTGTGAGGATCATCCATGCCATAGCGGCGGCGTGCATATTCGCGGGACCAGGTGCGCAGATCTACAGGGGATGTTCGCCACGCCATTTCGGTGAAGAGGTCAAAAGCGGCAGGATTGTTGTCGAGCCCCTCGGAGAACAGTGCTGTACCCTTCATGGTGCTGCCGGCGCGCAATCCCATGCGCGGCAGGCGCACGGCGTAGTCGTAAAGATTGGCTCCAAGGGTGGTGCGGCCGCCAAAGTCCCAGAGTCCGCCAAAGAGATATGCAGCTCCCATGAAATCCCGTTCGCGATTTTCGTGGGGAGTCCGTCCCTGATCGATATCGACGACAAGAAGATGAGAACGATCTACCGCTGATAGCAGAGCGCGTGACGGGTTGTTCTGCCACGCGAGCGTCATCCACATGGCTTGAGGGTGCGCGCGCAGAAGAGCTTTTTGAATTGCTTTGGCTGCAGAGCTGACCGGCACATCTGCCGCCGAGCCTCCTTCCTGAAATAGCTCAATGTCATAGATCGAACTATCTCCAAATAGTTCTTGCTGGTGCTTGTAAAACGATGCGGCGACGGCGGCAAAGAGCGGGTCCCGAGGGTCCAGCCAAGCGGGCCGGCGGAAGCCATTCCAGTTGCCTTGCGGAATCACATGCGCGCCTGGGTGCCGCCGGGCAAAGTCCTCCGGCACCATTCCGAAGTATCCAGGAAAGACCGGCGTAATCCCGAGTTCGCGCAGCCGGCGAATTATTTGTTGGGCAGAGCGAATGCGCCGGTCAAGCAATGAGCGCGAGATGGGCTCATCAAAGCAACACAGATTGCCCATGAGTTGCCAGTTCTGGTGCGCGGGCTGTGTGATCCATGCTCGCATTTCCGCATCGGAATAGCCGAAGTCGCGAAAGGTTTCATAGAGTACGGCCTCCATCCCACGCTCCACCAGCATGGCGTTGATGCCGCTGGCGGCAAATATGTCAATCTCGCGCTGCCACCGGGGCCAGCTCCAATAAGGCGTGGAGTAGCCATCGGTATTCTCATTCAGCGCGTAGCGATAAGGATACGGTGTCCTTCCTTCTATGACATGACGTGGTGCGGGCAGTGGTCCGCGCAAGGTGAGCTGATCGCCATTGGTCGATATCTGCAGGTGCGCCGTGTACTTGAGATACCAGTTCACCGCAAACAAAGCCGCAACATTGCTGGTGGCTGCTACCACAATGTGTCCTCGCGTGCCGCAGATGCGAAATCGCTCACCGCCGCCTTTCCGCTGCAGCGGCAACAGGGTGATCTGCTGCTGCAGTGAGGGAATCAAACGGCGCAGCGCGGCCCGGGCTGGCTGGAGTGGAATCGCATCCTTAGCGGGCACGGCAATCGCAGGAGAAACGGCAAACGGAGAAAATGCAAGGGCAGCCAGCATGAACGCTGGCAGGAGCCGGAGAGGCGGCATCGTCAAAAATGTCCTGTGCTCGTGAGCAGGTTGGGCGGCAAAAGAAATGAGATTGCCGGGCGGAACGGAAATGTTCCCGGTTAAAGACAACTCTGCAGGTGTCATCCACTCTACTTTGTAGGTGGATGACACCCGCAGGTTGGGCATTCCTTAGAAGACGAAGCGGCCTGCAAGCTGCACAATTCGTCCGCCACGGTCTGCCGTCAGGTCGCCGAAGTTGGAGTCCCCAAGAGAGAATCCCGAAGGGGTTGTCGACTCGCTGGCCGCCATGAAGTTGGTTGTGTTCGTCATGTTGTAGGCTTCCAGCCGGATATGAAAGGCTCTCTTTCCGCCGAGCGAAAATATCTTGGAAAGAGAAGCGTCATAGTTACGATATCCGGGTCCGAGCACAGTGTTGCGGCGAAGATTACCCACCGTGCCATTGGCTGCCTGCGTGAAGGCATTCACATTGAACCAATGGACAGCGCTGTTGTTCGGGTCCACCTTGCGCGGACCATTGTTGGCGTTCTGCCCGGCGACTGCGTCAGGGCGCTGACGGCAATTGCCACAGATGAAGCCGTTGTGGGCGCTATCGTAGTTCTGGTTCACGGTGTACCACGGCCCGCTTTCCAGAGTCAGAATGCCTCCGGTCTGCCATCCGCCCAGCAAGGCGTCAGCCACCCGGTTGAGGTGATTCCCAAATCGTTGACCGCGGCCGAATGGAAGTTGGTAAACAAACCCGGTCACCCAGCGATCCGCAATATCCCAGTCGGAGTTTCCGCGCTGCAAGGTGAGCTGCTGATAAGGATAGCTCGCCCGGCCATTGTTACCCACGCTCAGTCCGGCGTTCGTGATGTCGTCGATGTCGTGGCTCCAGGTGAAGGCGCTGATCATCGTCAGTCCATTCCTGAAGTGGCTGCGAAACTTTACACCCAGTGCATTGTAGGTGCCCATGCCCTGGTTCGATGGGCCTTGGATAGCGCTTCCGGCAATCAGATTTCCATTGCTGTCCACGCTCGGGAAGGGTTGCCGCTGCGCGTAGGGAACGGAGCCATCCACTGAGGGGGACGGGATGTTCCAGTCCTGATTCGTATACATGGAAGTGGTCTTCGATCCGATGTAAGAGATGTCCAGCGCGCTTTGGCCACCCAACTGCTGCTGAACGGTGACATTCCACTGCTGAAAGTAGGGTGTCTTGAGCGGTAGTTCCATCGCATAGAGCGTGGGGTCGCCCGGATTGGTGAGGGCATAGCTCGGAAAGCCGGTGGACATGGTCACCGTATTCACGGTTGCGGGATTGGAATTGGGAACCTGAAAACTGTCCTGCAAGAGGAACGGTGTGGAAAAGCCGGGGCTGGGCTCACCATAAAATCCCAGTTGCTCGGGACCATAGTAGAGACCGTAACCGGCACGAAAGACCGTGCTGGGAGTCACGAGATAGCTGAATCCAAGGCGAGGGCCGAAGTCATGGTGGTCCGGCTGCACGCCAAAGTACCGGTTGGAGTGCGTGTCGAGCGTAATGATGCCCTTTGCAACTTGTGCCTGAGTGGCTGAGGGAAAAGACCCCGTATAGCCCGGAATGTGCAGCACATGAGTGATGGGGTCAAGCACAGAGCCGTGATTGTTTGCTTCCCACACCGGCGTCACATAATCCCAGCGCAGGCCCGCATCAATCGTCAGTTTGGTCGTCACCTGCCAGGAGTCTTCTGCAAACAGTGAA
Organism: Acidobacterium capsulatum ATCC 51196; assembly: GCF_000022565.1. Taxonomy (NCBI): domain Bacteria; kingdom Pseudomonadati; phylum Acidobacteriota; class Terriglobia; order Terriglobales; family Acidobacteriaceae; genus Acidobacterium; species Acidobacterium capsulatum. The sequence continues at coordinate 4,070,089 of NC_012483.1, forward strand.
TATGCGCGGCGCTGATAGTTGTTGGTATGAATGGCGGAGATGCGAGCCATCTCCGGCCGGTCAAGCAGGAAGTCGGCAAACGGGTTACCGGTTCCCGAGTCGGCGGTTCCGCTGGTGTAGTGAGCTGTGTAGTGACCATCAAAATCAAACTCGCCGTTGGGCGCAAACGAGCTGGCCGAGCTCTTGAAAAATACCCAGCGGTACATGCCGCCCAGCTTGATGGTGTGATGCCCCGTGGTCCAGGTGAAGGTGTCGGCGCCCTGATAGGTGCCGTTCAAATCCTGTTCGGAGTAGGCTCCGCCAAATCCGCTGAGATCGCTGTTCACAAAGCTGATCGTGGCCAGCCCCCCGGCCAGGCCGCCCTGCAGCGGAACGCCCGAGATGCCCACCTGCTGATTGACATTCTGGCTGCCGTTGGCCGGTGCGGTAATCCAGTTCAGACGCGTCCAGCCAAACCGCGCGTCGTTGATCATGCGCATGTTCAGCACGTGCGTCCAGCCCGCAACCACTCCCTGCGCATCCGCCATATTGCTGATATCACCGGTCAGCAGCGTGCCAGAGAAAAGTCCGACCTGCGGCAGACTCTGGTGCTGGTACTGATAGCGGCCAAAGACCCTGTCATTAGCGCTGAACTGCTGATCGATGCGCACCGCAACGCGATTGTCGTCGTCATTGACGGGACTGTTGTGAAAGTAATTGGCCGAGCCGGATTGGGGAAGATTCGGAGCCGGGATAGCCGCGGCAATCTTCTGTGCAATGGGATTGATCAGATTTGCCGGAATGGTATTGTTCGCGAAGGGTTGATTTGTGGCCGGATTATAAATCGGGGCGTCGCCTTTGAAATCGCCCGAGGCTTCTGCCTGAGTCGGAATGAAACCACGTACCGGAGATCCCGGCGAGCGGTAGGGCTGCCGTTCAAAATCCACGAAAAAGAAGGTCCGGTCGTGTCCGTTATAAAGCTTCGGCAGCCATACCGGGCCCCCCAGTGAGGCGCCAAAGATGTTCTTCGTGTAGTCGGTTTTGCTGATGCCCTGTGCTTTGTTAAAAAAGTCGTTCGTATTGAAGTCGCTGGTCTGAAAGTACTCGTATCCTGAACCGTGAAAGTGATTGCTCCCTGATTTGGTGATGACGTTGATCACCGCGCCACCGTCCCGGCCAAACTCTGCAGAATAGGCATTCGTCTCGACCTTGAATTCCGCAATCGCATCCAGCGAGGGTTCAATGGCAAAGGTTCGTCCCTCGTTCACATTCTGGTCGTAGCTGTTGTTGTCGGTTCCGTCCAAGACATAATCGTTCTGATATTGAGAGATGCCGTTCGCCGAGAACCCACCGCTTGCCGTGTCGCGAGGGCCTGAAGGTGTCGTGTAATTCACACCGACCGTCAGCACCGCCAACCGGTTGAAGTCACGGTCGCTCACCGGCAAATCATTTTTGAGCACTCCGTGAATCGTTTGCCCGATCGACACATTTTCGGTATCGAGCAAAGGGGCATGAGCGGTGACAACCACATTTTGCTGCAGATTGCCGACCGAAAGCGTCACATCCACGCGGCTGTTCTGCTGAAGCTGAACCGTTACATGCTGAACGATCGTTGTCTGAAACCCCTTGCCGCTGACCGTCACCCGGTAATCGCCGGGCGCCAGAGGCGTCGCCAGCCACGTTCCAATGTTGTTGGTCCTGCCATGAAGTTGCGATTGTGTGCCGGTGTTGGTCACCACGACGGAGGCTGCCTTGAGGGCGGCTCCCGACGTATCCTTCGCGACCACGAGAATGCCGCCGGTGTCCTGTTGGGCAAATGCGCCGCAGACGGCCAATAAGAGGATGCACAGAAGAGAGCCATATCGCGTAAATCTTGTGCCTTGAGCTGACAAGTCGTTCTCCTTGATGCGTACTGGTTCGGTGAGTCAGTTGGGGAAATTTGCGATCACTGGATGCCTGCGGAGAAAGCCGTTCCAATCCACTCCCTGGAGCGCGCGCTTCCACTGCGGTGCGGGCACTCAAGATGACGGCAAATCTCTGCGGGACAGGCACATCATCAAACCACGCCCCGATAGCCGTAAGGTGTTTTCACCGTGGAGCCCTGCGGAGAGGAGTGTGAATAAAGAAGGGAAGTGCATCCAGAGGGTGCCAGTTGAGGATTGCCGGTAAGAATCAGGGGCTGCGAAACGGCAGTTTTAACGGTGTTTAAACCTGTACACCTGCATAATGAGAGTGTTCCTGCCGAGCAGGAACAGGAAACCACTGCGTGCCGTTGACCTGGCGGCCGCAGGCGATGGATGAAAATGGCGTCAAATTCGCTGGAGATGCTGCCTTCGGCTGGCAACGGAAGCATCCTGCTTTCCGGCGATCCTCGCTGGCTGCTCGCGCAGCGCATTGCAGCGAGCGACATCTTCTCGAAGTCGGAATTCCTGCAGAAGTTTCTCCTTCACATCTGTGAGCTGCATCTGCAGGACAGGGACGAAGAAATCCGCGAGCAGAATATTGGTGTGCGCGTTTTCGGGCGAGCGCCCAGCTACAATCCCGGCGACGACAATATCGTCCGCAATTATGCTGTCCAGCTCCGCAAGCGCCTGAACCTCTATTTTGAGCGAGAGGGAAGCCAGGAGAGCTTCCGTCTTGAAATTCCCAGGGGAGCCTACATCCCCGTCTTCCATGCCCGGCCCTCGCTCGCCGGTCCCCAGCCCGCTCTGGCCGCGAGTGCCGAAGAAACTACGCCGATTTCGCCAGCGCCCGGATCCCATCCACAAGTGCCCCCCGCCAGAAAAGACTGGCGGATGTTTTTAATCGGTCTCCTCTTTGCATCACTTCTCTGGGGCACATGCTGGCTCGCCTATACCTCTGCTTCTTCTCCGCCGGCTCCAAAAGTGGCCTCTCGCCCTTTGTGGGCAACCTTGTTTTCGAGAGGACACGATACGTTAATCGTCCCGGCCGACGCCGGTGTGGGCATTCTGCAAAATCTTTCCCAGCAGCCCGCTAGCCTCACCAGCTATTCCAACGGAGAATATCTCTCCAGTGTCAGGGTGAAGAATGCGGACCAGGGAAGCATCGACGACCTGCGCACTCAGCGATACACCAGCATGGTCGATCTGGACATAACAACCCGTCTCTCTCATCTGCCCGAAGTTATTCCGGATCATCTGATCATCCGTTACGCCCGCGATCTTAGGATTGACGATCTGAGAGGCAACAATGTCATCCTTCTGGGAGCCATTCATACCGATCCGTGGATCAACCTTCTGCAGGCCAATCTTAATTTCAAATTTGTCTGCGACCGCCGCGTCAATGATTGCTATATCCTCAACACTCATCCGGCTCCCGGCGAACGGCCGCTCTATCGCAGCAATCTCAAGAGCCCCTATCGCGAAACCTATTCGGTTGTCGCATTGCTTCCCAACCTTGACCACACAGGCTGGATCCTTCTGATCGAAGGGCTCGACATGGCCGGAACCGAGGCCGCCGCCAATATCCTCATGAACGATTCAGCCATGCGACCCGTAATTCAGAAAGCCTTCACCCGGAATGGAAAGCCCCGCGCCTTCGAGCTTCTGATCCAAACCGGCAGCCTCGAAGCCGAGGCTCTCCCCGCTGGGATCGTCGCCGAGCGATTCAGTCAATAGCGCGCACGTACTCCCGTCGCTTCGGGCAGAGTTCCCCAGTTACTCGGGAGGTCACTCCTCTCCGCTCAGACTCCGGCCTGCTTCGACGGGCAGGCTTTCCCCGTGTGCAGATATCCACGATGGTCCGCGAACGAAACCGCCTTCCATCGCAGAGCCGGTCAGAGACGAAGTCCATGGCCCGGACTTGATTCGGCCGCCGCTGTCCGCCCTAGGCGGCTTTTTTCTTGCGGTTGCTTTTGTCTCGATGAATGCGCTCTGAGAGCAGCTCCTTGGCTCGTTCCAGCGAGCGCCGCCGGGAGGCACTGAGTCCCTTGCCGCCGCGATTGATGAAATAGGTGAGCATGCGCAATCCGGAAACCGGCCCCTTCGGCGAAACCCTTTTCGAGGCCAGCTCGCGCGCGATCACTTCCGGCGACTCCGTAAACAGGCCTTCCCGTGGATGCGTGGAGTCGCTGGTGACGTTTTTTACCCAGCGGTGATTCTCCGTTTTCCTGTGCGATTTGTGATGGTCAGAAGCCATGATGTTCCTCGTCGTCTGCATGCTGCCGTGCGCTTGGTGATCTTGAGTGAGGCTTTCACCGCAGGCATCTCAGTGTCTTTTGAAGTATTGAATTTCCCGCTCATGCTGCTGAGCCGCTTCACGAGTGTCGAAGGTTCCCAGGTTGCGGCGCTTTCCGGTGTCAGGATTTTTCTTGCGCGAGTAGATGCGGTATTTTCCTGATTTCAGTTTGCGAATCATTGCAGTCCTTCCTTCTTCAGAATCGGGCGGGCCCGGCGTGGCTACGTAAGCCTACGCTTCATGCGAGCCTCTTTGCAGTAAGGTGGCCCTACGGCGCAATCGGTTGCACGGCTCTCTGGCGGCGGCCATGCTGCGAGTCGTGATCAGCGTAGAGATAAGGGCCGGGAAGCAACGTCTTATTTGTACATCGAATCTGACGCAGCAAGGATTGGTCATAATGGCGCGCCCCTATTGGTCAGGTCAACTCAGAATTTCTCTGGTGTCGTTCGGCATCTCCCTGATTCCGGCGACGGAATCCAAGAGCGAGATTCACTTCCACGAGATTGATCGCGAAACCGGCCAGCGTGTGCGGCACCAGAAGGTGTTGCCAGAGAGCGGCGAAGCGGTTGAGAATCGCGAGATCGTCAAAGGCTATGAATACAGCAAGGGAAAATACATTCCGGTTGAGCCGGAAGATATTCAGAACCTGCGCGTGGCCTCGAGCAAGACGATTGATCTGGAGCAATTTGTAACCGTTGATGAGATTGATCCTGCCTGTTATGAGAAGCCCTATTTTGTGCTGCCCGAGAACGCCTCGCAGGCCGAGGCATTTGCCGTGGTCAGAAAGGCGCTCGAAGAAACCGGCAAAGCCGGCATTGGCAAAATCGCGCTCGCAGGCCGGGAGCACCTCGTCGCTATTTGCGCGCCCGGCAACCCGAGGCTGCTGGGGCTGATGGCCTACACCTTGCGCTTTGCTGAAGAGATGCGGAGCGCGGAGCAGTACTTCGCCGGGATCGAAGCCGGCAAAGTGGACCCTGAGCAGTTGTCACTCGCCCGCGAGCTGATCCAGAGAAAATCGTCTTCCTTTGATCTGAAGAAGTTCAAGGACGAATACGAAACCGCTCTTAGAGAACTGGTCGATGCACGCCTCAAGCATGTCGCGTTGCCAAGGCAGGAGGTGGCGACGGCGCGCGGCAAAGTCATCGATCTCATGGATGCCTTGCGCCGCAGCGTCGGCGAGGAGAACGGGCGCAAAAAGTCTGTCTCCGGCGCGCAGCACCGCTCGCGCCGTAAGTCCAAGGGCGAACAGAAGCTCAAAGTCGTTCGTTCTGGCTCGTCGAGTGACAAGCGGCGCAAGTCTGCCTGAGAACCCGCATGAAAAAGCAAAGCCGCAGGCCGCCGAAGCGCAAATCTATAAATCACGCGGTTCACACTGCGGCTCGAGCCGCAACTCGTTCCAAGAACAAGCCTCTCGCGCAATACCAGTCAATGAGAGATTTTGGCGTGACGCCCGAGCCAAAGGGCGCGGCGGGGAAGCGTTTGAACGCGGGCGCGTTGAGCTTTGTGGTGCAAAAGCATGCGGCCAGTCATCTGCATTACGACTTCCGCCTGGAGTGGCAGGGAGTGCTCAAGAGCTGGGCGGTTGCGAAGGGGCCAAGTTATTATCCCGGCGACAAGCGGCTCGCCGTCGAGGTCGAAGACCATCCGTTAGCCTATGGTGGATTCGAGGGCATCATTCCTCAGGGCCAGTACGGCGGCGGCACCGTGATGCTGTGGGATCGCGGCACCTGGGAGCCACTGGGTGATGCGGCCCGCCAGTTGCGCGATGGCAATCTGAAGTTTCGATTGCATGGCGAGAAGCTGAAAGGCTGCTGGGCGCTGGTGCGCATGAAAGGGAAGTTTGCGGGGCGATCGAAGCCGTCATGGTTGCTGATCAAGGAGCACGACGAATCCGAACGCGGCGACGATGCGCCGGCCATTGTGGACGAAGCTCCGCTCAGCGTAGTGAGTGGCCGGGACATGCAGCAGATCGCCGAGGCTCAGGATGCCGTGTGGAATGCGAAGGGCGCGCAGGCGCAAAGCTCCGCCGCTGCGCATCGTGCCAATGCCCCGAAGCAATCCATGCCCGCCGCACTCCTTCCGCGCGAAATAGCGGCTACTCTCAAGCGCTTGCCCAGCGAGGCGTTGCCGCGGTTTGTGCCTCCACAACTTGCGACGCTCGTGAGCGAGCCGGGGGCTGGTGAGAATCGCGTCTACGAAATCAAGCTCGATGGCTATCGCATCGAGGCGCGCGTGGACAAGAAGGCCGATCCGCCGGTGCAGCTTCTCACGCGCACGGGCCTTGACTGGACGAGCCGGATGCGGCCGTTGGCCGATGCTCTGCTGCGGCTGCCGGTGCAGACCGCCTTGCTCGACGGCGAACTGGTGGTGCTCGAAGAGAAGGGAACGACCAGCTTCGCCAAATTACAGGCAGTACTGAAGGATGACTCCCGGCATTCACTCACATACTTTGCCTTTGACCTGCTGCATCTGGATGGGCATAATCTGCGCGGCGAACCATTGCTCATTCGTAAGAAGATACTCAGCGCACTGTTGACTGATTTGCCCGCAAGCAGCGCGGTGCGCTTCAGCGAGCACGTGAAAGGCAATGGCGAGGAGATATTTCAAAAGGCCTGCAAACTCGGCGCGGAAGGGGTCATTTCAAAGCTCGCGCAGGGCTTTTACCACTCCGGCCGGAGCCGCGACTGGTGGAAGCTCAAGTGCTATCTCGAACAGGAACTGGTCATCGGCGGATACACGCTCCCTTCCAACGGCACCTATGGGGTGGGCGCATTGCTGCTGGGCTATTACGACGCCGGCAAGCTGATCTACGCGGGCCGCACGGGAACAGGTTTCACGCGCGCCACGCATCGCCGCATGCGAGAGCAGTTGGAGGCCATTCGCCGGGGAACTGCGCCATTTGCAAAGGTGGAGCAGGATGCGCGGCGCGGGGCCATCTGGGTGCAGCCGCAGCTCGTGGCCCAGGTTTCATTCGCAAGCTGGACGACCGATGGTCTCGTCCGGCAGGCTGCCTTCAAGGGGTTGCGTGAAGACAAGCCGGCAAAGACTGTGCGGCGCGAAGGGGGACAGATGCCAGAATCGGAAGGAAAGGCGGCGAAGAAACCTCGCGCGAACAGCACCACGGTGCGGTCAGAGCTTCGGCTCACCCATCGCGACAAAGTGCTCGACAAGGATTCGGGCCTGACCAAAGAGGCGCTCGCGGACTATTACGCCAGGATCGCGCCCTTCATGCTGCCGCACATTCAAGGGCGTGCGGTGTCGATTGTGCGCTGTCCTGCGGGCAGTGACCTGAGTTGCTTCTTTCAGAAGCACAACAACCACACGCTGCCCGGCGAGATCGAAAGCATTGAGATTGCGAGCCGCAAAACCGGCAAGGTTGAGCCCTTCCTCACCATCTCAAGCGCAAACGATTTGCTGGTACTCGCGCAAGCCAGCGTGCTTGAGATTCATGCCTGGGGTTCGACGCGCGACTCTCTGGAAAAGCCGGACCGTCTGACGATCGACCTTGACCCTGACGATGCCATCGACTGGAAGACGCTGGCCGGCGCGGCTGTGGAGGTGCGCAAGCGGCTCGCACGCGCGGGGGTGAAATCATTCCTCAAGAGCACCGGCGGCAAGGGCCTTCATGTCGTGGCCCCCATCGAGCCCGAACATGAGTGGCCCGAGGTCAAAGAGTTTGCCCATCGCATGGTGCTGGAGATGGAGAAGGAAAATCCTGACCTCTATCTCACGCGAATGACCAAGGCCGCCCGCAAAGGCAAAATCTACCTGGATTATCTCCGCAACGAACGGGGCGCGACGGCCATCGCGCCGTTCTCTCCGCGAGCGCGCCCGGGAGCGCCCGTAGCGCTGCCGCTGCGCTGGTCTGAGCTCAAGTCGGCGGAGCGGCCCATCTTTCGCGTGACGGAATTTGACGGCTGGCGTAAGAGGCTCAAGGCTGATCCATGGCGCGGCTTTCTGCAGCTGCATCAGAGTTTGCGTCTGCCTGAGGCCGCCCGGGTGAGTCCAGGAGGAAGATAGCGCTAACAGCAATTGTGTCTGGAGCGGGTAGTGTCACTGCCGCTGCGGGCCAGCGCCAGAGTCTCGATCCATTGGGGATTGACCAGCAAGAACAGCCCGTCACGGTCGTACACATTGAAAGGCTTCTCGTTTGCACCTCCGCCGACTTGAGCGAGTCCGCATGGCGCAAAACCTAAAGTCCTCGAGGGGCTTCGAGTCCAATAACTTTTGAGGCAACATCTATTCGGCTATGGAATAGATGGCCTCGAACTGGAACGCTAATGTGGTCGTAAACGAAAGCAGGGGCGACCGAAGTCACCCTATCAGTGGAAGAGTTGGACTACACATTCACTGCCACTCTCTTCTTCATCTTGGCCTCGCTAGTCGAAGGCTTCGTCTTGCTTGAATTTCGTCGGAGAATGGAGCCTGCCTTTGACGTTTTGCGGACCGGAAGTGGGGCAATCAATAAATCTGCTGAGATGCCCAATCCTCCTCGCACACGACGGACCATCTCCAAAGTCAATGCACGCTTTCCAGTCAAGATCTCCGACACCCGCGCTCGGCTTCCAATCATAGGCTCAAGATCTTTCCGGCTCAGTTGACATTGCTCCATTTGGAATCGAATGGCAGCAACGGGAGAAGGCGCATCAATGACATGATGCTTCGCCTCGTAGGCATCAGCTAGAGTTGCCAATACGTCCAGTTCGTCACCTTCGGGAGTATTGGGCGAAGCGCTCATGAGAGTCTCAATGCGCGCGACTGCACCACGGTGATCCTCTTCAGTTCGGATTGGATGCCGGACCACAACTTTGTCATATGCGCTGGGAGGAGTTTCCTCCATGGAACTGGCCGAAGTGGCGCGCACTGAACATGCTGATGAGCAGGGCGCCGAGCCCGAGCGGAACTACATGAAGCCACGAGCGGAAATGAAAGTCGCCGACATGGGCAATCAGCAGGTAGGCAATTCCCGCGTTCAAGAACCCCCACAGCACATTGATAGTGGATGAGGAGAGCCCTTCGCCCGGCGGCTTTGCAAATGGACTCTGGAAGGCGCGCCCCATGACGCCGGAAACAAGGTGAGGGACGGCGTTTGCCGCGAATGCGCCGCCAAAGAAGTAAGACACGAGCCAAAGCCAGTTCATGCTGTAAGACTCCTTTTCGTAAGCAGAGAGATAAGTTCCTGTGTCGTTCCCGTCTCCTCATGGCGAGGAAAGATATGTCCGGTGCTGTGTGGGATCAAGAGCAGTAAGGGGTATGGCGGTTTCTCCTGGGCGTGAAGGCTCGTCATGAGAAAGAAAGGGAAGCGAATCAATCCTCGGTCAGCTTTGTCAGCAGCCTCAGAGCTGCACGAAGTGTTTCCTGCTCGCGAGCAGAAAGCTTTTCCGAGATTTTCCGCGCGAGCCAATCCTGCCTCGCGGCGCGCCCCTGTTTAAGCCACTTGAGGCATTTAGGCGTGAGAGACATCAGAGTCTGCCGGCCATCCGTCGGGTCGGGTGTACCACCCACCAGACCTGCCTGCTGGAGCGGCGTGATCACGGCGCTCATAGACTGCGGACGCATGCCTTCGGCCCGTGCCAGGCTGGAAACCGTGGCCGGGCCGCCTTCTTCCAGACGGAGTACAACGGATATCTGCGAAGGCGTCAGATCGCCGTGTTTTCCTTGCCCGCGAAGATGCAGCTTCACCTTGCGGAATACAGTACGGATCTCAAGGGCGATAGCGGATGCGGGTTCGTTGTCAGCAGCCGGGCCAGAGCGGGTCATGAAACGAGTATGGCACATATACAGTCTACCTGTAAAGGTAGACTGTATATGTGCCATGCTGAAAGCCCGTCCGCGCATTTCCGCAGGACCGGGCATCGCGGAGGCCGCTACGGTTCCCATTGCCGTCGAGACAGCGGCTTGCAGCATGCTTCGACGCTGAAATAGGAGGCGGGAGACGGATGGGGGGATTCGCTCTCCGAATGACTCTGGCCTTCACGCAGAGGAAATGTCGATTCGTGGCTGATCCATGACTCGACGAACGGGCTCGACGAACGAACGCGCGATTTGCTCCAGGTCAATGAACGATACCAGGGGACGGGCCCTTATCTGTTCCGTTCGCGGTCGCGGCAAAAAAAAATGAGACGCACTGAATCTATTTCTCTTGAGGTTCGCATCTCTCCTCCGAACTGAAAGCCTTGTGCTTTTGAGGAGGAAGTTGCGTCGTGCCCTTATCCCGCCGTTTCGTTCGTTCCATCGTTTGCCAGCCCTTGCTGGTGGCCGTCTCCCTGTTTGCTATCGTCTTCTGTTCGACGGTGTCTGCATCCACTACCCTGCCGGATACGCCCGTAGGCAGACTTGGCAAGGAACTCATTCATCATCTCAATACAGATAGCTCTGCACAGATGGCGCTATGGCTTCCGAGCATCCTGTCTTCGGGCATTCCGAGTGACGACCGCACTGATTTCATCGATCAGATGGCGCTCGCCGCACGAGACAGCTGAGGGCTCGATATCCTCGATGTTCAAGTGGATTTCGGCAATCAACCGGGTCTTCTGGTCATCCCGGTTCGGGGGCGTAAAAGCGGCCGGTGCGCGATGTTTGGTCTGACCGCCGATAGAAGAGACCCCGGCAAATTGATTCAGGCGCAGGTCATTCCATCAGACCCGCCCGGTCTTTATGCCGGCTGGCCCGATCATGCGGTCACGCACAAGGAGATGGCGCGCCTGATCCATGAGAAGCTGGACACGCTGGTCCGCGCCGATGATTTCTCCGGCTGCCTCACTGTAGCAAGCCGTGGAGTCACGCTTTTCCACGAGTGCCGCGGCCTTGCCGAGCGCAACTTTCGCGTGCCCGTCAGCTCCTCCACAAAGTTCCGCGTCGGGTCGATCGACAAGATGTTCACCGCCGTCGCCATCGCGCAACTCGTCGAAGCAGGCAAGCTCTCCTGGAACTCCACGCTTGCGCAGCTAATGCCTGAGTATCCTGATCGTCAGGCTGCCGCACAAATTACGGTGTGGCAGCTCCTGCATCACACCTCGGGGCTCGGCGATATCTTTGTTCCCGAGTACTTTGAGCATCGCGAAAAATACCTAACACCGGCGGACTATCTCGGCCTCATCGCCCGCCAACCCAAAGTCGGCAAGCCCGGCCAGCAGTGGTCTTACAGCAACGCCGGCTTCATACTGCTTGGCCGCATCGTCGAAGATGTTTCAGGCGAAAGCTACGTGCACTACGTCGGGCAGCACATCTTTGCGCCTGCCGGGATGACCTCCACCGGCTTCAGCAGTATCGCCGACGTAACGCCGGAGCTGGCAACCGGCTATTACCACGAAGGACTCTTCTCAACCGCCTGGAAGGCCGCCTGGCTGGACGACATCTTCATGGGAGGCCCGGCCGGCGGCGGATACTCCACCACGACAGATCTCATCCGCTTCTCCGAGGCTCTTCGCTCCGGCAAGCTGGTGAAGCCCGTCACGCTCGGCAAGATGTTTTCCAACGAGGTGCCAGCCGGCCCCGGAGCAGAAGCCGCCGGCTTCGGTGACCGCGTCTCGCACGGCTGCCACATTCGCGGCCACGCCGGCGGCATCGAAGGCACCTCTGCCGATCTCGCTATCGTTTGGGAGGCGGGCGCAACTGTCGCCGTCACCAGCAACGAAGGCGAATTTCGCACGCCTATCATGCTGGCCGAGCAGATCGCCGATCTTCTCGCGATGGAAGCGAAGAAGCCGTAAGCGTCTCGTGGAACTTACGGCCCATAGAAATGGTACATATCATCAACACGACTGATTGGAGCAATCATGGATCCCGCATCACCCGCATCTGTCTTCGTCCCGCTCTTCGTACTTTTTCCTCCGGTTCTGATCGTCCTCTGCGTTCTGTACTATCGCTACCGGCGCACGCAGGAGCGCTACAAACTCCTTGTGCAACTGGCGGACAAAGGGGTCGAGCTTCCACAGCAACTACTCGTCGAACCGCACGTCGAGTACTCCGAACGGCGCAGGGCTCTTGTGCTGATCAGCGCCGGCCTGGGCCTTATGGCGATGTTTGCCGCGTTGCCCTTCCGGTTCGACAGCGGCACCAGCGTCCAGGGATTCTGGCCTCTGGGCCTGCTTCCGCTGATGACGGGTCTGGGCTATTTGGCCAGTTGGTGGCTGAATACTCGAGAGAGTCCGCGTGCCTGACCTCGATGCGGAGGCGCGCATCGATCAAGCGCTGATCGCTCGAGTTCTCGCCAACAACGATGAAAACGCGTTTGCAGAGCTCGTACGGCGTCACCAGGGAATGGTGCGCGCTCAGTTGCGCAGTTTATTGCCGCGCGATCACGCTGGCGCGGACGATATTGCGCAGGAGACCTTTTTGTTGCATGGAGAAAGTTGCATCAGTTTCGCGGGGATGCCCGGTTCTCTACCTGGCTCTACCGCATCGCATACTCCTGCTTTCTTCAGTCCCTGCGCAGGTGGGGCTCCGCATGCGAGCGCCAGGCAGAGGAAGCCGTCGAGCCAGGTCCCGCGTCTCCACCTGCCATGGAGCTTAAAATCGATATCGACCGCGCCGTGGGGCAACTCTCTGAGGGTGAGCAGCGAGTGATCTTACATTGCGTGCAGCTTGGCTTGAGCCACGAGGAAGCAGCCTACGTTTTGGCCATGCCGCTTGGCACGGTGAAGACGCATGCGGCGCGCGGCAAGGCGAAGCTTCGAGCGCATCTGACAAACTGGCGGCCAGGCGTTCATTCCCGATCCAGAATGCTGATAGCTCGACTGGCACCATCGGGCCAAGACGCTCATGCAGCGATAGAGCCATCGTTGGATCTGTCGATTTATTCTTGGCGATATGCCACTGGCGGATACCGGCTGCCGGGCTCTCCACTTCATCAGAAGAAGCCAGCGAATCACTCGGAGCGGAGCGTGATCGACGGATCGACCCGTGCGGCTCGCCATGCGGGCACACAGCAAGCGATGGCCGCGACAATCATCAGCAGTGCCGTTGTGCCAGCCCACGCGAGGGGATCGAAAGGCGAGGTCCCGAAGAGCAGCGAATTCATTACTCGTGCGGAGGCTGCGGTTCCACATAGCCCTATGGCCACGCCGAACGCCGTGAGCTGCATTCCGTCACGAACAATCAAGCCCAGGATATCTCTGTGGCTGGCGCCGAGCGCCGCCCTGATCCCAATCTCGCGGGTACGCTCGGTAACACTGCCGGAAAGCACGCCATAGAGCCCGACGGCTGCCAGTATCAACGCCGCGACGCCGAAGGCCTCGAAAATAATCAGAATAAAGCGCCGCTCGGCTTCGGCGGTCGTCATCATGCGATCCATGGTCATGATGCGCACGATGGGTTGATTCTTGTTCACCGACCAGATGGCAGCCTTGACGGCAGGGATAAGTGCCGCCGGATTTCCGCGGGCGCGAATTACGAACGATAACGTATCGTCCGCGTACCAGGTCTGTTCCTCCGGAATGTAGACAGCATCTTCCTGGTCAATCGCAAGAGACGTCTGTTTTACGTCGCCCACGACGCCCACAACGCTGTACCAGGGCCGGTTTCGCGGCCCTACATGAAGGCGGCTGCCGAGCGGGTTGCGACTACCGAAATGCCGCCGGGCGAGGGATGCGCTGATCAATACTGCCTGAGGAGCATTCGCAGTATCGTGCTCGTCGAGCAGGCGGCCCTGAAGCAGAGGAATGCCCATCGCCAGACAATAGCCGGGGCTGACTGCATAGCGAAATACGTTGTAGCCGCTTTGAGATCCCTGATCCTCAAATTGAGCTCCGTAGGTTCCTATCGCGGTCGGGTCGTCACTGAGGGGCAGAAAACTTGTGAAGGCCGCCTTTTGCACGCCGGGCACACGCCGCACCGCATCGAGCGCCTGCTCAAAAAAGCGGCGGCGAGCGCGATCTCCAGCTTCCGGCGCCGAGGGCAAATTGTCGAATTCATGACCTGAAGTCGCAACCTGCATGGTGAGCAGATGCGAGGATTGGAAGCCCGGATTGACGCGCAACAACTGCTCCATGCTGCGCAGGAGCAATCCGGCACTGACGAGCAATACAAGCGCCAGAGCAACCTCCGTTACGACCAGCAGACGCCGTGTCCAGAGGTGCGAGCCGGCGATGCGGCTCGAGGATTGCCGGAGTCCAGTGTGCATATCGTTCCGCGAAATATGCAGCGTCGGAACAACTCCCGCGACGAGGCCGATCATCGTCGTGATGGCAAAAGCGAAGAGATAAGCTGGGAGGTCGAGATGGATAGCATCGAGGCGGGGCAAGTCGGCCGGGCTCAGCGCGACTATGATGCGCACGCCCCCAAATGCGGCTGCGATTCCGAGCACACCTCCGAGGACTGACAGGAGCATGCTCTCGGTCACGAGTTGGCGAAGGATGCGGCGCTTCGATGCGCCCAATGCACCCCGCAAGGCAAACTCCCCGAAGCGCTGGCCGCTGCGTGCTAAGAGCAGATTGACGACGTTGACGCACGCGATGACCAGCAGAAGGATCACTGCGCCCAGCACTGCCAGAAGCGCCGGCCTCACTGTGTGCGCGACGTCCTTCTGTAAGGAATCGATAATCAAACCATGATCGAGCGAAGCCCAGCGAGGACGAGGAAATTGCGGCAACGGCGTATGCGCAATCTGATCCAACTCGCTAATGGCCCGGGCACGAGCAACGCCCGGCTTGAGGCGGCCCACCATGCGCAGATGATTGCCCCATTCCCAGGAGTTGAAATCGCGAGTGATCTGCTGCTGATCGTATTGAGTAGGCGTCCAGAGCTCGGCCGAGGGTGAGAGAACATCCTCGAATCCACGTGGCATCACGCCGATCACGGTGTAGTTATCGCCATCGAGCTTGATCTGGCGGCCGAGGATCGCGGAATCGCCGTGGAAGAGATTCTGCCAGAGCCGATTGCTCAGGATAACGACTTTGGAGCCGTTCGGGCCTTCTTCTGAGGCGCGGAAATCGCGCCCGAGCGCGGGAGCCACTCCCAGAACGTGAAAGAAGCCGGCACTCACGCTTTGTCCGTCGAGCCGTTCCGGCTCAGTGCCGCCCGTGAGCGCAGGCTGCCATGGCTCAAAGATTGCCATCGTCTCGAAGGAATGGCTGCGCTGTTGTAACTCGCGGAAAATGCCAAAGGCGATGTCCGAACGCGCGCCCTCATACTCATTCCAGATGGTTAGAATGCGACCGGGATGAGGATAGGGAAGCGGCTTGAAGAGAATCGGATTCACGGCGCTGAAGATGGCGGTACTGGCGCCGATACCAAGTGCAAGCGTAATCGCACTAATGACCGCGAATCCCGGATTTCTGCACAACTGGCGGGCGGCAAAGCGAAGATCGGAGAGGAAGGTTCTGACGCCATTCTCCCATCCATAGGACTGCACTTGCTCTGCGGCAACGACTGGATTTCCGCATTCGAGGCGCGCCGCCCGCCGCGCTTCTTCTTCGCTGAGACCGCGCGCCCTCCAATCGGCGGCTGCCTCCTCAAAATACTGCCCAATCTCCTCGGTGATTTCCTGATTCCGCATTCTCCGGCGAAGGAGTCCGCCGAGTCCCCGAGCAGCATGGCGCCAGATCGACATGCGTTACGCTCCTTCCCGCAGCAAACGTGCGATTGCCGACGAGCGGCGCGTCCAATCAGCAGTCTCAATCTCCAACTGCTTCTTGCCGGCGCGGGTGAGTCTGTAGAACTTCGCACGGCGCGAATTTTCAGTTTGGCGCCACTCTGATTCCAGCCAGCCCGAACGCTCCAGCCTCTGGAGTGCAGTGAGCAACGAGCCGGGATTCACCTTGAAAACCCCTTGCGTCACCTGCTCCACCCGGCGCGCGATTCCGAAGCCATGCAGGGGCTGCAAGCTCAGGGTTTTCAGGATCAGCATGTCGAGAGTGCCTTGGATGACATCGGTGTTCTGGTCGCTCATAGAAACTGACCTTAGCGCCTGTTCATTATGATTGTCAAGATGTGTCAATCAAAGGTAGACGGCGATTCAAGCTCCGGCTTCGGCCTCGATTCGACGCGTGTTCTCACACCGGCGCAGTCGTCTCTTCTTTGGCGATTTCAGCCCGATGTGTTCTTCCAGGAAAATTCCTGGCGCCCGTTCGTTCAAATTGGCGAATGGGAGTTTGCATCGATGAATTGGTGAGAGGCTACGTGCCATTCGACTTCAGTGGAAACTCAGCTTGCGCGATGTAGAAGAGCTGGAGTGCCCGGCAAATTCTGTACCAGATGAGATGAGACAAACTGGGACAGTCGGCTGACTGCATGGAAACCTCGATAGTGGATCGCAGTTCGATCTTTTCATGGCAAATCACCGCAAGCCAGGCAAGTGAAGAGCAAGCCCCCGGCCATACTTAAACTGGACCCACCGCCAACTTTGCGTCTGGCTCTTTACGGGGGCCAGACGCGACCGTAGGCTTGGGCCTCTGAGAACCCATCAACCCCAGCCGCCGTGTCCTCAGTGGAAAGGTGTGGGGCACGGAGGAGGGAATCGCATGCACGGCAGTCATCCTCGAATCCTAATCACATTGTTCCTCGCATTCCTGGCCCACGGTGCCGTCGTCGGGCATCCCCCCGGCGTTCCTTCTCCGCCGCCAACGCCCGTGAAATCCACAACGCAGGTGCTGCATGGCGTTTCGATCACCGACCCGTATGGCTGGCTCGAAGACCGGCACTCGCCTGCCGCTCAAAGATGGATTGCCGCCCAGCAGCATTACACCGCGCAGATGCTTTCAGATCGCCACGGCGTGGCCGCGCTTCGTCAACAGACTCAGAAGCTCATTGACCAGGAGCAGCCGCACCAGGTTCTCATCCGCAACGGGATCGTTTTCATCGACCGCAAGCCCGCCGACAGCCCGCTCTCCGCCATCTACATGCGTCACGGAGACGCTGGCCCGGAGTGCCTCCTCGTCCGCTCCACGGCGGAACGCAGCGTCGAGCTGCTCAACGTCTCCGTCAACGGAAAAATCCTCGCCTACGGACTACGCCGCGGCGGACGCGACCAGCTCAGCATCCGCTTCCTCGATACCCGCACCGGCCACGAGCTCACCGCCGATACCCTCCCAGAGGCGCGCTATCTCTACTGGTCGATGCCCATCACATCCTCCGGCTCCGCCGTCTACTACCTCAAGTTCACAGCCAAGGGCCCGCGGATGTATCGCCATGTCTTTGGCCAGCCACTCACGGCCGATGCGCTCATGTTCGGTCCAGGAAAGGGTATCTCCGCGCTCGGACCATCCGATATCCTGTCTGCTTCGCTCTCGCCAGACAATCAGTGGCTTCTCGTCACCGTGCTGCACGGCGCATCCGGATCCACTGATCTTTATCTCAGGCACCTCCATTCCTCCCAGGGGTTTGTTCCCATCGTCACTGGCAGGAATGCCATCTTTAACGGAGTCCTCACCAACCGCACTCTCTATATCGAGACCGACTGGCACGCGGGCCGGGGCGAGGTTTTCACCGCGACGATGCCTCGGGTGAGCTTCTCTCACTGGAAGCTGCTCATTCCGCAACTGACCGATACTACCATCCAAAGTCTCTCGCTCACCTCGCACAATCTGGTGCTCAACGTAATTCATAACGCGCATTCCGAGCTGCGCAGCTACACACTTACGGGCAAGCCCGCTGGCAAGATTCCTCTTCCTGGCCGAGGCTCCGTTGCGGGTGTAAACGCGAGTCCTGCTGACCCGGAACTCTCTTTCTCTTTCACATCTTTTCGCATACCCACGGGCTTCTATCGCTGGACCCCCTCCGGAGTGCGCCCCATCGACGTCCCTCCGTCCCCGCCTGGCCTGCATCATCTTCAGGTCCGGCAGGTCTGGTACAGGTCCTCCGGCGGCGTTCGCGTTCCCATGTGGATTGCCAGCCGCGCTGGCCTCCGGCCAGACGGCGATCTCCCCGTTCTGCTCCATGCGTATGGTGGATTCAACTGGGCGCAATTGCCCGAGTTCACTCCGGAAGAGGCTCTCTGGATCGAGCAGGGCGGCGTATTTGCGCTGGCAAATATTCGCGGGGGCAACGAATTTGGCCAGGCCTGGCACAGTTGCGGAGACCTGGCGCACAAGCAGAACTCCTTCGATGACTTCGTCAACGCCGCGCGTTGGCTTATCCGGAATCACTACACGCGCCCCGCGCGTCTGGCCATCCAGGGCATGAGCAATGGGGGCCTGCTCGTCATGGCCTCTATCACGCAGCACCCTGAGCTGTTTGGCGCAGCCATCGGCCGCTACCCTCTCATCGATATGCTGGGATTTGAAAGCTTCGGCATCGGCAAGTGGTGGACCAGCGAATACGGTTCCATTCACAATGCTGCACAGTTCCGGACGATCTATGCCTACTCGCCCTATCAACATGTCGTAAAAGGGACTCGTTATCCGGCGGTTCTGCTCATCACCGGCGATGGAGATACCCGCGTCGATCCCGCCAACTCGCTCAAGATGACCGCGAAGCTGCAGGCTGCCACCGCATCCGGCAAACCGGTCCTGCTGCTCTACGACTCCGCATCAGGCCACTCCGGTGTCGCTGCCCCGTCGGTGGAGATCCCCCAGATCGTCAACGAGCTTGAGTTCCTTGACTGGCAACTCCACGTACCCGTCAAAACCCGGTAGCTCTTGTAATGCAGCGCGGCCCGTAGGTTACTCGCCGCTTTGCGCGGCCTGGAGGATCGCCCCGCAACATGCCGGAGCGCCATCCGTCCGCACCTTCCGCCGATTCGTTTGTCTCTGGCAAGCCACCCTGCAAGTGATAACAATACGCCAGAAAGCAGTAAGCTGATCCTCAAGGCAGCAATGAAAACACTTAGCGGAATCTGGCTCGATCGGGACAGCAATATCACACTGCAGGATCAGGTCGTGCAGCAAGTCAAGGCGCTCATCCGCCGGGGCGCTTTGCACCCGCAAGAGATGCTGCCCTCAAGCCGTGAGCTGGCCACGCAGCTACGCATCAGCCGCAACACGGTGGTCTACGCCTACGACCGTCTCGTGAGCGAAGGGTATGTGGAGGCGCGCTTTCGTTCTGGCGTCTTTGTCAGCGAAGTGGTGCCGCAGCAGCGGCGCGTGCGCGACTCGCAGGCCGCGCGCCACCGTAAAGTGCTCGAACGGGAGGTCGCCGCGCCTTCCGGTAGCTTGCGCGCCCCGTTGCCGTTTCGCCCCTGCCAGCCGGATGTTTCGCTTTTTCCGTTGCCGATGTGGAACCGCCTGCGCGGCCGCGCGCTGCGCGAGCACGGCAAGAGCCTGCTGCACTACCAGGAGAGCTGCGTCAGCGGACTGCCGGCGCTGCGGCAGAACATTGCCCAATACCTGCAGGCGAGCCGCGGCGTGCAGTGTGACTGGCGGCAGATTGTCATCACCTCGGGCTCGCAGCAGGCGCTGTGCCTGCTGGCCAGACTGCTGGTGCCGGCCTTCGGCAGCCGCGTGTACATGGAAGATCCGGGATACCTGGGAGCACGGCTGGCGTGGCAGAGTGTGGACGCCCGCATTGTGCCGGGCGCGCTCGACGAGAACGGCCTGCAGCTGCCGACCAGCGAACTGCGTGACCTCGCGCTGATCTACACGACTCCTTCGCGGCAGTTTCCCACCGGCGTTTCGCTCTCGTTGCCGCGGCGGCTCGCCATCCTGGACTACGCGCGGCGGCATAAGACCTGGGTAATTGAGGACGACTACGACGCGGAGTTTCGCTACAAGGCTGCGCCGCTGCCGAGCCTGCAGAGCCTGGATGAGGATAACCGTGTGATCTACGTGGGCACCTTCAGCAAAGCCCTGTTCCCGGCGCTGCGCCTGGGTTATGTGGTGGTTCCGGCCGAGCTGTTTGACCGTTTCCGCGCGGCCAAGCACCTGATGGACGATCATGGCCCGCTGGTCGACCAAGCAACTCTGGCAATGTTTCTGGAGAGCGGCGCCTTTCATTCGCATATCCGCCGCTGCCGCAAGGCGTATGCCGAGCGTCAGGAGTGCTTCCTGGAACTGTTCAGTCAATCGGATCTGCCGCTGGAATTCCGGTACACCGATGGGGGCATGAATCTGCTGGGGTGGCTTCCGGAAGGCAGCGACGACCGGCGTCTGTCAAAGCGTTTGCGAGAGGATGGTCTGGATATTCCGGCGCTGACCTCTTATTCGCTGAAGGCGCGCGCCCCGGGGCTGGTCTTTGGCTTCACGGCGTTCGATCCGGCGACGATTCGCAGAGGCTTTGCAAGGGTGCGGGAGCATTTCGTACTTTGACGATCAGGCGGGTCGGCGGTTGCGTTCCATGTACCGGAAGAGGAAATACAGCGGCAGACCGAGGAGAATCAGGCCGACTCCCAGCAGGGCCTGGCGAAAATTGACCACAAAATTGGTGACTACGACGCCGCATGCGGCCAGTAGAAAAAACGCCGGGGTGATGGGGTAGAGCGGGCAGCGATACGGGCGTTCAAGTGCAGGCCGCCGGTAGCGCAGCAGAATCACCGCCGCGACACAAAGGCCGTAGAAGATCCAGGAAGTAAAGACGTATGACGTGAAGAGTTCCCGGAAGGACCCCAGCGTTGTGAAGAGCATGGCAAAGGCACCCTGCGCCACGGTGGCCAGCACCGGGGCATGGGATTTGCGGCTGACGCGCGCAAAAGGGCGAAAGAAGAGCCCGTCTCGCGCCATGGCCAGATTAACGCGGGGCGCGCCCATCATGACCCCGTTGATCGCGCCGAGAATAGACACGATGATGAGGATGCTGATGAGCAGGCCGCCCTTGGCGCCGAGCGCATGCTGCACGGCAAGGGCGGCGACGCGGTCGGTTCCGCGGATCGCGCCCGGACTCAGCACGGCATAGTAGGCGACATTGGCCAGCAGATAGATGATGGTGGTGAGCACCACGCCGAGCAGAAGGGCGCGGGGCAGCGTGCGGGCCGGGTTGCGAATCTCCCCGGCGGTGAACGAGACAATGTGCCAGCCGTCATATGCCCAGAGCACGGCAACGAGAGCGACGCCGATGGCCGTGAGGCTGAAACCCGCGTGGGCTGGCCCGAAGAAGTTCCTGCCGAAGTGCGCGGCGCTCCCCTTTACGTACAGCACGACCATCATCGCAGCGAGGCCGCCGATCTTGAGCGCCGTCAGAGTATTCTGCACGCGCTTGCCAGTGGAAACGCCGAGGCTGTTGACCGCCGTGAAGAAGACGATGCAGAGCACCTGCAGCCCCTTCTGCCAGCCTGCGCCGAGGCCCAGCAGCGGAGCGGCGTAGAAGCCGATGGCTGCCGCCATGGCCGCCACACTGTTGGAGTAGATGAGGACAATCGCGCTCCAGCCATAGAGGAAGCCAACCGCGGAACCGTAGGCCTCTTCCAGGTACACGTACAGGCCGCCAGCTGAGGGAAAGGCCGCCCCGAGTTCGCTGATAGAAAGCGCTCCGGCAAGACTCATGAGACCGCCGAGCGTCCATACGGCGATGACCATCGCGATCGAATGCAGCTGGCGCGCAATGCTGCCGGCCATCAGAAAGATGCCCGACCCGATCATGATGCCCATGATGATCGAGATGGAGTCGCCGAGGCCGAGCTGGCGAATCAGCGCGCCTTCGGGCTGCCGCGTCTGCTGTATCTCTTCGATTCCGGTTCTCCCGCTGGGGCTCTCAGATGGACGTGCGTCCCCGGTTATAGCGAATGACCAACTCAGACAGGTGCAGCATGGCTGGATCAGAGGATTCGGCCAGCTTATTGCCTACGGCCAGGGCGTCTTTGACCGGCTCGTCCTGCCCCAGCTTGAACTTGCCTTCGGCGCGATCCACTTCCAGTTCGAAGCCCATGATAGCGGGCAGGCGGCGGGTGATGTCCTGAGGAGGAATCTCGGAAGTCTTCCAGCCGGCGGGGTATTTCGATTCCATGCCGCGGGTCAGTTCCTCCAGGGATGCACGAAGATCCGGCTGGTCCTGGATGCGCACACGGCCATAGCAGTGGACCGCAGTGTAGTAGTAGGTCGAGGGCATGTCGCGCTGGGGATACCAGGAGGCCGTCACGTAGCTGACGGGCCCGTGAAAGATGGCAAGCGTAGGCGTCGCGGCCTCGCGGAGTGCCTGCGCATGCTCGTTGGCGCGCGCAATATGACTGACCAGCACGGGCTTTTCGCGGGTACGGTCCAGAATCAGTGGCAGATTGGTCGCAAACGGTCCCTCGGGGCCATTGTTGACGAGCAGTGCCCATGGGTTGGCTTCCACCAGCTTCCAAAGATCTTCTTCGGTGGGTTTCCAGCAACTGCGAACGAACATCCGGGGGTCTCCTGGCGAGGTTCGAAACGTCGCGGTTCCGGTTCGCCTGAGCCGAGCATCGCCGGAAGTCTGGCTCCGGTAAAGGTCCAGAAAATGCATAGGGTGTGGTGCCAGGGCGCCGCACGGGAACAGGACCTTATTGGCGGACAACGAGGAGAGTCAAGAACGCCGACCAAAAAGGTCCGGCTTATGGTAATCTGCGACTTGTTTAGTCCTATTTCAAGGTGAGGCTTCGGTTTTATGCATTCACGCGAAATGTCTGGCTCTATTGACTGTTCAGAATCTGGACCTTTACTGGAACCAATAGAGATTCCAATATACCCACATTCACAGCCCATTCACACGGTGGCGCATTTGACGGCACCGGGTACCAGACAAATTCGACCGGGAGAGTTGATGATGCAAACGGTACGGCGATCGGTATCTTCTTTCTGGAAGGCAAGTTTCAGGCCTGTTTCCTGCTCTGCAATGCACGAGAACAAGAGACTCAAGCTGTATGCGGCCACCCTGGGCTGCGGCGTATTGCTGGCCTTGGGCGCGCCGGCGCGCGCAGCGCAGACCGCATGCAAGGTGGATCGCCATGCGCCGGCGGTCCGGCTGAGCGGCACGGTAACCGACCAGTCGAACGGGGTGGTGATTGGCGCCAATGTGACGCTGGTGTGCGGCGATTACCATGAGCAGACGCAGACCACGGCAGACGGCTCGTACTCGATCTCGGCACCACAGGGCAGCTATACGCTGGAGGTGAAGTCGCCAGGCTACCAGGCCATTCATGAGCCGGTGAGGCTGAGCGAGGCCGGAGCGCAGCTGAAGAATCTGAAACTGCAGGTGGGCACGGCGGTGAGCATTGTCTCGGTGACGGCGCCAACGGGGTATGTCGCCACCTCGTCCACGACGGCGACCAAGACCGGGCTGCCGCTGATTGAGACTCCGCAGACGATCTCAGTGATTACGGGCGACCAGTTGGTGCAGCGCGATGTGCAGTCCATGAACCAGGCGCTCAACTACACGGCGGGTGTGGGAACGGCGACGTATGGCGCGGACCCGCGTTTTGATTGGTTTAACATTCGCGGCTTCGACGAGTCGACCTATGGCATGTACCGCGATAATCTGCGCTGGCAGAGCGGCCAGGTGGAGGGCGAGATTGAGCCGTACGATCTCCAGGAGATCGACGTGATCAAGGGCCCCAGTTCTGTGCTGTACGGTCAGAATACGCCGGGCGGCCTGGTGAACCTGGTGACGAAGCGGCCCGAGGCGTATCCCTCAAATGAGTTGATCGCGCAGTTCGGCAGCTTTGACCGCAAGCAGGTGCAGGGCGACTTCGGCGGTCCGCTCGATGCAAATGCGCATCTGCGCTACCGGATCGTCGGCCTTTATCGCAACAGCGGCACGCAGGTGAACTATGTGCCGGACGACCGCGACTTCATCGCGCCCTCGTTTACCTGGGCGCCATCGAGCCGGACGACGTTGACTATCCTGACCGACTACCAGCATGACAACACGGGATGGAGCCAGTTTCTGCCGGCGCAGGGCACACTCTACGCGAACCCGAACGGCAAGATTCCGACCGACACTTTTACGGGGCAGCCGGGGTTTGATTTCTTTCATCGCCAGCAGTGGTCGCTGGCATACCTGTTTGAGCATCACTTCGGCAAGATCTGGACCTTCCGGCAGGCCTTCCGTTATTCGCGCATTGCCTTCGATGGTAACGATGCCTTTGGCGGCGGACTTGCCCCCGATCTGAAGACGCTCTACCGCTTTGGATACTCAGACGCGCTGACGCTGGGCATGTATGCGGTCGATAACCAGGCCTTTGCGCAGTTCAAGACGGGCAAGGTGCAGCAATCGGTGCTGGCGGGTCTCGATTACTCGCATGCCGATGCACTGCAGATCAGCGGCTTTTCGGCTGCGCCGAGCATCGATATCTACAAGCCGGACTACCACCAGACGATCGCAACGCCGGTGCCATACCTGAAGACCGATCAGCCCTCGTGGCAGAACGGTGTCTATCTGCAGGATCTGGTGAAATTCACACCGAAGATCATCGCAACACTGAGCGGACGCGAAGACTGGACCGGCATGGCGACGAAAGATCTGCTCTTTGGAGCGCCGACCACGAAGCAGAACCCGAGCCGTTTTACGGGCCGTGTGGGAGGCACGTATCTCTCGTCGATTGGTCTGGCACCGTACTTCAGCTACTCGACCTCGTTTCTTCCGACTACGGGAGTGAACTTCTACGGGCAGCCCTTCAAGCCAACGACGGGCAACCAGTATGAGGGTGGCCTCAAGTATCAGCCGCGGCACACGAACAGCTTCATTACCGCATCGTTTTACAACATCAATGAGAACAACGTGCAGGAGCCGGACCCGAACAATCCGAATAACACGGTCCAGACCGGTTCGGTTCGCTCGCGCGGCGTGGAACTCGAAGCCGTCGCGAGCCTGATGCATGGCCTCGATGTGCATGCATCTTACTCCTACGATGACGAGAAGGTGACGAAGGCCGTCCCGGCGAGCGAGATCGGCACGCGTCCGGTGCTGATTCCGAAGGACCTCATCAGCCTGCACACGCATTACACCTTCTCTTCAGGGCTGCTCTCTGGCCTGGGACTCGGCGGCGGCGTGCGCTATACGGGCACGGTGGCGGGCGATGCGGCGAACACGTTCATTCTGCCGGGCTACACATTGTTCGATGTCTCGGGGCAGTATTACTGGAAGTCGATGGAGTTCCAGGTTACGGGCACTAATGTGGGAGATAAAATCTACGTACCCATCTGCACCTCCATCAGCTACTGCAATTATGGCAGCCGCCGCAACGTTATCGGCAACGTGCAATACCACTGGGGAAGCTGGCGGCACATTTTCTAACCCATCCGCCGGAGAATGAGAGGAAAGATGTACTCCGTCTCAACATTTCCTGCGGGCATCGATCTGCTTCTGCGCAACGGCAAGGTGTGGACCTGCGATCCGCACCTGCCGCTGGCAGAAGCGGTTGCCGTGCAGGGCCATCGCATTGTGGCGGTGGGAAGCAATGCGGAACTCGAGCCATTCGCAGAACAGGCTGAGCGGGTCATCGATCTGCAAGGCAGGCTGTTGCTGCCCGGCTTCAACGACGCACATGTCCACTTCTACATCGGCGGAGATACGCTCGCGAGCGTCAACCTGCGGGAAGTGAAAAGTCCGCAGGAACTGCGCGAGACCCTGCGGCAATATGTGCAGACCCGCGCTCCCGGCGAATGGATTTTGAACGGAAGCTGGGACCACGAAAGGTGGGACCCAGTGCAGCTGCCTACTGCGGCGCTCATCGATGCAGTCACGCCCGATCATCCGGTCTGGATCAACCGGTCCGACGGCCACATGAAGCTGGCCAACAGCCTCGCAATGCGTCTCGCCGGTGTGGACCGCAACACGCCCGATGTACCAGGCGGCGAAATCGTTCGCGATGACGCAGGGAATCCGACCGGCATCTTCAAGGATGCGGCCAACCGGCTGGTGGATCACGCGATTCCTCTGCCTTCGAAGGCACACATGCGCAGCGCCTTGCTTGCAGCGCAGCAATATGCGCTGGAGAACGGCGTGACCAGCGTGCAGGACATGGGCGTGCTTGGCAGCCGCGGCGCAGAAACGATGGCGGAAGTGATCCGCACCTATCAGGAACTCGATCTTGCCGGGGAATGGCATGTGCGCGTGTCTGCGCATCTGCCGTTGCCCGAGTGGCAGCGGCTGGGCCATGCGGGAATTCGCGCCCGTATGAACACCGGCCGTCTGCAACTAGGCGGCGTGAAGAGCTTCTCTGATGGCTCGCTCGGTTCGACGACCGCATGGTTCTTTGAGCCGTACACCGACGCCCCCCATACGTGCGGCCTGCCGAGCGAAGAAATGCTCGACGGGGAAGCGATGTACGCACGCATGCGCGCCGCCGACGCCGCCGGGCTGCAGTTGGTGATTCACGCGATTGGCGACCGCGCCAACAGCGCGGTACTTGATCTGTGCGAGCGGCTGCAGAAGGAGAACGGCCCGCTCGACCGCCGTCTGCGCATTGAGCACGCGCAGCATCTTCGCCGCGAAGATATTGCGCGCTTTGCCGAGCTGGGAGTGATTGCCTCGGTGCAGCCCTATCATGCCCTCGATGACGGGCGCTGGGCCGAGCGGCGTATCGGTCCGGAGCGCGTGAAAAATACCTATGCCTTTCGCTCGCTGCTCGATGCCGGGGCCACCGTGGCCTTCGGCTCGGACTGGTGGGTTGCGCCGATCAGTCCACTGTGGGGCATTTTCGCAGCGGTAACGCGCCGTACTCTTGATGGGCAATTTCCGGACGGATGGGTGCCGGAAGAAAAGGTGACCGTCGAAGAGGCCGTGCACGCTTACACTGTGGCGGCCGCGTATGCGTCGGGGGAAGAGGAGATCAAAGGTTCAATCACCCCGGGTAAACTGGCCGACCTGGTCATCCTGTCAGGCGATATCTTCTTGATTGACCCCGTGCGCATTCCGGAAGTCACAGTCGATGCGACGATCTCAGACGGGCAGTTTGTGTACGAGCGCCGGTCGGACAAAACTCCAACATCTCCGAACTAGAGAGGCAGCATGCAGCGCCGAACCTTCCTATCGATCTCGTCTGCGGCATGGCTTGGCGTCTGGCCGCGCATTTCGCATGCGAGGGCGCGTGCCGCGTGCGCATATCCCGCGCCGCCGGTGACGCCGAAGATTCCTAAACGCATTCTTCAACTGGGTCGCGTGCGAGTCGACGATTATGCGTGGCTCAAGGCGTCGAACTGGAAAGAGGTGTGGAGGAATCCGTCTGCGCTGCAGGCGGATATTCGCATGCATCTGAAGGCGGAGAGTGCTTACGCGAGCGCTGTGCTTGCGCCGACGCTGCCGCTGCAGAATAAGCTCTTTGCCGAGATGGCGGCGCGGTCAGCGGGTGACGACGCCCCGCCGCCGTGGCCGGACGGCGACTGGCTGTACTACAGCCGCTTTGCGGCTGGCGCACAGCATCCATCGTGGTATCGCAAGCGGCGCGATGGCCGGGGCCATGAGGAACTGCTGCTTGACGGCGATGTACGGGCGCACGGGCAGCCGTGGTTCAACGTAGTGCATGCAAAACCGAGCCCCGACCAAAGGCTGTTTGCGTGGGCCGAGGATACGACCGGTGGTGAGAAGTTCCGGATTTACGTGAAGGACCTGTCTACGGGCGAGGTGCTGGCTCGTCCGGCCGAAAATGCTTATGGTGAATTTGTATTCTCCGCCGATTCGGCTTGGATCTACTGGGTGTTTCGCGATGCGAATAGCCGGCCCTCGAAGATATACCGGCGTCCAGCGCGCGGCAGCGCCGATAGCCTCGTGTTTGCGGAGAGCGATCCTGCGATGCTGATGACCGTGACGCACACGGCGTCGCGCCGCTACGTGATGATCCGGTCCTGGAATGCGGTGACGAGCGAGGTGCGGTTGATTCCGGCTTCGCATCCGCAGCAGGCTCCGGCGTTGGTGGAGCCACGCACTCCGGGGCTGGTCTATTCGGTAGAAGACTGGCAGGGGCGGCTGGCGATTCTGACCAATGCCGACGGCGCGACCAACTTCAAGCTGATGTGGGCGAGCGAAGAGGATCCTTCGCGGAAAACATGGCGCGACTGGATCCCGTACAACCCCGCGCATTTTGTAACAGGCATGCAGCCATTTCAGGATTACTTCGTGCGCATGGAGCGGGTCGATGCGAATCCCAGGTTGGTGGTGACGCATGCCGGGGATATGCGGGAGCACGCTATCGCGTTTCATGAAGCGGCATACGCCGTGGATGTGAACGAGCATCAGCAGTACGATTCGCGCACGCTACGCTATGTATACCAGTCGCCTCGCCAGCCGAAGCAGTGGATCGACTACGACATGGCCCACGCGAAGCCGCAACTGGTGAAGGCGCAGACGGTGGGGCACGGCTTTGACCCGAGCGAGTATGTGGTGGAGAGCCTCAGCGCGACGGCGTCTGATGGAGCGCAGGTGCCGGTAACCGTGCTGCGTCACCGCGACACGAAGCTCGACGGCCACGCGCCCGTTCTGATGTACGGCTACGCCTCCTACGGCTATTTTGTGCAGCCGGAATTTTCTTCGGAGGTGCTTTCGCTTGTGGATCGCGGCTGGATGTATGTCATCGCGCACCCGCGCGGAGGCTCGGCGAAGGGCTGGACCTGGTATTTAGAAGCGAGGCAACTACATAAAAAGCTAACCTTCACCGATTTCCTCTCCTGCGCCGAAACCCTGATCGAGAAGGGTTATGGGAGCAAGGGCCGCATCGTGGTCTACGGATTCTCGGCAGGCGGCCTGCTGGCCGGCGCAGTGCTGAACATGCGGCCCGATCTCTGGTCGGGCGTGATTGCGGAGGCTCCATTCGTGGATATGCTGAATACGATGAGCGACCCGACGCACCCTCTGGTGCCGCTGACGTATCCGGACTGGGGGAATCCGCTGGCAAGCGGGGCGGCTTACGATGCTATCGCGAGCTACTCGCCTTACGATAATGTGCAGAAGCAAGCGTATCCGCCGGTACTGGCAACCACGAGCGTGGCCGATGACCGTGTTGGCTACTGGGAGCCGGCCAAGTGGATTGCCAAGCTGCGTGCCGAGGATACCAGCCACACGCCGAAGATGCTGCGCGTGGAGATGGGCGGCCACGGCGGCTCGGTAGGCCGCTACGCCAAGCTGCATCAGACGGCGATGTTTTACGCCTTCGCCATCTCGTCGCTGAAACACTGCGTGTAGCCGGAGACGGGATGGGATTTCTTGATCAACCGCAGAGAGTCTGGTGGCGCAAGGCGTTCTTTCAGATGCATCTGTGGATCGGCGTACTGCTGGGCGCTTACCTGGTCGCAATCTGCCTGAGCGGCAGCCTGCTGGTCTTTGAGCCGAACCTGCTGAATGACACGCCCCAACTGCCGCATGCGGCGGTGCAGGGGCCGGCGACCTGGAATCAGATGGTCGCGGTTGCGCTGCATGCCTATCCGGACGCCACGCTGGCAGACATTGACATGCGCTCGGCCAATCGCCGCGTCGCTCCCATCGGTTTGCGGCTCGACGGCGAAACTCAGATCGTCTATGTGGACTCGTTTACGAATCGCATCGCCGGCAGTGAAGTGCTCGAACGGCGGCATGCCGTTGTGGAGTTTACGGAGGCGCTGCATAACCAACTCGCGCTGGGCGTGGAGGGTGGCTACGCGAACGGGATCGGCGGCGCGCTGCTCTTCGTCATGACCGCGACGGGCCTGGTGCTGTGGTGGCCGGGCAAGCGGAACTGGAAGCGCGGCCTGAAGGTGCAGTGGCGCGCGCGCTGGGCGCGGCTCAACTGGGATCTGCACAGCGCCTTTGGCTTCTGGTGCTTTGTGCTGGTCGCGATGTGGGGCATCACGGGTGCTTACTTCATCTTTCCGCGGCCTTTCGATCAGGCGCTGCAGCGGCTCTGTCCGATGCCGGCGGCGCGCCAGCTGCCTTCGTCGTTTCAGCCCGGCGAGCCAGTGCTGACGCCGGACGATTTTATCGCCCGCGCGAAACGTATTTATCCCGGTAGCAAATTGGCGTACTTCTATATGGATACGAGCGCTGCTCATGGCGAAGTACAGGTGTACCTTTCGCCGAATCCCTCGATTCCGATGCCTCTGTTGGAAGACGAGGTCGTATTTCAGCCAACGACCGGGGCCGTATTGATGCAAACATCGAGCGCTCACTGGAACTGGGCAGAGCGGCTTTCGATCAGCATTTACTCCATTCACTTCGGGAACTTTGGCGGATGGCCGGTGCAGGTGCTATGGGCGTTGCTGGGGCTGGTGCCGGTGCTGCTGGTGGTGACCGGATACGTGATGTGGTGGAATCGCGTCCTCAAAAAGAAGTGGGTAAATCTGAAGTCCGTCCGGCGGTAGCTGCATCCGCCGACGAAATGCAAGCAGCGAGAGAAGGTAAACGACCATTTCGCCACAAATTTATAGGGTATCTTTATAGGGCATTACGGTACCCAGACGGTTGCTTGGGACAACTACGCTTGTATTGTCACCCATCTATTTGGGGTTATTGCCGCTCTCAAACATAGCCGCTCAGTTTGAAAGCCGCTCTTTGGGACTGTTTGCGAACTCCGATACCGGCGTTGAAGCGAGACGCTATGATTTGCGATCTGGTGGAGCATCAGGAACGTCAAAAGACGCGGAACCCGTGAGTCCCTGGGAATGGACGCTCACCACCTCCGCGCCCGAGCGAGCAATTCTGGAGATGTTGGACGAACTCCCGCGCCGTGAGAGCTTTCATCAAGTCGATGTCGTGATGGAAGGTTTAGCTAATCTCCGCCCTCAACTGCTGGGGAAGCTTCTGCAAGAATGCAAGAGCGTGAAGGTAAAGCGGCTTTTCCTCTGGTATGCGGACAGACATGGACACGCCTGGTTCAAACATCTGGATCAGTCTTCCGTTGATCTCGGCAAAGGAAAGCGGCAGCTGGTTCCCCAAGGGCATTTCGACCCGCGCTACCAGATCACGCTGCCAATGGAGCTTTTCGCTGCTGGAGAGAATAACTATGCCCAATGAAGTTTTCGAGGCGCAGGTCAGTAAGCTGCGACCGATCTATTCTTCAATTGACAAAGTAAATTTGGCCAAAGTCGAGAAATCCGTTGAACAGATGATCCGACCTCTGTAACGATTTAAAGGGAATCTTCTCATTGCCTTTTGCAGAAGTGGAGACAGGTGGAATGTCATCTCTGATCGACCGCCATGCCGGTACCGGAGCGAGAGGCGAAAATACTTCCAGCGCAGGAATCTTGCGAGGTCGCTTTGGTTCCGGCCTAATGCATGTGCACGTATGCACTCGGTGCGGGCAGAAGAAGCGAAGAGAGGAAATGACCGGGATAGAGATCGCTTCTGGAATCTTCCAATGCTTGAGCTGCGAATCGAACGGGCCCTTGAATCTTGAGATCTGCGGCACTTTTGAGTAGTGCGCCGGGCAACGGTCCCGTATCTATGCCGAAGCAGTCAAATCCAGCTTCTGCTGGACTGGACGACGCAACAGATCGAGCTTCCTTCCCGCCGCCTTCATGAACTCCTTCACCATCCGGTTTTTATTGTCGGAACAAACGGCGAGTTCGGTCCTGAATTGCAGGGTACTCTCGAGAATGCACCCATGATACCCACAATCGTACCCGCAGAAAAGGTGGGCTAGAATTGGCTCATTCCGGACCACTGCGCACGCGGAATCACCGTAAATCGCTGATTTTGTTTAGTTTTTTGACATTTGAGGTGGTGCGGGGAAGTACGAGGAAGCTCGTGATTGGTTGCCCCCCAGGGATTCGAACCCCGATATGCTGATCCAGAGTCAGCTGTCCTACCATTGAACGAGGGGGCAGTGCTTGAGGCGGGAAAGCCGGCGAACTGTTCGGTTCACCACTGCTTCCTTATTGATAGTACGGATGTTCTGCCATTTGGTCAATCTTCGCAGCTCGTTCGGCTAGCCCTGCGAAACTCTCTAAAAAATCCACCCATCACGTCTTGCTTAGCACTTACGGCACTTGGCCAGAATGGCCGACTGCAGCCGTTCGCGCAGTTCATTGGGAAGCTCATACAGCTCGTGGGTCCGATAGATTTCAATCGTTTTGCGAGTTGTATTCAGCGTGATCACGCAGTGCTCGCAGCCACGCAGGTGTTCTTCCAGCTCCGAGCGAAGGGGTGCCGCGACTTTGTCGTCAATCAGATCATCCAGTTGCGCGAGAAATTCAGAGCAAGTCACTTTGCACCATCCTTCTTTCTGTCGCGGAAGTAGCGGCTCAGCCGCTCGCGCAGTTGCAGTCGTGCTCGCAAAAGCCGCGATTTCACTGCCGGTACGCTCAATCCGAGAGACTCGGCAGTCTCTTCCGTCGAAAGTCCTTCCACATCTCTCAGCACAAACACCACGCGAAACCCCGGGGGCAAGCCCTGAATGGTCTTTCGCAGAATCTCTGCCATCTCCGACTGCCCATACAGCGCCTCAGGGTCCGGACTCCAGTCTGCCAGATCGCGCGGCATCGAGCCTTCGTCGGTTTCCACGTCTTCGTCAATCGAAACCATGCGTCCGGTGCGGCGCTTTCGCAGCCGCATCAGGGCTTCGTTGACCGTGATGCGGACCAGCCAGGTATAAAACTTCGAGTTGCCCTGGAACTGATCAAGCTTTTCGTAGGCCTTCAGAAATGCATCTTGAACGACGTCTTCCGCGTCTTCCCGGTTTTGCGTGATGTGCTGCGCAATTCGAAAGACCTGCCGGTCATACTGGCGCACCAGCTTTTCAAATGCCTGCACATCGCCGTCGCGGGCCTGGTTGACCAGCAGTACGTCGGGATGAACCTCTTCTGTCCCTGAACTTTGGATGGTTGCCATGTCAAATCGTTTCAGGGAATTGTGCGTGCGGCCCCGTGCCGTCAAGCTTCGTTCCCGATCTACTTATATTAGATGGAGATGCAAGGTTGCCGCAAAAGGCTCCCGTTCGTGCTCGTCCGGTGCTCGCAACCATCGGCAAGTCGCATCCACATCCGCATTGTTTTTTGATCCTTCCCGCTTCCGCCGGGCACGGCTCATGCCGGAAAGGTGCCTAAAAGGGAACCTTGGGAAATTCTGTTGCCGATCGCGGCTGACATCACTCCGGGGAACCGTCTTACTCTGGTATTTGAAGCAGAGGTGAGGTTCAGCGATGTTTGTAAACAGTGGGCGGGGCGAGATTTCAACGAGGTGTCTGCGCGGGAGCCGGAAAAAGTCAGCCTGGCTGGCTGGAATATTAGTTGCACTGTGCCTCTTCCCGGCGGCTCTCTACGGTCAAACCAAACACGCCTCGCACCATCGCCACGTGCGGCATGCCGTGCATCGGCCCGTCACTCACCGGCGTCATCGGCGGCCCGTGCATCATCATCGTTTGACGGCGAGCGAACTCGCTCGCAGCCGCCGCCTGCACACCGCGTTTGTCGCCTCTGCGCAATTGCGTCCCATGGCCCAGCAACTGGTGCAGTTGCGCACGCCGCAGGCCTATGCCGCCGTGCGGTCTTGGGCGCATCGCCATCAAGGGGAAGCCGCGGCCACGGCCTATCTCGCACTGGGCCATGCTTATTTGATGGATGGCAATGATCGTGAGGCGCTGAGCAATCTGCAGCTTGCGGCGCGCAATGATCACGATCTCGGTGACTACATTGCCTATCTCACTGCTCAGGCGCAGATGGAAGCCAAAATGTATCCCCTGGCCGTCGACACTCTGCACCATTTCGACGCGCTGTATCCCGGCAGCCTCTTGCGGCCTCGCATTCCCGTGATGCTGGCCAAAGCGTACCTCGGCGAAAAGGATGCAGTTCACGCCCTGCAGGTGCTGCACGCCGCCTCCTCCGATGCGCAGGCAAGTCCTGCCGATTACTGGCTCACCCTGGCGCAGGCCCAGCAACTCGCCGGTGATCAGGCGTCGGCTAATGCCGACTATGAGCACGTCTTCGCCAGCTATCCCACCAGCACTCAGGCAACGCAGGCCTGGAACGCGCTCCGCGGCCAGGACCTCTTGCATACTCTCTCCGTGGATGTCCTGCGCAATCATGCCGATGCTGTTTATCGAGCGCGAAATTACCAGCAGGCGAGGGAAGAGTATCTCCTGTTGGCGGACAATGCCAGCCTCTCGGACGCTGCTCAGAACGCATACCGCGTGATGGCCGCCGCCTGTGATGAAAAGATGAACCGGCTCACACAGCGCGAGCTCGACGCACTGCATAACTTTCATGACGAGGCCGAGGCCCACACTCTCTACCTGAGCGTGCAGTTGGCGCGCGACAAGCGTGACGATAATTCTGTCGCGCATTTCATCGCCGGGCTCCAGCAGGATTATCCGCACAGCCATTGGCTCGCCGACGCGCTTTATTCCGCGGGCAACATGTATCTGTTGCGGCCTGACTATCCGCAGGCCATCCACTACTATCTGGAGCTTTCTACCCGCTTCCCCTATCAGTGCGACGATCTGCATCACACCGCCTGCTCTGACTTTTCTGCCAAGAGCCACTGGCGCGCCGCATGGCTTACTTACCGCACCGGCCATGTCGATGATGCGGCAAAGCTCTTTGATCGGGAGATCGAAAGGTATCCCGGAACCGAGCAATTCTCCACGGCCCTTTACTGGCGCGGCTATCTCTATCAGCAGCAGCATCAGCCCGCGCTGGCCGCGGCTTACTACAGCACTGAGATTCGCCTTTATCCGCATTACTATTACGCGCTCATGGCCCGGCAGGGTTTGCATTCGCTTGGTCATGTAACGCCAGCGCACATCGCGATGCTTGATCGCATCAACCCCTCCCTGATTCCCGATCTGAGCGACGACGTGCCGCAAAAAGACCCACACGTCGTCAAAGCTCATCTGCTCGCGAATGCCGCACTCAATGAGTACGTCGCCCAGCAGATTCGCGCCGCCAGCGGCAGCGACAGTTGGGGAGCATTTGCCATGGCGCAAATCTTCTCGACCGGCGGCGAAGCCTGGCGGGGCATGTTCGCGCTTCTTCGCGCCATGCCTTACTACACGCAGGCTCCCTTTGACACCATTCCCATCGCCTACTGGCACATTCTTTACCCCACTCCCTACTGGGGGCAGATTCGCGTTTCTTCCGCTAAAAACGGCCTCAACCCATACATGGTGGCATCGCTCATTCGTCAGGAGAGCGGATTCAACCCGCATGCCGTCTCTGGCAGCAATGCCTATGGACTCATGCAGCTCCTGCCGTCCGTGGGCCGGGCCATGGCTCGCAAAGAGGGCATTCGCCACTTTGGCACCAGCGATCTTCTCAATCCCGACATCAACATTCGCCTCGGCACGCGCTATCTGAAGCAGCTTCTCGATGAGTTCCACGGCAACCCCGAATACGCCTTTGCCGCTTACAACGCCGGCGACAACCGCGTCACCAGTTGGCAGGCGCAGGGCCCTTATCCAGACATGGCCGCGTTCGTCGAGTCCATTCCATTCACCCAGACGCATGAATATGTCGAGGCCATCGTGCGGAACGAGGAGATGTATCGTGAGATCGACAGAGCCTCTTCGACCCAGGCCCGCCTGCAATCACCGGCCGTGCCTGCAGTGAGAAAATAAAAACATGGATTTCATCGATCTCAAGACGCAGTATCGAAAGCTGAAGCCTTCGGTCGACGCGCGCATGCACGCCGTGCTTGACCATGGCCAATACATTCTCGGCCCAGAGGTCACCGAACTCGAACAGCGTCTCGCCGCGCGCACCGGCGCGAAGCACTGCATCACCTGCGCCAGCGGAACCGATGCCTTGCTCATGGCCATGATGGCGCTCGGCATCGGTCCCGGAGATGAAGTCATCACCGCGCCCTTCACCTTCTTCGCCACCGGCGAAATGATCGCGCTGCTCGGTGCCCATCCCGTCTTTGTCGATATCGAGCCAGACACCTACAACATCGATGCCACGCAAATCGAGGCCGCCATTACGCCTCGCACGCGCGCCATCATGCCGGTAAGTCTCTACGGCCAGTGCGCCGACATGGATGCCATCCAGGCGATGGCCGACCGTCACGGCATTCCGGTCATCGAGGATGCGGCCCAGAGTTTCGGCGCCCTCTACAAGGGCCGCGCGTCCTGCAACCTCAGCACCATCGGCTGCACCAGCTTTTTCCCCTCCAAGCCTCTTGGCTGTTATGGAGATGGCGGCGCATGCTTCACCAACGATGATCAAATCGCGCGCGTGCTTCTTGAATTGCGCAATCATGGGCAAGACCGCCGCTATCACCACATCCGTCTCGGTCTCAACGGCCGCATGGATACTCTTCAGGCCGCAGTGCTTCTCGCCAAGCTGGAAGTCTTTGACACCGAACTGGTCGCGCGTTCTGAGGCCGCCACCCGCTATGCCGCGCTGCTGCGAGACGTCGTTCCAACCCCGCAGGTCAAGGATGACCGCACCTGCGTCTGGGCGCAGTACACCATTGAAGTCGAAGACCGTGACGCCGTGCAGCAGGCCATGGCAGAGCAGGGAATTCCCACCGCCGTGCACTACCCCGTTCCGCTGCACCTGCAGCCCGTCTTCGCTTCCATGCATCTGCCCGAGGGCAGCTTCCCGGTTTCTGAGCGTGCGGGCAAGCGCGTGCTCAGCCTGCCCATGCATCCTTACCTCACGCCGCCAGCCATGCAGTCTGTGGCCTCGGCGGTCAAGGCGGCTCTGGCGCAACCGGCCGCTCGATGAATCATTCCAGTTAACGGCCGCGCATTTGTTCCATTGACACAAAGCCATGCGGGCATGACAATCGCCTCAAACATTCCTCCGGGAATGTTTGAGACGCACTCCGCATGCTCCAGAGGCACGGCAGAACGAGCGCAATCTCTCCAGCCCGCACCCAGGGGCTGACGGCATGCGGCCACGCGCCCCCTGATCAAGATCTTTCATCCAACTTTCCGCACCTGATATGTTCTGAAGCTCGTTTCATCCGGCCAGCGCATCCATGCTTCCGCCGGGCTGGTTCTGTCGCTTTTCGCTTTCCCAATTCCTCACTCGCAAAGGAGGCGCGAACCCCTCAGCCAAACGCAGGCACGTGCATTCTGATTCGGTAATTTCCCCAGACCGGATTGCCACAGTCATGCAAAGCAACCAGGAGGTAGGATATGCAGGACGAACTGCAGATGATCGAAGAGTGGATACCGGAACACATGGAACCGGGCACAATGTTTGTGCTGCAAAATCCCGGCGCCATGGGAGACGCTCACAACCCCTACGTTGCCGTGCTCGCGTGCCCCGGCTGTGGTTCGCTCGGGCTCATCACTCGCGCTCAATACTTCGGCCTGCAGTCCATGATCTGCGGCGCTGACAACTGCTCGGCAGAGTACTTCCTTCGCGACGACGAAATCGAGTACCGCAAGCCTCACTGACGTGGCCGGCGTCTCCGGAGTCTCGCGTTCGCGGCCATGGAATCCTCTCCCCGCCTGCAAGGCGTGCTCTGCAAGCGGGAGTGGAGTCGACGCTCCTCCCCGAAGCCGCGCACCTGAATCTGCCCTCGCGTTTTTGAAGGGGCCGGTATCCAGGAACGGTATCCAGGAGCTGCCGGACAAGCGTGAATGATCGGGCAATATCACCCCGCCCACCGGAACAATCGGCTGCGAAGAAGGCATCACGTCCATACGGAAGTGGCGCCTTGGCCGAAAAAGCACAGGCCATTGCCGCTTGCTATGATGGAAATTGTTGTCACCTCGCGCGGGCGTGGTGAAATCGGCAGACACAGCGGACTTAAAGCATTGAGTGCCCGCCGGGAAACCGACGGAGTAGAACTGCTCAAAGTCGGGGAAACCTTGAACGGCAATCCCGAGCCAAGCCTGAAAGCATTTTCAGGAAGGTGTAGAGACTAGACGGGCAGCACCTGAGCCTCAATTGGAGGCATGGTGAAGGGATAGTCCAGACCACGAACTCGCCGCTGGCGAGGCGGCGAAAGCCGAAGTGGTACGAAAATCCGCAGACCCTGAACAGGTCGTGGGGGTTCAAGTCCCCCCGCCCGCACCAATAACGACAAATGCCGGAGGAATCCATCCGGCCTCGCTCTCTCGCCGATCAGGCGGAGCTGCTCCGTTCGTTCATCCCTCTGGCGTCTAACGCAGTTTAGGAAATGGTGCAGTCCGGAGCCACCGCCGCAGAGTCGATGCGACCAACAGGGAGCGACGACCCCGGAGAGTGCAGGAAAGTTCACAGTATTTCCTGAACTGCTCTAGCTGATGTCCAGCGTCAGACGTGTTTGGCCTTGAAGATCGGCGGCAGTGAGGCGAACGGTCTGCCCAGAGATGGCTCCCACGCTGGAGTGGCGGAGCGGATTTCCATCGGGCGCGTGGACATGCACGATAAGATCGCCGGTGAAAGGTGACTCAAGGTCCAGAGTGACCTGCCACGAGCGGTCCGTTTGCGCGACGGTAGTCCAACTGATGCGGCCGAAGCGGGTCGGGCAGTGGCCCACGCGAATTTTCTGTCCTGCGGCGAACCAGTGCTTCGGCGCGGCTTTTTGCAGGTGGCAGACCTCCGCATGATTCTCCTCATAACAGAGCAGCCACCGCAGTCCCATGGCGGGCTGAAGCACGCTGTTGACGACAGCCGACCATCCGTACCGGCTGCCTTCGAGCGGTGTTCCGCCGGGCACCCACGCATCTTCAGGCGAGTAAAAGCTGCCTGAGTCTCCGCAGTAACAGGTGAGGGCATAGAGGTTCAGCAGAAATGGACGATAATCCTGCTGCCGGATGCGAACGGCGAGTGTGCCATGAGACATGAAGTTGGAAATGCGCTGGCTGTCGCCGTCCGTGGCGAGTCCCATCGTCTGCATGCCCGCGATTTCACGATGGCGCAGATGGCCGAGGTCCAGTGCCGGGTCGCCCCAGTCTGAGGTGAACCAGTCCTGCATGAAACGATGATTTTCATAGCTGGAAAGTTCGTGAGGATCGTGATGAGTGTCTGTGGTGGTAAACGGCGTGATGCCCGATTGCCGCATCTCTGGTGTGCACCGTGACAGCGTCGTTTTCAGAGAACGCTGGATGAGGGTGCGCATCTCGGCGGCGACAGCGGCATAATGATCCCCCAGCGTCTGGTACTCGGGCTGTTTATGTTCACGCGCGATCCGATGCAGGCAGCGGGCGTGCTCAGCGATGCCGCGCCATGTCCATGTGGCGTTCTGAAAGTACCACGGGTGCGATTGAGGGTAGTCGTCGCGTGGATCTCCGAGGTCGGCTTCCGGCGAGCCCCAGATAAGCCCATGGCGTGGGTCAGAGGCCGCAAAATGCTGTTTGCTGTACTCGTAGCGGTGAAGCACATAGGCAAGCATGCGCTCCAGCGCAGGTAGCCGTTGCGCAAAGGCCGAGGCATCTCCCGAGTAGTCGTAGGCCCGCGCGGAGTTGGCAAGAAAGATCCCGGCGTTGAGCGGAGCTTCCACCTGATCCTGCGTGTTGTAAAGAAAGTTGCCGTCCGGCAGGATGTAATGATCCAGATAGTACTGAAAGTACGGTTCCACTTCCGGGGTTAGATTCCAAAGTTGCTGCGCCCAGACAAACTCATAATGGGCAACGGGGAACAGCGCATGGCTGCGTTCCGGAATCTTGGTGTAACCGCCCTCGCCAATCTGATAGGTCGGCTTGAGACCGTGATAGCTGCATCGCGAAAGCGTGATGCCGGCTCGCGCCGCATTGAGAAGCCATTCGTCCGGGATTTCTACTGGCATCGAGTTCTCGTAAAAGTCATGCCAGTGATTCCAGATGCCTGCCAGAATCGCGTAGAACTCTTCGGGTGAAGTGTTGATGTACCGTTCTTCTTCCGCCAAAGAGTTGCCGGGCGACGTGTAACGCACGCGGCCGATGGCGCGGTTATCGGGGCCGGGCGTAACAAGGCAGATGCACTCATATCCAGCTTTGTAGTGGCGGTTCCATACTCCGACGTTGGCTACGGGCAGGTAGCCGCCGAGCAGGGTGCGTTTGCTGTAGCCGTGCTTATAAACATAGACAGCTGGGTTGCCGCCCGGCAGCACCGAGGTAGGATCAAACACTCGGCCAGCCATGTCCGGTGCCCACGCCGATTGGCCGGTGGCAATCGATTCGCGGCTGATGCCGTCAGGCTGAAGAAAGATGGAGTGCTGCGGGGTCGAGGTCTCATTGCCCGCAAAAGTCCAGCCGATATACTCAGCGCCCAGCGCAGCTACGTTTTCATACGAGGGGTCCTCGCTGGAATGAAGAATGTAGTTACCCGCCACGTCCGGGCCCGGTGTGTACCGGGTGGTGCGCTCGAAGCGAACTTTTGATGTATTGGTGGGGCGCGGGCGGATGCTGGAAAGCCGTCCAATCAGAGCCGGGATGTTAGCAATCACGCCCTGTTCGACCGTGACGTACGCAATGGACCCGCGATGGGTGACGTGCTTTTCAAACACGGCAGTATCCGCGCCATTGAGGCCAAAGATGGCCATGAGCTTCCAGCCGTTGACCGACTCCCCTGTGCGCAAGCTCCGCTGCGGCGATCGAAGCGTGACGCTTCCCCCTTGAATGGATGAGACCAGTGGCGGCGTGTCGAGGGCCTTGCGTTCGCCCGGCAGAAAAAGGCTGTATTCGTTTGAAATGTGGCCCGGTGCGTAGTCCCCGGTGCTTCCCGAGGCCGCGGGGTGGCCTGTGGCCAGTGCGTGCGCCACAGGCGTGAGACGGCTGAACTCGAGAGCGCTTGCAGCCGCCAGGCCCTGCAAAAACATACGGCGATTCAAATATGACTTCACCCGGGTTCTCCTTATCGTGTTTTGCGCGGGGTTACCGTGTTGTAGCGAACCGATTTTGTAATTAAGGAATGTCGAGAGGCATGGCAGAAGGTTGCAGCTGTCGATGATTTATCAGCAAAGCCGCCGGCAACTGAAGGGCATCGGCTCAATGGAATTGAATACATTCAGGTATATCTACTCTATGTACTAGTATTCCCGCGGGCATGATCTGAAGCAACCACGCTGAACTAGTTCAACTGATCTATAGCCGTCGGCACGGCGCGGTCAGTGATCAAACTGAATGATGCCACGCAAAATTGCGGTGGTTGCTGCCTCCGTGCGGTCTGACACCTCAAGTTTCTGAATGATGCTGTTGACATGGTTGCGCGCTGTATTTTCACTGATGCCAAAGACCCGGCCAATTTCCTTGTTGGTGAGCCCTTTGGCGAGCATTTCCAGAATTTCGGTCTCCCGCCTGGTCAGTTCCTGACGCCCGATCCGCTCAGAGATGCGTTGAGCAATATGGCGTGGAAGATGAAGAGATCCGGCATGTACGGCTGCAATGGCTTCCAGAATCTCTTCCTGCGTGGTGTCCTTGATCAGGTAACCTCGCGCTCCCGCCTGTATCGCGCGGTAAATGTCCTCGTCCATCTCATAAGAGGAAAGAATGATCGTGCGTGGCAGAGCGCCGCGGTTGTTGAGCCGGTGTAGAACTTCAATGCCATTGATGCCGGGCATCTTAAGGTCAAGCAGCACCACATCCACCTGTTCCTCTTCCAGGACTGTAAGAGCTTCTGCGCCCCCGGATGCGGCGGGAAGCATATGAAGCTGAGGCTTTGTGCTGAGCATACTGGTGAGGCCGGCGCGAACTACGGGATGGTCGTCAACAATGAGGACGCGAATTTTAGGAGGCATGAGGGGTTCCATGAAGTGCGAGCTTCTTGAGATAGTTCCACGCGTGTAGGTGAATAGTCTTCCACGTGAGAGTAGGAGGCAGGCTGGCCTGAACCGTGATAGTGGTTCCTCGAGTGAGTGCGCTTTCAATAGTAAGTTGAGCAGAAATCATCTCGGCGCGTTTGCGCATACCGTCGAGCCCAAAGCCGGTGCCGCCGGCCGAGCTATCAAAACCCGCGCCATCATCGTGGATTGAAAGCGTAACGGTCTTTCCCACGAGGTCGAGACGGATTGCGATGACGGATGGATGCGCGTGGCGAATGGAGTTGGCGATCGCCTCCTGGCCAATGCGTAACAACGTATCGGCCAGCGCGGGTGGAAGAGCAACAGCAGCCTCGTTGCCGGTTGCGATGACCTGGATATTTCCGCCAGACAGTTTGCTTTCCGCAAAGCGCTTCAGTGCCTCAACCAGTCCAAGGGCGGCGAGGTTCTCCGGGCGCAGGGACGCAATATTACGCCGTGCTTCCTCATGACTGTAGCGAACAAGATCGCGTGCAATGTTGAGATGGGTTCGGGCCGCGCCCTGATCGGGCAGTTCATCGCGCAGTGCCTCTAGCTGGAATCCTATGCCTGCGAAGCTTTGAGCGAGCGTGTCGTGCATTTCGTGAGCCAGTCGGCCTCGCTCGTCCAGCACGGCGCGCAATCGCCACTGCTCCATGCGCGAATGCACATATTGAATGAGCAGCAGCAGCAGGAAAACAACCGCCGTGAGTTCTATCAGATGCCGCGGGCTCCACCACGGCGGCCCGGCAAGGATAACAAGATCGCCGCCAGAGCGGAGCAAAAGGGCAAATGGTGTGAGGTTGTGCGTGTAATCCGGCGTGACCACGCAGACACCGCGTACGGCGAGCAGGCTGCCAGACTTCAGGTTCTCATAAAGGGACGCTGCCTGTTCCCCGTAGAGCAGCGCCTGAAAAGCCTGTTGCCCGTTGCGAAGGCGAAGAATGAGTGAGTGATCACGCCCGAGGCTCTTGGCTTCCAGCACTCCACTGAGCTCAATAAAGTTAGCGGCAAAGCTTCCTGTAGCGGCTTGCGATGATGTTACGAAGACAGGAGGATTAGGCGTGCTGGCCCAGAGAACTCGAACACTTGCATCGCGAAGCGTGGGGCTGAATGCTCCAGGGGAAACAACCCCTGAGACTTGCACCTCGTCCCCGATTTTCAGCGGTACATGATTTGCGGCATGAACCGCGGCGCCCCCGGTTGCATCTTCAACATAGAGTTGCGGCATGGTCGCGATAACGACACCCCGAACCGTCGCAGTGCGCATCGAGCCTGGAGTCATGAGCCGCAACTGGCTCACGCTGGTAAGATCCGGTGCCGGAGGCGCCGCAGTCATCAAGGGGCGAAGAGACTCACGGCCGGCATGCGGAAGCGAAAAGGGCGCGCGAACCGCCAGCATCCTTTTCATGTCTGCTTCGGTGGCGGGCGAGATCCGGATATTCTTCCAGACCCCGCCTGAGGCATAGGAGCGAAGCCCGATGCGCCCCTTCTTGTAGCAGCCGGCATCAAATGCAGAAGCGGTATAGGTTCTATCGGGGTGAAGAGCTGACGTGACAGAAGCCACGATGTGGCAGCCATAAACGAGCACCTTCAGGTGGTACCAGCGAAAGGGAGCAACTCCTGAGGGAAGCCGCACATACTGCATTTCCGTGTACTGATAGTCAGCCTTGCCGAGAATAAGACTTTCATCGGTATTCATCTGACTTTCTCTGCCTCTCAGGCCGGCATAATAACCTTTGTAGGCGTCAACCCCGGTTTGTTCGTCGCTGGATCGAATAATCAGTCCCGCGTCGCCCTCAGAGCCAAGCAGTTGGATGTCTGCCTCTACGGAGTAATTCCTCCAGTAGGGAGATCCGGTGACAATCTTTGCGCCGCGCTCATCGGAGTCATTACGAATCACTCCGTTCTTGACGATCCAGGTCCCGCCGAACGATTGCCAGTTGTTCAGATTCCAGGACTGCAGCTTGATGCTGCAGGGCAGGCCGCGTCGCGGATTGTGCATCCAGGCCACCACAAGCCACACCGCCCCAACAGAGAGTACCAGCAAGCCCGCGAATATCTGAAGGAGAGCCCGCCTCCGCAGCTTCACGATGATGCACCTGCCTGGTGGGCATCAGTCGCTGCATTTGAACTCGTAGGTGAGGACGTGCGCAGAACAGGAGAAACGAAGGTCACGGGTGCGACACGCCTGTGGTGAATCCTGTCGAGCAACTCCTGAACCGCGAGCTGCCCGATCTTGTACGTGTTTTGGCAAACGATGGCGTTGATTCTGATTTGCCCTTCGCCGTCGACCACAATGTCCTGATCAAACCCGATCACTTTTACTCGGTGTGTCTTATCGTCTGCCAGAAGTGTATTCCACGTACCTCGCTCAGCCGCCGGGTTCACAGCCACGATGGCAGAGATGGAGGGGAATCGCTTGAGTATGCTAGCGGCAATCTGAGTCTGATGGGGAACGTTATAGTCCCCGAAGCGGCGCGCGGCAATGGAGATATTGGGATAGCTTTCGTGCAGCGTCGTTTCGAAGCTTCGTTCACGTTGCAGGTTACCGAGAATAGCGGGATCAATGCCAATCACTGCCACGGTTCCATGGCCGTGCAGCAGCTTGCCCAGATAATTGGCCGCCCATTTGCCTCCCTCTGCGTCGTTGTTGAGCACGTAAGAGAGGTCGCCATTCGGCGGCAAACGCAGACCCGTGCTGACGATGACCACGGGAATGTGTGCAGCTTCCGCGTCTTGCACCGCGCTCATAAGCGCCAGATCGTGATCCGGTGCGAGGATGATGCCGCTATATTTCTTGCTGTGAATCACCCGCTCCAGGAGCGCAATCTGCGCCTTGATATTGTCTTCGCTGGTAGGCGCATTCCAATAGATGCTGACGTGTTGATCCGTTGCGGCCAATCGTGCGCCATCAAACATCGGCCCCCAGAGCGGCGTTCCGGT
This sequence comes from Acidobacterium capsulatum ATCC 51196, assembly GCF_000022565.1. Classification (NCBI taxonomy): domain Bacteria; kingdom Pseudomonadati; phylum Acidobacteriota; class Terriglobia; order Terriglobales; family Acidobacteriaceae; genus Acidobacterium; species Acidobacterium capsulatum. The sequence goes on from NC_012483.1 coordinate 4,114,570, forward strand.
GGTTTGCGGAATGATCGCGATGCGGACAGGGCGAGGGCGGCAACCGGAAATGCATGCGAAGGCCAGAAGCAGAACCAGTAAAGGTGCCAGTCTGGGCCTGGAGTCCAAAAAATTGGAAGGGCAGGTCATCGGCTGAAATGAAGTATAGCCGCAGGACCCCGTCCTGGTTCCGGAATGACTCCCTGCGTGGTTCATCTGAACTATTTCCTCGTGGTTCGATTGGCGGATGTGCGTTGTGTTGTCTGCTGGGTAGCCTTGGGCTCGGTTTGTAGTAGTTGTACGCGAAGTCGTGCAAACGGTTACACGGGTGCGCACCGTGAAAAACATACAAAGCAAGCGCGAACAAAAAACTAGAAGAACCTGCAAGCCAGCATCCAGCTACGGCCCGGGTTCATTGAAGGAGGAAGTGTGCGGAAGAAGCTTCAATTGTGGAGTGTGGCCTTTGTGTTGTGCCTTTGCGCCTCTTGGGCGCGGGCGCAATTTACATCCGGCGTGCAGGGTACGGTCAAAGATCCATCCGGAGCCGCCATCCCCGGCGCGGCGGTGACCCTCACCAACACCGGAACCGGCATCAAGGCAAACACTACATCCGACGCCAAAGGCGTGTACCGGTTCGTGAGTCTTGCTCCCGGCAATTACGTGGTATCTGCGACCAGGTCTGGCTTTGCAGAGGCAAAGACTGCATTCACCCTCACGGCGGGGCAGACGGGCAATATTCCCTTAAGCCTGGCTGTTGGAAAGATATCCACCAGTGTCACCGTAACCACGCAGGCCCCCTTGTTGGATACGGCCGATAGCCGGAATCAACTGACGCTCGGCCAGACCGCCTTGCAGAACCTGCCTCTGGGAACATTGAACCCGACGGCTTTGATTACTCTGACACCCGGCGTAACCGGCCTCGGAGCTGGCTCAGCCACCAACTTCAATACCGAAAACCACATCGACGCGAGTGCCAACGGGCGCGGCCAGAATGGCAACATGTACATCGTCGATGGGTTGGATGTGACAAGTTCGATTCGCCCCGGCGTCCTTAACCTGACTCCGAACTCCGACTCAATTGCGGAAGAGACCATTCAGTCGAATACCTACACCGTGGACTACGGACGCGCGAGCTCGATCCAGGTGGAGATGGTCACAAAGTCCGGCACAAGACACTATCACGGATATGCCAGCGAGTATTACACCTATCAGGGACTGCAGGCCCGTGGCGAATTTGGAGTGCCGCAACCGCAGAAGCTGGCGCCCTTCCACACTAATAACATGTCTTTCGGTCTGGGCGGCCCGGTGATTCCTCACAGAAAGTTCTTCTTCTTCGGCTCCTGGGAGCCATATCTCTCCCTCTCTTCAAACGGAGGATCTCTCATCAGCTATGAAGACCCTGCATTTGTAAACTTCGCCAGGAATGTTCAGCCGAATAGTCCCGAAGTGCAGTTGATGACGAAATATCCGGCAAGCAACGCGACCTTCCGCAAAGTCTTGTCAACGGCAGGCCAGGCCTTCGGACCCGAGAACGCGGCTGCCGATACGGGATGCAACACTCCCAGCACGGACAATATTCCTTGCGATACGCCGGTGTTTGATCAAGGCAACTTCAACTCGTCGAGCTATAACAATTCAGGGCAGTATGATCTGCGCCTTGACAAATCATTTAAGAGAGATAGGCTGTACGGTCTGTTTTATCGGGATACTATCTCGGAAGGCGGCCCGGCCGTCCGTCCGGCCTTCAACACGACAAGCCATTACTACACCTTCTCCATTCAGGGCAATGAGACTCATACCTTCTCTCCAACCACGCTGAATGAAGCGTTCTTTGGCTACAACCGTATCGAAGGGATCGCGCCCTCAAGTGGACTGTTCACAGTTCCAGTGGTGAATGTCAATCAGTTAGGCACGGGATGGGGCGATGGATTTGCTGACGGAGATTACATTCAGCATAGTTATCACTGGAGAGATGTGCTGACAAAGATTATCGGGCAGCACACCATCAAAGTAGGTTATGAAGGCTGGCATGGTGACGACATTGCTCTCTTCGCCGGCGCGTATGCCCAGCCTACACTCACTTTCAGCAACATGATCGACCTCATCAATAACGATCCCTACAGTGAGGGTGGATTGGCCTATAATCCGATCTCCGGAAAGCCCGCTGTTCGCAATTATGGATATCAGGAAACGACCGGTGGGGTCTTCGCTGAGGACTCCTGGCAGGCATCGAGTAAGCTGACCCTCAATTATGGAATCCGATTTGATGACTTTGGAAATCCCTATGTCGCGCTGAATGGAACCGTACTGGCAAACTTTCATCTGGGGTCTGGAAACACCTTTGAGCAAAGAGTTGCAAATGGCTACATGAAGCAACAGAACCATGTTTTCAACCACAGCATGAATTGGGTGTTTAGTCCGCGCGCTGGATTTGCGTATGATCCACTCGGCAATGGAAAGTGGGTGGTGCGTGGCGGCGTCGGTTTATACCACGACTACTTCACGCTGGGTAACGCTGAGAATGGTCTGGGCTCCAATCCTCCTGGGCCGGTTGTGCCAACGTTCTATAACAACGGCTCCACTGCGGCGCCTATCTTTGGCTACGGCACGCAGAACACGTTTCCGTTTGGCTTCCCATATCCGGCATTTAAGCCGGAAAAGCTGGATGCAAAAGGGGGCATCGTTGGTCAGCAGATAAGCGTTGGCGGCGTAGATGGCAATCTCTCCGCACCTGACACGCTGAACTGGTCTCTCGCCGTGGCGCACCAGATGACCAAAAATTTCGTTGCCACCGTCGAGTACATAGGCTCACACTCGTCCAATCTGGTCACGGGCGGCGGTAACACAGGCGCCACATCCTACGGCAACGATGTCAACGCATTCTCCGGAGACCTGCTGGATCATCCCATCTTTTCCAATTCTGGTAATTACACAGGAACAGGCGTGCAGACGCGTCTGAATACCAGCTTTGGATCGTTGACTTATGCGTTCAATGGTCCTCGTGCAAGCTATGAAGCCTTTGTTGCTGCGGTAAAGGGCAGGTTTGCCGGTCGTGGCTTCTTGACCGCTTCTTATACCCATTCCAAGTCGATGGACGATTGGCAAAACTATCCTGTTGCTTATCCCTACAATCAGTTTTATGCGCCCTCTCCGTGGGATGTTCCGAATCGCTTTTCCCTGGGAGCAAGCTACGAGCTGCCCGGCTTGGGGCTCCGCAACGCGGTCATGCGCCGGGTGGCCGGCGGTTGGACTCTGGCCGGAACGGCCGTACTTCAAAGCGGAGAACCCTTCACTGTCTTTACACAAGCGCCCTTGGCGATCAGCACAACGGCAACGGATGGAACAAAGGTCACATCGTCGAACTATCCGGCGGAACGCGCTGCCGGCCACCTGCAGTTCGCACCAGGGTCAGGCGACTTCAACGCCGACGGCAATAACAGTGACTTTCCCTCGGTCGTTTCTTATAAACAGAAACACGGTCGCCGGAACTATGAGATTGGCCGCGGAATATTCCCGACCTGTCCCGGTGGAGTGTTGCCTTGCGGCGACTTTACGCTGCCCAAGGTGGGGCAGGAGGGCAATGAGACCCCCAACCAATTCAGAAACCCCGGCTATGCGGACGTTGATCTGACGCTCGAAAAGACAGTTCCCGTCTATGCAAGTGTGAACCTTGAAATCAAGCTGGAGACCTTCAACCTGTTCAATCGCGTCAACCTTAATGGCGTAGACGCGAATCTGCAGGATGGCACCTTTGGTCAAACCAGCAGCACCCAATCCGCGCGAAATATGCTGTTGGGAGCCAAACTGACATTTTGATTTTGCCTCCAAAAACTTGAAGAGCGGCGTGACAAGCGCCGCTCCTTTTTTTGAGGGAAGTCGTAATTCCCCGGTCAGATACACATCAGACAACCACGCCTGCCAGGATCGAGCGCCATGTGGAAAGATAGGCAGAGCCGAAACTTTCAGAGAACGCCCAGGATGAATTCCAGGAAGAAAATGATAATGACAATAGCGCCGGATGAGATGCATATCCAATGGTCATTGTGAAGAAGCGTAGAGAGGTGAGCAGCAAAGCAGGTTCCGCAGTTGTTTGCCTTGCGCTCGCCTGGATCATGGTGCCGTCTCATCCTGCCCGCGCCCAGAGCGCCGAACAGGGCACGCAGCAAGTCGTTCAGTTCCTGCAACAGCATGAGTATCGCCAGTCGCTGTCGCAAGCCGATCAGTTGCTTACGACGGCCCCGCGGGACTGCAGGCTGCTCTCACTGCGCGGCATGGCCTTAACTGGTCTGCAAAAGTCCGTGGAAGCGGAGCAGTCTTTCAAGCAGGCGCTGCGCAACTGTCCAAACGATTTGCTGGCTCTTGAAGGTGCGGCGCAGATTGCGTATGCGCAGCGGCAGCGGCAGGACGCGGTATTGCTCCTTCAGCGGATACTGAGAATCAATCCTGAGAATATGACAGCAAATGCTATGCTCGCCTCTATCTACCGATCAAGCGGAAAATGCGAGAAGGCTCTGCCGTATTTTGCCGCCAGTGCGCAGATGTTTCCTCAGAGGCCGCAGTACCAACAGGCGTATGCCTATTGTCTTGCTGACACTGCTCACTACGCCCAAGCGGCCGCGAACTATGAGCAGGTGTTGAGCCGACATCCCGGCAAGACAGCACGCTTCAATCTGGCCCTGGTGCAATGGAAGCTGCACAAAGAATCATTGGCGCTGGCGACCTTGAGACCCTTGCTCAAAGATGCGCGACAGGAGTCGGTCATGACTCTCGGCGCGCTGTTGGCTGAGGATACCGGCGACACTCCTCTCGCGGTAAAGTTATTGCGGGCAGCGATTGCGGCGGAGCCACGGGATGAGATGAACTATCTTGAGTTCGCTCAGATCGCCTTTGATCATCGTTCGCCGCAGGTGGGCATTGATATGCTAAACGCCGGACTCACGCAATTGCCAAATGCTGCGCAGCTATACCTGGCCCGTGGGGTGCTGGAAGTTCAGATATCTCATTTCAACGCGGCCATTGCGGACTTTCAAAGGGCTCATAAGCTTGCGCCACAGCTTTCGCTGGCAATGGATGCGATGGGCATCATGGAAAGTCAGCAATACAAGCAGACTTCAGCTTTACAGTTATACCGCAAAGAAGCCAGGTCGCATCCGAAGGACGGTCTGTTGCAATATTTGTATGCTGAGGCGCTCTCAGAGGCGAACCCAACAAAAGATGCGAGTATAGAAGCGATTGCAGCCGCAAGGAAATCGGTGGAGTCTGAGCCCGGTTATGCGCCGGCGCGAGATCTGTTGGCGCTCTTGTATCTGCGCATCCACAATTCTCAGCAAGCACTCAAAGAGGCACAGACGGCATTGAAGATTAACCCTTCGGATCAGGTCGCCCTCTACCACGAGATTATGGCCTGTCGCCAGTTGGGCCAGAAGACTCAAGTGCAGGAATTGGTGAAGCGGCTCGCAGTCATGCGCACTGAGAAGGCTCGGCAGCAGAAGACCGGCCACCGGTACGTACTGCAAGATGAGATAACTCACACGAAACCGTAAACCCTCCGATATCCCGGCATCGGCAAGCTGACCTGATGTGCGGAGTGAGAAGACGTTTGTCTCAACCGCACTGCCCGGCGATGGCTGGGCAGCATCCAGCGCTGCAGGCTTCCGCTCCATCGGGGAATATCCATTCTTCGCGGGGTCAGTTACCTGATCTCGGCAACGCTCGCAGCACAGGGGGGAGATCCATTCCAACCGGTCGCCGCCTTCCTTCCAGCCGCTACTGCGTGGCCGATCTCCCGCCAAGCCATACGCAGCGGACTTAAAATCCGCAGGCCGCAAGGCCGTGGGGTTCAAGTCCCCTCCGGGCATCAATCCTGCCCACGCTCGCGCACCTCGGGAGATGCCTGCTTTCCACCGGCAGATGCTCCGATGGCCCATCGCTCAATGACCGCGCACATTCACAGAAGAACAGCAGACCCCGGCAATCTTCCTTCTCCCGGGGCAAACTACAGATCTAAGCAAACTCTAAGGAACGACCGCCGATTACGGCATCCTCCATGCCCTGCGTTCTAGTGCATTGCCGCGTGCGGTGTGGTGCTGCCCGAGGAGGTCCGATTGCGCGCTGTTCATTTTTCCCAGCCTGAGTATGCCCGCCGATTTCAATGCATCGGTTCCTCTTGCGAGGAAGACTGCTGCAGCGGCTGGCAGGTGACCGTCGATAAACCCTCCTATGATCGGTTCAAGGCGATCGACGACGATGAACTGCGACCCATCTTCGAGCAACATCTTCAACCTCTCACCGAGCAGCAGAAGCAGCAGCATCCCTCCGTATTCGCCATCATCCAGATGCTGCCATCCGGTGCCTGTCCCTTTCTCTCCACCGAACGGCTGTGCAGCATTCAGCTCAAGCGCGGACCTGAGTCGCTCTGCAAGACCTGTGCAACATTTCCGCGCATGCCCCGCGTCATTGACGAGAAGCACGAGACAGCGTTGTCCCTCTCCTGCCCCGAGGCGGCCCGCATCGTGCTGCTCGAAGAGGATCTGCAAATCTCTTCCCCTGATTCAACCCCTCTGCTTTGGGACGATCAGGCCCCGCCCGCCCCGGAGGTGAGGAATTACTTCTGGCATATAAGAGAGTTCACCATTCAATTGCTGCGCAATCGAAGTTATCTGCTCTGGCAGCGATTGTTTCTTCTCGGAACCTTCGCCCGCCGCCTGGACGCCATCGGTCACGGCCAGCTGGAAAGGGGATTTCCCAGCTTTCTTCTCGACTTTGAAAACGCCATTGCCTCCGGCCGGCTGCATGCCTCCATGGAGACGATTCCGCCCAACCTTCCCCTTCAGCTCGACCTGCTCATCACCATGATCAACCTACGCCTGGGCGCTCCTCTTGTTTCCCGGCGCCTTCTGGAAACCATTGAAGATTTCGGAAAGGGAATTGGTCATCTGCCCGGCGTTACCACCGCGATGCTGGCGGCCCGCTACGATGCGGCCTGGCAGCAATACGCAAAACCTTTCTTTGAGCAGCATCCCCACTTTCTTGAGAACTATCTCATCAATCAGGTCTACCGGAATCTCTTCCCCTTCGGAGAAGAGCTTTTTAGGCCAGGTGCCATTCAGGAGCCCGCCAAACACTTTGCGCGCCTGGCAATCCACTACTCTCTCATCAAGGGAGTCTTGATCGGCGTGGCAGGGTGCTATCAGAAGAACTTCAGCCTTGAGATCGCGGTCAAAACAGTTCAGTCGCTTTACAGGAATTTTGAGCATCACGCGAAATTCCTCGACGACATTCAGATGCTCCTGGCCGAGCGCGGTTTAGACAACGCCTATGGGCTGACGATGCTGCTGCGCAATTGAGCCTCCGTATAATCCCGCAGCTCTTCCATCCTCGATATACTCATCTGTCTGCTTCCGTCCGAACCGGAGCAGGGCACACATCACCACATCTGGAGCGCCCATGCCCTCACCTGCCGTCGATTACGCCCGCCAGCACCAGTCCCGCTTTCTTGACGAACTCAAGGATCTGCTGCGCATCCCCTCGGTCTCCACGCTGCCCGAGCACAAGGCCGACGTTCGCCGCGCCGCCGAGTGGCTTGCCGCCGAGCTCACGCGCATCGGCATGCAGCACGTCGAGGTCATCGACACGCCCGGCCATCCGCTCGTCTATGCCGACTGGCTCCACGCCGCCGGCAAGCCCACCTGCCTCGCCTACGGCCACTATGACGTGCAGCCCGCAGACCCGCTCGATGAATGGAAGACCCCACCCTTCGAGCCCACCGAGCGCGACGGCAACCTCTACGCGCGCGGAGCCGTCGATGACAAAGGCCAGATGTACATGCACGTCAAAGCCCTCGAATCCCTCCTGGCCACCTCCGGCGGCAAGCTGCCCATCAACATTCGTGTGCTGCTCGAGGGCGAAGAAGAAGTCGGCGGCGAGCAGATCGCGGCCTTCGTGCAGCGCCACCCCGAGCGCCTTCAGTCAGACTTTGCGCTCATCTCTGACACCGAGCTCTTCGCCGCCGACCTGCCCACCCTCTGCGTCGGCCTGCGCGGCATGATCTACACCGAAATCGAAGTCCGCGGAGCCATGACCGACCTTCACTCCGGCATGTACGGCGGAGCCGCGCCCAACCCCTTCGTCGCCCTCTGCCAGATCATCGCCCAGCTCAAGGACGCCAACGGCCGCGTCCAGGTCCCCGGCTTCTATGACCGCGTCGAGGCCCCCACCCCCGACGAACTCGCCGCCTGGAAGTCGCTGCCCTTCGACGAGGAGCACTACCGCAAGAGCGAAATCGGCTCACCCACCCTCACCGGCGAACCCGGCTACGGCGTCCTTGAGCGCACCTGGGCTCGCCCCACACTCGACGTCCACGGCATGCCCGGCGGCTTCACTGGCGCCGGAGCCAAGACCGTCATTCCCGCCAAGGCCACTGCCAAGGTCTCCATGCGCCTTGTCCCGGCCATGACCGCCGAAGACACCTTCGCCAAATACAAAAAGTTTGTTGAATCCCTCTGCCCGGCCGGAGTCACCGTCGAGGTCCGCCTCATCCATCAGGGCGAGGCGATGGTCATCGATACCGCGAATCCTTATATAGAGGCCGCCACCCGCGCCCTCAAAGAAATCTGGGGCAAAGACACCGTCTTCATCCGTTCCGGCGGTTCCATCCCCATCGTCGGGGACTTCAAGCGATACTTGAAGTTGCCCTCCGTAATGATGGGATTCGGCTTGCCCGACGACAACCTCCACGCCCCCAACGAAAAGTTCCACATCGCCAACTTCCATCGCGGCATCGAGTCCATCATCCGCTTCTGGGAAGAGACCGCAAAGTAGGGAACTGGCGCCCGCCAAGAGCCTCGGAGACCACATATCCGTATCAGGGCACGGCTTCAGCCGTGCCGCTGACGGCTCTTGGAATGAGGGCTTCAGGCCCTGCAAGGGTGCCCCGGGTCCGTCCCTTCGGACCCGGGACCAACAACTTCTCACCGTGTCATCCCTACCAAAGCTCCGGCCCTAATCCCTTATCATCCCGACCGAACGAAGTGAGCGGAGGGACCTGCATTCTCCCGCGTCCGGCCATACCCCCTCCAGGAACTGCGCGCATGTATCAGGGCACGGCTTTAGCCGTGCCGTTAACTGCTCTTAGAATGAGGGCTTCAGCCCCTGCAAGCACCCCATTCAAGTATCATTCTGGCTTGCGTAGGGCCTTCCTCCTATCTCTTTCCCCATCGAGCTTCTCTCAAAAGCAGGCATCATCTGATCCGCAAACTGAGCTAAAATGATCCCATGCGGCCCGCTCCAAAAGGCCGCCGCGAGGCACCCATCATGGTCAAGCCCGATCAAATCGCCGAAGTCATGGGCGGCACCGCCATCCTCGGCCACACCATACACTCTCTCCGCGACCTCGAACTCACCGTCTCCACCGGCCTTCCCAAGCGGGCCCTGCGCCTCGCCGTCGAGCGCGTCTACCCGGCTCGCAGCGACGCCCGCCGCGCCCTGTTTCGTGTCGTGCCCGAGGCCACCTACAAGCGCCGCACCCGTCTTTCTCCTGCCGAGAGTGAGCGCACCGAGCGCCTTGCCCGCGTCATCGCCGCCGCGGAGCACGTCTGGGGCGCCCGCGACTCGGCCCGCGAATGGCTCACCCGCCCGCATCCCGAGCTGGGCGACCGCACCCCGCTCGACGCCGCGCTCAGCGAAGTCGGCGCGCGCCAGGTCGAGGAACTGCTTGACCGCATCCTCTACGGCATCCCCGCCTGATGCAGGCTTACCGCATCGCCGACCGCCGCTACCCGCTGCTCGATGGCATGGGCGCGGCACGCATCGGCGGCCGCTGGAACTCCCCCGGCCATCCCGTCATCTATGCCGCCCAAACCTACTCCGGTGCTCTACTCGAAATCCTGGTCCACGCCAATCTCAACCGTCTGCCGCCCACGCAGGTCGCTGTCGAGCTGACCATCCCTGACACACTCCCCATCGAGCGCCTCGCCCCTGCCGATCTGCCCGGCTGGGACGCCCCCAACCTCGCCGCCAGCCGCAAGTTCGGTGACCGCTGGCTGCAGGAGCAGCGTACCGCCGTCCTCATGGTGCCAGCCCTCGTCACCCACGGCCACGAGCACAACGTGCTGCTCAACCCCGCTCATTCTGACTTCGCCCGCATCACTGCAAGCCCCCCGCAGGAGGTCGCCTGGGATGACCGTCTCTTCCACCGCAAATAGCCCCACTCCCAGCCTGCGCGCCTTCCTGCTCGCCGGCGGCCGCAGCTCCCGCATGGGGCAGGACAAAGCCCTGCTCCCCATCCACGGCCAGCCGCTGGTCGAGCAAATGCTCGCAAGGCTCCGCGCCCTCGGTCTGGAAGCCACCATCTGCGGTAATCGTCCTGATCTCGCCGCCTACGCGACCATCCTTCCGGACGCCGCCGAAGCCTGCGGACCCCTCGGCGGCATCACCGCCGCACTCGAAGCCTCTCCCGCCGAGCTCAACCTCGTCCTCGCGGTCGATCTCCCGGCCCTCCCCGTCGAGTTCCTCCGCTGGCTCACCCTCCGCGCCGCGCTCACCGGCGCCCCTGCCACCATTCCGTATGCCTTGGGCCGCCCCCAGCCGCTTTGCGCCGTTTATCACCGCAATCTGGCCCCAGGCCTGCGGCAATCCCTCGCTTCGGGCGATTACCGCATCATGAGTGCAGTCCATCGGGTCGCTTCCCGCATCGATACGTTTATGGTCGAACAGGTCGCAGCCGCCGGAGCATTCAGCCTCACGCCGCCCCTGCCGCCCGTGTACACATGGTTTCGTAACCTCAACACCCCTCAGGACGCAGCCCGCTTTGCCGCATCTCATCCATCGAATAAGCTGGAAGGAAACGAGACCGCCGATTGAGTACGCCCGAGAAGCCGCCGATTGAGATTCCCACTGAGACCCCGCACCATGGCCATGACCACGGCGGTGCGCCCGGCCATCCTTCGGGTGAATCCCCCAACGGCCATCACGACCCGGCAAAACAGCCCTACATCGCCTTCGAGCACGTCAGCAAGGCATTCGGCAGCCAGGTGGTTCTCGATGACGTCAGCTTCTTCGTCCTCCCAGGGGAGGTCCTCTGCATCCTCGGCCGTTCCGGCGTCGGCAAATCCGTCTCGCTGCAAAACATTGTCGGCTTCCTCAAGCCCGATGCCGGCCGCATCCTCGTCGCCGGCGAAGACATCACCGGTTTCACTGACAAGCAGATGCAGCTCATCCGCCGCAAAGTCACCATGGTCTTCCAGAACGGAGCGCTCTTTGACTCCCTTACCGTGCGCGAAAACGTCGCCTTCCCGCTGCGTGAGCGCAATGAGTTGCAGGAAGATCAGATCATGCAGATCGTCAAAGGCCTGCTCGACATGGTAGGCGTTCATGAGGATTTATTTGATGAGCTGCCCTCCGGGCTTTCCACCGGCATGAAGCGCTCGGTCGCCATCGCGCGCGCCCTGGCCGCGCAGCCCGAGGCCATTCTTTATGACGAGCCCACCACCATGGTCGACCCGCTCATCGCGCGGCTGCTGGGCGATCTTATCCTCAAGCTCAAGCACCAGCTCCGGCTCACCAGCATCGTCGTCACGCATGACATGCGCTTTGCCGAGCGGCTTGCCGACCGCGTGCTCTTTTTGCATCAGGGCAAAGCCCATTTCTTCGGCACCATGGAAGAGATGAAACAATCCAAAGACGAGATTTTGCAGCAATTTTTAGAACTGGATACGCTGGTTCTTCCCGGAGCGTAGGAGACGATGGAGCAGGCACAACCGCAGGACTTTGTAGGCACCTGGCGCCTTGTGGAGTACACCTTTCACCACGAAGACGGCACCGTCGAGCGGCCGTGGGGCGAGGACGTGACCGGCTATCTGCTTTACACCCCGCAAGGCTACATGAGCGCCAACCTGAGCCCGGCGCGCCGCAACTGGCGCTTCCGCCGCGCCCGTCTCAAGGCCGAGGTTCCGGCCGCCGAAGAGGGCGGCCTCGCGCGCCTCGCCCGCCGTGGCGTGCCCCGCGACTACATCGCCTACTCCGGCCGCTTTGAGCTGAAAGACGGCATGATCATCCACCACGTAGAGGTCAGCCTCTTCCCGCACTGGGTCGGCCTGCCGCAGCATCGCTATTACGAGTTCTGCGAAAACCAGCTCACCCTCCGCACCTCCTCCATCAACAGCGGCCGCGACCGCGTCGTCGCCCAGCTTCGCTGGCAGCGAGTGGATTAGCCCTGCCGCGCACCCAACCGCCGTCTGTCTCGGCGAGCAAATGAGAAACCCGGGAACACCTTGTATCAGGGCATGGCTTTGGCCATGCCGCAAGGTACGCATAAAAGAAGGGGCTTCAGCCCCCGAGGATCTCTCCAAATCCGAAAGAGCGTCATTCTGAGCGAAGCGAAGAATCCCGGTGATACCCCGGCCGCCAAACACCGCCCGGAGTTTCTCCCACCACCCTCACTGCCACCCCCGACGACTTTTCCTGGCGTCCTTCGCGTCTTTGCGGTAGCTTTCCCTTGTCATCCGGACCGAACGAAGTGAGCGGAGGGACCAGCATTCCCTCATCACCAAGCCGAGGGTGCCCCGGGGTCCGTCCGTTCGGACCCGGGAAAGGCCAGGCCGCGACTGGCTTATTCCGTGACTGAAAACTGACAACTGAACAGTGGCAACGATTCTTCTTGCCGGTAATTTCCCCTCATTCCGATACACTTAAAACATGGGAAGAAGCAGGCTCACCGGCCTGCTTTTGTCGTTTTGCCCCTCAAATTTGCGAGACTAATACCTCCGTAAACCACTGATTCCATGGGACTTGCCCGCCTAATGTCGGGCAA